>NZ_JAUJUJ010000163.1 GCF_030711595.1 Stenotrophomonas sp. YIM B06876
ACGGGACCGGCGGTGAGCGCAGCGCCGGGGCCGCGGCAACTGCGGCGCAGCGGCTGATCCAGGCGATTGCGCGCCGCGTGCCGGCGACAGCGATTGCCCGCTGCCGGACCGCCCGCCTGCGCTCAGCGGAACACCACCGTGCGATGGCCATTGAGCAGGATGCGGTGTTCGACATGCCGGCGCACGGCCCGGGCCAGCACCTGGGATTCGGTATCGCTGCCCAGCCGCACCAGATCCCGCGGCGTCATCGCATGGTCCACCCGCGCCACGTCCTGTTCGATGATCGGGCCTTCGTCCAGCTCGCCGGTGACGTAGTGCGCGGTGGCGCCGATGATCTTGACCCCGCGCGCGTGGGCCTGGTGGTACGGCTGCGCGCCCTTGAAGCTGGGCAGGAAGCTGTGGTGGATGTTGATCGCGCGTCCGGCCAGCGCCTGGCACAGCCGCGGCGACAGGATCTGCATGTAGCGCGCCAGCACCACCAGGTCGATCTGCTCGCGCTCGACCAGCTCCAGCAGCTGCCGCTCCTGCTGCGCGCGGGTGTCGGCCGTGACCGGCAGGTGGTGGAACGGTATGCCGCAGGACCGGGAAAGCGCGGCGAAATCGGCGTGATTGGACGCGACCGCGGCGATCTCCACCGGCAACTGGCGGCTGTGGCTGCGGAACAGCAGATCGTTCAGGCAATGCCCCTGTTTGCTGACCAGCACCAGCAGCCGCGCGCGGCGGCGGGGATCGTGCAGCCGCCACTGCATGCGGAAATCCGCGGCCAGTACGCGCACCTGCGCTTCCAGTTCCGCGATGGCCGCGGCCCGCTCCAGGTCGAAATGCACCCGCAGGAAGAACAGCCCGCTTTCCTCGTCGCCGAACTGCTGCGAATCGAGGATGTTGCAGCCGTGCTCGAACAGCAGGCCGGACACGCGGTAGACGATGCCGGTACGGTCCGGGCAGGACAGGGTGAGGATGTAATCGGGGCGCATCGGCCCAAATCTAGGCGATGCGCCCGGCTGTCCCGCGTCGATATCAGCTGCAACCACCCCTCAGCGGGTGAACAGTCCGCGCGCCGAAGCCGGCTCGCACCGCGCGTACTGCGGCGCCGGGGTGACCTTGTCGCCCAGCGCGGCGGCGGCGTGCCACGGCCAGCGCGGGTCGTAGAGGATGCCGCGGGCCAGCGCCACCGCATCGGCCTGGCGCTTTTCCAGGATCAGCTCGGCCTGCTGCGGCTCGGTGATCTGGCCCACCGCGATCACCGGCATGCCCACCACCGTCTTGATCGCCTCGGCAAACGGCACCTGGTAACCCGGCGTCAGCGGAATCTGCTGGCGCCGGTCCAGACCGCCGCTGGAGACGTGCACGAACTGGCAACCACGGGCATCGAGCACCTGCGCCAGCGCCATGCTCTGCGGCAGGTCCCAGCCGCCTTCGACCCAGTCGGTGGCCGAAATGCGCACGCCCACGGCGATCCTGTCCGACACCGCCTCGCGCACCGCGTCGAACACCTGCACCAGCAGCCGCAGGCGGTTTTCCAGCGAACCGCCGTACGCGTCCTGGCGCTGGTTGCTCAGCGGCGACAGGAACTGGTGCAGCAGGTAGCCATGCGCGGCATGCAGCTCGATCAGCTCCAGACCCAGGCGTTCGGCGCGGCGGGCCGCCGCCACGAACGCCTCGACCACCGCCTCGATCCCGGCGGCATCCAGCGCCTGCGGGGCCGGGTCACCGGCGGCAAAGGGCAGCGCCGAGGGCGCCCGGGTGATCCACGCG
>NZ_JAUJUJ010000164.1 GCF_030711595.1 Stenotrophomonas sp. YIM B06876
TCTGCTTGCAGCCCATGTGGGGCAAGCGCTGGCAGCTACTGAATAAATAGCAAACGAATTCAACAAGGACGAACCATGCAAAGCATCCTGGAGCAACTGGAAAAGAAGCGCGCCCTGGCGCGCCTGGGCGGTGGGCAGAAGCGCATCGACGCCCAGCACGGCAAGGGCAAGCTCACGGCGCGCGAGCGCATCGAGCTGCTGCTGGACGACGGCACCTTTGAAGAGTGGGACATGTTCGTCGAGCACCGCTGCACCGACTTCGGCATGGAAGACAGCAAGATCCCGGGCGACGGCGTGGTCACCGGCTACGGCATGATCAACGGCCGCCTGGTGTTCGTCTTCAGCCAGGACTTCACGGTGTTCGGCGGCGCGCTGTCCGAAACCCATGCCGAGAAGATCTGCAAGGTGATGGACCAGGCGATGAAGGTCGGCGCGCCGGTGATCGGCCTGAACGACTCGGGCGGCGCGCGCATCCAGGAGGGCGTGGCGTCGCTGGGCGGCTATGCCGACGTGTTCCAGCGCAACGTGCTGGCCAGCGGCGTGGTGCCGCAGATCAGCATGATCATGGGCCCGAGCGCCGGCGGCGCCGTGTATTCGCCCGCCATGACCGATTTCATCTTCATGGTCAAGGACAGCAGCTACATGTTTGTCACCGGCCCCGAGGTGGTCAAGACCGTGACGCACGAGGAAGTGACGGCCGAGGAGCTGGGCGGCGCCATCACCCACACCACCAAGAGCGGCGTGGCCGACCTGGCGTTCGACAACGACGTCGAGGCGCTGATGATGCTGCGCCGCCTCTACAACTACCTGCCACTCAACAACCGCGAAAAGCCGCCCGTGCGCCCCAGCGGCGACCCGGCCGACCGCGCCGACCTGAGCCTGGACACCCTGGTGCCGGCCAACGCCAACCAGCCCTACGACATGAAGGAGCTGATCCTCAAGACCGTGGACGACGGCGACTTCTTCGAGCTGCAGCCCGAATACGCCAAGAACATCGTCATCGGCTTTGCGCGCATGGAAGGGCAGAGCGTGGGCATCGTCGCCAACCAGCCGCTGGTGCTGGCCGGCTGCCTGGACATCAAGAGCAGCATCAAGGCAGCGCGCTTCGTGCGCTTTTGCGATGCCTTCAACATTCCCGTCATCACCTTCGTCGACGTGCCCGGCTTCATGCCCGGCACCAGCCAGGAATACGGCGGCATCATCAAGCACGGCGCCAAGCTGCTCTATGCCTATGCCGAGTGCACCGTGCCCAAGGTCACTGTCATCACGCGCAAGGCCTATGGCGGCGCGTACGACGTGATGAGCTCCAAGCACCTGCGCGGCGACGTCAACCTGGCGTGGCCGAACGCCGAGATTGCCGTGATGGGCGCCAAGGGTGCGGTCGAGATCATCTTCCGCGAAGACAAGAACGACCCGGTCAAGCTCGCCGCCCGCGAGGCCGAATACAAGGAGCGCTTCGCCAACCCCTTCGTGGCGGGCGCGCGCGGCTTCATCGACGACGTGATCCTGCCGCACGAGACGAGGAAGCGCATCTGCCGCTCGCTGGTCATGCTGCGCGACAAGAAGCTGGAGAACCCGTGGCGCAAGCACGGAAACATTCCGCTGTGAGCTGCCGCCCGTTCGCCCTGAGCTTGTCGAAGGGCCAGATCACAGCGAGCCGTTCCATACGGTTCTGAATTGAAATGTGCCGCCAGGCGCGGGGCTTCGACAAGCTCAGCCCGAACGGTGCTGGAAAG
>NZ_JAUJUJ010000038.1 GCF_030711595.1 Stenotrophomonas sp. YIM B06876
GCCACCGCCGCCGCCGCCGCCGCCGGCCCATTGACCCGGCCGCGATGAACCGGCGCCTGCCGTTTTTATGCCTGCTGTTGCTGCTGCTCAGTTGCGGGCTGGCCGGTGCGCAGACACTGGCGCCCATTCCGGCGCTGGATTCGCCGGTGGTCGACACCACCGGCACCCTGACCCCGGCACAGACCCAGGCGCTGGCGCAGCAGGCGCAGGCGCTGCAGCAGCGCAAAGGCGCGCAGCTGCAGGTGTTGATCGTGGCAACCACCATGCCCGAGCCGATCGAGACATACACCCAACGGGTATTCGACCAGTGGAAGCTGGGGCGCAAAGGCGTGGATGACGGGGTGCTGCTGGTGGTCGCCAAGGACGATCGCCGGGTGCGCATCCAGCCCGGATACGGCCTGGAAGGCGCCATTCCCGATGCCATCGCCAACCGCGTGATCCAGGAATATCTGGCCCCGCAGTTCCGCACGGGCGACTATGCCGGCGGCATCACCGAGGCCACGGCGGTGCTGGTGAAACTGGTCGATGGCGAAGAGCTGCCGCCACCGGTAAGCGGGCATGAGGCGCGCGGCGAAGGCGGCGGCGATGTCTGGATCTTCGCGGTGGTGGTGGGGCTGGTGGTCGCCAGCGTGGTGCGCGGTATTTTTTCAGGGCTGCCACGGCCGGTCCGTGGCGTGCTTGCCGGCGGTGCGGCAGGGGTTGCCGCATGGCTGCTGTCGTCGCTGTTGCTGGCCGGCGGCGTGGCCGCCGTGATCGGCCTGGTGATGGGGTTTTCCAGCGCCAGCCCGGGCCGCTTCGCCCGTCATGGCGGATGGGGCGGCGGTGGTTTTGGCGGGTTCGGTGGAGGCGGCGGTTTCGGTGGCGGAGGCTGGTCCGGCGGCGGTGGCAGCTCTGGAGGCGGTGGCGCCTCGGGGAGCTGGTGATGCGCTGGCTGCGCCATATATTCGCGCCCTCGGTGCATCGCGCGTTTCCGCCGGATCGCCTGCAGCGCATCACCCAGGCAATTGCCGAAGGAGAGCGGGGGCACCGGGGGCAGGTGATGTTCGCGATCGAGCCCGACCTGCCGCTGCGCGCGTTGTGGAAGAAGGTGACGCCGCGGCATCGCGCCGAACATGCCTTTGCGGTGTTGAGGACCTGGGACACCGAAGCCAACAACGGCGTGCTGATCTATCTGTTGCTGGCCGACCATGCCATCGAGATCGTTGCCGATCGCGGCCTGTCGGCGCGGGTAACGGCGGCGCAATGGCAGCGGATATGCGAACGGATACGCGCGCGGATGCGCAGCGGCGAGCAGGAGGCGGCGGTGCTCGAGGCGGTGGCCGACGTATGCGCGCTGCTGGCCCAGCACTTCCCGGCCACGCCCGGTGCGGCTGAACCCAATGAGCTGCCGGACACCCCGCAGCTGCTGCGCTGAGGCCCGCGTGGTTGAGCATCCCGGGCGCTACCCCGAGAATAGGCCCTTGTCCGTCAGGCGCCTGCATCCATGATCTATTTCCACGATATCGACCCGATCGCCCTTTCGCTGGGGCCGGTCAAGGTGCACTGGTATGGCATCATGTATCTGCTGGGCTTCAGCTCGGCCTGGTTCCTCGGGCGTCGGCGGATTGGCGCCGGCCGCCTGCCCGGGGTGGATGCCAACGGTTTTTCCGACCTGTTGTTCTACGCAATGCTCGGCGTGGTGCTGGGCGGGCGCATCGGCTACATGCTGTTCTATGCGACCGCCGAATTCATTGCCAATCCGCTGCTGCTGTTCAAGGTGTGGGAAGGCGGGATGAGCTTCCACGGCGGCTTGCTGGGCGTGCTGGCAGCTTCGTGGTGGTGGTCGCGCAAGCACCGGCTGCATCTGGCCGACACCATCGATTTTGTCGCGCCGCTGGTGCCGCTGGGCCTGTTTTTCGGCCGCATCGGCAACTTCATCGGCGCCGAGCTGTGGGGCAAGTACACCCAGGCCGGCTGGGGGGTGATCTTCCCCAGCGGCCTGCCCGAGCCGCTGCGCAGCCTGGATATGGCGACCTTGCAGGCCCAGTACGCGACTGGTGCGCTGGACCAGTACGCACGGCATCCGTCGCAGCTGTACGAAGCGCTGCTGGAGGGCGTGGTGATGTTCGTGGTGCTGTGGGGCTGGTCGGCCAGGCCGCGCCCGCGCTATGCGGTTGCGGGCCTGTTCGCGCTGATGTACGGCTGCTTCCGCTTTGCGGTCGAGTTCGTGCGCATGCCCGACAACGGGCTGTATGTCGCCTTCGGTTGGCTCACCCGCGGGCAGATCCTGAGCCTGCCGCTGATCGTGCTGGGGCTGGTGCTGCTGCTGCTGTCGCGGCGTGCGCCAATCCTGCAGCCGGTGTTGCCGGCGGGAGAAAAAGCATGAAGCAGTATCTGGACCTGTTGCGGCATGTGCTTGAGCACGGCGCGGAAAAGTCCGACCGCACCGGCACCGGTACCCGCAGCGTATTCGGCTGGCAGATGCGCTTCGACCTCAGCCAGGGGTTTCCGCTGGTCACCACCAAGAAGCTGCATCTGCGCTCGATCATCCACGAGTTGCTGTGGTTCCTGCGCGGCGAGACCAATATCGCCTACCTGAAACAGAACAAGGTCACCATCTGGGACGAATGGGCCGACGAAAATGGCGACCTCGGCCCGGTGTATGGCAAGCAGTGGCGGCACTGGGCCACCGCCGACGGCGGCGAAGTGGATCAGATGCGCTGGCTGGTCGAGGAGATCCAGCGCAATCCCGACTCACGCCGGCTGGTGGTCAGTGCCTGGAACGTGGGCGAGCTGTCGCAGATGGCGTTGATGCCGTGCCACAGCCTGTTCCAGTTCTATGTGGTCAATGGCAAGCTCAGTTGCCAGCTGTACCAGCGCAGTGGCGATATCTTCCTCGGCGTGCCGTTCAATATCGCCAGCTATGCCTTGCTCACGCACATGGTGGCGCAGGCGACGGGCCTGGGTGTGGGCGATTTCGTGCATACCCTCGGCGATGCGCACCTGTATTCCAACCACTACGCGCAGGCGCGCGAGCAGTTGGCGCGCGCGCCGCGGGCGCTGCCGAAGCTGTGGCTGAATCCGCAAGTGAAGGACCTGTTCGGGTTCGGCTTTGACGACATCCGGATCGACGCCTACAACCCGCACCCGGCCATCAAGGCGCCCATCGCGGTCTAAGCGTGGCGCGCGCGTTGGCGCCTGCCCCGATGCACATGCCATCATGGCGCGACTTGGGGTCGTGAGCGCTGTCTGTCGTGGAAAAGATCACTGTCTCGCTGCTGGCCGCGCTCGCCGATGACCGCGCGATTGGCGTGGACAACCGCATGCCGTGGCATCTGCCCGCCGATCTGCGGCGGTTCAAGGCGCTGACGCTGGGCAAGCCGATCCTGATGGGGCGCAAGACCGCGCAGTCGCTGGGCCGTGCGCTGCCGGGGCGGTTGAATCTGGTGCTGACCCGCAGCGGCGCGGTGCCCTTTGCCGGGATGGAGCCGGTCGCCTCCTTTGAACAGGCGCTGCAACGCGCCGGGACAGAGGCGGCCGCTGAGCTGTGCGTCATCGGCGGTGGGGAAATCTACCGGCTGCTGGTGCCGCTGGCCGACCGGTTGTATCTGACCCATGTGCACACGCGCGTCCCCGGCGCCGATGCATATTTCCCGGAGTTGGACGCCTCGGCGTGGCAGATCACCGCGAGCGAATCGCACGCGGCCGATGCACGGCACGCCTTGGCGTATGACTTCATCGATTACCGCCGGCGCTGAGGCCGGCGGCGTCAGCGGCCGCTGGCGGGCGGTGCGGGGCGTGGCCCACGCCGGTCATTGCGGCGGTCCGGGCGGGGCTTGCGCGGCGCCCGCGGAATCGGCGGCGGCCCGGAAACCTCGCGCCCGGGCACCTGCACGACACGCAGCTCCTCGCTGTCCAGCTGCAATGCGGTGAGCTTGCCGCCCCACACCGCGCCGGTATCGATCGCGTGCACGCCCTGGGTGATGGTCAGCCCCAGGGTGGACCAGTGGCCGCAGACGATCTTGAGGTCGCGCTCGGCCCGGCCCGGCACCTCGAACCAGGGATAGGCGCCCAGCGCCTGGGTGCCCGGCGTGCCTTTTTCCTCGATGGCGATGCGCCCGCGCGGGGTGCAGTAACGCATGCGGGTGAAGATGTTGATGATCGCCCGTGAGCGGTCATAGCCGGTCAACCCCGGTGACCAGCTCGGCTTGTCGCCATACATGTTGCGGAACAGCTTGCGATAGCCGCCGCCGCGCAGCTGCTGTTCGATCTCACGGGCGTGCTTTTCGGCCAATGTGGTGGTCCACTTCGGCGCCAGCCCGGCATGGATCATCATCCAGCCCAGGCTGCGGTCGACATGCAGCAGTTTCTGCATACGCAGCCAGGTCAGCAGCTCGTCGCGGTCTTCGGCCAGCACCACGCGTTGCAGATCGGGATTGACCTTGCGTTGTTCCTCTTCGCTGCGGGCACCGATGGCCAGCAGTGACAGGTCGTGGTTGCCCAGCACGACCTGGCTGTGCTCGCGCAGCGAGTGCACCAGCCGCAACGTTTCCAGCGACTGCCCGCCGCGGTTGACCAGATCGCCGCAGAACCACAGCTTGTCCACTGCCGGGTCGAAGCGGATCTTCTCCAGCAGCCGCTGGGTGACGTCGTAGCAGCCCTGCAGATCGCCGATGGCCCACACGCTCATGCCTGCGCTCCCATCAGTGCAGCGTCCGCGGAATGGACAACACGAACGGCGCGATCGGCGCGGCGAATTCGGTGCCGTCATCGGCCAGCATGTCGTAGTGGCCCTGCATGGTGCCGTGCTCGGTTTCCAGCATTACCCCGGAGGTGTAATGGAACTGCTCGCCGGGGCGCAGCCGCGGCTGCTCGCCGACCACGCCATCGCCATCCACCTGTTCCACGCGGCCCTGGCCGTCGGTGATGCGCCAGTGGCGGGCGATCAGGCGCGCGGCAACGCTGCCGCGATTGTGGATGCGGATCGTATAGGCGAACGCATAGCGGCCTTCGTCGGGTGCCGACTGCTCTTCAAGAAACCGCGGAGAAACCTCGATTTCAATCGCGTAATGGCGGGAATCTTCCATGCGCACAAGTGTAAGCAAAAGCGGGGGATTGAAACGCTCAAATAGGTGCGGTGTTGGCCAGACGGATGAAATCGGCAACTTCCAGTTGCTCGGCGCGGGCATCGCTGCGGACGCCGGCGGCTTCGAACTGGGCCGCATCGCAGACACCGTTCAACGCGTTGCGCAGGGTCTTGCGGCGCTGGCCGAACGCGGCGCGTACCACTTCGGCGAAGCGTGCCTTGTCGTTGATGCCGACCTGCGCAGGATCGCGTGGCACCAGCCGCACCACTGCCGAATCGACCTTCGGCGGCGGCCGGAATGCGCCCGGCGGCACCACGAACAAGGAGGTCACCTCGCACCAGGCCTGCAGCATCACGCTGAGGCGACCATAGACCTTGCTGCCCGGTGCGGCCGCCATACGGTCCACCACTTCCTTCTGCAGCATGAAGGTCATGTCGGAGATCGCCGCGGCATGCTCCAGGGCATGGAACAGGATCGGCGAGGAGATGTTGTAGGGCAGGTTGCCGACCAGCCGGATCTGCGTACCTGCAGCCAGTTCGGTGAAATCGACCTGCAACACGTCGCGATGGATGATGGTCAGCTCGCCCAGCGTGGCGGCGGCCTCCGTGAGCGGGGCGATCAGGTCGCGATCGAACTCGATCACCGTCAGCTGTGGATGCTGGCGCAGCATGGGCAGCGTGATCGCGCCCTGGCCGGGGCCGATCTCCACCAGCCGGTCGCCGGCCTTGGGATTGACCGCGCGGACGATCCGGTCGACGTAGGTGCGGTCGGCCAGGAAGTGCTGGCCCAGCGATTTTTTCGGCGGCGCGTGGAAGCCGGCGCCGTCGCGTGGGGAATGTGTGGGGTTCATGCGCCCAGTTTACGTTGTGCGGCCAGACGCGCGCACAGACGGGTGGCGGCGAACAGGCTGGAAGGGTCGGCCACGCCCTTGCCGGCCAGTTCCAGTGCGGTGCCGTGATCGACCGCAACGCGCGGATACGGCAGCCCGAGGGTGATGTTCACGGCCTGCTCGAAGCCGCTGTACTTGAGCACCGGCAGGCCCTGGTCGTGGTACATCGCCAGCACCGCATCGAAGCCGGCCAGCTTGCCCGGCAAAAACGCGGTATCGGCCGGCACCGGGCCGATCAGCTGCATGCCCTCGCTGCGCAACTGCTGCAGCAACGGAATGATGACCTCGATCTCTTCCATGCCCAGGTGTCCTTCCTCACCCGCATGCGGGTTCAGGCCGAGCACGGCGATACGCGGCTGTTGCAGACCGAAGTCACGCTGCAGGGCGCGATGGATGATCTCCAGGCTCTGTCGCAGTGCGGGCGCGGTGATCGCATCGGCGACGGCGCGCAACGGCAGGTGGGTGGTGGCCAGGGCCACGCGCAGGGTGTCGTTGGCGAGCATCATCACCACTTCGCAACGGGCCTGCTGCGCGAGCAGCTCGGTGGTGCCGCTGTAGGCAATGCCCCCCAGGTTGATGACGGCCTTGTGCACCGGGCCGGTCACCACGCCGTCCAGCTCGCCGCTCAGGCAGGCGGCTCCGGCTTGCAGCAGGGCCGCGATCACCGCGGCGGCGTTGGCCGGGTCGGGCTGGCCAAAGCGGGAAGCGGTGGCATTGGCAACGGGGCGCAGGCGCAGGTCGCCGGGGTGCTCCGCCGCGGCGGTTTCCGGCAGCAGATTCAGTGGCAGCTGCAGCGCGGCGGCGGCGGCGCGAAGGGTCGCGGGGTCGGCAAACGCAAGCAGCCGGCAATCGGTGCGCGGCTGCTGCGCCAGTCGGACACAGAGTTCAGGGCCGATCCCGGAGGGCTCGCCCGGTACCAGAGCGAGCTGGGCAGTCATGGCTCAGGGCTGCGGCGGTGCGGCCGTGTTCTCGGCGCGGTCGCCGATGCGGAAGCTGACATAGGCTTCGCCACGCAGTTCCTGCAGGAAACGGTTGTACTCGTCTTCCAGCTTGCGACGGCCGATGGTTTCGCGCATCTGCGCACGCTGGCTTTCGCTGCTGACGTCGGTCTGGCGGGTCGCCACGCGCTGCACGATGTGCCAGCCGGCGTCGGTGCGGAAGGCCGGGCTGACGCCGCCATCTTCAACGCTCTCAACCTGCTTGCCGAAGTCCGGGCCGAAGGCGTCGGCCGGGAACCAGCCCAGATCACCGCCCTGGCCACGGCTGTTGGCGTCTTCGGAAGACTCCTTGGCCACGGTCTGGAAGTCGGCGCCCCCGAGGATGCGGGCGCGCAGGGTTTCGATCTTGGCCTTGGCCGCGGCATCGTCCTGACTGTCGGTCACCCGCACCAGGATGTGCCGGGCATGGTATTCGGTCACGGTATGGGTATCGCCGGCATTGCTGTCGCGCACTTCCACCAGTTTGAGCAGCTGGAAGCCACTCGGACCGCGGATCGGGCCCAGCACGGCGCCCGGCTTGAG
Organism: Stenotrophomonas sp. YIM B06876; assembly: GCF_030711595.1. Lineage (GTDB taxonomy): Bacteria > Pseudomonadota > Gammaproteobacteria > Xanthomonadales > Xanthomonadaceae > Stenotrophomonas. The sequence goes on from NZ_JAUJUJ010000038.1 coordinate 7,476, forward strand.
CTCACGCACCGCTTTGGAGAACGCATTGGGGATTTCGTCGGCACTGCGCCAGCCCAGGTCGCCGCCTTCCAGTGCATTGGGGCTGTCGGAATAGCGCACGGCCGCGGCGGCGAAATCCAGTTCACCCTTGTCCAGCAGGTTCTTGATGCCTTCGGCCTTGCTCTGGCCGGTGCTGATCTGTTCGGCGGTTGCGCCTTCCGGCAGGGCTACCAGGATGTGGGCAAGGTGGTACTGGGTCCCGGCGGCGTTCTGCTGGGCCAGCGCGGCATCGACTTCGCCTTCGCTGACGTTGATGCGGCTTTGCGCAAAACTCTGGCGCAGGCGTTGCACCAGGATTTCATCGCGTACCGACTTGCGGAAGTCCTCGAAGGAAATTCCGTCCTGGGCCAGGCGCTGGCGCAGCGTGTCGACAGTGGTGCCGTTCTGCTGGGCGATGCCGGTAATGGCATGGTTGAGCTCTTCATCGCCAACGCGGATGCCGCTGCTCTGGGCGCGCGCCACCTGCAGTTTCACCAGCACCAGACGTTCCAGCACCTGGCGTTCAAGCACGGCATCGGGCGGCAACTGGTTGTCGCGCCCGGCGTACTGGGACTTGATGTTGTTGACCGCGCGCTGCAGTTCGCTCTGCAGCACCACATCCTCGTCGACAATGGCGGCGATACGGTCCAGCGGCTGCACTTGTTGCTGTGCGGCGACGGGGACGGACACGCCGGAAAACGCCAGCAGACTGGCGAGGACAACAGGTAGGGTTTTGGTCATGGAATCTGGTTCGGATCGTAGTCATCCTCGCCGGCCGCGATGTTGCTGGGCGGAACGAGGTACAGGTCGTCTCGGTTGTAGCCGAGAATAGCACGGCGCAGGGTGCGGTCCGTGTCCTGTCCAGCCGAGGCGAGGCCCTTGAGCACGAACTCGATCTGGAGGGAGTTGTTGAGTTCTCCTTCGCGGTTTTTGACATAGCGCCGTGCCAGTGCGCGCACCGCCAGGCAGCAGCTGTCCCATTGCACGCCGCCGATGATTTCCAGCGGTTTGCGGTCCAGCAGCGAGTAGTAATAGCGGCCGACCACGCTCCAGCTGGGGTTGATCGGATACAGGAACGAGAAATCGGCCTGCTTGAGCTGGTCGGTACCGGTGCTGGCGTTGCGACGGTAGCGGTAGTTCAGGTTGACCACGCCGTCCTTGGGCAGCAGGTAGCGCGCGCGCAGGCTGGCCAGGTCTTCCTGCCGGTACTTGGGATTCCACTGGTAGGTGCTGCCCAGCGTCCAGCGATCCGTCAGTGCCCAGTTGACGTCGGCCACCCAGGCGGACTTGCCTTTCTCGACAATCGCCTCGGCACTGTCCAGGGTCACCCGCGAATCATCGAAATAGGTGATCTGGCCGATGCTGGCGGACAGCTTTTCGCGGCCATCGGACTCGCGCAACAGGCGGGTGGTCAGTGCGGTGGTGAGCTGGTTGGCGTCGTTCTGGCGGTCGGCGCCGGTGTAGCGCGAATCGCGGAACAGCTGGCCCCAGCTGAAGGTGAAGGCGCGGGTGTCGAACAGCGGCAGCGCGCTCTGGTCGCGGTACGGGGTGTTCAGGTAGAACACGCGCGGTTCCAGGGTGTGCAGGTAGGACTTGCCGCCCAATGTGGTTTCGCGATCGAAGAACAGCCCGGCGTCCACCGTGGTGATCGGCATGCTGCGGGTCGGATTGCGCTCGCCACCTAGTGAATCGGCCAGTGCCTTGTCCAGCTGGTAGGCGGTATAGCGCCATGCCAGGGTGGGGGTGAGGAACCACGACGCGCCCGCCAGTGGCATCGACAGATAGGGTTTGATATCCAGCCGCGAACCGCCGGGCTGGGCCAGGGTCACCCCGGTGCGATCAAAGCCGGCATCTTTCAGGTGGATGTCGTCATGGGTGAAGCGCACCGCTTCGGCGTAGACGCCGGCCTCGAACCAGCGTCCGAACGGCTGCTCCCAGGTGGCGAACAGGCGGGGTTGGCGGCTGTAGGGCAGGGAGGCCTCGGTGAGCGTGTAATCGGTCAGCTGCCAGCGGTCGGCCATCAGCCCGGCGGTCCAGGTGGTGCCGGTGCCGTAGACGCCGGCGGTGCTCTGCAGGTTGGAGGCGCTCACCCCCAGCAGCCGGTTGGAAAAATCCTCGATATAGCGTTCGTCACTGACCCAGAACAGGTTGGCGCGCGCCTGCCAGTTGCTGTCGATGTTGTGATAGCCGCTGTATTCGACCTTGCCGCGGGAGCGGGCGCGCAGGGTGTCGTCGGGCATGTAAAGGGTATCGAGCTGGCCGCGGCCGCCTTCGTAGAGATAGCGGAATTCGTTGTCCAGCAGCACGCCGCGCTTGCTCATGTAACGCGGGGTGAGGGTGTCATCGAAATTCGGCGCCAGATTGAAGTAGATCGGCTGCGCGTAGTCGAAGCCGTTGCGCCCGGACATGCTCAGCTGCGGATACAGCAGGCCGGTCTGGCGGCGGTCATCGATCGGGAACTTGAACCATGGCGCGTACAGCACCGGCACCTTGCCGATGCGCAGGACCGCGTTGCGCGCGGTGCCGAATCCTTCGTCGTTGTCGACCTCGATCTGCGGTGCCGACAGTTTCCAGACCGGCTGCGAGGGGTCGCAGGTGGTGTAGGTGGACCGGTGCATCTGCCCGACCGCGCCTTGCAGGTCGATCGAGTCGGCCCCGCCGTTGCCCCGCCGCGAGACCAGCTGGTAGTGGATATTGCTGATCTTGTGGGTATCGCTTTCCTGGTTGCCTTCGGCGCGGTCGGCAATCATCCGGATCGACGAATCGGAGTAGCGCACATTGCCTTCGGCGATGTAATTGCCCGATTCGGTATCGAACCGCAGGTTGTCGGTGCCCAGAAACTGGTCGCCGCGCTTGAGCGCGACATTGCCCTGGTACTGCGGGGTAGTGCTGGTGCCGGAGAGCTGGTCACCTTCGATATCGGTGGGCAGCTGGTCGCGCATGGCGGCCGCGGCCTTGTCCGCCTTGGGCGCTTCATCGAACAGCGGAAGCACGTCGGTTGTCGGGCACAGGTCCCAGTTCACCGGCTTTTCGTCAGCCATGGCCGGCAGGCAGATGGCGATGCTCAGGGGCAGAGGCAGCAGGCGGAGGGCTCGGCGCACGCGATTGGATTTCAGGGTTAAACGGCGGTTAGCTTGCCGCATCGCCTGCATAGGGGCAATGAAGACCACGGCCGGCAGGGGTGCGGGGTTCATGCGAAGCTCATGGGCGGCGCAACGCCTGGACATGGGCCACGCTGCACTCGGCCAGCGCATCCAGGTCGTAACCGCCCTCGAGCATGGACACCACGCGGCCCCCGCCATGTTGCCGGGCGATCCGTACCAGCTCGGCGCTCAGCCAGGCGAAATCCGCGGTTTCCAGCATCAGGTCGGCTTGCGGGTCGCGCATGTGGCCATCGAAGCCGGCCGACACCAGCAGCAACTGCGGCTGGAATGCCCCGATCTGCGGCAGCAGGTCCTCGGCCCAGGCATTGCGGAAGCGGAAGCTGCCGCTGCCCGGTGGCAGCAGGATGTTGCAGACGTTGCCGGCGCCGCGTTCGCGCATGGTCCCGGTATAGGGGAACAGGCCGGACTGGTGGGTGCTGAAGTAGGCGGCCCGCGGCTCGTGTTCGAAGATCGCCTGGGTGCCGTTGCCGTGGTGCACGTCGAAATCGACGATGGCGATGCGTTCCAGCCCGTAGTGGTCGCGGGCATAGGCGGCGGCGACGGCGATGTTGTTGAACAGGCAAAAGCCCATCGCGGTGTCATGGGTGGCGTGATGACCGGGTGGACGCACTGCACAGAAGGCGCGGGTATCGGCCTTCAACATCACCGCGTCCACCGCCGCGACACCGGCACCGGCCGCATGCAGGGCGGCCTGGGCCGAACCTGGCGACATCGTCGTATCCATATCCAGTATGCGCAGCGCTTCGGATTGCGGCTGCAGGATCGATTCGATCAGCTCGCGCTCATGCACCCGGGCCAGGTCGCCGAATCTGGCCGGTGGCGCGATGCGCCAGTCCAGCGCATCGGGGAACGCCGCGTGCAAGGCGTCGAGAACCACGCGCAGGCGCGCCGGCGATTCGGGGTGGCCGGGGCCGGGGTGGTGGTCCAGACAGGCGGGATGGGTGAATACCAGCATGTCCGTACTGTAGCCGGGCGCCGCCGCAGGGCCGGGAACCGCGCCGCTCAGCCGCGCCGGCGCTCGTGGTTCCACAGCACCTCGCCGTGGCCGTCGGCGCGGGCCAGAACCCGGGACAGCACGAACAGCAGGTCCGACAGGCGGTTCAGGTAGCGCACCGCTTCGGGCCGCACGCTTTCCAGCCGCGCCAGCGTCACCGTTTCGCGTTCGGCCCGGCGCACGATCGTGCGCGCCAGGTGGCAACGGGCGGCGCCTTCGCCGCCGGCCGGCAGGATGAAATCCTTCAGCGGCGGCAGGTCGTCGTTGTAATGGTCCAGATGGCGCTCCAGGGCATCGATGTCTGCGCCGTGGATCGCGGCATGGCCGGGGATGCACAGCTCCCCGCCCAGGTCGAACAGCTGGTGCTGCACGGTGGTCAGCAGGGCGCGGATATCGTCGGGAATCCGCACCGCCAGCAATACGCCGATGGCCGAATTGGCCTCATCGACGGTGCCATAGGCGTTGACCCGGGCCGAATCCTTGCCGGTGCGGCTGCCATCGCCCAGGCCGGTGCTGCCATCGTCACCGGTGCGGGTATAGATCTTGGAAAGCCGGTTGCCCATGGCGGCCGCTCAGTGCGCGATGTTGCGCGGGCCGGCGGCCAGCTTGCCGAACTGCTCGCTGGCGACCTGCGCCACGACGGCAGCGGTGGCGTACAGTGCGGCGCTGCGCAGGTAGGGCAGCAGCCAGTCGCTGTAGTTCTTGGCCCAGCCGGCGAAGGTCGGCTCGCTGACCGAGGCGCTGATCCAGTAGAAGCTGCCCTGTGCGATCAGGTGGCAGAGGGCGACCGAGGCGATCAGCGTCATCGCGAACCGGCCCAGCGAGCTCCAGCAGGCCCCGGTGTAGGAGCGGCGCAGCAGGCTGCCACCGGCCCACATCGCGAAATAGGCGGGAATCAGCATCCAGTACGCGGCCGACACGCAGTAGTGCTGCCAGAAGTCCAGGCCCTGATGGCTGATCACCGCCCAGTCAACCGCCACCGCCAGCGCCATCAGCGCCGGGAACGCCCAGCGGGTCCAGCTGCGCAGGTAGAAGCCGCCGATGAAGAACACCGCCCACGAGGCATCGGGGAGCGGGGCGAAATGGTTGATGCGGGTGCCGGCCATGAGCAGCACGAGCACGGACAGGATGAAAACGCGTTGGACGTTGGCGGTCATGGCGATGGGATTCCCTTGTTCAGGCCACCATTCTAGCCACTGTGGACGCTGACCGGCAGTTGCGCGGCCGCCGTCAGTTTCCGGTCCAGCGCTTATCATGGGCGCATGAGTGAACATCATGATGTGCTGATCATCGGTGGCGGACTGGTTGGCGCCAGTCTGGCGATCGCGCTGGACCACCTGGGGCTGGAGGTGGCACTGGTGGAGGCGACGCCGGCCGGTGCACTGCCGGCGGTGTTCGACCAGCGCAATCTCAGTTTCGCCGCGGCCACCGTCAATGCGCTGACCGCGCTCGGGGTGATGGCCAAACTGCGCACCGCGGCCGGGCCGATCCGCCGCATCCATGTCAGCCGTGCCGGCGATTTCGGCCGGGTCAGGCTCGATGCGGCCGACTACGACCGCGAATTTTTCGGACAAGTGGTGGTGGCACGCGATTTCGGCGAAGCGCTGGCAGCGCGCCTGGACGAATTGCCGCGCCTGCGGCGCTACCGTCCGGCCCGTTTCCTGCGTCTGGGTGAGACCGGCAACGACGGCCGCCGTGAGGTGGTGATTGCCGCCGCCGAGGGCGAATGTTCGCTGCGCGCGCGGCTGGTGGTCGGCGCCGACGGCACCCGTTCGATGCTGCGCGAAGCGCTGGGCATCGGCACCGAGGAACATGATTACGGACAGACGCTGCTGGTGGCGCGGGTGCGCAGCGAGCGCCTGCCCGACGGCACCGCGTGGGAGCGTTTCACCGATAGCGGCCCCACCGCGCTGCTGCCCCGCGGCGATCGCCACTACGGGGTGGTGCACGGCGTGGCACGCGCGCAGGCCGATGCGGTGATGGCGCTGGACGAGGCAAGCTGGCTGGCGCGTTTGCAGCAGGCCATCGGCTGGCGTGCGGGGCGGCTGCTGGAAAGTGGCCCGCGCAGCGCCTATCCGCTGGTCCAGGTGCTGGCGCAGTCATGCCTGGGTGAGCGTGCGCTGCTGCTGGGCAATGCCGCGCAGACCATCCATCCGCTGGGTGCGCAGGGCTTCAATCTCGGCCTGCGCGACGCGCTGACCCTGGCCGAACTGATTGAACAGGCGCCGGCCGAAGCGGGTAGCGAGGCAATGTTGCGCGCCTATGTGGCACGGCGCGAAGAAGACCGCCGGCAGACCATCGCGTTCTCCGAGGGCTTGGCCCGCTTCACCAGCAACGAAACGCCCGCCGCGCGCCGCCTGCGCAGCCTGGGCCTGGTAGCCGCTTCGCAGACCCGCGAGCTGCAGTCGCTGCTGGTTGGCGGCGCGATGGGGTTCCGCGGCGAGGTGCCGGCGCTGTGCAGGAGCGAGGCGCGATGAACCGGCGGATGAAACTGGATGCGGTGATCGTCGGTGGGGGCGTGGTTGGCGCGGCCTGCGCGCTGGCGCTGGCCGACAGCGGCTTGCAGGTGGCGCTGGTGGAAGGCCGCGAGCCGGCCCCGTGGTCGGCCGCGCAGCCGGACCTGCGCGTCTACGCCTTTGCCCCGGACAACGCCGAGCTGCTTGCCGCGCTCGGGGTCTGGCCGGCAGTGCGCGACACCCGCGCCTGCGCCTATCGGCGGATGCGGGTGTGGGATGCGGCCGGTGGCGAGGAAATCCGGTTTGATGCCGACCGGCTGGGTCGCCGCCAGCTTGGCTGGATCGTCGAAAACGCGCTGCTGGCGGACCGCTTGTGGGCGGCGCTGCCGGCGGCCGGCGTGCAGGTGCACAGTCCGGCGCGGGTGCAGACGCTGGAGCAGGATGAAACCGGCGTGCGCCTGCGGCTGGAAGACGGGCGACGGCTGGAGGCGGCCATTGCGATCGCCGCCGACGGGGCCGACTCCACCTTGCGCGCGCTGGCGGGGTTGGCGGTGGACCGCCACGACTATGCCCAGCGCGGCGTGGTCGCCTATGTCGACAGCGCGCGGCCCAACGAAGCCACCGCCTGGCAGCGCTTCCTGCCCAGTGGGCCGCTGGCGGTGCTGCCGATTGGCGAGCGCCGCAATTCGATCGTATGGACGCTGCCCGACGCCGAGGCTGCGCGCGTGCTGGCGCTGGACGAGCAGGCGTTCAACCGGGAATTGACCACCGCCTTCGCCGCCCGCCTGGGCGCGCTGCAGCTGGCCTCCCGACGCGTGGCGTTCCCGCTGCGGCGCCAACTGGTGGAGCGCTATGTCGCCGGCCGCGTGCTGGTGCTGGGCGATGCCGCCCACGCGGTGCATCCGCTGGCCGGGCAGGGGGTGAACCTCGGGCTGCGCGATGTCGCCGCATTGCGCGAACTGGTGCGCGATGCGCAGAAGCACCGGCGTGCCTGGGATGCGCCGCACCGGCTGCAACGCTGGGCACGGCAGCGGCGCAGCCAGAACACTCTGGCGGCCAAGAGCTTCACCGCGATCAATACGCTGTTCTCCAACGACGAACTGCACCTCACCCTGGCCCGCGGCCCCGCCATGGGCATGGCCGGCAAGCTGCCGCCGCTGCTGTCCGCGTTCTGGAAGCACGCCTCCGGCGGCTGAGCTGGAGAACGCGCGGTCAGTCGATCAGCCAGCCGGCCAGCTGGCGGCGATCCAGGCGCCCGCGACGGCTGCTGTCCAGCGCATTGAATTCATCGGCCAGCGCCGGATTGGCCTGGGCTTCGGTGCGGCTGATGAAGCCGTCGCCGTCGACATCCAGTGCGTCGAAATCGATGCGGTAATTGCCGACCACGTTGTCAGGCTGGATCGAGCGTACGGTGACGGCGGCTTCGCCCGCCGGTGTCGCCACCTGCACCTGGTGACTCACCGCACCAGTGGCCAGCGCCTGGGTGCGCACCTGCACAGGCGCCGAGGACAGGGGCGAGCTGACGGCGGTATTGGCCGGTGCGGATTGGGCGAGGGTGCCGCCAGGGGCGGTGATGAGAGCGGTCAACAGCAGATACGGAAAACGGGACACGGCGGACCTCTTGGGCAGGGCGCAATCGGCGCGGCCGGTCCCGCTTTCCCACGGGCTACTTCTTCTTCATCCAGCCTTCCAGCTGCGCCTTGCTCAGGCGGCCGGCATGCTTGGTATCCACCGCGTCGAATTCCCGTTCCAGCGTAGGATCGGCCTTGGCTTCTTCGCGGCTGATGTAGCCGTCGTGGTTGCGGTCCAGCTTTGCGAAGTTGATATGGTAACCGCCCTTGATTGAATTGGATTCTTCCGAGGTCACCGTCACCGGGGTTCCGTTTTCATCGAGGGTGACCTTGCCGGTTTCCTGCGCCATCGCGGGCATCGCGGCGACGGCGAGCAGCAGGACGGCGGGAAGCAGCAGACGCGGGGTATTCATCGCATGACTCCTGTGGGGATGAAAGGCGCATGCTGGGCCGAGGCGGGTTAAACGCTTTTGAAGGGGGCGTCCACACAGGGTGCGTATCCGGTAACGGTTCATCGCCGTGGCGCAGCTGGCCGCATCAGCCCGGCAAGAACGGGAACACCAGTTTCAACAGGCCTTTCAGCCCGCCTTCGGCGCTGCTGGCAATGGCCTTGGCGCCCAGGCTGTTGAGCGCACGGCGCACATCGGCCCAACGCAGCTGGCCCAGGTCCTTTTTCAACAGGTCGGCCACCTCTTCGGCGGCAGGCGCCATTTTTTCCAGTTCCGCGGTGATCCGGCGCGGGTCCGGCTGCAGGTAGCCCCAGCGTTCGGCGATCTTGAGCAGCGTGTCGAAGCGCACCGCCACCACTTCGCGGTTGCGCTCATACACCGGCAATGCCCCCACCTCGACGATGGCCTGCTCGAACTGCTGGGCGTCGTCGGGATGTTCGATGCGGATGGCAAGAAAACCGTCCTTGCGGCTGCGCGCGCTGACATGGCGTGCCCCCGAGCGCAGGTTGGCGTCGGTGAGCACACCGGCGACGATCCGCTGCAGCGCGGTATCGCCCGCTTCGGGTACCAGTGCGCGCCAGCGCGCATAGCCGTCGCGGCGCAGTCCTTTGACCTTGGCCGCGGTGACGCGCAGCCGCAGCGCGACGGCGGCGTTGGATTCGCTGCGCGAGATTGCGCCATCGCGTTCCAGCAGCACGAAGATCAGCAGTTCCAGGTCGCGCTTGGTCAGCGACTGGAAGCCCTGCAGCAGGGTCAGCCGCAGGAATTCGTGGCCGAAACCGGCGGCGTCGTTCAGTTCGATGGCGTGCATGGCGGATCTCCGGTTCAGGAGAACAGTGTGCCTGTGGCCGGTTGCATGGATTGAGATCGGCCGGGGCCTGTCCGCAGAGGCACCGCGGATATGTCGACGGGCCGATTGCGCGGCTGGGCCGCTGGGGGCTGGGGCCGAATGCCCGCCAGGCCTGCTCGCCGCAGTCGCCGGGTCCGGCGGTGGCAGGCCGCACTGCCGCCCGGCCACGCCACGCCGGACGGTATTGCGGCCGGAACAAGGCGGTTTGCCCGGCGTGCCGCCAGGTTCAGCGACGTTTGGTCGCGGTGGCGAACACCGTGATCTCTTCGCGGTCGTGATACAGCTGCTTGGCACGGATCATCAGCGGGCGCTCGGCCTGCTGGGCAAACAGATCCAGGCACAACCGGGTTTCGTCCCAGCGTTTTTTCATCGGCAACTTCAGGTTGAAGATGGTGTGCTTGCACCAGCCTTCGCGCAGCCAGGTGGCCATGCGTTCGGCCACCTTGCGCGGCTGCTCGACCATGTCGCAGACCATCCAGTCCAGCGGCGTTTCCGGTTTCCAGTGGAAGCCGTCGGCGCGCAGGTGTTCCACCAGCCCGGTGTCGAGCACGTGCTGGCGCAGCGGGCCGTTGTCGATGCTGGTCACGCGCAGATGCTGGCGGGTGAGCACCCAGGTCCAGCCGCCCGGCGCGGCGCCCAGATCGGCCGCGCGCATTCCCGGCTGCATCAGGGTTTCGCGCTCTTCCGGGGTGATCAGGGTCAACAGTGCTTCGTCCAGCTTCAGCGCCGAGCGCGACGGCGCATCGGGCAGCAGCTTCAGCCGCGGGATGCCCAGCGGCCACGGTGCGCTGTCGCGGGTATCGGCCACGGTAACGAAGGCATGGGTGCCATCGACAAACACGATGTGCAGGCGCGGCAGCTTGTCGTTGGCCTTGTCGGTCAGCAGCCCGGCCTTGCGCAGTGCCGGGCGCAGCGCGTTGCCGAAGCTGCGCGCCAGCCCGGACAGCGGTTTGCCGGCGTCCGAATCGGGATGCTCCACCCACAGGTCGCCGAAGCGGGCGTGGCCGTGCAGTGCGGCCAGGATCGGGGTGATGCGGTCGCTCGGGTCCAGCTGCGGCAGCTCGGCCAGCACCCGCAGTTTCTGCCGGGCGAAGATCAGCTCGCGCCACGGCAGGCGCTGGGCCATCGCGTCGGCCGCGTCGGTGACGAACAGCACGTAGCCGTCATTACGCTGGGCGCGGGCATAACCGGCGACGCCGACCTGGCCGGCGCGCTCGTTGAGTTCGCCGGCGAGTTCCGGTTCGAACCCCTGACGGCAGTAGCAAAGCAGGCCAGTCATCGTAGTCCTTGGAGTGCGGAGGTGCAGAAGCGGGAGGTGTCGCAAGGGAGGGGTGCCGGAAAGCCTGTCGCCACGGGCCCCGCTCCCGCTGGCAGGCGCAGGTCAGTAACGCGCGCCGTTGGTCAGGCCGTAGCGGTGCAGCACCGCGCGAGCGGCCTCGCGGTTGAGGCCCTGCACAACTTCGATGCCACGCTTGTTGAGTTCACCGACCCAGTCGGCCGGCAGCGGACCTTCATCGAACGGGGTCAGCTCCTCGACATCGGTCGAGTTGGCGCCGATCAGCAGGCGGTCGATGCCGGCCCAGACGGTGGCGCCATAGCACTGGCAGCATGGCTGCGAGGAGGTGGCCAGGGTGACCGGCGACAGCACGTCGTTCAGGCGCGGGGTCTGCAGGCGCTGCTGGGCCAGCATGTAGGCCATGTTTTCCGCGTGCGCCAGCGAGGTGCTGTGCGGCATGACCCGGTTGACCGCGGCGGAGATGATGCGGTGATCCGGGCCGAATACCGCCGCGCCAAATGGGCCGCCAGTGTCCGCCTCCACGTTCAGCCGCGACAGCTCGATCGCCAGGGCGACCTTGTCTTCGTCGCTGGCATAGACGCGGCCGGTATCGACGTGTTCGTGGATCCAGGCGGGGAGGGTCAGGTGGACTTGCGCGTAAAGCATCGGGATTCGGATTCCAAGGGGGCGGGGGACAGGCGGGGCGGCGGAACAGCCGGCGATCGCGCGGGCCCATGGTAACGCCGCCCGGCGCGAGGCCAGGCGGACCGGGGCGGGACGTTCAGCCGGGAAAGCCGGCAGCCGCGCCGGCGCGGGGGGCTTTTTACTTGGCCCAGGTATCGCGCAGGGTCACGCTGCGGTTGAATACCGGCGTGGCGGCGCCATGGTCGCGGCGGTCGGCGACGAAATAACCGGTGCGTTCGAACTGGAACGACTGTTCCGGGGCGGCGAGCGCGGCGGACGGCTCGACATAGCCGGTCACGCTGCGGCGCGATTCGGGGTTGAGGTGATCGCGGTAGGTCTTGCCTTCGGATTCGTCATCGGGGTTTTCCACCGAGAACAGGCGGTCGTACAGGCGGATTTCCGCTGCCACCGCGTGCCGTGCGCTGACCCAGTGGATGGTGCCCTTGACCTTGCGGTTGGCGCCTTCCATGCCCGGACGCGATTCGGGGTCCAGCCAGCCGCGCAGCTCGGTGATGTGGCCGTCGGCATCCTTGATCACCTCATCGCAGCGGATGATGCCGGCGCCGCGCAGGCGCACTTCGCCGCCCGGCACCAGGCGCTTCCAGCCCTTGGGCGGGATTTCGGCAAAATCCTCGCGCTCGATCCACAGCTCGCGGGCGAACGGCACCTGGCGGGTGCCGAAGCTTTCATCCTTGGGGTGGTTGGAGAACGTCAGGGCTTCCTCGAAGCTGTCGGGCAGGTTGGCCAGCACCAGCTTGAGCGGCTCGACCACTGCCATGCGGCGGGCGGCGGCGCTGTCCAGATCCTCGCGCAGCGCGCCTTCCAGCACGCTGAAGTCGATCATCGAGTTCTGCTTGGAGATGCCCACGCGCTCGGCGAACAGGCGCATCGCCGCCGGGGTGTAGCCGCGCCGGCGCAGGCCCTGCAGGGTCGGCATGCGCGGGTCGTCCCAGCCGTCGACCAGGCCTTCGCTGACCAGCGCCATCAGCTTGCGCTTGCTCATCACCGTGTAATTGATGTTCAGGCGCGAGAACTCGATCTGGCGCGGTTTGGCCGCTTCGCGCGGCAGGCCGCGATCGACCAGCGGCTGGGTCAGCGCGTCGTCATGGGCGTAGTCGACGTGGTCCACGCACCAGTCGTACAGCGGGCGGTGGTCCTCGAATTCCAGCGTGCACAGCGAATGGGTGATGCCTTCGAGCGCGTCGCCCAGCGCGTGCGCGTAGTCGTACATCGGATAGATCGGCCAGGCGTTGCCGGTGTTCTGGTGCTCGACGTGCTTGATCCGGTAGATCGCCGGGTCGCGCAGGTTGATGTTGCCGCTGGCCATGTCGATCTTGGCGCGCAGGGTGCGGGCGCCATCGGGGAATTCGCCGGCGCGCATACGCCGGAACAGGTCCAGGTTCTCCTCGACGCTGCGCTCGCGGAACGGCGAATTGCGCCCCGGCTCGGTCAGGGTGCCGCGGTAGGCGCGCACTTCCTCGGCCGACAGGTCGCACACATAGGCCTTGCCGTCACGGATCAGCTTCTCGGCGGCCAGGTAATAGGCCTCGAAATAGTCCGAGGCGTGGCGCAGTTCGTTCCACTCGAAACCCAGCCAGCGCACATCGTCCTGGATCGCGGCCACGTACTCGGGGTCTTCCTTGGCCGGGTTGGTGTCGTCGAAGCGCAGGTTGCACACGCCGTTGAACTCGCCGGCGATGCCGAAGTTCAGGCAGATCGACTTGGCATGACCAATGTGCAGGTAGCCGTTGGGCTCGGGCGGGAAGCGGGTCTTGATCGCGCTGTGCTTGCCGCTGGCCAGGTCCTCGCGGACGATCTGGCGGATGAAGTCCTTTTTCTCCGATGCCGGGGCATCGGCGGCCCGCTTCCCGGCAGGAGCGTTCTCCGGGGTGATGTCGGCGGGGGAAGCGGCGGGGGTCTCGGACATGGCGGCAGCGCAACAGTAGGCAAAGCGCAAGTTTAGCCGAGCCGGCTGCGGGGTGCCGCCGATCGGCCTATGCTGGGCCTTCCGTCCCCCCGCTCATGCGCCCATGAACCGTCCCGTACTGGTGATCGGCAACAAGAACTATTCCTCGTGGTCGCTGCGGCCGTGGTTGCTGTTGCGGCATTTCGCCGTGGCGTTCGACGAGGTCATGCTGGAACTGGATACGCCCGGTTTCGCCGCCGCGGCACTGCGCCATTCGCCGACCGGCCAGGTGCCGGCGCTGCACGATGGCGAGCTGTTGCTGTGGGATTCGCTGGCGATCTGCGAGTACGCCAACGAGCGCTGGCTGGACGGGCGTGGCTGGCCGGCGGACCTGCGCCAGCGCGCAATTGCCCGCGCCGCGGCCGCGGAAATGCATGCGGGATTTGCCGCGCTGCGCAGCCAGTTGCCGATGAACAGCCGGCGCCAGCCCGACGCCTACCGCTGGGACGCCGCGGCCCAGCGCGATATCGACCGGGTGCAGGCGTTGTGGCGCGAGCTGCGCCGCGAGCATGGTCACGGCGGGGATTTCCTGTTCGGCCAGTTCGGCATCGTCGATGCGATGTTCGCCCCGGTGGCGATCCGCTTCGAGGGTTATGGCGTGGCCCTGGACACGGTGGCGGCCGACTACCTGCAGGCGCTGGCCGCGCTGCCGGCGTTGCGCGAGTGGCGCCAGGCCGGAGCCGGGGAAACCGCGCACGTGGCCGCCACCGATGCGCTGTGCCGCCCGGGCTGAAACCGCGTCGCATTCGGATCCTTTCCCGCCGTCCCGTTCCGGAGAACCCCATGCAACTGGTCTACCAGGCCGACAATCTGTTCGATGCCCATCTGGTCAAGCACGCGCTGGAGGCGGCCGGCATTCCCGCCTTCGTGTTTGGCGAATCGCTGCTCGGCGGCATGGGCGAGCTGCCGCTGTTCGGGGTGTTGCGGGTGTGTGTGCCCGATGCCGCGCAGGCCCCGGCGGACGCCATCGTCGCCGCGCTGGACTTGGGCAACGTCAGCGCCGGCCCCATTGTGGACGGTGACCCGGAACCCGGCATGCTGCCGGCCTGAGGAGTCGACCATGTTGGGTGCAGGGCTTTTGAAAGCAGGCGCGGGATTGCTGGGCATCGGCGCGTTCAAACAGCGGCTGCCGCGGCCGGAAGAGGCCTTGCCGGGCCGGGACACGCCGCTGCCGTTGCGCAACGTGCATTACGTCAACGGTCAGCCCTTGCGCGGGCCGTTCCCGGGAATGCAGGTGCTGGACGTGGGCATGGGCTGCTTCTGGGGTGCCGAGCGCAAGTTCTGGCAGTTGCCGGGGGTGGTCGGCACCGCGGTGGGCTACCAGGGCGGAGTGACGCCGAACCCGACCTATGAAGAAGTGTGTTCCGGGCTGACCGGCCATGCCGAAGTGGTGAGGGTGGTGTTCGATCCGGCCACGGTGTCACTGGACCAGGTGCTGCGCACGTTCTGGGAAAACCATGATCCGACCCAAGGCATGCGCCAGGGCAACGACACCGGCACCCAGTACCGTTCGGCGCTGTACTGCCACGGCCAGGCCCAGTACGACGCCGCCATGGCCAGTCGCGAGGTCTACCAGCAGCAACTGCGCGCGGCCGGCTATGGCGACATCAGTACCGAAATCGTGTTCCCGGCGCCGCCGTTCTATTACGCCGAGGATGGCCACCAGCAGTATCTGGCGAAGAATCCGGACGGCTATTGCGGGATGGGCGGCACCGGGGTGAGCTGCCCGATCGGGCTGGACGCCTGACGTGGCAGAGGCCGCGCCACGCCGGTTGCTGGTGGTGTGGCATGGCTTCACCGGCGCCACCCGGGCGATGGCCGGGGCGGTGGCCTCGGCGGCGCGCGAAAGTGCCGGCGCTCTGCTGGACGTGCGTCTGCTGCAAGCGGCCGATGCCGGCGCCGACGACGTGCTGGCCGCCGATGCGGTGGTGTTCGCCACGCCGGAGACGCTGGCCTCGATCAGCGGCGCGATGAAGGATTTCTTCGACCGCAGCTATTACCCGCTGCTGGGGCGTTGCGACGGCAAGCCATACGCGCTGGTGGTCTGCGCCGGATCGGACGGGCAGCCGACCATCGCCCAGCTGCGCCGCATAGCCACCGGCCTGCGCCTGCGCGAGGTGGCCGAACCGGTGCTGGTCTGCACCCATGCGCAGACGCCGGAGGCAATCGCGGCGCCCAAGGTGCTGCCGGAAGCGGAGCTGGCACGCGGCCGCGAACTGGGCGCGCTGCTCGCGGCGGGGCTGGCGCTGGGGGTCTTCTGAAACCACGCCGGCGGCGTCGTAGAGCGGGGCAACATCCCGCTGCGGCTGGCCGGGCAAGCGCCCGCCGGGCGGTGCCCGGCGCTACAGGATCACCGCAACGACGGGCGATTCCAGCGCCGGGTATAGCGGGGCACCGCCCCGCTGGGACTCGGTCGGGCAAGCGCCCGCCGGGCGGTGCCCGGCGCTACAGGATCACCGCAACGACGGGCGATTCCAGCGCCGGGTATAGCGGGGCACCGCCCCGCTGGGACTCGGTCGGGCAAGCGCCCGCCGGGCGTTGCCCGGCGCTACAGGATCAACGCAACGACGGGCGATTCCAGCGCCGTGTAGAGCGGGGCACCGCCCCGCTGGGACTCGGTCGGGCAAGCGCCCGCCGGGCGTTGCCCGGCGCTACAGGGTCAGCGCAACGACGGCGGATTCCAGCGCCGTGTAGAGCGGGGCAGCGCCCCGCTGCAGTCTGGCCGGGAAAGCGCCCGCCGGGCGTTGCCCGGCGCTACAGGATCAACGCAACGACGGGAGATTCCAGCGCCGTGTGGAGCGGGGCAACATCCCGCTGCGGCTGGCCGGGCAAGCGCCCGCCGGGCGTTGCCCGGCGCTACAGGGTCAGCGCAACGACGGCGGATTCCAGCGCCGTGCAGAGCGGGGCAACGCCCCGCTGCGGTCTGGCCGGGCAAGCGCCCGCCGGGCGTTGCCCGGCGCTACAGGATCAACGCAACGACGGTGGAGTCCAGCGCCGTGTAGAGCGGGGCACCGCCCCGCTGGGGTCTGGCCGGGCCAGCGCCCGCCGGGCGTTGCCCGGCGCTCCAGGATCAACGCAACGACGGTGGAGTCCAGCGCCGTGTAGAGCGGGGCACCGCCCCGCTGGGGTCTGGCCGGGCCAGCGCCCGCCGGGCGTTGCCCGGCGCTCCAGGATCAACGCAACGACGGTGGAGTCCAGCGCCGTGTAGAGCGGGGCACCGCCCCGCTGGGGTCTGGCCGGGCAAGCGCCCGCCGGGCGTTGCCCGGCGCTACAGGGTCAACGCACCGACGGGAGATTCCAGCGCCGTGCAGAGCGGGGCACGCCCCGCTGCGGCCTGGCCGGGCAAGCGCTCGCCGGGCGTTGCCGGGCGCTGCAGGATCAACGCAACGACGGTGGATTCCAGCGCCGTGTAGAGCGG
>NZ_JAUJUJ010000165.1 GCF_030711595.1 Stenotrophomonas sp. YIM B06876
CTGCAGGCCGCGCCACCCGACCTGCGCCCGCGTTGGCCATGGCGGCAGTTGCTGGCGGTGTGGCTGCTGGGCATCGCGGCAATCGTCGCTGCATGGCTGTGGTCGCCGCCGCTGGAACCGGCCCCGCAGGCACGCGATGGCGGCCCCGCGGCGGCCACCGCTGCCACACCGCCACGGCTGCAGCGCGCGCAGCTGTCGATCAGCGCCCCGGCCTATACCGGCATTGCCGCCTTGCAGCAGGACCGCCTCGCGGCCACGGCGCCGCAGGGCAGCCGGCTGCGCTGGTCGCTGCGTTTCGAGCCGCAGCCGCAAACAGCCGAACTGCGCTTCCACGACGGCCGCAGCGTCACATTGCACGCGCGGGACGGCCAATGGGTGGGCGAACACCGGCTCGANAGCGCGCGCAGCTGTCGATCAGCGCCCCGGCCTATACCGGCATTGCCGCCTTGCAGCAGGACCGCCTCGCGGCCACGGCGCCGCAGGGCAGCCGGCTGCGCTGGTCGCTGCGTTTCGAGCCGCAGCCGCAAACAGCCGAACTGCGCTTCCACGACGGCCGCAGCGTCACATTGCACGCGCGGGACGGCCAATGGGTGGGCGAACACCGGCTCGACCGGTCGGCGCTGTACCGGATCGTCACCACTCCGGCACTGGCCGAGGCCCCGCTGCAGCGGCTCGACGCGATTCCCGACCGCGCGCCGCAGATCCGCGTGCTGCAACCCGAACGCACGCTCACGGTGGCTGACAGCGGCCAACGGCAATGGCCGCTGCTGTTCGAAGCCAGCGACGACTACGGCGTGGCGGCCTCGGCGCAATTGAAGATCACCGTGGCCCAGGGCAGTGGCGAGAACATCGTTTTCCGCGAACACCGCGTGACCCTGGCCGGCAGCGGCCCGTCCCGGCAACGCCGCTTCGCGCGCACGCTGGACCTGGCCGCCCTCGGGGTCCAGCCCGGTGATGACCTGATCGCCCAGCTCAGTGTCGAGGACAACCGCGTGCCGACGCCGCAGACCGCACGCAGCGCCAGCCTGATCCTGCGCCTGCCCAGCGAGCAGGAACTGCAGAGCAGCGACCTGGAAGGGACGATCAAGAAAGTGATGCCGGCCTACTTCCGCAGCCAGCGGCAGATCATCATCGATGCCGAGGCGCTGCTGAAACAGCGGCGCACGCTTGCGGCCGATGCCTTCGTCAATCGCGCCGACGCCATCGGCGTGGACCAGCGCATTCTGCGTCTGCGCTACGGCCAGTTCCTGGGCGAGGAAAGCGAAGGCGCGGCCAAGCCGCCGCCGACCCGCGATGGGCCCGGCAACGCGGCGGCAGCCGGCGGCCACGACGACGCGCATCGCGACGCTGACGGCCATGACCACGACCACGGCACCGCAGACAACAGCAACGGCGCAGCGGTCTTCGGCAGCGCCAGCGACGTGCTGTCCGAATACGGCCACACCCACGACCACGCCGAAGCGGCCACCCTGCTCGACCCGCAGACCCGCGCCACGCTGAAAGCGGCGCTGGACCAGATGTGGCGCGCCGAAGGCGAGCTGCGCCAGGGCAGACCCGATACCGCATTGCCGTTCGCCTACAAGGCGCTGGGCCTGATCAAGCAGGTGCAGCAGGCCGAGCGCATCTACCTGGCGCGGGTCGGGCCGGAGCTGCCGCCGATCGACGAAAGCCGGCGCATGGGCGGCGATCGCAGCGGGATCGCGCCCGGCCGCACCGCGCTGGTCGCCGC
>NZ_JAUJUJ010000166.1 GCF_030711595.1 Stenotrophomonas sp. YIM B06876
CGCGCCCTTTTCGTAGATCGTGACGGTGTAGAAGTTGTTGATCTCGATGTAGCTGTCGGGCCGCACCGGGTGCGCCATGGGGCCGGCGTCCTCGGGGAACTGGGCGGTGCGCAGCACGCGCACGTCCTCGATGCGCTTGACGGCGCGGGCCGACGGGCTGCCCGCCATGTCCATGGAAAATTCCTGGTCGCGGAAGACCGTCAGGCCCTCCTTCAGGCTCAGCTGGAACCAGTCGCGGCAGGTGACGCGGTTGCCGGTCCAGTTGTGGAAGTACTCGTGGCCGACCACGCTCTCGATGTTGGCGTAGTCCACGTCGGTGGCCGTGGACGGGCTGGCCAGCACGTACTTGGTGTTGAAGATGTTCAGGCCCTTGTTCTCCATGGCGCCCATGTTGAAGTCGCTGGTGGCGACGATCATGAAGCGCTCGAGGTCGAGCGAGAGGCCAAAGCGCGCCTCGTCCCAGGCCACGCTGGCCATGAGCGAGTGCATGGCGTGCTCGGTCTTGCCCAGGTCGCCCGGGCGCACGTAGACCTGCAGCAGGTGCTCCTTGCCGGCGCGGGACTGGATGCGCTGCTCGCGCGCCACCAGCTGGCCGGCGACCAGCGCGAACAGGTAGCTGGGCTTCTTGTGCGGGTCGGCCCACTTGGCGAAGTGGCGCCCGCCGTCCAGGTCGCCGTGCTCGACCAGGTTGCCGTTGCTCAGCAGCACCGGGTAGGCGGCCTTGTCGGCGCGCAGCGTGACGCTGTACATGGCCATCACGTCGGGCCGGTCGAGGAAATAGGTGATGCGGCGAAAGCCCTCGGCCTCGCACTGCGTGAAGAACGTGCCCTGGCTCACGTACAGGCCCATCAGCTGGGTGTTCTTGGCCGGCGCGCAGGTGGTGAAGATCTCCAGGTCGAAGGGTGCGTCGCCCTCGGGCAGGTTCTCCAGCACCAGTTGGCCTGCGTCCATCTTGAACGATGTGCCGGCGCCGTTGAGCAGCACGCGCGACAGGTTCAACTCTTCACCATGAAGGCGCAGCGCCTGTGCGGGTACGGCCGGGTTGCGGCGCAGGCGCATCTTGTTGAGCACCCGGGTCTTGGCCGGGTCCAGGTCGAACGCCAGGTCGACGGTGTCGATCCACCAGGCGGGTGCCTGGTAGTCGCCGCGGTGGATGGCGGTGGCTTGTCCTTCACGCAACATGGTTCTCCTTAAATGCCCTGTTTGAGCGAGGCTTCGATGAAAGCGTCGAGATCGCCGTCCAGCACTTTCTGCGTGGCGGAGATTTCGACGTTGGTGCGCAGGTCCTTGATGCGGCTGTTGTCCAGCACGTAGGAACGGATCTGGTGGCCCCAGCCGACGTCGGTCTTGGTGTCTTCGAGCTTCTGCGCCTCTTCCTGGCGCTTGCGCATCTCGTGGTCGTAGAGCTTGGAGCGCAGGCGCTGCCAGGCGATGTCGCGGTTGCCGTGCTGGCTGCGCCCGTCCTGGCACTGCACCACGATGCCGGTCGGNCCCAGCCCACGTCGGTCTTGGTGTCTTCGAGCTTCTGCGCCTCTTCCTGGCGCTTGCGCATCTCGTGGTCGTAGAGCTTGGAGCGCAGGCGCTGCCAGGCGATGTCGCGGTTGCCGTGCTGGCTGCGCCCGTCCTGGCACTGCACCACGATGCCGGTCGGCATGTGCGTCAGGCGCACGGCCGAGTCGGTCTTGTTAATGTGCTGGCCGCCGGCGCCCGATGCGCGGTAGGTG
>NZ_JAUJUJ010000167.1 GCF_030711595.1 Stenotrophomonas sp. YIM B06876
TATAATAGTATGTCTGGGCTGTCGACTTATTTGTCTGGGCACTCTGCAGGTGGCCATCTTGCCGCCCTCTGGAAAGATCACCCGGTTGTCAACTCAGCCGTATTGCCTATCAGTGGCCTGTTTGATCTATCGCCTATTGCTGCAACCAAGAAGATTGGTGCCGCCTTGCAACTGAGTGACAATGAAATTGCCAAGCTAAGCCCAATAAACAACATTCACCCAGCAAACAAGAGCTCACTACCGATGTATATTTACTATGGTAGTGATGAACAGCCAGAGCTCAAAGAGCAATCTCTCAACTATGCTGAGAAATTACAACGACAGGATTACAGCCTATCTGTGACAGAGGTGGAGGGTGTCAACCATTTTGAAATACTCACCTCTCTTTTTACAAAGCCAGATAGCGATTTATTAATGCGCATCACAAAAGATTAACTGACAACTATCAATATAAGGAGAAGCTTTATGCGAGCATCGATTTATCATCAATTTGGCGAGCCTTCTCAGGTAGTGAATGAAGAAGAAACAGCTCTTCCCTTGCCCGGTTTTAATCAGGTCAGAGTCAAGACAATTCTATCCCCTATTCATAACCACGACCTATGGACAGTCCGTGGAACCTATGGCCACAAGCCCACTTTGCCAGCCATTGGTGGTAGCGAGGCCTTGGGGATCATCGATGCGGTCGGTGATGGGGTCAAAGAACTCACACCGGGCCAGCGTGTTGTGGGGTCACCCATCATGGGGGTATGGGCTGAATATTTCTTGGCCCCAGCAGAATTATTAACGGTTGTTCCCGATACCATCAGTGATGAGGTTGGTGCGCAGCTTGCTTCCATGCCATTTAGTGCGCTGTTATTGCTTGAATTTCTGAATGCGGAAGCAGGGCAATGGATCATTCAAAATGCGGCAGGTGGAGCGATTGGCAAAACAGTATCGATCCTTGCAAGGGAGCGGGGTGTGAACACCATCAGTCTCGTTCGTAACAGTGACAATGAAAAAGAATTGACGGCGCAAGGCATTGAGCATGTCGTTTCGACCGCCAAACAAGACTGGCAACAACGTGTTCGTGAGCTGACAGGTGGCGCCTCTATCAGCTATGCCCTTGATTCTGTTGGAGGCGCTGCAACTGAAGCTCTGACTGGATTATTAGGAGAAAATGGCCTGCTGGTTTCCTTTGGGTCTATGTCAGGGGAGCCGATGCATATTCCTGCTGCTGACATTGCTTTCAAGCAGATTACGGTCAAAGGCTTTTGGCAGAAGAAGATCAACCAGTCCATGGCCGTGGAAAAAAGGAAGTCAATGATGGCGAAACTGATCGGCTTGGCAGAAACAGGAAAACTGAAGTTGCCAGTGGATGCGATCTACCCGATGAATGATGTAAAAAATGCGCTAACAGCAAGCCTGCAATCATCGCGCAAGGGCAAAGTGCTGCTTCGTCCATAATGAATGACTCACAAGCCAAGAGTCGTCATTTTATCTGNAGTGGATGCGATCTACCCGATGAATGATGTAAAAAATGCGCTAACAGCAAGCCTGCAATCATCGCGCAAGGGCAAAGTGCTGCTTCGTCCATAATGAATGACTCACAAGCCAAGAGTCGTCATTTTATCTGGCCTGTGGAGTCAGGCTGCGATAAGAAATGCCTGACTCCACAGGCCTACCCCTGGTTGTGATGCGTATCGACAGTCTTATTAAGTAGCTGCTTACCTTTAATAC
>NZ_JAUJUJ010000039.1 GCF_030711595.1 Stenotrophomonas sp. YIM B06876
AGGCAATGGCGGCGGCGCCTGCGCTGCGAGGCCGCGCCGGCCGCCACGATCGAGGCGCACCAGCTTGGCGATCTGCTGGCGCACGCGTTCCCCGACCGCATCGCCACCCGCCATCCCGGCGATCCCCAACGCTACCTGCTGGCCAATGGCCGCAGCGCGCGCCTGTTCGACAACAGCGACCTGCGCGGCGAGCCGTGGCTGGTGGCCAGCGAACTGCGCTACGAGGCCAAGGACGCGTTGCTGCTGCGCGCCGCTCCGGTGGACGAGGCGCGTCTGCGTGACGATTTCCCCACCCGTTTCACACAGCAGGACGTGGTGCGCTGGGATGCCGCCAAGCGCGCCCTGGTGGCCCGCCGCGAATCCAGTTTCGACCGCATCGTGCTCGACAGCCGCTCGGCCGGCCGGGTCGATCCGGCGCAGGCGGCCGACGCCTTGACCGCGGCGGTACGCGAACTCGGCCTGGAGGCGTTGCCCTGGACCGACGGTTTGCGGCAGTGGCGCTGGCGGGCGATGTCGCTGCGCCACTGGATGCCGGAACTGGCATTGCCGGACCTGTCCGACAGCGCCCTGCTGGCCACCCTGGATGACTGGCTCAAACCCGCGTTCGCCGGCAAGACCCGGCTCGATGCGCTGGGGGAAGAAGCGCTGGGCGACGCCTTGAAATCGGCCCTGCCGTGGGCGCAACGGCAGCTGCTCGATCGCCATGCGCCGGTGCGGATTGCCGTGCCCTCCGGGATGGAGCGGCGCATCGACTATGCACTGGACGATGACGGCCTCACCCCGCGCCCGCCGGTGCTGGCGGTGAAACTGCAGGAGCTGTTCGGGCTGGCCGACACCCCGCGTATCGCCGACGGCCGCGTGCCGCTGTTGCTGCACCTGCTGTCACCGGGCGGCAAGCCGTTGCAGGTGACCGGTGATCTGAAAAATTTCTGGCAGAACACCTATGCCGAGGTGAAGCGGGAAATGAAGGGGCGGTATCCCAGGCATCCGTGGCCGGACGACCCCTGGACTGCCTCTGCAACGCATAGAGCAAAACCACGTGGCACCTGAAAAACTGCGGCCCGTGGCGACGGTGGAAGGTGGCCGGACTACCGGTCTATGCGGGGCGCGGCCCGACGACCCCGGGACTGCTTCTGCAACACATAGCGCAAAACCACCTGGCACCTTGAAGACCCGGACCCGTGACGACGGTGAGGGAGTGCCGGAGGGGAGTTCCGGGCGGCGCCGCCAGCGATAACGCCTTGTATACGGCCGGCCAACGACACTGGCGTCCCCCTCTCCAGCAAACCGGATGACTCAATGAGCAAATTCACCGTGATCACCGACCGCGCCCTGGAGCGCGCGATGGAATTGGCCAGTACCGCGGGCGACAGCCTGAGGCACGGCAGTGTCAGTACCGCCGACTGGGTCAAGACCGGGGCTGCACTGGGCGCCATCAGGACCGGTGGCAAGGTCGCCACCAAGCTGGTGCGCCGCAATCCGGCGATCAGCATCGTCGCCGCCGCGGTGGGTGTGGGCTTGCTGGGATATGCGATCTACCGCAAGCGCCAGCGCAGCCAGGGCGTGACACTGGAGGGCCGTTCGCAGCGCATCGCCGCCAAACGCCGCCACACCGCGAACGTGGTGGATGAAACCAGCGATATCGGCAGCGACGCCTGACCCATGCCGGCGGTCACTGCTGCAGTGCCCGCCACTGTCCCGGCTGCAGGTCGGCCAGGGCATAAGCACCGATCGAGGCCCGCACCAGCCGCAGCGTCGGCAAGCCCACCGCCGCGGTCATCCGCCGCACCTGGCGGTTGCGGCCTTCGCGAAGGGTAATGGCCAGCCAGGCGTCCGGCACCGTCTTGCGGAAACGTACCGGGGGATCGCGCGGCCACAGCGGCGGCGCAGCTTCCAGCCGCTGCACCTGGACCGGCAACGTCGGGCCATCATTGAGCAGCACCCCCTGCCGCAGCGCCTGCAGCTGGTCGTCGGTCGGCACCCCTTCCACCTGCACCCAGTAGCATTTGGGCTGTTTGTGGCGCGGGTCGGTCAGCCGGTGGGCCAGGCCGCCATCGTCGGTCAACAGCAGCAACCCCTCACTGTCATAGTCCAGACGCCCGGCGGCATAGACCGCCGGCGGCAGCGCGAACCCGGCCAGGGTCGCGCGCGGTGGCTGGCTGCGGTCGGTGAACTGGCACAGCACGTTGAACGGTTTGTTGAAGGCGATCAGCATCGGGGCGGCGGCACGCGCAGGCAGGGAAAACAGTGCTGCCATTTTCCCATTCCTGGCGGCAGCGTGCCGCCGCTGGCCTCAGTGCGCCGGTTTGACGAAGCGCAGCGTCATCCGGTCGCTTTCGCCGATGGCCTGGTATCTGTCCGCCTCGGCCGGCTCATGGCGGTTGGACGGCGGCAGCGTCCACACGCCATTGGGATAGTCCTTGGTATCGCGCGGATTGGCGTTGATTCCGCTTTGCGCGGCCAGTTTGAAGCCGGCCGCTTCGGCCATCGCGATCACCTGCGCCTGGCCGACATAGCCACTCTTGTCGTCGGCCGGCACATCGGCCGTGGCCCGGTGTTCGACCACGCCCAGGGTGCCGCCGGGTTTGAGCACTCGAAAGAAACCGGCAAACATGCCTTCGGCCTGACCGGCGCTGCGCCAGTTGTGCACGTTGCGGAAGGTCAGCACCACGTCGGCCGACCCGGGGGCGCCAAACACCGGCGCGGCCGGGTCATATGCCACGACGGTGCTGCGGTCGTACAGCGCGGCATTGCCGGCGAATTTCTTTTCCAGCGACTGGCGGCTGCGCTGCTGGTAATCGCGGCCGCCACCTTCCGCAACCGCCAGAGGATCCACCACGGCGGCGATGTAATGGCCGCGCTGGCGCAGATACGGCGCCAGGATTTCCGCATACCAGCCGCCCCCGGGAGTGATCTCCAGCACCGTCTGCGTCGGTTGCACCCCGAAGAACGCCAATGTCTGCGCCGGGTGGCGATAGGGGTCGCGGCGCACATTGGCCGGATCACGCCAGCTGCCGGCCACGGCCGCCTGCAACGCCGGGGTGACGGTCGCACTGTTGTCGACCACTGCCGGTGGCGCAGCGTTGGCCGCCGCGCCCGCCCACATCAGTGGCAGGGCCAGCGCACAGGACAGCAGGATACGGCTCTTCATTTTGCACTCCGCCAGCGTGGAAACGGCGAGCCTAGCATGCGGTTTTTGCCGACGTGGGCAGCGCGCGGATGCGACTGCCCTGGCGCGATGACCGCCCAACGCGCGGGGCGCAGCCGCGTTGCCGCCGGCGGGCAGCAGGCGTTTATGCTGTGAAGCCACCCGCCCAGGAGAGTTCCATGTTCCCGTCGCGCGAACTCGGCCGTTCCGGCTTGCTGGTCAAACCCATCGCTTTGGGAGGCAACGTGTTTGGCTGGAGTGCCGATGAAAAGACCTCCTTCGCCCTGCTCGATGCCTTCGTCGATGCCGGTTTCAACCTGATCGACAGCGCCGACGTGTATTCGGCATGGGTGCCGGGCAATCACGGCGGTGAATCGGAGGCGATCATCGGCCGCTGGCTCACCCGCAGCGGCAAACGTGACCAGGTGGTGATCGCCACCAAGGTCGGCAAATGGGCCGAACAGCCGGGGCTGTCGCCGGACAACATCGCCGCGGCGCTGGAAGGGTCGCTGCGGCGCCTGCAGACCGAGGCCATCGACCTGTACCAGGCGCACGAAGACGACGAGGCGACACCGCTGGAAGCCACGCTCGGCGCGTTCTCGCGGGTGATCGAAGCGGGCAAGGTGCGCGCGATCGGCGCCTCCAACTACAGTGCCCCGCGGCTGCGCGATGCGCTGCAGGTATCGGCGCAGTACCGGCTGCCGCGCTATGAGACGCTGCAGCCGGAATACAACCTCTACGACCGCGCCGGCTATGAAAGCGAGCTTGAGCCGCTGGCACGCGAACACGGCCTGGGGGTGATCAGCTACTACGCGCTGGCCAGCGGCTTTCTGAGCGGCAAGTACCGCACCGCCGCCGACGCGGGCAAGAGCCGCGCGCGCGGCAAGCGCGTGGTCGAGCGCTATCTCAACCCGCGCGGCCTGCGCATTGTGCAGGCGCTCGATGACGTGGCCGCCAGCCACCGCGCCACTCCGGCGCAGATCGCCCTGGCCTGGCTGATCGCCCGGCCCGGGCTCAGCGCCCCGATCGTCAGCGCCACCAGCGTCGAGCAGCTGCACGAGCTGATCGCCGCCGCGCGGGTGGCGTTGTCTGCGCAGCAGATTGCGCAGCTGGACCTGGCCAGCGCCGGTCAGGACTGAATGTGGACGGCGACAAAGCTCCGTTACGATTCCCGGCACAGGGGATCACATGCCGATGGAGACCTCCCATGCAGACCACCGCCGCGCCTGGCCCGGGCAAAGTAGATCTCGATGCCGAACTGGCCTACTGGCATGGCGTGCATGCCGGTGGCCGGCTCGGCCAGCATGATTTCGACCATTACCGGCAGCTGTTGAGAATGGGTTACGCGGTGTATCTGGCCTACCCGCGGGCCAGCGAAGAACAGCTGTACAAGGTGCTGCAGGACAGCTACCACCGGCACACCCCGGCGCTGGCAATCCCGTGGGACGAGGCCCGCTGGCTGGTGCGCCGCGCCTGGCGCCACCTGGACCAGAGCCCGCGCCCCCACTGAGCCGGCTACGCCCGCAGCCAGCGGCGCATCGCCTGGAGCACCGCCTCGGGCTGCTCCAGCGGCGCGAGATGGCCACAGTGCGGCAACACCAGCAACTGCGCCTGCGCGGCCATCGCGGCGATCTCGCGGCTGATGGCCGGCGGGGTGATCACATCGTTCTGGCCGCACACCACCAGCAGCGGATCACGGTAACCGCGCAGCACAGCGCGGCCGTCGACCCGCTCGATCCGGCTCTGCCGCGCGAATACCTGCGCGCCCAACCGCGTGGTCATCGCGCGGACCGCGTCCACCAGCGCCCGATCCTGCAGCCGCGAGACATCGATATAACTGCGCATCAGCCGCTCGCCGAAACCGTGGAAGCTGCCGGCCATGCGCACCGTGGCCTGCTGCGCCAGACGCCGGGCGACACGTTCGGGCGAATCGGCATGGAACGAGCTGCCCAGCAACGCCAGCCGCTGCACCCGTTGCGGCGCGATGCGCAGGATTTCCTGGGCGACATAGCCGCCCAGCGAGAACCCGGCCAGTGCGAACCGTGGCGGTGCGGCGGCCAGCACGGCTTGGGTGACCGCCCGCAGCGAGTCGTGCCCGGTCAGGTCGCCGACCCGGCAGTCGGCGATATCGGCAAGCCCGGCAATCTGGTGGCGCCACAGCGTCGCGTCGTTCAACAGTCCCGGCAACAGCAGCAGCGGGATGCGCGAGGCGCCGGGATCGGGCAGCAAAGGCGTGGTCATCGCCGTATTGTGGAGCAGCCGCGGCAACCGGATCAGCGGGCCGGTTCCAGCCGCGCTTTCACCGGCAGCGTGACATTCATGATCGTCGGGTCCTCGCCATCCAGCTTCACCTGGAAGCCCAGGCTCCTGCACATCGCCAGCATCGTGCTGTTCTCGCGCAACACCTGGCCTTCAATCGTGCTCAATCCCAGCCAGCCGGCGTACTCGATCATGATCTGCATCAGCCGCCAGCCGATGCCGTGACCCTTCAGATCGGAGCGGATCAGGATGCCGTATTCGCCGCGCTCGTAATCGGCATCGGCATGCAGGCGGACCGCGCCGAGCATCTCGCCGCTGCGCGGATCGATCGCCACCAGCGCGATCGAGCGCGCGTAATCGAGCTGGGTCAGGCGCGCGATGAACTCGTGGCTGAAGTGTTTCACCGACTGGAAAAAGCGCAGGCGCAGGTCATCGTCGGTGACCCGGGCGAAGAAGGCGCGGAACAGCGCGTCATCTTCCGGGCGCACCGGGCGCACGAATGCCGGCGCGCCATCGGCCAGGGTGATGGTGCGTTCCCACTCGGTCGGGTACGGGAAGATCGCAAAGCGCGGATGGCCGCGCCCCTTGTGCAGGCGCCGGGTCGGCGCGATCGCCACCCGTGCATCCACCGTGATCACGCCCTCGCGGTCGGCCAGCAGCGGATTGAGGTCGAGCGCGCGGATCTCGGGAATGTCGGCCGCCAGTTGCGCCAGCTTCACCAGCACCATCGCCACCGCACGTTCGTCGGCAGCCGGCACGTCGCCATAGGCCTTGAGGATGCGCGAAACCCGGGTGCGGCCGATCACCTCGTGGGCCAGGCGCAAGTCCAGCGGCGGCAGCGCCAGGGTCTTGTCGTCGATCACCTCCACCGCGGTGCCGCCGCGGCCGAACACCAGCACCGGGCCGAACACCGGGTCATCGGCGATGCCGGCAATCAGTTCCCGCGCCTTGGGGCGGAGGATGGTCGGCTGCACCAGCACGCCATCGATACGCGCCTGCGGCCGCAGCGCGCGCGCCCGCGCCAGGATCGCGCTGGCCGCCGCATGGACCGCCTGCACGCTGCCCAGGTTCAGGCGTACGCCATCGACCTCGGACTTGTGCGCGATGTCCGGCGAGAGGATCTTCACCGCCACCGTGGCGCCCCGTTCCAGCAGCGGCTGGGCCAGCTCCATCGCCTCGTGTGCATCGCGCGCGGCCATCACCGGCGCCGACGCAATGCCGTAGGCGGTCAGCAGCTGGTGGGTGGCCAGCGGGTCGAGCCAGCGCTGTCCGGCCGCCAGGGCCGTCGCGACCAGGGCGCGCGCCGCGGCGGCATCGACCACGAAATCGGCCGGCAGGCTGGGCGGGGTTTCCATCAGCGCCGCCTGCGCCTCGCGGTACCGCACCAGATGCTGGAAGCCGCGCACCGCTTCGGCCTCGCTGGGATAGGTGGGCACACGGGCGTTGTTGAGGGTGGCGGTGGCCTGGTCGTCAGTGCCCAGCCACACCGCGAACACCGGCTTGTCGCGCAGTTGCCGCGAGCGCAGCCCCAGGGTGCTGGTCAGCGCCTGCGCCGCCTCCACCGAAGAGGTGAAGGCGGTGGGCACGTTGACCACCATCAAGGCGTCGTTGCCCTCATCGGCCAGCAACGCCTCGATCGCGGCGGCATACCGCCCGCCGTCGGCATCGACCACGATGTCCACCGGGTTCTCGCGCGACCAGCCCTGCGGCAATGCCGCATCCAGCCGCTGCACGGTCGCCGGCGACAGCTCGGCCAGGGTTCCGCCCAGCGCGTGCAGCCGGTCCACCGCCAGCCGGCCAATGCCGCCACCGTTGCTGAGGATCGCCAGCCGGCGGCCGGGGAAGGTGCCCCGCCGGCCGAGGGTTTCGGCCGCGGTGAACAGCTCGTCCAGCGCGTTGACCCGCAGCAGCCCGGCGCGGTTGAACGCGGCGCCATACACCGCGTCGGCGGCGGCCAGCGCCTGCGCATGGGTATCGGCACGCCCGGCGCCGTGGCGCGGATGCCGGCCGGATTTCACCACCACCACCGGTTTGGCGCGCGCCGCCGCGCGCGCGGCGGACATGAACTTGCGCGCATCGCTGATCTGGTCGACATACAGCAGGATCGCGCGGGTGCGGTAGTCGGTGGCGAAGTAGTCGAGCAGGTCGCCGAAATCCACGTCCAGCGCATCGCCCAGCGAGACCACCGCCGAGAACCCGACCGAACGGGCGACCCCCCATTCCACCAGCGCCGCGGCAATCGCGCTGGATTCGGAGATCAGCGCCAGGTCGCCGGCCTGCGGCGTGTGCGCGGCGATGCTGGCATTGAGCCGCGCATGCGGGGCGATCACGCCCAGGCAGTGCGGCCCCAGCACGCGCATGCCCCTGGGGCGGGCGGCGTCCTGCACCTGCGCGGCCAGCGACCCCGGTCCATGGCCCAGCCCGGCGGTGAGGATGATCGCCGCGGCCACGCCGTGTCCGGCGGCGGCGGCCACCACCTGCGGCACGATCGCGGCCGGCGCTGTGATCACCACCAGATCCGGCACCCACGCCAGGTCTTTGAGCCGCTTGACCGTACGGATGCCGTCGATCTCGCTGTAGCGGGGATTGACCCAGGCCACCGGCCCGCCGAAGCCGCCGGCGCGCAGGTTGCGGATCACCGCCCGGCCGGCCGAGCGTTCGCGCGGACTGCCGCCGATCACCGCCACCGAGCCGGGGCGGAACACGGACTGCAGGTGGTAGGTACTCATCGGCAACGGCCACGCACAGGGTTCATGCCGCCACCGTACCGTGCCGCGGCGGGAGGCGACATGACCCTGCGCAAATTGCGCCCACCGCGACCACCCGGCGCTACAGCAGGGTGCCGCGCAGGATCACCGCGGCGATGCTGAAATAGATCACCAGCCCGGTCACGTCCACCAGCGTGGCCACGAACGGCGCCGAGGCGCTGGCCGGGTCGAATCGCAGCCGCTGCAGGATGAACGGCAACATCGACCCGGACAGCGAGCCGAAGGTGACGATGCCCACCAGCGCGGCGGCAATCGTCAACGCCAGCAGCATCCAGTGCGGACCGTAGTCATACAGTCCGGCCTGCTGCCAGATGGTGATGCGGGTGATCGCCAGCACCCCGAGGATGCTGCCCAGCAGCAGCCCGGTCGGCAGTTCGCGCAATGCCACCTTCCACCAGTCGCCCAGCTTCAGTTCGCGCAGCGCCAGGCTGCGGATCAGCAGCGAGGTGGCCTGGGAACCGGAGTTGCCGCCGGAACTCATGATCAGCGGAATGAACAGCATCAGCACCACCGCACGGGCCAGTTCGTGTTCGAAATGCTGCATCGCGCTGGCGGTCAGCATCTCGCCCAGGAACAGCACGCTGAGCCAGCCGGCGCGTTTGCGGATCATCTCCAGAAAGCCGATCTGCATGTACGGCCGTTCCAGCGCCTCCATGCCGCCGAACTTGTGCGCATCCTCGGTGGACTCCTCGATCAAGGCATCGAGGATGTCATCCACGGTGACAATCCCCAGCACATGCCGGTCGGCATCCACCACCGGAATGGCGAGCAGGTTGTGGCGGCGGATCAGCCGCGCCACTTCCTCCTGGTCCAGCAGGGCATCGACGGTGACCGGCGGATTGACCTGGGCCACATCCAGGATCGGCGCGTCCGCATCGCCGGTGATCAGCCGGCGCATGGTCACCATCTGCTGCAGCACCCGGGTGACCGGGTCCAGCAGGTAGATCGCATAGACCGTCTCGCGGCTGCGCTCCACTTCGCGGATGTGCTGCAGGGTCTGACCGATGCTCCAGTCCGAGGGCACCGCGACAAACTCGGTGGTCATCAGGCTGCCGGCCGAGCCATCGGGATAGCGCATCAGGCGCTGGATGGAATGGCGGGTCTCCGCGCTCAGGCGCCAGATCAGCCGGTCACGGTCAGCCTCGTCCAGTTCATGGAACAGATCGGCGACGCGGTCTTCGGCCATCAGCCCCAGCAGGACCGCGGCACGGTCCAGCGGCAGCTGCACCAGCATCGGCGCGGCGGCATGCAGTTCGGGCTGTTCGAGAATGCTGACGGCACGCGCGGCCGGCAGCCGCGCGAGCACGCCGGCCGCCTCGTCGATATCCAGCGCGTTGAGGTATTCCACCGCATCGGCGGTATTGAAGGAAGCCAGGGCGGCGGCGTGATCGACAAGATCAACGCGGCCACGGGAAGCGATATTGCCGGTCATGGGTTCACCTGCTGCAATGCCGTCGTCGGCAGCGCAGGCGCACCGGCCCGGAACTCAGGCGGCAGCCTTCGCCAATGACGGCGGGAATCTAGAGTGAGTGTCGCTGGACATGGAGGAAGCTCCGGAAAGTGCACCGGCGAGGCTTTCGGCGGTGACCCGCGCAGTCTGGTCATCGCCGCCCGCACGGTCAACCCCGTGTTGCGCCAGGCGCACCGATGCCGGCGCCGCGTTGGTCGCCCGTACAGGTACTGGCGGTCATGCCATGGCAACGGATCGCGCCGTGCAGTCGCATAATGCCAAGCCTATGGAGACCTCCCATGCATAGCGGCGGCCTGGAACTGGCACTGGTGCTGCTGCTGGCCGCCGTGGTCGCCGTGCCCGTGTTCAAGAAGCTCGGGCTGGGCGCGGTGCTCGGTTACCTGGCCGCCGGCGTGGTGCTGGGACCGGACGGCCTGGGCTTCGTGCACGATTCCGACCGCATCCTCAGTGCCGCCGAGATCGGCGTGGTGATGCTGCTGTTCGTGATCGGACTGGAACTGTCACCGGCCCGGCTGAAAGTGATGCGCCGCTCGGTGTTCGGCGCCGGCGCACTGCAGGTGGCCATTACCGCGCTGGTGCTGGGTGGGCTGCTGCTGGTGGACCACTTCCATTGGAAAAGCGCGTTGATCGTCGGCATCGCGCTGGCGCTGTCCTCCACCGCGGTGGGGCTGCAGCTGATGTCCGAGCACAAGACGCTCAACAGCGACTTCGGCCGGCTGGGATTTGCCATCCTGCTGTTCCAGGACCTGGTCGCCATTCCGCTGCTGGCGGCGATTCCGCTGCTGGGCGGCGCCAGGAGCGAGACCCTGAGCTGGGAGGATGTGGCCATCGCCGTCGCGGCGCTGGCGCTGGTCATCCTCGGCGGGCGGTTGCTGCTGCGGCCGCTGTTCCGCATCGTCGCGCGCACGCGCATGCCCGAAGTGTTCACTGCCAGCGCGCTGCTGGTGGTGCTGGGCACCTCCTGGTTCATGCAGGAGGCCGGTCTCAGCCCCAGCCTGGGCGCGTTTCTGGCCGGGGTGCTGCTGTCCGATTCCGAATTCCGGCACGAGGTGGAATCGCAGATCGAACCGTTCAAGGGGCTGTTGCTGGGCCTGTTCTTCATCGCCGTGGGCATGGGTATCGATCTGGACCGGGTGGCGACCGAACCGACCGTGATCGCGCTGGGGGTCGCCGTGCTGCTGATGGTGAAGTTCGGCCTGCTGCTGGTGATCGGGCTGGCCGCGCGGTTGCCGCTGCGCAGCGCGCTGATGCTGGGCAGCGTGCTGTGGCTGGGCGGGGAATTCGCCTTCGTGGTGTTCAACGAGGCCCAGCGGGTAAACCTGCTCGGCAGTGCCAACCACGACCGTCTGGTGGCCATCGTCGGGTTGTCGATGGCGTTGACGCCGCTGCTGATGATCGGCCTGCTGCACCTGCTGGAGCACGGCGCAAAAAAGCCGCCGAAGCCGGCGCCTGCCGAAGCCGATCATCCCTACGACGACGGCGCGCCCGCGCCCCAGGTGCTGATCGCCGGCATGGGCCGCTTCGGCCAGATCGTGGCGCGGCTGCTCACCGCCCAGCGCATTCCGTTCGTGGCGCTGGAGCACAACCCGGAAACGGTGGAGGACCTGCGTCGTTTCGGCAACAAGCTGTATTACGGCGATCCGACCCGGCCGGAGCTGCTGCGCGCCGCCGGCGCCGACCAGATCCGCGTGTTCGTGCTGACCATGGACGATCCGCATACCAACATGCGCGCGGTGCGGCTGATCCGCCGTCTCTACCCGCAGGCGCAGGTGCTGGCGCGGGCCCGCAACCGCCAGCATGCGTGGCGGCTGATGGATCTGGCGGCCGAGCCGTTCCGCGAAGTGTTCGGGTCCAGCCTGGAAATGGGCGAACGGGTGCTGACCGCACTGGGGGTGGCCGAGGCGGTCGCGCGCGACCATGTGCTGCGTTTCCGCGACCACGACGAACAGCTGCTGCGCGCCCAGCACCTGGTCTACGACGATGAAGCGGCGGTGGTCCAGACCTCGCGCGATGCCCGCGAGGACCTGATGCGGCTGTTCGAGGCCGACGCCGGCAGCGACGGCCAGCCGACGGTGGACGCTTCGACCGCAGAGGCGGCGCGGCGGCCACGCCGCGAGTAAACCAGCACCATCACGCCGGCCCGGGCCAGCGGGCTCACGCCGCGCTGCACACCCGCCTCAGCCGCGGTCGCGCAGGAACCGCGCCATCGACGACACCCCGGGAACGGCCGGTTCGAATTCGCCGGCCACATCGATGAAACCGCGCATTATCGCGATCTCGCGCGGGGTGCGGTTCAAGGTATCGCGCAGGTCCGGATCGGCGCCGGCCCGCAACAGCCGCTGTACCAGCAGCGGCAGGCCGTGCAACGCGGCCAGATGCAGCGGGCCAAATCCGCGGGGATCGCGCACATCCAGCGCCACATCCTCGTCCAGCAGGCGTTCGACCGCCGCCAGCACCACGTGCTCATCGCAGCGGGTACCCGGTTCGGCGCGCGCGCCCAGCAGCAGCAGCAGCGGCGTGACCGTGCCGGCCGAGAGCCGGTCGGCCTCGGCGCCCGCCAGCAGCAACGTATCCAGCAAGGCCAGCAGGCGGCTGCGATCGCGCGCGGTGAACCCGTACAGCGCGGCGCAATGCAACGGTTCCAGTTGCTGGTCGTCACCGGCATGCACATCGGCGCCGGCGGTCAACAGCCGCGCCACGATATCCGGAAAGCCCAGCGCCGCGGCCAGCATCAATACCGTGACGCCACCCGGCAGACGGTGTTCGAGCTGCGCGCCGGCATCGAGCAGGGCCGAGACGATCGCGGTCTGGCGCATGCTCACCGCCGCCGACAACGGCGTGGCGCCACTGCCGGCGGCATGCTGCGGATTGGCACCGCGGGCCAGCAACAGGTCCACTACGGCGGCATGGCCACCGCCGGCGGCGCGCAGCAGCGCGGTGCAGCCCTGCGCATCGACCGCATCCACCGGCGAACCCAGATCGACCAGACGGCGCACCGCATCGACATCGCCGGCCATCGCCGCGGCCGGCACATCGGCATCGCGCAACGGCCGCAGCGGCAACGGCCAGCCACGCCAGTCGAGCCAGTCGGCCAGGTCCCGGCGCCCGATCGACAGCGCCACGCCCAGCGGCGTCTGCCCGTCGGCGGCGCGCGCTTCCGGCGATGCGCCCTGGCGTACCAGCAATTTCAGCGACGCCTCGCGTGCCAGCGCCGTGGCCAGATGCAGCGCGGTCATGCCGTGGCTGTCGCGCGCCTCGCGGTCGGCGCCGTTGTCGAGCAGCCATTGCTGCAGTTTCAGCCAGCCCAGCCGCACCGCCAGGGACAGCGGCGGATCGCCCGCCGGCGCGGCGGCAAACGGATCGGCGCCGCGCTCAAGCAGCTCCAGCGCGAACTGCTCCATGCCGCGCGAACCCTGGTCGTGCTGCACGCACGCGGTCAGCAGCCGTGCCAGGCCACCGCCCCCGGCCGGCGACACCCCGTGGCGCAGCAGCACCTGCAAGGTCGGCACCGCATCCACGCCGCGCGAGAGCAGCGCGAACATCGGGGTATCGCCACAGGCGTCGCGCACTTCCGGGCAGGCGCCCTGCTCCAGCAGCCATTCCACCACCCGCGGTTGCAGCACCAGCTGCGGATCGTGCAGCAGGCCGCCCAGTTCCTCGGCAGCACACAGGCGCGCCAGCGCTGCCATGCCTTCCAGATTGCCGAACCCCAACGCATCGCGCAGCAGCGCCAGCGGCGTCCGATCCGGCAGCAGCGACGCCACGCCGGCGTCTGGGGCGAGCGCCGCGGACGGGTTGTCGGTGACTGCGGCCGGCAACGGATAGGCCGGATCCAGCTGCGAGACAATCGCCCAGCGCCCGGCTTCGGCGGCCAAATCCACCGCGCGGCGGCCGTCGGCGCCGGCAACGTCGGCCGCGACCCCCAGTTCCAGCAGGCGCCGGATCAAGCCGGCAGACACGTTCTCGGCCCGGCACGCCAGCAGGAGGGCGTTACCGCCCTCGGCATCGACCACATCGATCTGCGGCGTGTGCAGCAGCAGCCGTTCCATCACCTCGGCCCGCGCATAGCGCGCAGCCTCCAGCCACGGCGTGCGCCCCAGCGCGTCGCGCGCCTCGATATTGGCGCCGGCATTGAGCAGCACCGCGACGATCTCGACATGGCCGGCCTGCGCGGCTTCATGCAGCGCGCTGCGGCGCTGGCGGTCGCGGGCGTCCAGCCGTGCCTTGTGCTTGAGCAGCAACTGCACGCCGGCCGGATCGTCCTCGTCGGTGCCGGCCGCCGATACCAGCACCGGCACGCCATCCACCGGCTCCGGCTTGGCGCCGCGTTCCAGCAGGAACCTGGCCAGGCGCCAGTTGCCGGCCTGGCAGGCCAGCGCCAGCGGGCTGTGGCCTTCGTGGTTCAGCGCATCCACCTCGGCGGCGGCATCGCGCAACAGGGCGGCCACGCCCGGGTCGGAACTGCGCGCGGCGTGATGCAGAGGGGTATTGCCATCGGTATCGCGCGCGCGCGGATCGGCGCCGTTGGCCAGCAGCGTCATCACCGCCTCGGGACGCCCATGCCAGCTGTCGCGGGTGGCGGCCAGCAACGGGGTCATCCCGCGGTGCGGCTGGTTGACGTCAACCCGGGCGCTGATCAGCGCACGCAGCAGGCGCAGGTCCGGCAGCACCGCCGCCAGCACCGCCAGGCTGCGCTGGTCACGCCAGTCGTTCTGCGGCAGGGCATGGACATCGGCGCCGGCCTCGATCAGCTGCAGCGCGCGATCGACACGGCCCGAGCGGGCGGCCTCGTACAGCTTCGGCACCAGTTCGTTGCGGGCGATGGGTTCCAGCGGAACCGGGGCGGCCGCCGCGTCGGCAAACGGGTCGAAGGGTTCCACCGCGGCCATCGCCGAGGGCGGCGCCGGGGCGGCGCGCAGCGCCTGCAACACCGCGTGGGCCAGCGGCGACAACAGCGCGGTGGCTGCCACCAGCGGCCAGCGCAAGGCCTCGGCCAGCAAGCCGGGCCACGCCGGCAGCAGCACCGCCGTGCAGATCAGCAGCACCAGCGCCGCGCCCCCCAGGCCGTGCCAGGACTGCAGGCCGCGGCCGCCGCTGGCCTGCCAGTGTCCGGCCAGCGCGCCATTTTGCTGCTCCACGCCCTGCCACACCGGCCAGATCCGCCACAGCGCCAGCAGCGCCAAGCTGACCGCGATGCTCAGGGCCAGCACCGCCGACAGACTGCCACTGGCATGGACCGCGGCCAGCGGCCACGCCACCAGTAGCGCCAGCCCCAGCGGGCCGGCCAGCCACAACCCCAGCAACGGCGGCAGCTGCTTGAACACGGAGGCGGCGGCAACCGGCGCACGCGTGCGCCGCCACCACGACGCCGCCAGCGCGAAGGCCGGCTGCGCCAGCCAGCCCGCCAATGCCGCCACCGCGCCGCCCAATCCGGTCAGCACGGTCAACAGCACCCCCGCGGCAAGCGCGATGGCAACGGCGCGGCGACGCAACGGCTCAGTCATCGCGNCCAGCCAGCCCGCCAATGCCGCCACCGCGCCGCCCAATCCGGTCAGCACGGTCAACAGCACCCCCGCGGCAAGCGCGATGGCAACGGCGCGGCGACGCAACGGCTCAGTCATCGCGGCCGTCGATACGCGGCACTTTCACCGCCGCCAGCGGGGCCGGCGGCAGCTGCAGGTGGAAGCCGTGTTCAACCAGATTGGCGCGCACTTGCGCGGCGTCGACCCGGGCCAGGCGACGTTCGGGAGTCAGGGCCACGTGCAGGACGAAGGTGAACGGCGCCAGGGAGGCGTTCAACGTCGCTGGAAGCACATCGAAATCATCGCGCTTGGCCAGATAGACGAACGTGTCCTGCTTGCGTTGGCTTTTATAGACGTAGGCTTGCATGTCCGCGGGGCTTTGCCCTGGGATTGAATGGCAATGATTGTGGAGGAAATGCCGCAGCGGCGAAAGGCGCGGCCCCGCACGGTGCCGGGCTTTTCCCCGCACCGGGCATTGCCGTTCATCAAAACCCCACCGTGCGACGGCGCGCCGCCGCCTCGATCATCCTCCTCCACAGCGCCGCCTATATACTCGCCGCCGTCAACCGCACCCGGAAATACCGCGTGACCACTGCGCTACCGCCCCGCATGGCCCCCGTTGCCATTCGCGCCTATACCGCGACCACCGCGCTGGGTGCCGGACTGGCTGCACAGCGCCAGGCGCTGCGCGACCGCCGCAGTGGTTTGCGCCGCAACGACTTCGGTTCCGATCCGCTGGAATGCTGGATCGGCCGCGTCGACGGCCTGGAAACCGCCCCGGTTCCCGCGGCGCTTTCAGCCTACGACTGCCGCAACAACCGCCTGGCGTGGCTGGCCCTGCAGCAGGACGGCCTGCCCGCACTGCTGGCCGAGGCCATCGCCCGCCATGGCGCTGAACGGATCGCGGTGGTGATCGGCACCTCGACCTCGAGCATCGGCGCCACCGAAGAGGCCTATACCCGGCTCGAAGTCGACGCCGAAGGCGTGAGCCGGTTTCCCGCCGATCTGCAGCGTGCGCGCATCCACTCACCGCATTCGCTGGGCGAGTTCGTGCAGCAGGCCACCGGCCTGCGCGGGCCCTGCGTCACCGTCGCCACCGCCTGCTCCTCCAGCGCCAAGGTGTTCGCGCAGGCGGCGCGCTGGATTTCCGCCGGGATCGTCGATGCCGCACTGGTGGGCGGCGTGGATACGCTGTGCGGCAGCGTGCTGTTCGGGTTCAACGCACTGCAACTGGTCGCTCCCGATCCCTGCCAGCCGTTCGACGCACGCCGCAGCGGCCTGTCGCTTGGCGAGGCGGGCGGCTTTGCGCTGCTCGAGCGCCCCGGGGCGGGTCAGGGCGCCACACTGCAGCTGTGCGGCTATGGCGAATCCAGCGACGCCCACCACATGTCCGCGCCGCATCCGCAAGGACTGGGCGCGCGGCTGGCGATGGCCGATGCCCTGCACCGCGCCGGCATCGACGCCGCCGACGTCGGCTACCTCAACCTGCACGGTACCTCGACCCCGGCCAACGACAGCATCGAAGCGCGCGCGGTGGATGCGCTGTTCCCGGACACGCTGCATGCCAGCTCGACCAAGGGCTGGACCGGGCACACGCTGGGCGCGGCGGGGATCGTCGAATCGGCGATCGCGCTGCTGGCCCTGTCCGACGGCCTGCTGCCGGGCACGCTCAACAGCGAGGTGCATGATGACGCCTGCGGCGCGCAGATCCGTTTCGACAACGCACACACCCCGATCCGTTACGCGATGAACAATTCATTCGGCTTTGGCGGCAACAACTGCTCGCTCGTGTTCGGCAGGGCAGACTGATGGCCATGCTGGAAGCAACACTGGAAGGCGTCGGTTTCTGGTGCAGCGGGCTGCCCTCGTGGCAGGCCGCGTGCGAGTACCTGCGGCTGGGCGTGCGCCCGGAAGCTGCGCCGGCGCGGCCGACCGCGCAGCTGCTGGCGGCCAATGAACGCCGCCGCGCGCCGGAGACGGTGGCCGTGGCGCTGGAGGTGGCGCTGGCGGCCTGCCATGCCGCCGACCGCGATCCGGCCAGCCTGCCATCCGTGTTCACCTCCACCCACGGCGACCTGGCCATCACCGATTACATGTGCGCGGCGCTGGCCGATGACCCGCGCACGATTTCACCGACCCGCTTCCACAACTCGGTGCACAACGCCGCGGCCGGCTACTGGACCATCGGCGCCGGCGCACTGCCGCCAGCCACCGCGCTGAGCGCCCATGAGGCCAGCTTCGCGCAGGGGCTGCTGGAAGCACTGGCGCAGCTGGCCAGCGGCAGCGAGGCGGTGTTGCTGGTCGGCTACGACAGCCAGTCCACCGGACCGCTGGGGCAGGTCTCGCCCAGTCGTGGCCTGCTCGGCGGTGCGCTGCTGTTGTCGCAGACCCCCTCGCCCGGGCGGCCGCGGCTGCAGGTGAGCCTGTCGTGCCCCGCCGACCCACCGGCACAGGACACCGCTGGCGCGCTGGCGCGCTGGATGCACGGCAATGCGATGCAGCCGATGCTGCCGCTTTTCGAAGCGCTGGCGCTGGGCCGGGCACAGGCCCAGCTCGCGGCCGGCAATGGCCAATGGCTGAGTATCGGGATCAGCCATGACTGATAGCGGCCATCTCAGCGCTGACGAGGTCGCGGTGTTGATCCCCGCGTTGAACGAATCGCTGCGCATCCGCGACGTGGTGACGGCCGCACTGGCGCACTACCGCCAGGTGATCGTGGTCGACGACGGCTCCGACGACGGCACCGCCGAATGCATCGCCGACCTGCCGGTGATCCTGCTGCGGCACCCCCGGCGCATGGGCAAAGGCCACGCCCTGCGCAGCGGTTTCGCCGAGGCGCGCACGCGCGGTCTGCGCGGGGTGCTGACCATGGACGGCGATGGCCAGCATGCGGCCAGCGACCTGCCGCGCCTGCTCGACAGCGCCAACCGCCACCCGGGCTGCATCATCATCGGCGCGCGGCTGCGCAAACGCGCGCTGCAGCCCATCCATCGGCGTCTGGCCAACGAGTTCGGCGACTGGGGCATCGCCTGGGGCACCGGCTACCAGGTCGCCGACAGCCAGAGCGGGCAGCGTTTCTATCCCGAACAGGTACTGGCGCTGGATGACATCCCCGGCGAAGGTTTCGTGTTCGAGGCGCAGGTGGTGATTTCCGCCGCCCGCCAGCTGGGCACGCGTTGCGTATCGGTGCCGATCGAGTCGCGCTACCGCAGCGCCGGCTGCACCGAACAGTTCCGCCGCAGCCACTTCCGCCCGCTCAGCGACCTGTACCGCATCACCAGCCATATCGTGCTGCAGGCCTTGCGTTACGGCCACATCCGCGCGGTGTACCGCGCCATCCAGGCCAACCCGCCACTGATCGACGACCCCAGTGGCGAATTCGCCACCGCCGCCACGTTGCCCCCTGCCCAACGGGAACCCGTATGAACCCTGCCGCCACCGATGTCCTGATCATGGGTGGCGGCCTGGCCGGCCTGAGCCTCGCCATCCAGCTCAAACAGCGTGATCCATCGGTGCAGGTGACGGTGATCGAACGCCGCGCCCATCCGGTGCGCGAGGCCGCCTTCAAGGTCGGCGAATCCACGGTGGAAATCGGCGCGCACTATTTCGCCGACGTGCTCGGTTTCCGGGAGCACCTGGAAAGCCGGCATATCCGCAAGTTCGGTTTCCGCTTCTTCTTCTCCGAAGGCCAGCAGGATATCGCCGCCTGTACCGAGCTGGGTGTCAGCCGGCTGCTGCCGACGCCCTCGTGGCAGCTGGATCGCGGCCGCTTCGAGAACTTCCTCGGCGAACAGGCCGGCGTGCTCGGCGTGCGCTTTTTGGACGAAACGGTGGTGCGCGGCATCGAGCTGGGGGCGGACGGGACCACCCACCAGATCCGCTACGAGCGCCAGCAGCAGCCCGCAACCCTGCACACCCGCTGGCTGGTCGATGCCAGCGGCCGCGCCGGCCTGCTCAAGCGCAAGCTGGATCTGGCCCAGGCCAACGCGCATGAGGCCAACGCGGTGTGGTGGCGGGTCGACGGCCACATTGATCCGAACCAGTGGAGCGAGGATCCGCAGTGGCAGGCGCGCTGCACCCCGCCCGACCGCTGGCGCTCGACCAACCACCTGTGCGGCCCGGGCTACTGGTTCTGGCTGATTCCGCTGGCCTCCGGCGCGCATTCGCTGGGCATCGTCTGCGATGCCGCGCTGCATCCGCTGGAGCAGATGAACACCCATGAAAAAGCCATGGCGTGGCTGCAGCAACACCAGCCGCAGGTGGCCGCCAGCTTGCAGCAGCCGCAGCACGCGCTGCAGGACTTCCTGTTCCTGCGCAATTTCTCCTACGGCTGCAAGCAGGTGTTCTCGGCCGACCGCTGGGCGCTGACCGGCGAGGCCGGGCTGTTCCTGGATCCGTTCTATTCGCCCGGCAGCGATTTCATCGCCATCAGCAACGGCTATATCTGCGACCTGATCGAACGCGACCGCAGGCAGCAGGCGTGGGCGCCGTATGCGGAGATCTACCAGCAGGTGTACTTCTCGTTCTACGAGAACACCCTGACCCTGTACCAGGACCAGTACCCGCTGTTCGGCGATGCGCAGGTGATGCCGGTCAAGGTGATCTGGGATTACACCTATTACTGGGCGTTGCTGGCACCGCTGTACTTCGCCGGCAAGCTCACCGACATCGCCCTGCTCGGACGGCTGCGCGGCCTGTTCCAGCAGGCGCGCGAGCTCAACGTCGGCATGCAGGGCCTGCTGCGCGCGTGGGGCCGACACAACGCCGGGCCGCTGCGGCCGGACGGTCGCCTGCTCGACCAGCACGGCATCGACTGGTTCCACGCCATGAACCGTGCCCTGCACGAACAGACCGCAGTCGCTGACGACGTGCTGGTGCAGCAGTTGCACGGCAATGTGCAGCGCATGCGCCAGCTGGCCGGCGAGGTGCTGGAACAGGCGCGCCTGCGCCATCCGCAGATCGACAGCCACGGGCTGCCCCCCCTGACCGCCGCCGCGCCGGCCGCCGCGCCATTGCTGGCCGAACCCTGGTACGGCTGACCCCCCGTCCTTGCCGAGAAGACCGATGTCGCATACGCCGTTGTTGTTGCAGCTGGTGGTGATCCTGGCCGTGGCCCGCCTGTGCGGTCTGCTGCTGCGCTATCTGGGCCAGCCACCGGTAATCGGCGAGATGGCCGCCGGCATCGTGCTCGGCCCGATCGTGCTTGGCGCAGCGTTTCCGGGCTTCCACGCCCTGCTGTTCGCGCCGGCCTCGCTGCC
Source organism: Stenotrophomonas sp. YIM B06876 (assembly GCF_030711595.1). Classification (GTDB taxonomy): domain Bacteria; phylum Pseudomonadota; class Gammaproteobacteria; order Xanthomonadales; family Xanthomonadaceae; genus Stenotrophomonas. The sequence continues at coordinate 20,427 of NZ_JAUJUJ010000039.1, forward strand.
CGCGCTGTCGGCGCTGTCGACCCTGGGGCTGGTGCTGTTCATGTTCATTGTCGGCGCCGAATTGCGCGCCCCCGACGGCGTGCGTGCGCAGCTGCGCAGCGCCGGCTGGGTCGGGGTGCTGAGCGTGCTGCTGCCGATGGCGATGGGCATCGGCATCGCCCCGTGGCTGCATCCCACACTGGCGCCGGCCGGGGTCGGCTTCTGGCCGTTCGCCCTGTTCATGGCTGCGGCGATGTCGATCACCGCCTTCCCGATCATGGCGCGCATCCTCAAGGAGCGCGGCATGACCCGCACCCGGATCGGACGGTTGTCGCTGTCGGCGGCGGCCATCGCCGATGTGTTCGCCTGGATCATGCTGGCGCTGGTGGTGGCGCTGATCGGTTCGGGCGAAGGCTACATCGGCTTCCTCAAGACCACGCTGGGGCTGGTGCTGTTGTGCGGCCTGGTGTTCGGCGGCCTGCGCCCGCTGTTCGGCTGGCTGCTGCGGCGCCATGCCGCCGATGGCGTGCCGGGCGGCGTGCTGCTGGCGGCGCTGTTGATCGGCGTGTTCGCCTGCGCCGCCACCACCCAGTGGCTGCACCTGCATCCGGTATTCGGCGCGTTCCTGTGCGGGGCGTGCCTGCCGCGCGACGACCGCCTGCTCAAGAGCCTGATCGAGCGGCTCGAGCATGTCGCGGTGATCGTGCTGATGCCGGTGTTCTTCGCACTGGCCGGACTGGACACCAGCGCCGACGCCTTCGTCGGCGCCGGACTCGGCGCGCTGGCACTGATCCTGGCCGCCGCGGTATTGGGCAAGGTGCTTGGTGGCGCCGCCGGGGCCCGCATCGGTGGCTACGGCTGGCGTGATTCGTTCGCGGTGGGCTCGCTGATGAACGCCCGTGCGCTGATGGAGCTGATCGTGATCAAGGTCGGGCTGGATGCCGGCCTGATCGGGCAGGAACTGTTCACCCTGCTGCTGGTGATGGCGATCCTGACCACGGTGATGACCGGGCCGTTGCTGAGCCTGTTTGCCGGGACGGGCAAAGAGGCGTCGATCGACGCCTCTCCGCCGGCCCCCGGAATCAGTCGCCCAGGTTGACGCCGTCAGCGGGGTTCTCAAGCCAGCCGGCAACATCCTCGCCCAGCGCCTTGATCGTGCGGTCCAGCACCGAACACGATCCCTTGAACCCGGCAAACGCGCCGCCCATGGAATTGCGCCGGCCCTTGAAAGACGCCACCTTCACTCCGTCCTGGTACAGCGTGCCGCGCACCTTGGCGTACTTCTGATGGCCCAGCCAGGCGTTGCCCATCGCCACCGCGTCCACGATTTCCATCTGCAGGACCCGGCCGCTTTCCAACGCGGGCGCGTCGTCGCTGAATTCGATCGGCTGCACCGAATACTTCTGCACGAAATGGGCGAGCCGCTCGCCGATTCCGCACTCCTGCTTGATCGCGGTGGAGATGTCGTTGTCTTCCATCAGCGGCACCGGCCGCTGCATCTTCACCGGCGCTGCCGCAGCGCTTCCCCCTACCAACAGCAGCAGTGACAGCATCACCTGGTTGTTCATGCATTCCCCCTTGGAATTCAACCTGTTCAAGGCCGGTTGAAACGCCTGTTCAATCAGCCCATGCCGCCGTTGATGCCGATCACCTGGCCGTTGATGTAGCCGGCCGCCTCGCTGCACAGGAACGCGACCAGCGCGGCCACTTCCTCCGGCCTGCCGGCACGCGCGGCCGGCACCGTCTGCTTGATCAGTTCGGCGGGAAAGGCCGCGGCGGCCATCTGCCCTGCGATCACACCGGGGGCGACCACGTTGACGCTGATGCCGCGGCTGGCCATCTCGCGCGCCAGCGATCTGGAGGCGCCATGCAGGCCGGCCTTGGCCGCGGCGTAATTGGTCTGGCCGCGGTTGCCCAGCACCGCCGCCACCGAGGACACATTGACGATGCGGCCCCAGCGGGTGCGCGCCATCGGCAGCAGCAACGGCTGGGTGACATGGAAGAAGCCGTGCAGGGACACGTCGATCACCCGCGTCCATTGCGCCGCGTCCATCCCGGCCATCGGCGCATCGTCGTGGATGCCGGCGTTGTTGACGACGATCTGCACCGGACCGTCGGCCAGCAATGCTTCCAGCGCCTGCGCGGTGGCCGGGCCGTCGGCGACGTCGAACACCACCGCCTGGGCACTGCCGCCCGCGGCGAGGATGCCCTGCACCACGGCCTGCGCGCGGGCCACATTGGAGTTGGCATGGACGATCACATGGTGGCCGTCGGCCGCCAGCTGGCGGCTGATGGCGCCACCGAGGTCACCGCTGCCGCCGGTCACCAGGGCGCGTCGTGGAGTGGAGGTCATGGTCGATTCCCGGGTCGGTCAAAAAGGGAGGCGGTTATGGCGAGGGCTGCAGCATCACTGCGGCGCGGCCCTCGGCCAGCAACCGGCCTTCGTGCAGGATGCGGAAGCCGTACTGCTGGCTGGCCGCGGCCTCCACCAGCACCTGTGCGTGCGCTTCGAGCATCCCGTGCAGGTCGTCGATGCGGGCCACATGCAGCTGCACCTCGCGCAGCGCCACCAGCACCCCCGGCGCCGCCCGGCCGCCGTGGCTGCGGGCGCGCAGCCCGCCATGCACGGCCATCGCCTGCGCGCCGTATTCGCACAGGTGAATGGCATGCAGCTGGCCGTCGTGGCGCAGCGGATGCTCCGGGTCGCGATGGTTGCCGGCCTGCAGCTGCACGCTGCCGTCATCCCAGTGCAGCACCCGGTCCCACAGGCACATGCCGCCCTGGTGCGGAATCATCGACAGGATGTCCTCACGCGTGAGCATCGGCGATCTCCCGCGACGGGTGGCGCGAGATCAGCAGCGCCAGGGCGAAGTTGCACAGCACGGCCAGCGCCACGGTGCTGCCGATTGCGCGCAATACCGGGATCGACGACCAAGCCAGCAGGCTGAACACCAGCAGCGTCATCAGGCTGCACACCAGCAGGCCATGCAGGGTGCGCAGCTGGTCGGCGTGGTTGTCGCCGGCGTGCTCGAAGAACAGGCCGTAATCCAGCCCCAGCCCGGCGCCCAGGATCAAGCCGATCAGGTGGAACAGGTTCAGCTCCACCCCGCTGCCGCGCAGCAGCGCCAGCACCAGCAGCGTGCTCAGCACCATCGGCAGCAACACCCGCCACACCCGTCGCGGCGAGCGCAGCGCCAGCCACACGGTACCGGTCAGCAGCCCCATCGCCACCGCCAGCGCCACCAGCACACGGCCACGGTAGGCCGCCACCAGCGTTTCGGAGGCGTGTTTCATGTCCAGCAGCTCGGCCCCGTGCAGGCGCGCGGCGGTGGCCACGGCGGCCACGTCGTGCAGGCCGCCCAGCGCCACCAGCGCGGTGGCATG
>NZ_JAUJUJ010000168.1 GCF_030711595.1 Stenotrophomonas sp. YIM B06876
TCTTCATCAAATCGAAGCCCTTGTTGATGTCCTCGAGTGGCATGGTGTGCGTGATCAGGTCGTCGATGTTGATCTTGCCTTCCATGTACCAGTCGACGATCTTGGGCACGTCGGTGCGCCCGCGCGCCCCGCCGAAGGCCGATCCTTCCCACTTGCGCCCGGTGACGAGTTGGAACGGGCGCGTGCTGATTTCGGCGCCGGCCTCGGCTACGCCGATGATGATGCTGCGGCCCCAGCCCTTGTGCGTGCATTCCAGCGCCTGGCGCATCACCTGGGTATGGCCTATGCACTCGAAGCTGTAGTCGGCGCCGCCGTCGGTCAGCTGCACTATTGTCTCGACCAGGTTCTCGACTTCCTTCGGGTTGATGAAGTGCGTCATGCCGAACTTGCGCGCCATGGCTTGCCGCGCCGGATTGATGTCGACGCCGATGATCTTGTCGGCGCCGACCATTTTGGCGCCCTGGATCACGTTCAGACCGATGCCACCCAGGCCGAACACGACCACGTTGGCGCCGGCCTCGACCTTGGCGGTGAACAGCACCGCGCCGATGCCGGTGGTCACGCCGCAGCCGATGTAGCAGACCTTGTCAAACGGCGCGTCTTCGCGGATCTTGGCCAGCGAGATTTCGGGCGCCACCGTGTAGTTGCTGAAGGTGCTGGTGCCCATGTAGTGAAAGATCGGTTTGCCGTCCAGACTGAAGCGGCTCGTGGCGTCGGGCATCAGGCCCTTGCCCTGCGTGCCGCGAATGAGCTGGCACAGGTTGGTCTTGCGCGACAGGCAGAACTTGCACTGGCGGCATTCGGGCGTGTACAGCGGGATGACATGGTCGCCCTTCTTGAGCGTGGTCACGCCCGGGCCAACGTCGACCACGATGCCCGCGCCTTCATGGCCCAGGATGGCGGGGAAGATGCCTTCGGGGTCGGCGCCCGAGAGCGTGTAGTAGTCGGTGTGGCAGATGCCGGTGGCCTTGATCTCGACCAGCACCTCGCCGAACTTCGGGCCTTGCAGGTCCACGGTTTCGATGCTCAGGGGCTGCCCTGCTTGCCAGGCGATGGCGGCTTTGGTTTTCATGGGGTGTCTCTCTTTCTTTTATTTGAGATAGCAGGAAATGGCGTGCTGCGTCGGCCAGTCCCGTCAGNTGATCTCGACCAGCACCTCGCCGAACTTCGGGCCTTGCAGGTCCACGGTTTCGATGCTCAGGGGCTGCCCTGCTTGCCAGGCGATGGCGGCTTTGGTTTTCATGGGGTGTCTCTCTTTCTTTTATTTGAGATAGCAGGAAATGGCGTGCTGCGTCGGCCAGTCCCGTCAGGCCGCGTGCAACACCTTGCCCGGATTGAGCAGCTTGTCGGGGTCAAGCAGTTGCTTGATGTGCGCCATGGTCGCGAGCTTGACGGGGTCGAGGGTGTCGAACATGGCGCCTATGCGCTTGGAGCCCACGCCGTGCTCGGCCGAGAACGAGCCGCCGAGGGCGCGCAAAGGGCCATACAGCACGGCTTCGATCTGCGTGGACAGTTCGTCCGGCAACGGCCCGGGGCGGTTGAGCACGATGTGCACATTGCCGTCGGCCAGGTGGCCGAACAGGTAGGGTTTGAGCGCCGGGTCGATGGCTGCCAGGCCGCGCTGCACCTGCTCCACATAGTCGGCCAGGCGCGACAGCGGCACCGACACGTCGTACGACGGCGCGCCGGGGTGTGCCCGGTA
>NZ_JAUJUJ010000169.1 GCF_030711595.1 Stenotrophomonas sp. YIM B06876
GCGTTGACGGGGCGGATGCCGATCACGCTGGCGGCCACGTCCATGTCGCGCATGGCCATCCATTCGCGGCCTATGGCGCCGCGCACCAGGTTCTTGGCGAGCAGGCCGAACACCACGACGAAGCTCAGGCACAGCAAATACTTCTGCGCCGGTGTGTCGAACTCGAAGCCTGCGATGTTCAGCGAGCCCACGCTGACCGAGCCCGACGACGAATCGTTGGTGACCCACTTCACGCGGTTGGTGAACCAGTCCATGAAGAACTGCGCGGCCAGCGTCGCCACGGCCAGGTACAGGCCGCGGATGCGCAGGCTGGGAATGCCGAACAGCACGCCCGCCACCGTGGCGCACAGGCCGCCGCCGATCAGGGACAACAGCAGCGGCATGCCTTCGATGCGCACCTGCAGGTTGTAGGCCGCGTAAGCCCCCACGGCCATGAAGGCGCCGGTGCCGAGCGAAATCTGGCCGCAGTAGCCGACCAGGATGTTGAGCCCGATCGCGGCGAGCGAGAGGATCAGGAACGGAGTGATGACAGCGCGAAACGCATAGTCGCTGGTCACCATGGGCACGACGATGAAGGCGATCGCCGCCAGGGCCAGCATGGCCCAGCGGTCCTGCGCGACGGGGAACAGCGCGGCATCGGCGCGGTAGCTGCTCTTGAACTGGCCATTTTCTCGGTAAAACATGGATAGCCTCAATCAGTTGGGGACCGAGCAAATTTGCTGCGCAAATCTGGGTCCGTCCCGCAAGGTTTCATCAATTGGGGACCGAGCAAATTTGCTGCGCAAATCTTGGTCCGTCCCGCAAAATTCAGACTCTGTCAATGATCTTGTCGCCGAACAGGCCCTGCGGCCGCACCAGCAGCACGGCCAGGGCCAGTACGTAGGCGAACCAGTTCTCGATGCCGCCGCCGACAAACGGGCCGAGGTAGATTTCGGACAGCTTCTCGCCCACGCCGATGACCAGTCCGCCGAGGATGGCGCCCGGCACCGAGGTGAGGCCGCCCAGGATCACCACCGGAAAGGCCTTCAGCGCCACCAGCGAAATCGAGTACTGCACGCCCAGCTTGGAGCCCCAGATCATTCCGGCCACCAGCGCGACGATGCCGCCTATGGACCAGACCACGACCCAGATGCGCGCCAGCGGAATGCCGATCGACTGGGCCGCCTGGTGGTCGTCGGCCACGGCGCGCAGCGCGCGGCCGGTGCGGGTCTTCTGGAAGAAGATCGTCAGCAGCGTCACCAGCACGGCCGAGATGGCCGCGGCGATCAGGTCTTCCTTGTTCAGCAGCAGGCCGCCGTCGAACACCTTTTCGAGCACGATCATCGGGTCCTTGGGCATGCCGATGTCGATCTTGTAGGTGGCGCTGCCGAACAGCAGCTGGCCCGAGCCGTCGAGAAAATAGCCTATGCCCAGCGTGGCCATCAGCAGCGTGATGCCCTCCTGGTTGACCAGGCCGCGCAAGGCCAGGCGCTCGATCAGCCAGGCCACGATGACCATCGCCAGCATGGCCGCAATGAAGGCCAGCAGGTTGGCCAGGAACAGGTTGTCGAAGCCCAGCCACAGCGGAATCCACTCCGCGAAGCGCGCCATGGCCAGGGCCGCGAACAGCACCATCGAGCCCTGCGCGAAGTTGAACACGCCGGACGCCTTGTAGATCAGCACGAAGCCGAGCGCGATCAGCGA
>NZ_JAUJUJ010000004.1 GCF_030711595.1 Stenotrophomonas sp. YIM B06876
CTGCCGCCGCTGCCGCCACCGCCCCCGCACCGGCTGCCACGTCGGCCGCCGCTACCCTGCCCCCGGGCGCCCGTTTCTCGGCCATCACCGAAGGCGTGAACCCGGCGGATGTGGACGGCACCGGCCGTCGCGGCGCGGTGACCAAGGAAGACATCGTCAATTACGCCCGCAGCGGTGGTGCCGGCAAGGCCGGCGGCGCCCGCCCGGAAGAACGCGTACCGATGACCCGCATGCGCCAGCGCATTGCCGAGCGTCTGATGCAGTCCAAGAACACCACCGCGATGCTGACCACCTTCAACGAGGTCAATCTGTCGCGCGTGATGGCCGCCCGCAAGGAGCTGCAGGACGACTTCCAGAAGGCGCACGGCATCAAGCTCGGCTTCATGAGCTTCTTCGTGAAGGCCGCCGCCAATGCGCTGCAGCGTTTCCCGCTGGTCAACGCCTCGATCGACGGCACCGACGTGATCTATCACGGCTATTCCGACATCTCGATCGCCGTGTCCACCGACAAGGGGCTGGTGACCCCGGTGCTGCGCAATGTCGAGCGCCAGTCGTTCGCCGACATCGAGAAGGGCATTGCCGACTACGCCAAGAAGGCGCGTGACGGCAAGTTGAGCCTGGACGAGCTGCAGGGCGGCACCTTCACCGTCACCAACGGCGGCACCTTCGGCTCGCTGCTGTCGACCCCGATCGTCAACCCGCCGCAGAGCGCCATCCTGGGCATGCACACGATCAAGGAGCGTCCGATCGCCGAGAACGGCCAGGTCGTGATCGCGCCGATGATGTATCTGGCGCTGTCCTACGACCACCGCATCATCGATGGCAAGGATTCGGTGCAGTTCCTGGTGGACATCAAGAACCAGCTGGAAAACCCGGGCCGGATGCTGTTCGGCCTGTAATCCCTCCGGCCCCTCGCCCGCAATGGCGAGGGGCTTGGTTTTGCAGGCTCGCATCACCGCCCTCTTCCCGGCGCCCGGCGCCACCGGCTCGGTCCCGAGCCGACGGAAAGCAACAAGGAATCTCAAATGGCTGAACAATTCGACGTCGTCGTCATCGGTGCCGGCCCGGCCGGCTATCACGCCGCCATCCGCGCCGCCCAGCTGGGGCTGAAAACCGCCTGCATCGACGCCGCACTGGGCAAGGACGGCAAGCCCGCCCTCGGTGGCACCTGCCTGCGCGTGGGCTGCATTCCGTCCAAGGCGCTGCTGGACTCCTCGCGCCAGTTCTGGAACATGGGCCACATCTTTGGCGACCATGGCATCAGCTTCAACGACGCCAAGATCGACGTCGGCGCGATGGTTGGCCGCAAGGACAAGATCGTCAAGCAGTTCACCGGCGGCATCGCGCAGCTGTTCAAGGCCAACAAGGTTGCCGCCTACTACGGCTTCGGCCAGCTGCAGGCCGGCAACATCGTCAAGGTCAAGCAGCATGACGGCACCGAAGTCGAGCTGAAGGGCACCAACGTCATCATCGCCGCCGGTTCGGATTCGATCGAACTGCCGTTCGCCAAGTTCAACGGCGACACCATCGTCGACAACGTCGGCGCGCTGGACTTCACCGAAGTGCCCAAGCGTCTGGCCGTGATCGGCGCCGGCGTGATCGGCCTGGAACTGGGCAGCGTGTGGAAGCGCCTGGGTTCGGAAGTCATCATTCTGGAAGCCATGCCGGAGTTCCTGGCCGCGGCCGACGCCGAAGCGGCCAAGGTCGCCGCCAAGGAATTCAAGAAGCAGGGTCTGGACATCCAGCTCGGCGCCAAGGTCTCCAGGACCGAGGTCAAGGGCAAGGAAGTGCTGGTCACCTACAGCGATGCCAGCGGCGAGAAGACGATCACCGTGGACAAGCTGCTGGTTGCTGTCGGCCGTCGTGCCGCCATCAAGGGCCTGCTGGCCGAGGGCACCGGCGTGCAGATCAACGAGCGCGGCCAGATCGCAGTCGATGACCATTGCCACACCGGCGTCGATGGCGTGTGGGCGGTCGGCGACTGCGTGCGCGGCCCGATGCTGGCCCACAAGGGCTTCGAGGAAGGCATTGCGGTAGCCGAGCTGATCGCCGGCCTGCCGGGCCACGTCAATTTCGACACCATCCCGTGGGTCATCTACACCGAGCCGGAGCTGGCATGGGTCGGCAAGACCGAACAGCAGCTCAAGGCGGAAGGCATTCCGTACAAGGCCGGCAGCTTCCCGTTCGCCGCCAATGGCCGTGCGGTTGCCATGTCCGAGCCGGCCGGCTTCGTGAAGGTGCTGGCCCACGCTGAAACCGACCGCATCCTCGGCATGCACATGGTCGGCGTGAACGTCTCCGAGCTGGTGCACGAAGGCGTGCTGGCCATGGAATTCAGCGGCTCCGCTGACGACCTGGCCCGCATCTGCCACGCCCACCCGTCGTTGTCCGAAGTGGTCCACGATGCGGCCATGGCGGTCGGCAAGCGCTCGATCCACAAGGCCAACTGAAGCTGATGCATGTGGAAAAGGCTCCGCCCCGCAAGGGTCGGAGCCTTCTGCTTTCTGGCGTTGGCACCCCCGTCCGCTGCCGGCACCAATCTCGAAAATCCAAGGAAAACCCATGAAATCCATCTGCGTCTATTGCGGTTCCAACCCCGGCAGCAAACCGGTCTATGTGGAGCGCGCCACTGCGCTGGGCAACCGCATCGCCCAGGAAGGACTGCGCCTGGTCTACGGTGGCGGCAATACCGGGCTGATGGGCGCGGTGGCCAACGGCGTGCTCGACGCCGGTGGCCAGGTCACCGGCGTCATGCCGCAGCACCTGATCGACCTGGAGGTGGCGCACAAGGGCCTGACCTCGCTGGAAGTGGTCGGCTCGATGCACGAGCGCAAGTCGCGCATGTTCGATCTTTCCGACGGCTTCGTCGCCCTGCCCGGCGGCTTTGGTACCGCCGAGGAAATGTTCGAGATGCTTACCTGGCGCCAGCTCGGCATCGGCAACAAGCCCTGCGCGTTTCTGGATGTGGACGGCTTCTATGAGCCGCTGATCCGCATGATCGACCACATGGTGAACGAGCGCTTCCTGCACCCGGAACAGCGCACCGATCTGTGGCACGGCCAGGACATCGATCAGATGCTGCAATGGATGCGTGACTATGAGCCGGCGCACGTTTCCAAGTGGATGGACGAAAAGCGCCGCAGCGCCCTGCGCTGAGGGCTGCTTGCACGGCGGCATATGCGCCACGCTTGGCCGACTGGAGCCACGCACGGCGTGGCGGCCTGCCCGGCTCCCTGGGCCGCCTGCCGTCGCCGCCGGCAGGGGTCAGACCGTCTCGTGCAGCTGCCGCGGCGCGGGATAACCCAGCAGGTAGCCTTGCCCGTAGTTGCACCCCAGCTGCTGCAACGTCTGCAGCTGTTGCGCGGTTTCCACGCCTTCGCCAACGGTTTCAATGCCCAGCGTGCGCGCCAGCGAGAGGATCCCTTCCACCAGCGCCCGCGTGTTCTGGCCGTCGTTGGTGTGCAGACCGGAGATGAAACTGCGATCGATTTTCAGCGTCGCGATCGGGAACCGGTGCAGGTAGGAAAGCGCCGAGAATCCGGTGCCGAAGTCGTCCAGCTGTACAACGATGCCACGCTCGCGCAACAGCCGCAGGGTGCGCAGGGTGCGTGGACCGTCATCGAGCAACACCGTCTCGGTGATCTCGACCCGCAACCGGTGCGGATCGGCGCCAGCGGCTTCGATCATGCCGAACAGGCGCGAGGTGAAGTCGGGGGAACGGAAGTGGCGCGGTGACACGTTCACCGACACATAACCCTGGCCGCCGCGCGCCAGGTGGTTGATGACCTGCGCGTAGAGCAGCCAGTCCACCTGCTCGATCAGGCCACTCTCCTCGCCCAGCGCCAGAAAATCACCCGGCAGCAGCAGCCCGCGCCGCTCGTGCTGCCAGCGCAACAGCGCCTCGTAGCCGACCACCCGGCCATCTTCCAGCGCGATGATCGGCTGGTAGAACGGCAGGAAATCGCGGTTGATGATGGCCCGGCGCAGGTCGGCCTCCAGCTCCAGGCTGCTCAGCGCAGCCTCGCGCATGGCGCTGTCGAATATCACGCACCGATCCTGCCGCTGGGCCTTGGCGCGATACATCGCCGCATCGGCATCGCGCAGCAATTCGTCACCGCAGCTGTAACGCGGATGCCACAGGGCGATGCCGATGCTGCCCGAAGGAAACAGCTCGCGATCGGCCACCCACATCGATTCCTCCAGCCCCAGCAGCAGCCGTTGCCCCAGCTCCAGCATCTGCGCCGCTTCGCCACTGCAGCGGACCAGCAATGCGAACTCGTCTCCTCCCAGACGCGCCACCACATCGTCGCTGCCGAGCATGCCGACCAGCCGCCGCGCCACCTCCACCAGCATGCGATCGCCCGCGGCATGGCCAATGCTGTCGTTGACCAGTTTGAACCGGTCAAGATCCAGGAACAGCAGCGCAAAAGCATCGCCTTCGGCAAAGCGCGCCCGCTGGATCCGCTCTTCCAGCCGGTCAAGCAGATGCAGCCGGTTGGGAAGGCCGGTCAACACGTCGTGCATGGCCAGATGGGTGAGCCGCTGCTCGGCGCGCAGGCGCTCGCCTATCTGCGACAACAGCTGCTGGTTGACCTCGCCCAGCTCCCGGGTGCGCTCGCTGACCCGCTGTTCCAGTTCCGCATGGGCGACCCGCAACCGGTTCTGGTCACGTTGGCGGGCCAGCCCGTTGCCGATGTTGTGCGCGACAAATGCCAGCAGCCGCTGGTCGTGCGCGGTGAATTCCACGGCGTCGCTGTAACTCTGTACGGCAATCGCCCCCACCACCTCGTCGTCACTGAAAAGCGGCACCCCAAGCCAGCAATGCGACTTGACCCCGAACTCGGACACCTCGCCGGTGGCCAGCAATGCATCGATATCGCGACGTGACGCCAGCAGCGGCTGGCGCCGCCGCACCGTGTACTCGGTCAAGCCGCCACTGAACGCCCGCGATGTGCGGATGCGGTTGTACTCGTCCACCGAGTAGACAAAGTCCAGTCCATCGCCAGTCGCGTTGACCAGCGCGATATAGAAGTTGCGCGCGTCCAGCAGCCGCCCCACCACCGCATGCACTTCGGCATAGAACTGCTCCAGACTCTGGCAGCTGATCGCCAGCTCGGAAATGTTGAACAACGCCGCCTGCAGCGACTCCGCGCGGCGGCGCTCGACAATCTCCTCCTGCAGGCTGCGGTTGGCCCGCTGCAGCTCCTGGGTGCGGCGCAGCACGCGCTGTTCCAGCTCCACGTGCGCCTGCCGGCGGTCCATTGCGGTAAGGATGTGCTCGGCGACGAAGTTCAACAACGCCCGCTCATCATCCCCATAGCGCGCACCCGGCTCGTAGCTCTGCACCACCACCGCACCGCGCACCTGGCCGTCGCGCCACATCGGCACACCGAGCCAGTCACTGCTTTCCGGACCGGCGCCGGCATCGCGTTGCGTATCCAGCAACTGCAGCAGGGCGCGCGATGGACCATTCAACGGCTGGCCGTGGCGCAGCAGTGCGAACGTCAGGCTGCCGGGCATTTCCGCATGGCTGTAGCTGCGCTCCGGATCGGGCCGGAAAGCATGCTGGGTGTCGGCAAAATACAGGAAGCGGATGGTGCTCTGGGTGTCGTCGCACTCGACGATGAAACAGTTTTCCGCATACATCAACGTGCCAAGCACGCGATGGAAATGACCGAGCATTTCCCCCATTTCCAGATCGGCACCGGCCAGGTCGGCGATTTCATACAGCGCCTTCTGCAAACGTTTGGAAAGCTCCAGCTCTTCGATCTGCAGCCGTTGCCGGGCGGACTCCAGCGCTGAGGCCAACAACGCCTTGGCGGTGCCCAGCCAGGCCTGCTGCTGCATCGGATCCAGCGCAACCGGCGTATCGGCGATGGCCGCAATCCGGCCATTGCTCCCGTCGGCAGTCCAGGCATGCCGCAATTGCCAGTCGCCGGATTCCCCGGCAGGCAGCCCCTGCAATACCTGCAAGGCGCTGTGCCGGAGCTCCCCCTTCGCCCGCGGATAGGTGCTGCTGCCGCTGCCGAGCACACTGTCCTCCCAGGCCACCGCTACTGAACTGCCCGCCGGCAACAGCCCATGCAGCGTCGTCACCACTGTTTCGGCGGGCAAAGTGGTTTCAATCGCGGGCTTTCCCGCGCTGGCTACAGGCTGGCTCGACAACATGCAATCCGATCTCTATCGCCCCGGCATCCCGAAGCTCCCCTGAGCCCAGCATAGCGTCGTCAAAGCACGAAATCCGCCGGCGCCCCCGTTCATTTTCAAGCATCGGGCAGCAGCGGTACTCCACCTCGGCAGAGTACCGGGCGAACAGGCTGCACCGACCCGAGCACCCAGGCTGCACTCCCTGGATGCTGCCCTCCCCTTTTCGATGAAAGCCGGGTGCCGGCCTCTGCGGGCGACGCCCTGCATGCCCGCCATCGCGCGCGGCTGCACCACCTTCTGCTGTGGCAGCCGGGGCCTGCTTGTCGCTTCGCCTTCGATGGTCCCGAAGACCGCATTCTCCGCGACCTGCCGGCCGCCGCTGGAACATCGGGCCGTCGGCGCGGACGCGCACAGCCGCACCGGCAATCACTAGAATGGGGCCAATGCCCGACACCCTTGCCGCAGCCGCCAGCCACACACTGGAGATCAAACACAGCCGGTTCCTGGCCCAGGCCGCGCCGATTGCCGACACCGCCGCTGCGTTGGCCTTTGTACAGCAGGTGAGCGTTGCCGATGCCACCCACAACTGCTGGGCCTACCGGCATGGCAACGAGTACCGCTCCAGCGATGATGGCGAGCCGGCGGGAACCGCCGGTCGGCCGATCCTGGCCGCCATCGACGGCCAAGGCTACGACCGTACCGTGGTGGTGGTGACCCGCTGGTACGGCGGTATCAAACTGGGGGCCGGCGGGCTGGTCCGCGCCTACGGCGGCACCGCTGCCGAATGCCTGCGACTTGCCCTGCGCCAACCATTGATCGAGCTGGCCACACGGACACTGCATTGCGGCTTCGAGGACATCGGTCTCGTGCATGCCGCCCTGGCCGGTGCGGGCGCCGAAAAACTGCACGAAACATTCCTGCCCGAAGGATTGCAGCTGCAGATCCGGCTCCCCGCCGACCAGCTCGACACGTTCACCCTGCGCCTGCGCGACGCCACCCGCGACCGCATCCGCATCACGGAATCCACGCCCCATGAATGACACCGCGCCCACCACGGAACGTTCGCTGCGCAAACTTGGCAGCCTGACCACCCTGTGGCCATTCGTCCGCCGCCACCTCGGCCTGTTTTCCGCATGGCTGGCGGCGTTGGCGGTCTCTTCGGTGGCGACGTTGAGCCTGCCGATGGCAGTGCGGCAGATGATCGACAACGGCTTCTCCGGTGGCGGCCAGATCAACCGCGCCTTCGGCCTGCTGTTCGCCGTGGCGGTGGTACTGGCGCTGGCGACCGCGGCGCGCTTCTTTTTCGTCTCCGTCCTCGGCGAAAAAGTGGTCGCCGACCTGCGCGGCCGGCTCTACGGCCACCTGATCGGGCTGGATGCCGGCTTCCACGACCGCAACCGCAGTGGCGAACTGGTATCGCGGCTGTCGGCCGACAGCGAGCTGCTGCGCAGCGTGATCGGCTCGACCATGTCGGTGGCCTTGCGCAGCGCGGTGACGGTGGTCGGCAGCCTGGCCATGCTGTTTGTCACCAGCCCGCGCCTGGCCGCCTATTCGCTGATCGGCATTCCGCTGGCGGTGCTGCCGATCGTGCTGGGCGCGCGCCGGCTGCAGAAGGTTTCCCGCGCCAGCCAGGACCGGGTCGCCGATGCCAATGCTTTGGCGGCCGAAACCCTGGGCGCGGTGCGCACGGTGCAGGCGCACGCGCGTGAACCCTATGAGCGCGGCCGTTTCGACAGCGCGCTGACGATTTCGGTGGCCACCGCGCGGCAGCGCATCCGCACTCAGGCCATCGTCACGGCGGTGGCGATCATGCTGGTATTCGGCGCCATCGTGCTGGTGCTGTGGTCCGGCGCGCACGATGTGGTCGACGGCCGCATGAGCGCCGGCACGCTCGGCCAGTTCGTGCTGTATGCGCTGATTGGCGGCGGTTCGATCGGGGCATTGGCCGAAGTCTGGAATGAACTGCAACGCGCCGCCGGCGGCATGGGGCGGATCTCCGAATTGCTGCAGGAGACCCCACAGGTACTGCCCCCCGCACAGCCGCAAACGCTGCCGGTACCGCTGCGCGGTGAGATCCGTTTTGAACAGGTGTCCTTCCATTACCCGCAACGGCCGGATCTGCCCGCGCTGGACGGTTTCGACCTGCAGGTGCGGCCCGGCGAAACCGTGGCGCTGGTCGGCCCCTCCGGCGCCGGCAAGAGCACGGTGCTGTCCCTGTTGCTGCGCTTCCACGATCCGCAAGCGGGCTGCGTGCGGGTCGATGGCATCGACGTGCGCCAGCTGGATCCGGCCCGGTTGCGCCAGCAGATCGCGCTGGTGCCGCAGCAGCCGACGCTGTTTGCCAGCAGCGCCGCCGACAACATCCGCTATGGCCGGCTGGAGGCAGACGATGCCCAGGTCCGCGACGCCGCGCGTGCCGCGGAAGCCGACGAATTCCTGCGGCAGCTCCCCGACGGCTACGACAGTGATCTGGGCGAGCGTGGCGCCCGGCTCTCGGGCGGCCAGCAGCAGCGCATCGCCATCGCCCGCGCCCTGCTCAAGGATGCGCCGATCCTGCTGCTGGACGAAGCCACCAGCGCGCTGGATGCACAGAGCGAGCGTGCGGTGCAGCAGGCGCTGGAGCGCCTGATGGCCGGCCGCACCACGCTGGTGATCGCACATCGCCTGGCAACCGTATTGAAAGCCGATCGCATCGTGGTGATGGAACACGGCCGCATCGTCGCCCAAGGCACGCATGCGCAACTGCTGGCCGAAGGCGGACTGTACGCGGAGCTGGCCAAGCTGCAGTTCATCGATTGACGACGCCTCGCTAACGCCGGTTTTCCGATGATCGGCGCCGGTGATGCGGCCATGTCGCGCATCGAACTGCAGCGAATTCCCTTGGAGGCAGATCATGGCTTTCCGGCAATTTCCCGCAACCGGCGCCGACGGCGAGAGCTACATCATCATCGAATTCAAGGACGACGGGCAGCCATCCGGGCACAGCGACGAGCCCCCGTCACCGCGCTACGAGCTGGCTGACGGACGCCACCTGCACCGCCGCGGTCACCAGTTCACTACCGTCGGCGGAGAGTTGACATTGTCGATCGCGTAACGCGACGCCGCTCGCCTTCTGCCGACTTTGCCGATCCAGCCGGACACTGGCCAATATTTCAACAACCGTATTGACACGCTTGCGGCACAAGGGCGGCTGACGGTTATCCACATGTTTGTGCGCATTCCATCCACACCGCCTGTGGATTAGTGTGGCGTTGCAACAGTCAATCGCGCAGCACCCGCCCCCGACCGGTGGCGATCGATTCCGATGGCGCGGCGATGAGCGCATCGGCCTCGCAGTGCGGACCCGAACCGGGGCGGAATTGCACTTTGCCGGCCGCACTGCGCGGGGATGGACGGAGCCCGGGCTCAGGGGGTGAGGTTCGAACACCACGCAACAAACCGGCGCGGTTAACCGGCAGATGCGCGTTTCATCCACGCGGCGGGATGAGCTCGCCCGGCAGATAGCCCACCGCTGGAAACTGCAATGGCCCTGCGTCAATGCGGACACGTCCATCGCGTCGTGGTTGAGCGCAGGAACTGCCGACGCTACGGATCAGCGGCGCCGGGCTCACCCCAGCCGCTGGGCACGGAAACGATGCGGTGCCGACAACGCCGCCGGAGTCGCAGCCAGCACATCCAGCTCTTCGTGACCGGCCGCCAACGTGGCTTCCAGCGCGGCATGCACCCCGGAGATCGCGCGGCCCACGGCTTCTTCGAAGGCCTCGCCACGCAACAGGAAACCCACCAGCAGCGCCATCAGCACATCCCCGGTGCCGGCCACGTCCACCGGCAGGTGCGGCGAGGTCCAGCGCCAGACCTGTTCACGGCTGATGGCCAGGGTGACCAGTTCGCCCGGATCCCCGGACACCGAGTGCGCGATCACCCACTCCGGCCCTCGTGCCAGCAGCACGCGCGACGCGGCGATGGCATCGTCCTCGGCCAGGCTCGGCATGCCGGTCAGCCGGCCCAGTTCGAATGCGTTGGGCGTCACCAGCCAGGCGTGCGGCAGCAGCCGTTCGGAGAAAATATTCTCCAGCCCCGGCTCGACATAAGGGCCGGTATGGGTGTCGCCGATCACCGGGTCCAGGCAATAGCGCAGGTCCGGCGATTGCGGCAGCACCTCATCCAGCCAGTCGGCGAATGCCGCGCCATTGGCAACGCTGCCGAAATAGCCGGAAACCACTGCGCCGGCGCGCTGCGGCAGGCCGCGCTCGCTGGCGCCCTGCAACAACTCGGCCAACCAGTCCGCCGGCAGCACCCGGCCCCGTGTGGTGTCGTAGAACGGCGCATTGCTCAGCAGCGTGGTGGGGACTTCGGCCACGCGCAGCCCCAGCGCCCGCAACGGCGGCACCGCCGCACTGTTGCCGGCATGGCCGTAGACCAGCTGGGATTGAACCGAAATCACGTCCACCGGCGACGGCCCATCAGGACGTTGCCGGCGGCCGTGCACAAGATGGCTTTGGTCGGGATTGTTCATTGCCGCATTTTACTGCGGGCGGAAGTCCCAGGAGCCCCGGGCTGGCGGCTGCGCGGCCGCCCACCGCTCGGGCTTGAGACGGACAAAAAAAGCCGCAGCGAGCTGCGGCTTTCCGGTACGGATCAAACTGCGCGATCAGGACGAGGTCATACGGTCCCAGAAGCCTTTGACACCATCGATGAAGGTGGCCGACTTCGGGGAGTGCTTGCGCGCTTCATCACCGGTGAACGTGGTCTCGAACTGCTCGAGCAGCTTGCGCTGTTCTGCGGTCAGGTTGACCGGGGTTTCGACCACCACGCGGCAGTACAGGTCACCTTCGCTGCGGCTGCGCACCGACTTGACGCCCTTGCCGCGCAGACGGAACAGCTTGCCGGTCTGGGTTTCGGCCGGGATGCGGATTTCCGCATAGCCGCCGAGCGTGGCCACCCGAACGGTGTCGCCCAGTGCCGCCTGCGAGATGCGGATCGGCACATCGCAATGCAGGTCGTCGCCATCGCGCTGGAAGATCGCGTGATCGCGCACCCGCACTTCCACATACAGATCACCCGGTGGCGTGCCGGCCGGGCCGGCCTCGCCTTCGCCGGACAAGCGGATGCGGTCGCCGGTATCCACGCCCGCCGGCACCTTGACCGAGAGCACCTTGTCTTCTTCGACCCGGCCGCTGCCCTGGCAGGTCTTGCAGGGTTTGGCGATGATCTGGCCACGCCCGCCACAGTTGTGACACGCCTGCTGCATGGCGAAGATGCCGCGCTGGATGCGCACCTGCCCGCGACCATGGCAGACGTTGCAGGTCTCGACCTTGCCGTCTTCCGAGCCGCTGCCATCACAGTCATTGCATTCGGCCAGCGTCGGAATCTCGATGCGGCGCTCGACACCGGCCACCGCCTCTTCCAGATCCAGCTCCATCACGTAGCCGATATCGGCCCCGCGACGGGCCTGACGCGGACCGCCCTGGCCGCCCCCGAAAATATTGCCGAAGATGTCGCCGAAGATATCGCCCATGTCCGCGCCGCCGGGACCGCCGCCGCCCATGCCGTGCTCGAACGCGGCGTGGCCATGGGCGTCATACATGCGCCGCTTGTTGCCATCGGCCAGGATTTCGTAGGCCTCCTTGCACTCCTTGAACGCCGCTTCCGAAGCGTTGTCGCCGGGATTGCGGTCCGGATGGTGCTTCATCGCACAACGGCGATAGGCCTTCTTCAGTTCTTCATCAGTTGCCGTGCGGGACACGCCCAGCACTTCGTAGTAATCGCGCTTGCTCATTGGGAAAATCGGGATCCAGGAGTCGGGATTCGTCAAAACGGAGGAACGGAACCGCTTCCGCCCCTCCGCTGGCCGCCCCGACACCGGCTTATCCGGTTGTCAGGACCAATTGCTGCAGGAAGGAACCGGGGCACCGGCAGCACGCCGCCGCCCCGTGTTTCCTGTACCCGGATCAGGACTTCTTGTCGTCCTTGACCTCGGTGAACTCGGCATCGACGACGTCGTCGCCGGCCGGGCCTTCGTTGCCGGCAGCACCGGCAGCCGGCCCCTGCTCACCCGCCGCGGCGGCGGCATACAGCGACTGACCGGCTTCTTCCAGGGTCTTGGCACGCGCTTCGATCTGCGCCTTGTCGTCGCTCTTCATCGCCGTTTCCAGATCCGCCAGGGCCGCCTCGACCTTGCCGATCACGTCGCCGCCGACCTTGCTGCCGTGTTCGGTGATCGCGCTGCGGGTGGCGTGGATCAGGCCGTCGGCCTGGTTGCGCGCCTGCACCAGCTCGTGGAACTTCTTGTCTTCCTCACGGTTGGCTTCGGCATCGGCCACCATGCGCGCGATCTCGTCCTCGGACAGACCCGAACCGGCCTTGATCTCGACCTTCTGCTCCTTGTTGGTCTTCTTGTCCTTGGCCGACACGTGCAAGATGCCGTTGGCGTCGATGTCGAAGGACACCTCCACCTGCGGCAGGCCACGCGGCGCCGGCTCGATGCCGGACAGGTCGAACTTGGCCAGCGACTTGTTGTAGCGGGCCTGCTCGCGCTCACCCTGCAGCACGTGCACGGTGACTGCCGACTGGTTGTCCTCGGCGGTGGAGAACACCTGCGAGGCCTTGGTCGGGATGGTGGTGTTCTTCTCGATGATCTTGGTGAACACGCCGCCCATGGTTTCGATACCCAGCGACAGCGGGGTCACGTCCAGCAGCAGCACGTCCTTGACGTCGCCACCGAGCACGCCACCCTGGATCGCCGCACCGAGGGCCACGGCCTCATCGGGGTTGACGTCCTTGCGCGGCTCCTTGCCGAAGAACTCGCTCACCGCCTGCTGCACCTTCGGCATGCGGGTCTGGCCACCGACCAGGATCACTTCATTGATGTCGCTCGAACGCAGCCCGGCGTCGTTCAGGGCGACACGGCACGGCTCGATCGACTTCTTGATCAGCTCTTCCACCAGCGCTTCGAGCTTGGCGCGGGTCAGCTTGATGTTCAGGTGCTTGGGACCGGAGGCATCGGCGGTGACATACGGCAGATTCACTTCGGTCTGCTGCGCGGTCGACAGCTCGATCTTGGCACGCTCGGCGGCGTCCTTCAGGCGCTGCAGGGCCAGCGGATCCTTGCGCAGGTCGATGCCCTGGTCCTTGTTGAACTCGTCCACCAGGTATTCGATGACGCGGTTGTCGAAGTCTTCGCCGCCCAGGAACGTGTCACCGTTGGTGGCCAGCACTTCGAACTGCTTCTCGCCATCGACGTTGGCGATCTCGATGATCGACACGTCGAAGGTGCCGCCGCCCAGGTCGTAGACCACGATCTTGCGGTCCCTGTTGTCGCCCTTGTCCAGGCCATAGGCCAGCGCCGCGGCGGTCGGCTCGTTGATGATGCGCTTGACGTCCAGACCGGCGATGCGGCCGGCGTCCTTGGTCGCCTGGCGCTGGGAGTCATTGAAGTAGGCCGGCACGGTGATGACCGCTTCGGTGACCTTCTCGCCCAGGAAATCCTCGGCGGTCTTCTTCATCTTCTCCAGCACCCGCGCGGAGATTTCCTGGGCGGCCATGCGCTTGCCGTCGCTGGTCTGCACCCAGGCATCGCCGTTGTCATGGGCCAGGATGCTGTAGGGAACGTGGGAAATGTCCTTCTGCACCTCACCGTCGGTGAACTTGCGGCCGATCAGGCGCTTCACCGCGTAGAAGGTGTTCTTCGGGTTGGTGACAGCCTGGCGCTTGGCCGAGGCGCCCACCAGCACTTCGCCGTCCTTGGTGTAGGCGACGATGGAAGGCGTGGTGCGGTCGCCTTCCGAGTTTTCGATGACGCGGGCCTTGCCGCCGTCCATGATCGCCACGCACGAGTTGGTGGTGCCGAGGTCGATACCAATGATCTTGCCCATGAGGGACGCTCCTGAAGATGTGTCTGGTGCCCGGCCACTGCCGGGTTACGGTTGGGATGTGGGGATGGCCGGATCACATTCAAGCCATTCCCGAAACTGGATTACCGCCAGCGACCCGCATTAAGCGGGCAGCCGGCAAACCTGGATCAGTCGACGCGCGCCACCACCACCAGCGCCGGACGCAGCAGGCGTTCGTTGAGCAGGTAGCCCTTCTGGAACACGGTCACGACCGCACCCGGGGCCACGCCAGCCGGTGCGTCGACCTGGCTGATGGCCTGGTGGTGTTCCGGATTGAAGGTTTCGCCGGAAGGATCCAGCAGGGTCAGGCCGTTGTCGCCGGCCACCTTCAGCAACTGCTTGTAGGTCAGCTCCAGCCCTTCGCGCAGCGGGCTGGGCTCGGCACCGGCGGCGTTGAGCCCGGCATCCAGGCTGTCGAACACCGGCAGCAGCTCGCCCAGCAGCTTCTCGTTGGCGAACTTGCGCGCCTGTTCGATATCGCGGGCCACGCGCTTGCGCTGGTTGTCCAGATCAGCGCGCTCACGCAGCGATTCGGCCTTCAGGGCTGCCAGTTCACTTTGCAGGGCATCGATCTGCTGCTGCGCCGGATCGAGTTCGGGCGCGGCCGGGTCGGGGGTTTCTGGGTTGAAGTCGGGGTTTTCTTGGTTCATTTCCATTTCCCGGGCGGGAGTTCTGCCGCCTACTGCGACCTCGTATGTGGGCATGTGGCGCAGTTTCAAGGCGCCGGCGGTGTCTTCGGCCACCGCCGGCCCGCGGCGGTCTGGTCCGGCCGGGCAAGCCCCTTCCCGAACCGGTAGCGGCCACCTCGTCGACGCCAGGGCCCTCGCCAGGCTTCCGACTCATCTGGTGAGATCGGCAACGGTTACCGTCGCTGGCCCCTTCCCCGCCCGCTCTTTGACCATCCCTGCGCGCATGCTAGCTTTGCGCGGCCTCCGGACCTGCCGACCATGCTCAGACATCTCTCTATCAAGGATTTTGCCGTCGTCCGCGCCACCGAGCTGGAATTCGGCGCGGGCATGACCGTGGTATCCGGTGAAACCGGGGCCGGCAAATCGCTGATGGTGGACGCCCTGGGCTTTCTGTCCGGCCTGCGCGCCGACAGCGGCGTGGTCCGCCATGGCGCCAGCCGCGCCGAGCTGTCCGCCGAATTCACCTTGGCCGATGACGCCGCCGCCCGCCGCTGGCTGCGTGACAACGAGCTGGATGACGATGAGCAATGCCAGCTGCGCCGGGTGATCCGCGCCGATGGCGGCTCGCGCGCCTTCATCAACGGGCGGCCGGTGACGGTGTCGCAGTTGACCGAGCTGGCCGCGTTCCTGGTGGAGATCCACGGCCAGCATGAGCAGCAGGCGCTGCTGGCACGCCCCAGCCAGCTGGCGCTGCTCGATGCCTATGCACGCAACGAGGCCGAACGGGCGCAGGTGCGCACGGCGGCCGCGCAATGGCAGGCGCTGATCGACGAGCGCGACGCGCTGTCACTGCAAGGTGACGTCTCCGATCGCATCGCCTTCCTCGAACACCAGCTGTCCGAGCTCAAGCGCGAGGACCTGGAACCGGCCTCGGTTGCCGCCCTGGGCGCCAGCCATCGCCGCCAGGCCCACTCGGCCGCCTTGATCGAGGCCTGCCAGACCGCCAGCAGCCTGCTCAATGGCGATGAAGGCCCGGCGGTAGTGCATGCGCTGCAGCAGGTCCGCCATGAACTGTCGCGGGTCAGCCAGCATGACGCGCGACTGGGCGAGGTGGATGGAATGCTCGACAGCGCCGCGATCCAGCTGCATGAAGCGCTGGCGCTGCTGGACCGCATCCACGACGACCTCGATGCCGATCCGGAACAGTTCGAACAGATCGAACGCCGGCTCGGGCGCCTGCACGACCTGGCCCGCAAGCACCGGGTGCCGATGGAAGCGCTGGCCGCCCACCGCGATCAGATGGAAGCCGATGCCGAACAGCTGCGCGGCGCCGACGAACGCCTGCAGAAATTGGCCGGTGAAATCGACAAGGCCAGTACCCGCTGGCGGGAAGCGGCCGCGCGCCTGACCGCCAGCCGCGCCGCTGCCGCCGCCACGCTTTCCGCCACCACCACCGGGCTGATCGGCGAGCTGGGCATGGGCGGCGGCCAGTTCCATATCGAGCTTGAGCCCCACAACCAGCTGCGCCCCGATCCCAATGGCGCTGAGCGGGTCGAATTCCTGGTCGCCGCCAACGCCGGCCAGCCGGCGCGCGCGCTGCGCAAGGTCGCCTCCGGCGGCGAACTGTCACGCATCTCGCTGGCGATCGAAGTCGCCGCCTTGGGCATGGATGCGGTGCCGACCATGGTGTTCGACGAAGTGGATTCGGGCATCGGCGGCGCGGTAGCCGATATCGTCGGGGCCAAGCTGCGCGCACTGGGCGAAAAGCGCCAGGTGCTGTGCGTGACCCATCTGCCGCAAGTGGCCGCCAAGGGCCACGCCCACTACCGGGTCAGCAAGGCGCCGGTGGACGGCATGACCCAGAGCGCGGTGGAACTGCTCGACATGGCCCAGCGCCAGGAAGAGCTGGCGCGCATGCTCGGCGGCGTGGAAGTGACCAGGGAAGCGCGCGCCGCCGCGCGCAAGCTGCTGCAGGAAAGCTGACCTGCAAAAGCCGGTGCACATCGGCACCGGCTTCGGGATTTCATCGGGCTGGCGGCATCCGCCAGCAGCCGGGCTCAGCGGCGTTTCTTGCGCACGTAGAGCACCAATGAATGCTCTTCCAGATCATAGCCGTGCTGCTCGGCGATCTGCCGCTGCAGCTCTTCGATTTCGTGGCTTTCGAATTCGATGATCTTGCCGGTATCCACATCGACCATGTGGTCGTGATGGCCCCCGCGGTCCAGCTCATAGACCGCCTGCCCGCCTTCGAAATTGTGCTTGAGCACCAGCCCGGCGGCTTCAAACTGCGTAAGTACGCGATAGACCGTTGCCAGTCCGATTTCATCACCACAATCAAGCAGCTGCCGATAGATGTCTTCGGCAGTCATGTGGTGGTGCGCGGTGCGCTGCTCCAGTAGAGCGAGGATGCGCATCCGTGGATGCGTCACCTTGAGACCGACTTTACGCAGGTCGTGGGATTCCTTTGCCATCATATTCATCGGCGGTTTAACGCCAGTTGCCTCCGTTCGGATCGCGGTGGGTGTCCGGGAGTGTATCATCGGGCGGATTTCCTAAATCCCCATTCCCGATGCGCAATCTCCTGTTGGTCGCCGTTGTAGCCTTGTCCACCACCGGCTGCGGCATCATCTACAAGCAGCCCATCTATCAGGGCAACCTGATCCGCGAGCAGGCCGTCGGGCAGCTCCAGGTCGGCCAGAGCAAGCAGCAGGTCAACGCCCTGCTCGGCACGCCCTCGATCGCAGATCCGTTCCACGCCCAGCGCTGGGACTACACCGCCAGCGAGCGTACCGACCGCGTCGGCAAGACCGTGGTGAAAAATTTCACCGTGTTCTTCGACAACGACCAGGTCACCCGCTGGGAAGGGGATTATTTCCCGAACCAGGATGCCGAGCTCGCCAAGAAGAGCGTGCGCCAGTTCGGCCGCAACCTGGCCAAGGACAAGAAGAAGCGCGGCGGCCGCTGAGGCCCGCAGGTCAACTGCCGGCGTTCGCACGCCGGCGGCGGTTTTCCTTGGGATCGGCCAGTAACGGCCTGAGCAGCTCCACCCGGTCTCCGTCCCGCAGCACCTGCTGTGCCGACGCCAACAGGCCGTGGATCGCATACGCAACCACCGTATCCGCGGTATCCAGCGCCGCCTGTGCCACCGCATCGGCCACCGTGGCACCCTCGCCCATGACCAGCTGTCGCGACTGGCAACGGTCGGGCCACGCCATTACCACCTCGATGCGCAGCGGCTCACTCATTGTCATCGGCGACGCGCACGAAATCGTTGACCATGCGATCGGCCAGTCCCTGGAACCCCAGCGCCAGCGCCGGCCCCAGCAGGCGCGCGGTCGGCTCGAACTCCATCGTCAACGTGACCTTGCATGCATCCTCGGCCAGCACGTGGAATTCCCAGCGGCCATGCAGCCGCTTGAACGGCCCTTCCCGCAACTGCATATCGATACTGTGCGGACGCTGCAATGCGTTTTCGGTCATGAACCAGGTACGGAACGCCCCCAATCCCAGATCCAGCCGCGCCACCAGGCGTTCCGGGCCTTCTTCCAGAATCTGGGCGTTGTCACACCAGCGGAAGCGGCGCGGATACGCGGCAACATCATTGACCAGGTCGAACATGCGCGAAGCCGAATGTTCGACCAGGGCACTGCGGCGGATAGTAGGCATGCGATACGGAATACAGAAGGATCGTCCGGGGAAGCCCCGAATCGGAGACAATAAGGGAATGAGCAAGAAACCCGGCAAGGATAAAGCAAAGAACGCGACGGCCAACAAAACCATCGCGTTGAACAAGCGTGCGCGTCACGAATACCATCTGGAAGAGCGCTTCGAAGCGGGGCTGGTGCTGCAGGGCTGGGAGGTCAAGGCCATCCGCGCCGGCCGCGGCAACATGACCGATGCCTATGCCTACGTGCGCGATGGCCAGATCTACCTGATCGGCGCGCAGATCACGCCGCTGATCCAGGCCTCGACCCACGTGGTGGCCGAAGACCGGCGCCAGCGCAAGCTGCTGCTCCATCGCAGCGAGATCGACAAGCTGATCGGTCGCGTCGAGCGCGACGGCTTCACCCTGGTCCCCACCGCGATGTACTGGAGCAAGAACAAGATCAAGCTGGAAATCGCCCTGGCCAAGGGCAAGCAGAACCACGACAAGCGCGACGCCGCCAAGGACCGCGACTGGGAACGCGACAAGCAGCGCGTCATGCGCCGCCACAACCGCGACGCCTGACGCCATTACCAGCGGATCGGCCAGCGCGCCTCCTCGTGGCCGATCCCGCCACGGCCTCTCCGGATCAGGCGCGGAGCGGAATCCAGGCCCTGCAAGCAGGCTCTGGACAGTCGCCAAAACGGCAATCACCGCACTTCCGCCGCCGCGCCGTCAGCCGCTGCGGCCGAGCATCTCGAAGCAGACCATGGCGCAAACCGCCGGGTGACGATTCAGCTTCTTTCGCGTAGGATGGGCCACGTCAAGTAGTCTTCTGGTCAGTCGTAGATCCAGAAGTGCAGTAACACTGAAGAAATCGGGGGTGCACTGGTTTCGACGGGGGTTATGAAGTCGCTTGGTGCATGCCGAGGGGGTAGCTTTCCTCGTTAATCCAGCTGCAAAACTCTAGTTGCCAACGACGACAACTACGCTCTCGCCGCTTAAGGCGTAAGCCCCGAACCCACTTGTGCCCGTGCTCGTGGATGTAGGGTCATTATCACGGAACCGGCTGTGACGGCTGCCTGTCAGTCACGGCTTAACCAAAACAGGCTGGTCCTGGGGTGCGCTTTGCACACCGTGCTGCCACAGGATGAGACCCAACGGTGAGCTAAGCATGTAGTACCGGGGATGGAGTGCCTTCGGACGGCGGTTCAATTCCGCCCACCTCCACCAATTGGTCACCCAGGTGACACGGAAAAAGCCAGCTAATAGCTGGCTTTTTCTGTTTCAGGCCACCTCAGTGGAAGTCGCGACTGCGGATATCCAGGCTGCCCAGCAACGGCGTCAGGTCTTCCAGGCTGCGGGCGATGACATGGCGCACGCCGGTATCCGCCTCCAGCCGGCCGCTCACCATCAGCAGTTGCGCCTCCAGGAAGATCCGGCGCTGGCGTTCGGCCAGTTGCTGCCAGACCACGACGTTGATCTGGCCATGTTCGTCTTCCAGGGTGATGAAGGTGACGCCACTGGCCGTCTGCGGGCGCTGGCGGCCGGTGACCAGTCCGGCCACCACGATGTGCTGGCGGCCCTGCAGCGTGACCAGCTCCCTGGAGCTGCGGCAGCGTCGGGCCTGCAGCTGGCGGCGCAGGTGCGACAGCGGGTGGCGCTGCAGGGTGGTGCCGAGCGTGGCGTAGTCGGCGCGCAAATCTTCGCCGGCCGTCGGCATCGGCAAGGGCACCTGCACCTCGTCCGTGGCTGCCTGCCCGGCGAACAACGGGCGTTGCGCCTCGACGCCGGCGATTGCCCAGCGGGCGCGATGGCGATGGCCGGCGAGGCCACGCAGTGCCCCGGAATCGGCCAGCAAAGCCTGGGCGCGGGCATCGAGGGCCGCGCGGTGACACAGATCGGCCACATCGGCAAAAGCCCGCGCCGCCCTGGCCTGCTCGATCCGCTGCGCATCGTCTGGATTGAATCCGCGCACCATGCACAGTCCCAGACGGATGGCGAAGCGGGCCGCGTCACGTTCCGGCTCGAGGCTGCAATCCCAGCCGCTGTACCGGACATCCACCGGGCGCGTGGCCACGCCATGGCGGCGCACGTCCTGCAGCAGCTGGTCGGCACTGTAGAAGCCCATCGGCTGGCTGTTGACCAGCGCGCAGGCGAACTCCGCCGGGTAATGGCACTTGAGCCAGCTGCTGGCATAGGCGATCAGCGCGAAACTGGCGGCATGGCTTTCGGGAAATCCGTAACTGCCGAAGCCTTTGATCTGTTCGAAGATGCGCTCGGCAAAGGCCAGCGGATAACCGCGCTCGAGCATGCCCCGGGTCAGCCGTTCACGATGCGCTTCGAGTCCGCCATGGCGCTTCCATGCCGCCATTGAACGCCGCAGCTGGTCGGCCTGGCTGGCGTTGTAGCCGGCGGCGATCATCGCGATCTGCATCACCTGCTCCTGGAACAGCGGCACGCCCAAGGTGCGTTTGAGCACCTCTTCCAACGCCGGCGAGGGATAGCTCACGGCTTCTTCGCCGGTACGCCGTCGCAGGTACGGATGCACCATGTCGCCCTGGATCGGCCCGGGACGCACGATCGCCACTTCGACCACCAGATCGTAGAACGTGCGCGGCTGCAGTCGCGGCAGCATCGCCATCTGTGCCCGTGATTCGATCTGGAACACGCCCACGGTATCGGCGCGGCTGATCATCGCGTAGGTGTCCGCATCCTCGGCCGGGATCGTCGCCAGTGTGTAGTCGCGGCCGCGATATCGCCGGATCAGGTCGAAGGTCTTGCGCACCGCGGTGAGCATTCCCAGCGCCAGCACATCGACCTTGAGCAGGCCCAGCGCCTCCAGATCATCCTTGTCCCACTGGATCACGGTGCGCCCTTCCATGGCCGCGTTTTCCACCGGCACCATGGTGTGCAGCGGCCGTTCGGAAATGACAAAACCGCCCGGATGCTGCGACAGGTAGTGCGGGAAGTTCAGCAGCTCCCCCGCCAGCACCAGGATGCGTCGCAGCAGCGGGCTGTCCGGGTCGAAGCCCTGCTCGCGCAGGCGTTCCCCGGCCGGCATCTGCTCGGACCACTGGCCGACAATGCCGGTCAGCCGGGCAATCGCATCCTGCGGCAAGCCCAGCACCCGGGCGACATCGCGCAAGGCACCGCGGGCGCCATACAACGTGGCGACCGCCGCCAGCGCCGCACGCTCACGCCCGTAGCGGGAAAATACATACTGGATCACTTCTTCGCGCCGCTCGTGCTCGAAATCGACATCGATGTCGGGCGGCTCGTCGCGATCAGCTGAAATGAAGCGCTCGAACAGCAGATTGCTGTGCATCGGGTCCAGTTCGGTGATGCCCAGGGCAAAACACACCACCGAGTTCGCCGCCGAACCGCGCCCCTGGCAAAGAATGCCGCGACTGCGCGCATAGGCGACCAGGTCATGCACGGTCAGGAAATAGGACTCGTACTTTTTATACGCGATCAACGCCAGCTCCTTGTCGATCAGCGCCTGCGCAGCGGCGGGCGTGCCCTGCGGCCAGCGTCTGCGCGCGCCCTGCACCACCAGGTGCGCCAGCCAACCCGCCGCGGTCTGCCCCGCCGGCACCAGTTCATTGGGATACTGGTAATCGATGGCGGCCTTGAGATCGAAACCGCGGCAGCGCGTGGCGACGTGCAGGGTCTGGGCCAGCGCTGCGGGCGGGTAAAGCTGCTCCAGCGCGGCCAGCGGGCGCAGGTGGCGCTCGCCATTGGCGAACAGCAGGTGGCCGGCCTCGGCCACGTTGACGTGATGGCGGATGGCCGTCATCACGTCCTGCAGGGCGCGGCGACCGCGTGCGTGCATGTGCACATCGCCACTGGCCACCAGCGGCAGCGACAGACTGGCGCCCAAGGCCTGCAGATACGCCAACCGGGCGGCATCGTCGGCGCCGTGATGCAACTCCAGCGCAATCCACAGCCGCCCGGGAAAGCGTTCGCCCAGCCAGCGCCCTTCCTCCAGCGCACCGCCCGCGGCCGGAATCCACAGCGCCAGCAATCCTTCCAGGGAGGTTTCCAGATCCTCACGCAGCAGACGGTACCCGCCTTTGCCCGCCCGCCGCCGCGCCTGGGTGATCAAGCGGCACAGGGTCTGGTAGCCGCCGTTGTCTTCGACCAGCAGCACCAGTTTCGGGCCGTGCTCGACCTGCATTTCGCTGCCGACAATCAACGGCACACCGGCGTCCCTGGCCGCCTGCCAGGCGCGCACGATGCCGGCCAGGGTGCATTCGTCGGTGATGGCCAGGGCCTGATAGCCATGCTGCCGGGCGCGCTGGAACAGCTCCGAGGCGGTCGAGGCACCGCGCTGGAAGCTGAAAGCCGACAGGCAATGCAATTCGGCATAGCCGCCACTCATGCGAACCATCCCTGCAGCATGAAGCCGCCCTCGCCGCCCACCTCACGCCAGACCCAGGCGTGCTGGCCGAAACGACTGCTGACCCGGTAGTAGTCACGGCGCATGTCGGCGCCATCCCACCAGCCGCTTTCGATCCGCTCCGGCCCCGACAGCAGCTGTGGAGCGGCGCCCGGCCATGGCACGGCAGCCGGCAACAGCCAGCCCGGCCGCGCGGCAGGCGGCGCGACCGGCACGGTTTTCTTTTCAGCAACCGCTTCGCTGCGCCAGGCCTGCTCCGGGCGGTGGTCGGCGTGCACCCGCAGCCCGTGCACGGCCTGTTCGCCGAGGCGGGCGCGCAGGCGTTCGC
Source organism: Stenotrophomonas sp. YIM B06876 (assembly GCF_030711595.1). Taxonomy (GTDB): domain Bacteria; phylum Pseudomonadota; class Gammaproteobacteria; order Xanthomonadales; family Xanthomonadaceae; genus Stenotrophomonas. The sequence goes on from NZ_JAUJUJ010000004.1 coordinate 23,042, forward strand.
GCAACTGCTCCCATGGCGTGTTCTGCTGCGGTCGCGGATCGAACAGTTCGCGATGCCCGGGCACGAAAGCCGGCAACTGGTCGGCGTACAGTCCCATTGCCCGTACCGCTGCAGGCAGCTGCGCCTGCTCCAGGCGATTGCGGGCGATGTCGAACAGCAGCGCCGGATCGCGCTCGGCCGCGAGCAGTCCGATGGTCACCGCGGTGGCCGCGCAGTCCTCATGTTCCAGTTGCAGGGTGAAGCGCTGCACGCTGCCATCGCGCCCGGCCAGGAACGCGGCCAGATCCGAGGCCAGGCGCCGCAACGGGAACAGCAGCGCCTGCGAGGACTCCACTTCATAGCCCAGCTCGATCCGCGCTTCAAACACATCTGGCGGCTGGTAGGGCTGCAGCGGAAACGCGCGCTCCCCCAGCAATGCATCCAGATGCTGCAATACCTGCGGCGGGAAACGCCGGGCAATACTGTCGCGTGGCAACGCGTAAAGCTGCTTGAGCGTGCGCAAGCCCATCCGTTCAAACGCGGTGGCCGCCTCCGCCCCGAAGCCGGCCCGCTGCACCGGCAGCTGTCCCAATGCAGCCCGCAGCTGGCCGGCGTCAATCGCCAGCCCGTCATGGGCATTGGCCAATGCCCGTGCCGCCACCGGATTGGGGGCCAGCACGATACGGTGGCGGAATCCCAATGCCTGCAGCCCATTGCGCAGCCGCGCCTCGAACTGCGGCCACGGCCCGAACAGACCGAGGCTGCCTTCGACTTCGACAATCAGCGCCTGCGCGTACTGCAGGCTGACCTGCGAACTGAAACGGTAGGCCCAGGCCGCCAGCAAGGCATGCCAGCGGGCCTCATCGGCCGGGTCATGGCTGCTGCTTTCAAAACCGGCGGCCAATGCCTGCGCGGTCACCAGCGACAGCCCCGCCTTCAAACCCAGTGCGGCGGCGGCCGGATTGACCGCATGCAGTACCCGGCGCTGCGCCGGCCCGCGCACCAATACCCGCGGTGCGGCGGGATCGGCACAGCCGCGCAGCACGCCGTCCAGCGCCAGATGCGGCAACAGGATGCAGGCCCAGCGCATAAGCCCCTCATTGCACCGCGGCGAAGGGGATCGGCCGCGTCGGCGCCAATCCACCGCGGCATTTGAGCACCCGCAACTGCGCAGGTTGCGCGTCGATGGCAATCCGCAACGCGGCCGGCGAGGGATTGCGCACCGCCGGCAACGGCCGGCAGGCGAAACCCAGGGTCTGCCCGGATTCGGCCGCCACCTGCAGCCGGCGCAAGGCGCGATCATCGGCCAGCTGCGGCCAGCACAACACCGCCGCGCAGCTGCCCGAACGCAGGCACTGCTCGGCGGCCCACAGCGCATCGCGCAACTGCGGCGCCTGTACCACCTGCAGCTGGCGCAACTCGATGCCGGCGGCCTGCCAGGCCGGCGCGTAGGGAATGTAGGGCGGTGCAATCAACACCACCCGCTCGCCGGCCTGGGTCAGCCGTGCCAGCGAGGGCCACAACAAGCGCAATTCGCCCACGCCATCGGCCGGCACCAGCACCTCGGTCAAAGCGGCTTCCGGCCACCCGCCGGTCGGCAGGACCGCATCCAGCGCGGCATGCCCACTGGGCTGGCGACTGGCCGGCATTGGCACCGGCCGGCCACGCCAGATCCGGCGCTCGTGCAGCAGACTGTCCAGAGCCACAACGGCGCCCATCAGCCGCGCCTTACCAGCCCGCAGAACACGCCCTCGATGGCGAAATCCTGCCCCGGCTCCACTTCGATCGGCTGATAGGCCGGATTGCGCGGCAGCAGGCGCAGCGCATGTGTCGAGCGCGACAGCCGCTTGATGGTCAGTTCGCCGTCCAGCCGTGCCACCACCACCTGGCCATTACGGGCATCGGCACTGCGGCGGACCCCGACCAGATCGCCATCGAGAATGCCGTCCTCGATCATCGAATCGCCCTGCACCCGCAGCAGATAGTCCGGCTTGGTGGAAAACAGCCGCGCATCCAGCGCCAGCGTATCCACCAGCCCGGCATCGGCGCCGATCGGGATGCCGGCCGCCACCCGCCCCAGAACCGGCACCCGCAGCAGGTCGGCCCGCGCCTGCAATCCGGCCGGACGGATGCCGCGCGCCTGCCCGGCGGTGACCTCGATCAATCCCGCCCCGGACAGTGCCAGCACATGCTTGCGCGCCGCCCCGCGCGAGGCCAGGCCACAGGCCTGTGCGATTTCCGCCAGCGTCGGCGGCTGGCCATGACCGCTGACCCGATCACGGATGAAAGCCAGGATGGTGGCGCGGCGGGGACTGAGTTCGCTCATGGAGTACATTTGTACTCTATTGTGCGTTTACCCACCAGCGGTAACGGAACAGTGAAAATAGTGAATACGCGATCCCTGTTATTGTCGAAGGCATATGAAACCTTCGCGCGACCACTCCGCCCTGTCCGCCGTCCAACGTGAATTGCGCGGCGCGCCGCTTCACACCCTCGCCCCGGTTACCGCACTGGTGCTGGTGCTGTTCGGACTGTGGCAAGGGGTTGGCGGCCACCCGGGTAACGCCGCCATTTCAGCGGTGTGCGCGCTGCCGGCCATCATCGCCACCCTGATGCTGCGGCAGTCGGCACACCGCTGGGAAGGGGCCGGAATATTGCTGTGCATCAGCACCGTACTGGGCAGCCTGCTCGCGGCCTGGTGGCTTGGGCCCACCGCCCTGGCCTGGTCCTATCTGGCCTTGATGGCCAATTTCTTCATCGCCCGCATCCAGGTGGCCGCCCCGGCCAATCTGCTGTTGGTGGCGGCCCTGCTGGCCACCCCGGACCTGCTGCTGGGCAATCCGGCCAATGTTCCCGGTCTCATCGTGATCGCCCTCACGTTCGGTATCGGCTACCACTTTTCCCGGCGCCTGCAGGGCGACCGTGCCCGGCTGGAGCAACTGGCGGCACTGGACAGCCTCACCGGCCTGCCCAACCGGCGCATGCTGGAAAAAACCCTGCTGCAGCTGATTGGCGATGCCCGCGCCGACCGCTACCAGCATGCGCTGGTGATTCTCGATATCGACCATTTCAAGGGCATCAATGACAGCCATGGCCACAGCGCTGGCGACACCGCTTTGTCGGACCTGTCGATGATCCTGCGCTTCGAACTGCGCGAACATGACAGGGTGTTCCGCTTCGGGGGCGAGGAGTTCGTGATTCTGGCCCATGCCACCTCGCGCGAAAACCTGGAAAGTTTTACCGAACGCATACGCAAAGCGGTCTACCAGTCACTGCGCGGCCCGGATGGACGTATCACCATCTCACTGGGCGCGGCCATGTACGGCGGGGAGAAACACTGGCAGGACTGGTTTTCACGCGCCGATGCGGTGCTGTACCGGGCCAAAAGCAACGGCCGCAACACCTATGTCATCGCCGAAGACATCGTCGAAGAGGTCGCCTGATCCGGCGCAGCCGAGCGGACAGGGGCGCACTGTCCCGCCGTGTCTCACCAGCAGCACGGCGGTACCGCTTGCGAAAGCAGGCATCGCCCGCATTGACCGCAGCGGCCAGTCGGCTGCGACGGAGTATCGGCAGATCCGCGCCACGGTGCGCCGCCTTGTCCGCACGCGGCTGGAACTCCCGCACCGCGCTTGAACCCCAGGCATCGCATGTTCCGCCGCACGGAAGCGCAGCAGGAGGCGGCCGACCAGCCCAGGACAACCGGGTCGTTGACGGCAACGCGTGTACGTGGGCACTTCGCCGCTGCAGATACCGGAAAGGCCGCTTGCGCGGCCTTCCCTTCCTGTTATCGCTGTCAGACGATCGCAACGATCACGAACGCAGCGGGATCAGCCGGATCTCGACGCGACGGTTCTGCGCCCGGCCGGCATCGGTGCTGTTGCTGGCAATCGGATAGGCCTTGCCGGCACCCAGGGTTTCAATGCGCGCACGCTGCACGCCCTGTGCAGTCAGATAGGCCGCCACCGCATCGGCGCGCTCCTTGGAGATACGGTTGTTGACGGCATCGGTGCCGATGCTGTCGGTATGCCCCACCACTTCGATCATGGTCTGGTTGTATTCGGTCAACGTGCTGGCCACGCCGTTGAGCGCACTGTAGAACTGCGGCTTCAACGAGGTCTTGTTGAAATCGAAGGTGATGCCATCCGGCAGATTCAGGGTGATGTTATCGCCCTGACGCTGCACATCGATGCCGGTGTTGGCGGTGCGCTCACGCAGCGCGCGTTCCTGGCGATCCTGGTAGTTGCCCACCGCCGCACCACTGAGTGCACCGATACCGGCGCCGATCATGGCGTGCTGGCGACGCTCGGTCGCGCTGTTGCCCGTCAGCAGACCGGCTGCGACACCGATGGCGCTCCCGATCACCGCGCCCTTGCCGGTGCGGTTCTGTTGCTGGGTGGGGTTGCCGTACTGGTCGCTCTGCACATACGAGCCGCCAGTGGCGCAAGCAGACAGGACAGCGGCGGTGAGCAGCGCGAGGGACACATTGCGGGTTGCGGATCGGATCATGATGTTTCTCCTTGGGGCCGGACAGGGCGGCATGACGTGGCCGGTGAAGCATAAACAGCCGTACGCGATGCGTGCATGACGAGCGCCGCATTCTGTGGCATCCATTCATGTTTCTGTGTGTGCCGTTCAAACAGGACTCACACCCGCTGGTATGCCGCCAGCGCCGCCTCCCGCCCTTGGGCCAGATCCACCAGCGGCTGCCGCGGATAGTCCAGCGCTTTGTCTGCCAGCAATGCCGGGAACAGCCACGGGGCGAAGCGCGCCTTGAGCGGCAGCGCGCCCAGCTCGGGCACCCAGCGGGTGATGTAGCGTGCCTCCGGATCGAATTTCTGCGCCTGTGTCACCGGGTTGAAGATACGGAAATACGGCGCCGCATCCGCGCCGGTACCGGCGACCCATTGCCAGCCCATCGTGTTGTTGGCCAGGTCGGCGTCCACCAGTGTGTCCCAGAACCAGCGCGCGCCATGCAGCCAATGCAGCCGCAGGTGCTTGCACAGGTAGCTGGCCACGATCATCCGCACGCGGTTGTGCATGTAGCCGGTGGCCCACAGTTCGCGCATCCCGGCATCGACGATCGGAACGCCGGTGCGCCCCTGCTGCCATGCCGCCAGCAGCGGTGGATCGGGCGCGGTCCAGGCAAACCGGTCAAACCGGGGGTTGAGGTTGCGCTCACTGGTGTGCGGGAAGTGGTGCAACAGGTGCGTGGAGAATTCGCGCCAGCCCAGTTCGCGCAGATAGCCGTTGACGTCGGCTTCGTTGGCCGCGGTGCGCTGCCGCTCCAGCACCGTGGCGATATGCCACGGCGCGATTTCACCGAAATGCAGATGCGGCGACAACAGCGAAGTGCCCACCCGGTCCGGCAGGTCGCGCTGCTGCCGGTAGCCCTGCAGCGCGCCTTCCACAAAAACGTCCAGCGCCTCGTGGGCCCCGGTTTCCCCGGGCTGCCAGTGTTCCCAGAACCCGTTGTCCCAGGCCAGCGCCGGGTGCAACTGCAGCGCGTCCAGTGGCACGCCGGAAATGGACGGGCGTGGCAGGGCGGCCGGCGCGGCGGACAGCACCGGCAGCTTCCAGCGGGTCAACGCAGTGCGCCAGAACGGGGTAAACACCTTGTAGGGCCCGCCCTGCTGGGTCGCCAGCTCCCACGGCTCGAACAGCAGGCTGCCGTTGTGGCTTTCGGCAACGATGCCCTGCCCGCGCAGCTCGCGCTTGAGGGCGGCGTCACGCGCCTGCGTGGCCGGCTCGTACTTGCGGTTCCAGTACACCGCCTGCGCGCCGGTTTCGGCAATCAATTGCTGCAGTGCTGCGGCACTCGGGCCATGGCGTATCACCAGCTGCGAGCCACGCGCGCGCAGGTCCGCATCCAGGTTCGCCAGCGAACGGTGCAACCAGGCATTGGAGGCCGCGCCCGGCGCCCACGCCCCCTCCTCGTCGGGCGCATGCACATAGACCAGCAGCGGTTCGTGCCCGGCCGCAAGCGCCGCCTGCAATGCGGGATTGTCCTGCAGGCGCAAGTCACGCCTGAACCACACCAACGCAACGGACATTTTCTGAGGCACCGGCCAGTTCGAAGACGCTGATGATAGGTGGTCGCCCGGTGAAAAGAGTGCCCCTGCGGCTGTGCCATGATCCGCAACGGCGGCCGCAGCGGCCCGCCCACGCGCCCCGTGCGGGTGTGCGCCAGCGACGAGGTGCCGTGATGGAAACGCAGCTCAGTGCGGATGCTTCGATCTACCGGATCCTGGTTTTCGATGAAGTGTATTCAGCGCGTGCGGCCCAGGAGCAGGCCGAGAAGAGCAAGCTGTCCGCGTTCGGCACGCTGGCACGCCTGAACCCGCTGAACCGGCCCAGGGCCGAGACGGTCAACCTGTCCAAATCGGAGCTGCGCTACGAGCCGTTCTGGCATGTGGCCGCGCGGCGCGAGATCGACTACGTGCATGAGGCCGTATATCCGCTGCAGGTCACCAATCCCCATGCGCGCCAGCTGGAGATCGCCGGGCAGGCGTTCGAGGTGCTGGCCAACGGCAACAAACCGCGGGTGGAGCTGGCCGTCAATGAACTGTGCCACCGCAAGATCGAGACGATGTTGTACCAGGACGGGCTGAAACGCCCGATCCGCCAGGCCAAGCTGCAGGGCTATGTGCAACGCTACCGCGCGGTGGAGCAGCAGCAACTGGATCTTCCCGGCGGCGTCGCCCCGCAGATGCCCTTCGCCTCGGTGATCCAGGTGATCAAGTCGCAGCTGGCCGCCGAAGCGATCGACGCCCACCGCATCGACAACGACCTGCTGGAATTCGTCAGCGCCAACCTGTACTTCCGCCCGGTGTTCGCCTTCGAATACCTGTGGACCGGCGCCGGCAAGATCGGCGTGATCGAGATCGACGGCCTGACCGGCGAGGTGGTGGAGGATGGCCAGTGGTTCCGCGACAAGCTCGATACCGTGATGTCGCGCGAGATGCTGTTCGAGCTGGGCGCGGAAATGGCCTCGGCCGCGGTGCCCGGTGGCGGCTTCGCGGTGAAGGTGCTGGGCAAGCTGACCCAGGAGCGCAACGGGCGCCCCTGAGCGGATGGCCTATTCGAACGAGCCGACCGAGTCGTGCGAGAGGTTGTCGAAACGGGTGTATTCGCCGAAGAACTTCAGTTTGCACGAACCGGTGGGGCCACCACGGTGCTTGCCGATGATGATCTCGGCCAGGCCCTTGTCCGGCGAACTTTCCTTGTTGTAGTAGTCGTCGCGGTAGATGAACACGATCATGTCCGCGTCCTGCTCGATGGCGCCGGATTCGCGCAGGTCGGCCATCACCGGACGTTTGTCGGTCCGCGTTTCCAGCGAGCGGTTGAGCTGCGACAGCGCGATCACCGGCACGTTCAGCTCCTTGGCCAGCCCCTTGAGCGAACGGCTGATCTCGGAGATTTCGGTGGCGCGGTTCTCGCTGTTGCCGGGCACCGACATCAGCTGCAGATAGTCGATCACGATCAGGCCCAGGTCATGCTCGCGCTTGAGCCGGCGGCACTTGGACCGCAGGATCTCCGGCGACACGCCAGGCGTATCGTCGATGAAGATCTTGGTTTCCTTCAGCATCCGGATCGCACCGGTGACGCGGCTCCAGTCCTCGTCCTCGAGCTGGCCGGTCCGCAGGCGCTGGGCATTGATGCGGCCGTTGGAGGAAATCAGGCGCATCGCCAGCTGCGAGGCGGACATTTCCATCGAGAACACCGCCACGCCCTTTTTCGACTTGATCGCCGCGTACTCGGCGATGTTCAGTGCCAGCGTGGTCTTGCCCATGGCCGGACGCGCGGCAAGGATGATCAGGTCGGTCGGCTGCAGGCCGGCGGTCATCGCATCGAAATCGGTATAGCCGGTCGGCAGGCCGGTGATGTTGCCGCCGTTCTCGAAACGGTTGCGCAACTCCTCGAACGCGTCCTTCAGCGCGCCGGGCATCGCCACGAAGTCGGTGCGGCCGCGCGCGCCCTGTTCGGCGATGGCGAACACCGATTTCTCGGCGCTGGACAGCAGCTCGGCACTGTCACGCCCTTCCGGCTGGAAGCCATCGTTGACGATGTCGGTACCGACCTGGATCAGCTGCCGCAGCACCGCCTTGTCGCGCACGATCTCGGCGTAGGCGCTGATGTTGGCCGCCGACGGCGTGGTGCTGGCCAGCTCGATCAGATAGGCGCCATCGCCGACCACTTCCATCTTGCCCTGCGACTCGAACCATTCGCCCAGGGTGACGGCGTCGAACGGGCGGTCACGCTCGCACAGCTCACGGATCGCGCGGTAGATCAGCTGATGGTCGCGGCGGTAGAAATCCTTCTCGGTCAGCTGCTCGTTGACCTGGTCGAACGCCTGCGGCGCCAGCATCAGGCCGCCCAGCACCGCCTGTTCGGCTTCCACCGAATGCGGCGGCACGCGCAGGCTGTCGATGCGCTGCTCGCTGCGCTCGGAACGGTCATTACGGTCGCTGCGGTCGGAACGGAAACCAGAACGGGCGGACATGAAAAAGCACTTCCTGCATTGAATAACCGTCGGGCATGGTAGACATGCGCCGGCAGCCGGAGCCACGGACAAAGCTGTGGATAACCTGTCTACAAACCGGGATAAGGCGGTCACCGCCCGCCGGTCGTGACACGGTCACATCGCACAACATGCGACCGGCCCCCTTGCGGCGCCGGGACGGGGATTATCGCAGATGGCGCCCGTCCCATGCGCCGGCACGATTCAGCCGTGGTGCTTGCCGATCCAGCGGATGAACGCATCGACAAACCCCTGCAGGAACTTGCGGGTGCCCTCGTTGCTGATGCTGCCATCAGCCTCGATCAACCCCTCCTTGAATTGCAGGAACGCCTCCGGCTGCGCCATCACCGCCAGGTTCACAAACACCAGCACGTTGCGCAGATGCTGCTGGGCCATGGCGGCACCGGGCGCGCCGGGGGAGGCCCCGATCACCGCCGCCGGCTTGCCATCGAAGGCACCGTCGCCGTAAGGGCGCGAAGCGGTATCGATCGCGTTTTTGAGCACGCCCGGGATCGAGCGGTTGTACTCGGGGGTGACGAACAGCACCGCGTCGGCACCGCGCACGTGATTTTTCAGGCGCACGCCCTGTGCCGGGAAATCGCCGTCATTGTCCTGGTTGTACAACGGCAGGTCATCGATCCGCGCGTATTCGAACGTGGCCTGGCCGGCGGCCAGTTTTTCCAGCGCGCGGGCCAGTTGCAGGTTGATGGACTGCTTGCGCAGGCTGCCGACGAAAACAACGATGCGGTACATGCCGGTCCTCCAAAGGAAAAGACCCGCACAGCGTAGTCAGCGTCCCCTTCGGCAACAGTGAAGAACGGTCACGACGAACGTGAGGCCACATCGGCCCGGCTCGCGCGCCAGTGCTCCTGCCAGGCCTGGAACATCAGCACATTCCACAGGTGGGTATGCCATTTGCGCTCGCCCTGGCGGAACCGCCCCCAGATCGCGCCGATGGCCGCAGCATCGAATATGCCGTCTCCGTGCAGGCGCGGCGCCGACAGCAGATCGCCCGCCCACGGCTGCAGGTCACCGCGCAGCCACTGGGTGACCGGTGCGCCAAAGCCGCGCTTGCCGCGATACACCATCGGCGCCGGCAGATAGCGGCACAGCACCTTCTTCAGCAGGTATTTGCTGACGCCATCGCGCAGCTTCATCCGCATCGGCAACGACCAGGCGAACTCGGCCACTTCCCAGTCCAGCAGTGGCGCCCGCGCTTCCAGGCTGGCCGCCATGGTGGTGCGATCGACCTTGCACAGCAAATCGTCGGCCAGATAGGTGGTGAAATCGGCCAGCATCATCGCGTCGGCCGGGCTGCCGGCGCCATGCAGCGGATCGGCCAGGCTGTAGAAGGTGGCCGGCTCATGCGCGCCCAGCACCACCGCGGCAGGATCGCGCCAGCGCGAAATCCGGTTGCGGTACACATCGCCGATGCCCCGGGCACCGGTTTCGGCCAGCAGCGCCGCCAGTCCCCCGGCTCGTGAAGCCTCGCCCTGTCCGGCGGCGCGCTGGCCCAGCCAGCCGCGCACCGCGCCGGGCACCTTCCGCAGCATCGCCCAGTTGCGCATTGCCCGCTGGTAACGGGTGTAGCCGAAAAACAGCTCGTCGCCGCCATCGCCGGACAACGCCACGGTGACGCCGCCACGGGCCAGCCGTGCGACCAGCGCGGTGGGCACCTGCGAGGCATCGGCAAAGGGTTCATCGAACATCGCCGGCAGCTGCGGCACCACCGCCAGCGCGTCGGCGCCGGTGACATACAGCTCGGTGTGGTCGCTGCCCAGATGGGTGGCCACCTCCTTGGCCAGCGGCGCCTCGTCGTGGTGCGAGCCTGCAAAGCCGATGCTGAAACTGTGGATCGGCTGCGTACTTTGCGCCTGCATCATCGCCGCGACGATGGAGGAATCGGTGCCGCCGGAAAGGAACACCCCGACCGGCACGTCGGCCACCATCCGCAGTCCCACCGCCTGGCGCAGGCGCCGGTCCAGCTGTTCCTCGGCCTGCGCGTCGTCACCGCTGAACGGATGGACCAGTGCCGCCTGCATGCGCTCGCGCGCGTTCCAGAATGGCTGCTGCGCCTGATCCGGCCGGTGCGCGGCGGCCCCCGCGGCCACGCTGGCCGCATCCAGGCGCAGGATGCGCCCGGGCATCAGCTTGAAGGCGCGCTCGTGGATGCAATGCGGCGCCGGAATGTAGTCCAGCCGCAGCAACAGGGTCAGCGCGTCGCGGTCGATGCCGTTGTCGAAATCCGGGTGCTGCCACAGCGCCTTGAGTTCGGAGCCGAACACCAGGGCGTCACCGGCCCAGCCGTAGTACAGCGGCTTTTTGCCAACGCGGTCACGGGCCAATGACAGGCAGCGCTGCTGGCGGTCCCACAACGCGATGGCGAACATGCCGTTGCAGCGCTGCAGCGCCATCTCCAGCCCCCACTGCATGATCGCCGCCAGCAACACCTCGGTGTCCGAGTGGCCGCGGAAGCCATGGCCGACCGCCTCCAGCTCGGTGCGCAGCGCGGCGAAATTGTAGATCTCGCCGTTGTAGGCCAACTGGTAGCGGCCATCGGCCGAGGCCATCGGCTGGTGGCCCAGCGGCGAGAGGTCGAGGATGCTCAAGCGGCGATGGGCCAGGGCGACGCCCTCGGCCGCATCGACCCACACCCCGCGGTCATCCGGGCCACGGTGGGCCAACGCATCGCCCATCGCCCCGGCCAACGCCGACAACACCTGCTCCTGCTGCCGCGCCACCGGCAGCAGCATTCCCGCCAATCCACACATATCTATTCCTGCGCCAGCTCCGCGGCGGCGTTCAAGATGTCATTGTCGCCCGGAAGCACCAGCAACGCCGCACCGGCCAACGGGGTATAGGTGTCGGCGCCCACCACCCGACGCATCGGCAGCGCGCCGTGACCGGCCTCGACCAGCGCGGTGATCACCCCTTCGCCCACCCCGGCACTGCGCCGCCCCTCGTCCACCACAATGATCCGCCGGGTCCCGGCCGCCTGCGCGGCGATGAAGTCCGCGTTCAACGGCACCAGCCAGCGCAGGTCCACCACCTTGACCTTCCAGCCGTGCGCGGCCTCGATACCCGTGGCCGCACGCAGGCTCATCGGCACGCCATTGCCATAGGTGAAGATCACCAGGTCCGCGGCGCCTTCGGCATAGACCCGCCCTTCGCCCGGCAGCATCGCCTCATCCGCTGCCGGGTACGGGAACAGCCACTGGCCATCTCCGGCTTGATGCAGATCCTTGGTCATGTACAGCGCGATCGGTTCAAGGAATACGCAGACCCGCCCGTCCACCCTGGACAGCGCCGCCAGGGTACGCAGCATCGTGGCGGCGTCATCGCCGCGCGACGGGCAGCCCACCACCAGCCCGGGGATGTCGCGGATGGCAGCGATCGAATTGTCATTGTGGAAGTGACCGCCGAAGCCCTTCTGGTAACCCAGCCCGGCAATGCGCACCAGCATTGGATTGCGATACTGGTCGTTGGAGAAGAACTGCAGCGAGCAGGCCTCGCCACGCAGCTGGTCGGCGGCGTTGTGCAGGTAGGCCAGGTACTGGATCTCGGGCACCGGCAGCATGCCCATGTTGGCGAACCCCTGGGCCATGCCCAGGATCATGGTTTCATCGAGCAGCGTGTTGAACACCCGGCGCGCGCCGAAGGCTTTCAACAGGCCCTTGCTGACCGTGTAGACCCCGCCCTTCTGCGCCACGTCCTCACCGAACAGCACCGTTTCGGGGTACTTGCAAAACAGGTCGTGCAGTGCCTGGTTGATCTGGACCGCCAGATGCCGCGGCGGCTGGTTTTCCGGCAAAGCCGCTTCGCTGCCGAAGACCTGCAGGCGCCGCGCGGCAAAATCCGCCCGCGCCGCTTCGGCCTGCACCTTGTCCGGCGAATACGGTGCCAGTGGCCGCACCACCTCGGCCAGTGACGCCAGCCGCGGGCGCTGGTCCGCCGCTTCGGCCGCGGCAAAACAGCGCTGGCGGGTCTGTTCGTACAGCGCCAGTACTTCGGCCTTGTCCATGACACCGGACTCCACCGCGATCTGCGCCGAGCGCAGCAGCGGGTCGGACGCCTCGACCGCGCACAACTCGTCCAGCGCCCGCCATTCGATCTCGAAATCGGTACCGGCGTGGCCCATCAGCCGGGTCGTGCGCAGATGCAGGAAGGTCGGCCGCCGCGTCTGCCGGCAGTGCTGCACCGCGCGCTGCACGTCCGCATAGCCGTGCGCCAGATCCAGCCCGTCGGCCTGGAAGTAATCCAGCCCGGGGCGGTTGCGGAAGCTCTCGCCGATCCAGCCGCTGGGGGTTTTCACCGAAATGCCGATGCCATTGTCCTCGCACACGAACAGCACCGGCGCCGGCAGCTTCTGGTACGCGCTCCAGGACGCGGTATTGAAGGCGGTCTGCGCGGTGGCGTGGTTGGCCGAGGCGTCGCCGAACGAGCAGATGGTGATGCTGTCTTCGGGAATGGGCAGCGGATGCCCCAGACGTTTGCCGGCCTCGATCGCCATCGCCGTTCCCAGTGCCTTGGGCAGGTGCGAGGCGATCGTGGAGGTCTGCGGCAGCACCCACAGCGGCTTGCTGCCCCACACCTTGTGGCGGCCGCCACTGGCCGGATCATCCTTGCTGGCGGCAAACGACAGCGCCGAATCCATCACCGGGTCCATGCCCGGCAGCTTGCGGAAGCGCTCGGCCATGAACCCGCCGGAGCGGTAGTGCAGGAACGCCGGATCGGTATGCCGCGCCGCCCGCGCCACCATGGCGTTGCCCTCGTGGCCGGAGGAACCGATGGTGTAGAAGACCTTGTTCTGTACCCGCAGCACGCGCGCCATCAGGTCCAGATGGCGGCTGATCAGCTGCGACTGGAACAGTTCGCGGAACCCGCGCACATCCAGGGCGCTTCCCGGCACCACCGGCGCCTCGTCCTGCGGCGCGCTACGCGGCCCCTCGGGCAATCCTTTTACGAATTCGGTGAAGTTGAAGTCACAGATCTCGGCGCGGTTCAGACCCTTCATACGTGCCGGAATGGGATGGGGAACACTTGCGAACATGCAGTCGGACTCCGCTCCACGACGGGAGATGATGAGAGGAAGATTCAGTGTGATCGGGCGATTCGGGCGCCGGCCTCGGCGTCAGGTTCAGGCATCGCCACAAAGCCGGACTGCTGGCCGATCCGCGCCAGCCAGCGCCGGATTGACGGGTACGGCTCCAGCGTGATGCCGCCATGCGGCGCGACCGCGGTATAGGCGTGCAGCGCGATGTCGGCGATGCCGTAATCCGCACCGGTGAACCAGTCGTTGTCGGAAAGATGCCGTTCCATTACCGCCAACGCCTGGTGCCCGCGCGCGCGCAGCGCAGGCAGCTCGCCGCGGCGCGGCGAATCAGCGGCGGTCCAGCCGCAGATGAAACGCGCCACCGCGATATACGGCTCGTGGCTGTACTGCTCGAAAAACATCCACGACAGCGCCTGCGCGCGCTGCCATCTGTCCGCGGGCAGAAACGGCGTGCCTTCAGCCAGCCAGCACAGGATGGCGTTGGATTCGGTCAGGATGCGGCCGTCCTCGCGCTCGAGGATCGGCACTTTTCCATTCGGATTGCGCGCCAGGAACTCGGCGCTGCGGGTCTGGCCGTGGGCACTGTCCACCTCCACCCAGCGGTAACGGCTGCCCAACTGCTCGAGCAGCAACCGCACCTTGTGGCAATTGCCCGAGGTGGACATGCCATATACGGTCAGTGGCGCTCGCGGAGTGCCCATCGCTGCGATTCCTCGGGTGGTTGCCGATACCGGACGCCGTCAATCACACCGCAATCACATCGTATTGAAAAGGGCCGCCGCAGCAATCGTCCGGGCGGCCGCGGCCGCGCCACGCCTGCCGCGATTCAACCCGTCCCCGGATTGCGTGCCGATCGGGCCGGCAGGCGCTCGATCCGCCAATCAACAGGACGGGCCCAGCCTGGGCCACCGCCGTGCGTTGACGTTGTCCCGGGCGATGGAATGGCCCCCTCTCCCATCCCAACGTTCCCGATAGCCAGCCGATGCCCGCCGATGCGGCCCCGGCGCTTGGTCGTGACCCTGAAATGCAACGAGGCCGGCAATGCCGGCCCCGGTGCTGTCATCCATGGGATGGCGGTTACTGTTTGCTGGACGCCGTTTCGACCGCAGCCGTCTGCGTCACCACCTGGCCATCGACCACCGGCAGGCGGTCACTGGCCGGCTTGGCCGGCATACGGATGGTCTTTTCCTGGCCATCGTAACGATAGGTCACGTCGTACCCGATGGTCTGGTTGGCATTGCCCATGGCGATCCGGCTGCCGGGCTTGCTGTCCATGCGCATGGTGCCGGTGGTGCCGTCGGCGTTGCGGTAGGTGACGTTGTAACCGGTCACGCGCGAGGACTCGGAGGTGCTGTTCTCGGTACGGCACTGACGCTCGGTGCGGGTGACCACGCGGCCACCCACATGGCGCTTGTCGACCTGGTTGCCGATCACCCCGCCCGCCACCGCACCGGCCGCCGTGGCCGCCTTCTTGCCGTTGCCGCCGCCAACCTGGTTGCCCAGCAGGCCGCCGATCACCGCACCGGCCACGGTGCCGCCGACGTTGCCGTCACGCTCCGGCAGGCGTTCCTGCACCTGCACGTCCTCGCACACTTCACGCGGCACGGTGGTGGTCGAGGTTTCCCGTACCGGCTCGGTGCCGATGACCGCGGCGTACAGCTTTTCCTTCTGCGTCACCGGGTTGACCTTGAGCACATCGGCGTATTCAAGCTTGCCACCGGCAGCCAGCTCATCCTTGGCCACGGCATCGTCGGCCACCAGCGCGGTATCAAGCACCGGACGACCGGCATCGCCCAGCACCGCGGGGGTCTTGTCGCGGCCACTCATGAATGCAGCAGTGGCGATGCCGCCGACCAGCAAGGCTCCCGCAGCAACGAGGATCGTTGTCGTGTTGCTCTTCATTTCCAGCTCCTTGCGGAAGATCCGCACTGTTGATGGGCGCAATTCCACCATGATCAAGCTGAACAGATCCATCCGGCCCTAACAATTGCCCTTCGAAAGTTGAGCCTGCGTCGCAATATCGGGCGTGTTAGCGTCTTCCACGATCCTGAAGGACCCCGCCATGTCGAGCCCGATACTGCTGCCGCTGCTGGGATGGGCGCGCAAGCTGCGCTATCCCACCCTGTTCAAAATCACCGCCGCGCTGTTCGTGCTCAGCGTGCTGCTGCCCGACCCGGTGCCATTCATCGACGAGATCCTGTTCGGCCTGGGTACCCTGTTGCTGGCCAACTGGAAGCGCCGCAAGGATCCGGTCCAGCCGCCGGCGCTGCCGCGCAGGCGTTGAGCCGGTGCAATTGATCGACAGCCATTGCCATCTGGATGCGGCCGAATTCGATTCCGACCGCAGCGCCGTGATGGCGCGCGCCGCGGCCGCAGGAGTGGTGGCCCAGGTGGTTCCGGCGGTCACCGCCGGCAGCTGGGCCAAGCTGAAATCGGTGTGCGCCCAGCATCCCGGTCTCTACCCTGCCTTTGGCCTGCATCCGATGTTCCTGGCCGAACACCGGCCCGAACATCTGGCCGCGCTGGGTGAATGGATTGAACGTGAGCGCCCCTGCGCGATCGGCGAATGCGGGCTGGACTTCTTCATCGAGGGATTGGACCCGGACCGCCAGCGCCACTATTTCAACGGCCAGCTGCAGCTGGCCCGCGACCACCGGCTGCCGCTGATCGTGCACGCGCGGCGCGCGGTGGAGGAAGTGATTCTGTCGATCCGCCGCACCGGTGGCTTGCGCGGCGTGGTGCACAGTTTCTCCGGCAGCCCCGAGCAGGCGCGCCAGCTGTGGGATCTGGGCTTCCTGATCGGCCTTGGCGGGCCCATCACCTATCCGCGCGCCAATCGCCTGCGCACGCTGGTGGCCGGGATGCCGCTGGAATTCCTGCTGCTGGAAACCGATGCACCCGACCAGCCGGACCTGGCCATCCACGGCCAACGCAACGAACCGGCGCGGCTCACCCACATTGTCGAGACGGTGGCGGCGTTACGCCGGCAGCCGGTGGCCGAGATCGCCACGCAAACCACCGCCAACGCCCGCCGCCTGTTCAACCTGCCGGCACGCTGAAGCAGGCCGCGCGCATGCCCCTCATCCGGCCGCCACCTCCTGCGACATGGCCCCCTCCGCCGCCCCCGTCCCAACCTGCCTGCCCGGACGCGGTTTGAGCAGCATCTCCAGCGCCTTGCCCACCGCGGCAAACGCGAATGCGCCGGTGATGTGTGTGGCAGCGCCCAGTCCGGCGCCACAGTCCAGCTTCAGCGCAGCATCGGCCCCCAGCTGCGGCCGCAGCCCGCACACGCTGCCATCGGCCTGCGGATACTTGACGTTCTCCAGCGAGTACACCGCCGGTACCCCGAAGTAACGCGAGGCGTTCTTGGGGAAATGGAAGTCGGTCCGCAATTTCTTGCGGATCAGCGCCATCATCGCGTCATGCTCGGTACGCGAGACATCGCGGATCCTCACCAGGGTCGGATCGGTACGCCCACCGGCCGCGCCGACGGTCAAAATCGGCAGCTTGCGGCGGCGGCACCAGGCGATCGCCTCCACCTTCACCCGGAAACTGTCACAGGCATCGATCACCAGGTCGAAGCCGCGGTCCAGCAACGGCTCCATATTGGAAACGGTGAGGAAGTCCTCGATCGCCTCGGCCTCGATATCCGGATTGATCGCCCGGCAGCGTTCGGCCATCGCCAAAGCCTTGTTGCGGCCGTACTGCCCGGCCAGCGCCGGCAACTGGCGGTTGGTGTTGGAGACGCAGATGTCATCGGCATCGATCAGGGTGAGATGGCCCACCGCGGTGCGCGCCAACGCCTCCACTACCCACGAGCCGACCCCGCCCATGCCGACCACGGCCACCCGGCACGCCGAAAGCCGCTCGATGGTGCCGGCACCATACAACCGGTCGATACCGGCAAAACGTTCACGCAGTTGTTCATTCATGCGCGCATTTTAAACGTGACCGCCGCCGCGCCGCGCGTCGTACCATCGCCAGAACCCAAACCGAGCCCGTGCCCATGCCTGACGCCCCTCGTCCGCCGTCCAACGCTTCGCGCTATCTGTTTGTGCTCATCGCCGGTCTGCTGATCGGTGCCGTCGCCACGGTGATGCTGGTGCGCGCCATCCACGCCCGCCAGGACCCGCTTCCCGGCAGCCTGATGCACGTCATGAATGCGCAGGCGCAAATGCTGCGCAAGAGCCGGGATCAGAACCGGTGCGGCGCCACCGAGGTCGTTCCACGCCTGCAGGCCATGCGCCTGCTGTCCAATGACCTGGACCTGGCGTTTCCCGGCCTGCGCGATGACAGCCGCTTCCAGCAGCATGCCAGCCGGTTCCGCGCGACCTTGAACGATGCGCTGGCCGCGCCGCCACAGGATTGCGTCGCGCTGGCAACGCTGAATGAAGCCATCGGAACTGATTGCAAGGCCTGTCACCAGGATTTCCGTTGACTGCGAACTCGTATTCATCCTGACGCACGGTTGGCACTGTGTTCACGTGCAAGGCGACACGATCGGCGCCATGCGGATCAACTCCGCATCCTTTTCACTGGCAAGGAGAACCACCATGAACATCAAACTGATCGCCGTCGGCGCCGTTGCCAGCCTGGCGCTGGCCGGTTGTGCCACCTCACCCGGCTACAGCAACGGCGGCTACAGCAACAACAGCTACGGCAACCAGGGCTACCAGAACACGCGTTGCAACGACTGCGGCATCGTCACCCGTATCGATACAGTGGCCTCGGGGCGCACCGCGCCTGCCGCCACTGGCGCCATCCTGGGCGGCATTGTCGGCGCCGTGGCCGGCCATGAGATTTCCGACCATACCGGCGGCAGCCGCGGCAACAAGAACATCGCCTCCGTCGCGGGCGCTGCAGCCGGCGCATTGGCCGGCAACAAGATCCAGCAGAATGTCACCGGCGACTCCTACGACATCCAGGTACGGATGGATGACGGCCGCGTGGTCGTGATCAACCAGAAAGACCTGGGAGGAATCCGCGAGAACACCTATGTCCGCGTCGTCAACGGACGTGTTGTGCTGCGCTGACCGGTCAGCGTGCCCCCCCCAACAGAAAGGCCCGCGCAAGCGGGCCTTTCTGTTGCATGTGCCCGGGGAAATCAGGCCGGCTGCACGGCGTCGGCCTGCAGGCCCTTCTGCCCTTGGACGACCGTGAAGCTGACCTGCTGGCCTTCTTTCAGACTCTTGAAGCCATCGGTCTGGATGGCGCGGAAATGCACAAACACATCCTCGCCATTTGCGCGGCTGATGAAGCCGAACCCCTTGGCATCATTGAACCACTTGACGGTACCGGTTTCGCGATCGGACATCTCACTGACTCCATGTAACAGGATCTCGTTGTTGGATACGCCCCTTCTAGGGCGGCTGACTGCAAGGAGGAAGCGAGGTGCAGCGGATCGATCACTCAACCCATCAGGCCACGATTCACGGTGACCTTGCCAAGCTCAGCGGCTGAAACGTAACCCGCGCGCAACCTATTTGCAATATCCAAAACACCGCCCTGTCAAGTCCATTTCAGCACACCGGGGACAATTATCGACGTTTCGTTCATCTTGTATCTGGTCGCCACGGTGCTGGTGCTCACGGGCATCGCCGGCGTGGTGCTGCCGGTCCTGCCCGGTATTCCACTGGTGTTTGCCGGATTGCTGCTGGCGGCCTGGGCAGACGGGTTCCAGCACGTGGGCTGGCTGCCCTTGTTGATCCTGGGACTGTTGACGCTGGTATCGCTTGTCATCGACCTGATTGCCACCACGGCCGGTGCACAGCGGCTCGGCGCCAACCGCAAGGCGGTGTGGGGGTCCCTCGCCGGCACCGTGGCCGGGCTGTTTTTCATGCCGATCGGGCTGTTTGTGGGGCCATTTATCGGCGCCCTGCTTGGCGAATACTGGCACGGCCGGCAAATCGGCCAGGCCGCGAAAGTCGGACTGGGCACCTGGCTGGGCATCATTCTGGGAGTCGCCTTCAAACTCGGCCTGGCGCTGGCCATGCTGGGGGTGTTCGCCCTTGCCTGGTTTATCTGAGGCGCCTCTCTCCCATCATCTGCCCGCAATTCCCGCAACGCGCGGGAGCAGCCACTGCAACCGCACGCAGGCGCCGCACATGGCTTTTCTCCGACTTGCCGCCGGCGACGCGGAAAGGGCGAAAAACCGCTGCGTGCTGCCGTCAGAATCCGGATCATCGACAATATGGACGGATCGGGCAGCTGGCGACGGAACCTTCCGGAAGTTCCCGCCCCCGTCGCCCGCCTTCACTCCTCTGTACCCGCAACGGAAGCTCCCATGCGCAAACGTCCGCTCCACCGGCTCCTGCTACTGTCCTTGCCGGCGATATCGCCACTGGCTTTTGCCCAGGATGCCACGCCCATGCCGGCATCCCCCGAGGCCTGCCTGGCCCTGGACGCGGACGCGGCACGCCTGGCCTGTTACGACACCGCGCTCGGCCGTGCCCCGGTCGACACCCGCGCCGCCGATGCGGCGGCCAGCGCTGCGCTGCTTGAAAAAAGGCAGGAACAAACCCCACAGGCATTGCAGGACAGCACCGGCACGGGCGGCGTACGCAAGCGGGTGCGCGAACTGTTTGCCTATGACGAGCGGGAGGACGTGATGGCCAATATTGGCAAGGGCTCCCTGCTGGACAGCCGCTGGGAGCTGGCCAAGGATTCCAAGTTGGGCACCTTCCAACTGCGTGCCTACAAGCCGGTCTATCTGCTGCCGGCGTTCTGGGCCAGCAAGCCCAACCAGATGCCGCAATCGCCCAACCCGGCCAATTCGGTCTCCCAGCCCGAAGACCTGAGCAGCTCCGAGGTCAAATTCCAGATCAGCTTCAAGACCAAGATCGCCGAAAACCTGTTCGGCAACAACGGCGATATCTGGGGCGGCTATACCCAGAGCTCGCACTGGCAGGCCTACAACAGCGCGCTGTCGCGTCCGTTCCGGGAAACCGACTACGAGCCGGAAGTGATGCTGGTGTTCCGCAATGGCTATTCACTGTTCGGCTGGAACGGCCGCATGAGCGCGATCCAGCTCAACCACCAGTCCAATGGCCGCAGCGACCCGCTGTCGNGGTGTTCCGCAATGGCTATTCACTGTTCGGCTGGAACGGCCGCATGAGCGCGATCCAGCTCAACCACCAGTCCAATGGCCGCAGCGACCCGCTGTCGCGCAGCTGGAACCGGGTGATCTTCAATGTCGGGCTGGACCGGGAGAACTGGGCGCTGACGCTGCGTCCGTGGTACCGCATTCCCGAAGGATCACGCGACGACAACAATCCCGATATCCAGGATTACATGGGCCGCGGTGACGCCACCCTGGTCTACAACCGCGATGGCCATGAACTGGCGTTGATGGCCCGGCATTCGCTGCGCAGCGGCAAGCGCGCGCATGGGGCGCTGCAGCTCGACTACGGCTTCCCGCTCAACAAGCAGCTGCGCGGACATGTGCAGGTGTTCGACGGCTATGGCGAAAGCCTGATCGATTACAACCACAAAGCCACCTACATCGGTGTAGGTGTTTCACTTCTGGAGTGGTTCTGATGAAAGCGACAATCTGGCACAACCCGCGCTGTTCCAATTCCCGTGGCGCACTGGCGCTGCTTCAGGAAGCAGGCGCGGAGGTGGAGGTCATCAATTACCTGGACACGCCGCCCTCGGCGACCGAGTTGCATACCCTGCTGGCCGAAATGGGTATGCCCGCGCGCGACCTGCTGCGCAGCAAGGAGGCCGCGTACAGTGAGCTGGGACTGGCCGCGCAGCTTGACGACGACTTGGCGCTGATCAACGCCATGGCCGCGCACCCGGCGCTGATCAACCGCCCGATCGTGCGCACCCCCAAGGGCACTGCACTGTGTCGCCCGCCGGAAAAGGTGCGGGCTCTGCTTCCTGACTACAACGGATGATGATTTCCTTGTTGCTCGCCGGCGCTTTGGGCTGGGCCGTGGAGCCGGGCATCATCTGCCGCAAAGAAGGCCAAGGTGAGGTCATGGAACGGATGGGTCCCGTAGCGGAGGGCCACTACCGATTGGGTGGATATGGGGATTACATACCGCAAGCAGATGTATTCGAGCTGCGCCGCTCAAACCAATTGCAAGCCCGCCTGGTACACCAGTCCATGGGCTACAGCTGTGAAACCTATCTGGACGAGAAGCAATGCCCGTCTCTTGTTCAGGCAGAGCAGGCGCTCATGCAACTTTCCTATATTGAAAAAAATGGGCCCGCGGCACCGGTATGGCCCCGAAATTCTCGCCCCGTGCACGGCGACGGATTTGTATTCGAGTATCAGCCGTCCGGCGAAGGCATTCGCAGGGCTGTTTACGACCCGACTCTGCTGGCCCGCCAACCCGAACATCCGGCGGGGAAACTGATCGCCCGCATCTGGCAAGTGGAACGCCAATGCGGGCCCGACCTGGCCCGCAAAACACAGCGAAAGAATTACGAAGCTGATAAAGCAAAGAACCAGGCTCTGAATCTGGGTGTCCGTAGCTGATTTGCGCCAAGGGCAGGCGCCCCAACCAGCGATGTGCCGGCCCTCCGCTGACCGGCTCCGCCGGAAAACAAAACGGCCCGGGCAGAACCCGGGCCGTTTCGGCATCCTCGGCAGCACTGGCGGTTTATTCGACCACCACCGGAATCTTGCCGATGCGGGCCTGCCATTCGCGCGGACCGGTGGTGTGCACCGACTCGCCGGTGGAATCCACCGCCACGGTCACCGGCATGTCCTGCACCGTGAACTCGTAGATGGCCTCCATGCCCAGATCGGCGAAACCGACCACCTTGGCCGCCTTGATCGCCTTGGACACCAGATAGGCCGAACCGCCCACCGCCATCAGGTAGGCCGACTTGTTATCACGGATCGCCTCGATCGCCGCCGGGCCACGCTCGGCCTTGCCGACCATGCCCAGCAGGCCGGTCTGTTCCAGCACCTGGCGGGTGAACTTGTCCATGCGGGTCGCCGTGGTCGGGCCGGCCGGGCCCACCACTTCGTCGCGCACCGGATCGACCGGGCCAACGTAGTAGATGAAGCGGCCCTTCAGATCGACCGGCAGCGGCTCGCCCTTGTCCAGCATTTCCACCATGCGCTTGTGCGCGGCATCGCGGCCGGTCAGCAGCTTGCCGTTGAGCAGCAGGGTCTGGCCCGGCTTCCAGCTGGCCACGTCTTCCGGGGTGATCGTGTCCAGGTCGACCCGGGTGCCCTTGGAGGCATCGTAGGTGATCTGCGGCCAGTCTTGCAGCGACGGCGGATCCAGCATCACCGGGCCGCTGCCGTCCAGGGTGAAGTGCGCGTGGCGGGTGGCGGCGCAGTTGGGGATCATCGCCACCGGCAGGTTGGCGGCATGGGTCGGGAAGTCCTTGACCTTGATGTCCAGCACCGTGGTCAGGCCACCCAGGCCCTGTGCACCGATGCCCAGCGCATTGACCTTGTCGTACAGCTCCAGGCGCAGCTCTTCGGCACGGTTGGACGCGCCGCGGGCCTTGAGCTCGTTGATGTCGATCGGCTCCATCAGCGATTCCTTGGCCAGCAGCATCGCCTTTTCGGCGGTGCCGCCGATGCCAATGCCGAGCATGCCCGGCGGGCACCAGCCGGCGCCCATGGTCGGCACGGTCTTGAGCACCCAGTCCACGATCGAGTCGGACGGGTTGAGCATGGCGAACTTGCTCTTGGCCTCCGAACCGCCGCCCTTGGCCGCGACGATCACCTCGACCGTGTTGCCCGGCACCACCTTGACGTTGACCACGCCCGGGGTGTTGTCACGGGTATTGGTGCGCTTGCCGGCCGGATCGGCCAGCACCGAGGCGCGCAGCTTGTTGTCCGGGTAGGCGTAGGCGCGGCGCACGCCCTCGTTGGCCATGTCCTCCACGCCCATGGTGGCGTCGTCCCAGCGCACGTTCATGCCGATTTCCAGGAACACGGTGACGATGCCGGTGTCCTGGCAGATCGGCCGGTGACCTTCGGCGCACATCCGTGAATTGATCAGGATCTGGGCCATCGCCTCCTTGGCGGCCGGCGACTCCTCGCGCTCGTAGGCGGCGGCAAGGCTCTTGATGTAATCGACCGGGTGGTAGTACGAGATGTACTGCAGCGCGTCGGCGATGGACTGGATCAGGTCTTCCTGCTTGATGGAGACCGGCTGACGGGAATCACGGGAATTGACGGGATGGCTCACGGCGGGCTTCGACTCGGCTTGCAGTGGGAGAACCCGGCCATTCTACGCCGGCAAGCCGAAAGCGGCCTGCGCCGGTCCGCATCGCAGGCAGCGGCCACGATGGCCGGCCCCGCCGGCAGCGGTCACAATCCCCATCATGAATACTCTGGTACTGATCCTCGACCTCATCGGCACCTTCGTTTTCGCCCTGTCCGGGGCGACGATGGGGGTGCGCCGCCATCTGGATATCTTCGGCGTGCTGGTGCTGTCCTTCGCCGCCGCGCTGGCCGGCGGCATCACCCGCGACCTGCTGATCGGCGCCACTCCGGTGGCGGCGATCAGCGACTGGCGCTACCCGGCCATTACCCTGGCTGCCGGCACCGTCACCTTCTTCTGGGCGCCGCTGATCGAGCGCATGCAATACCCGGTACGCATGTTCGATGCGATGGGCCTTGCCCTGTTCGCCGTGGCCGGCACACAGAAAGCACTGTCGTACGGCATCGATCCGCCGATCGCCGCGGCGCTGGGCATGCTTACCGGCATCGGCGGCGGCATCGCCCGTGACGTGCTGTTGGCGCAGGTACCGCTGGTGTTGCAGGCCGAGCTGTATGCCGTTGCCGCGCTGGCCGGCGCCGCCGTGGTGGCATTGGGGCACTGGGGCGGCCTGCCGCCCGTGCCCTGCGCCCTGGCCGGGGCCGGTCTGTGCTTCGGCCTGCGGATGATGGCCATGCATTACGGCTGGCACCTGCCGGTGGCGCTGCAGTCCTCCGATCCCCCGCCACCGGAAGGCCCGCGGCGCTGAGCGTGCCCCGCATTCGCGGCGATGTCCGGTGGGCGGCATCAGACCAGGGCCGTAAAACCCTGCTGCGGCAGATGCTTCGGGGGGTTTTTGGCATTGCCGGTTGCCGGTGGCCACGCTGGGGTGGCTGCGTGGCTGCCGCCTGTGCCGCAGACGCCGATGCGCTTACCCTGAAGCCGTCTTCCGCGTCCGCGTTGCGCCCGTAATGCCAACCACCCCCGCTCCCACCGCACGAACCCAGCCCAGCCTGCGTGCGCGCTTCAACGCGATGCGCAACCTGCCGCCGTTCCTGCACATGATCTGGCGTACCAGCCGCGGCTTGACCCTGGCCAGCCTCGGGCTGCGCCTGCTGCGCTCGCTGCTGCCGGTGGCGATGCTGTACGTGGGCAAGCTGATCATCGACGAGGCGGTGCGGCTGGCAGGGTTGCCCGGCGCCTTCCCGCCGCTGGAGCAGGCGCTGTCCACCCACCTGCTGGACCACCTGTTGCTGCTGCTGGCCATCGAGCTGGGGCTGGCGATCGGGTCGGACCTGCTCGGCCGGCTGGTCAGCTACGCCGACGGATTGCTGTCCGAGCTGTTCACCAATGCCAGCAGCATCCGCCTGATGGAGCATGCCGCGGAGCTGGATCTGGAGGATTTCGAAGACCCGGACGTGCAGGACAAGCTGGATCGTGCGCGACGCCAGACCATGGGCCGGATGAACCTGATGAGCCAGCTGTTCGGCCAGGTGCAGGACGCGATCACCGTGGCCAGTCTGGCCGTCGGGCTGGTCGTCTACGCCCCGTGGCTGATCGCGCTGCTGGTGGTGGCGCTGGTGCCGGCGTTCATCGGCGAATCGCACTTCAATGCGATCGGCTATTCGCTCAACTTCCAGTGGACGCCGGAACGCCGCCAGCTCGACTACCTGCGCCAGACCGGGGCCAGCGTGGAAACCGCCAAGGAGGTGAAGATCTTCAACCTCCACCGTTTCCTGATCGAGCGCTACCGCGCCCTGGCCAGCAGGTTCTACCTGGCCAACCGCGCGCTGGCCCGCAAACGCGCGGTCTGGGGCACCCTGCTGGCCGCGCTCGGCACCCTGGGCTACTACGTGGCCTACGGCTACATCGCCTGGCGCACGGTGCGCGGCGACTTCTCCATTGGCGACCTGACCTTTCTGGCCGGCAGCTTCCAGCGCCTGCGGCAGTTGCTGGAGGGGCTGCTGATCGGTTTTTCGCAGGTCGCCAGCCAGGCCATGTACCTGGACGACCTGTTCTCGTTCTTCGCCATCGAACCGGAAATCCAGTCACGCAGCGACGCGCTGCCGGTACCGCAACCGATCCGCCAGGGTTTCGTGTTCGAGAATGTGGGTTTCCGCTATCCCGACGCCGAGCGCTGGGCGGTGCGCGGCCTGGATTTCGAACTGCGTGCGGGCGAAGTGCTGGCGCTGGTCGGCGAAAATGGCGCCGGCAAGACCACGCTGGTGAAGCTGCTCGCACGCCTGTATGACCCGGATGAGGGCCGGATCCTGCTCGACGGCCGCGACCTGCGCGACTACGACCTGCACCAGCTGCGCGCCAATATGGGGGTGATCTTCCAGGATTTCGTGCGCTACCACCTGTCTGCCGGCGAGAACATCGGCGTCGGGCGGGTGGACGCCATGGACGACCCGGCGCTGATCCGCGATGCCGCACGCCGCGCGATGGCCGATGCAGTGGTCGAAGGCCTGCCCGGCGGCTATGACCAGCTGATCGGGCGCCGCTTCAAGACCGGCGTGGACCTGTCCGGCGGCCAATGGCAGAAGATCGCCATCGCCCGGGCCTACATGCGCGATGCGCAGGTGATGATCCTCGATGAACCGACCGCCGCACTGGACGCGCGGGCCGAATTCGAGGTGTTCCAGCGCTTCAAGGAGCTGTCGGACAACCGCACCGCGGTGCTGATCTCGCACCGCTTCTCCAGCGTGCGCATGGCCGATCGCATCCTGGTGCTGGCTGACGGCCGGATCGAAGCCAGCGGCACCCACGCCGAGCTGATGGCGCAAGGCGGCCGCTACGCCGAACTGTTCGAGCTGCAGGCCGCCGGCTACCGCTGAAACCCCGGCATGGCCCGGGTTAATGAGAGTCCCTCTCATTCGGGATAGAATAGCGCGGCTAACTTTCCGGATACGAACAACGGTATGTCTTCCGCTTTTGGCGCCGAAACGGTGCTTGAAGTCCGTCACTGGACGGACGCCTACTTCAGTTTCACCACCACTCGCGACAGCGGTTTCCGCTTCGAGAACGGCCAGTTCGTGATGATCGGACTGGAGACCGAAGCGCGCCCGCTGCTGCGCGCCTATTCCATCGCCAGCGCCAACTGGGAGGAGAACCTCGAGTTCTTCAGCATCAAGGTCGAAGACGGCCCGCTGACCTCGCGGTTGCAGCACATCCAGCCCGGCGACAAGGTACTGGTGGGCAAGAAGCCGACCGGCACCCTGTTGATCAGCGACCTGCATCCGGGCAAGCACCTGTACCTGCTGGGCACCGGCACCGGCATGGCGCCGTGGCTGAGCGTGATCAAGGACCCGGAAACCTACGAGCGTTTCGACAAGGTGATCCTCACCCACGGCGTGCGCTTTGAAAAAGACCTCGCCTATCGCGATTACTTTGAAAAGGAAATCCGCGAGCACGAATTCCTTGGCGACATGATCGGCGACAAGCTGCTGTATTACCCGGCCGTCACCCGCGAGCCGTTCCGCAACCATGGCCGCCTGACCGCCTTGCTGGAAAGTGGCCAGATGCAGGAAACCCTGGGCCTGCCGCCGCTGGACCCCGAACACGACCGCGCCATGATCTGCGGCAGCCCGCAGATGCTGGCCGACCTGCGCAGCGTGCTCGATGCCCGCGGTTTCCAGACCTCGCCGCGGATCGGCCAGCCCGGACACTATGTGTTCGAGCGCGCGTTCGTCGAGAAATAAGCGCTGCCGGACGCGTGGCCGTGGCCGCAGGCGTTGGCGCGCGGCACGTATCGCCCGGTGAAATCGGCCGGATCAGGACGATCCAGCCGTTTTCCCCGCACCGGGTTGATCGGTGGCCGCGCGGCCCGCTGCGGAAATCCCATGGCGCGGTGATCAATAGCGACCTCACCAATGCCCGTACCGGCAATGGCAGTCACGTACAGCAGCGCCGCCCCCGCAACGCGCTGCAAGCGGGGGACGGGCGGCCACGGATGGCGCTGTTGGCCTGTCCCCACCAGCGCCTGCGTCCAGGCCGGGCACCTCTACCCAGCGCTGCCCAACGCGGCCTCGATGTCCACCGCCAGGCTCTCGGGGGTAGCTGTGGGCGCATAGCGCTTCAGCACCTGCCCGGCACGGCCGACCAGGAATTTGCTGAAATTCCACTTGATCGCACCGATGCCGAGCAGCCCGGGCTTCTGCTGCTTCAGCCATTGCCACAACGGATCGGCATCGGCGCCATTGACTTTGATCTTGGCCAGCACGGGAAAGCCGACCTCGTAGTTCAGCGAGCAGAACTGGCGGATCTGCGCCGCATCGCCGGGTTCCTGATGACCGAACTGGTCACAGGGAAACCCCAGCACCACCAGCCCCTGCGGACCGTAGCGGCGCCACAGCTGCTGCAGACCCGCATATTGAGGCGTGAAGCCGCATTTGGACGTCACATTCACCACCAGCAACACCTTGCCGGCGTAAGCGGACAGCGGCTGGATCCGGCCATCCAGATCGGCGGCTTCAAAATCGAAAGCGGTGGTCATCGCATCACTCCTTGCGTGGTCCGCCAGCCTACGCCGGCATCCGGGGTATCGCACGCACGCTACGTCCGCGGCGGCAACCCTGCCCTTTGACACCCCCCAGCCCCCGGCGGACGGGTTAACCTCACCGGTTCAATATTTCTGGAGAACATCCCTTGACCACTCGCCTTGCCCTCGCTGTCGCCGTGACCCTGGGCCTTGCCCTGCCGGCCTATTCGGCCAGTGCCGCCACCGCGACCACCCAGGCGGCCGAGCAGGCCAATCCGTTCTTCGCCGAGAGCACGCTGCCGCTGCACTTTCCGCAGTTCGACAAGATCAGGGACAGCGATTTCGCCCCGGCCTTCGACGCCGGCATGGCGCTCCAGCTGAAGGAAGTGGAGGCCATCGCCAACAACAAGGCCAAGCCGACCTTCGACAACACCCTGATCGCGCTGGAAAAAAGCGGCGCCGTGCTGGACCGTGCCACCACCGTGTTCTTCGCGCTCAGCGGCGCCGACACCAACGACGCCCGCAAGCAGCTGCAGGCCGAGTATTCGGCCAAATTCGCCGGCCACCGGGATGCCATCAACCTCAACGGCAAGCTGTTCGCGCGCATCGAAAAGCTCTACAACGACCGCGCCAAGCTGGGCCTGGATGCCGAAGGCCTGCGGCTGGTCGAGAAGTACCATGACAACTTCGTCCGCGCTGGCGCCAAGCTGTCCGACGCCGACAAGGCCACGCTCAAGGCGATGAACGCCGAGCTGGCCAACCTGGGTACCACCTTCAGCCAGAACGTGCTGGCCGAGGTCAATGCCTCCTTCATCGTGGTCGATGACGTCAAGCAGCTGGACGGCCTGTCGGCCGAGCAGATCGCCGCGGCCGCCGAGGCGGCCAAGGCGCGCAAGCTGGACGGCAAATACGTCATCGCCCTGCTCAACACCACCGGCCAGCCGGCGCTGACCAACCTGACCAACCGCGCGCTGCGGCAGAAGATCTACGAAGCGTCGGTGTCGCGTGGCAGCAAGGGCGGTGACTACGACAACACCGCACTGGTGGCGCGCATCATGACCCTGCGCGCGCAGAAGGCCGCGCTGATGGGCTTTGACAACTACGCCGCCTATTCGCTCGGCAACCAGACCGCCAAGACCCCCGAAGCGGTCAATGCGATGCTGGGCCAGTTGGCCCCGGCCGCCGTGGCCAACGCCAAGCGCGAAGCCGCCGACCTGCAGGCGATGATCGATGCCGAACAGAAGGCCGCCAAGAAGCCGGGCTTCGAGCTGCAGCCGTGGGACTGGGCCTTCTACAGCGAGAAGGTGCGCCAGGCCAAGTACAACTTCGACGAATCCCAGCTCAAGCCGTACTTCGAGCTGAAGAGCGTGCTGGAAAACGGCGTGTTCTTCGCCGCCGGCAAGGAATTCGGCCTGAGCTTCAAGCAGCGCACCGACCTGCCGGTCTACCACGACGACGTCACCGTGTATGACGTGTTCGACGCCGATGGCAGCCAGCTGGCGATCTTCATCTTCGACCCGTACGCGCGCCAGTCCAAGCGTGGCGGTGCGTGGATGAACGCCTACGTCTCGCAGTCGGCGCTGACCGGCAACAAGCCGGTGGTCGCCAACCACCTCAACATTCCCAAGCCGCCGGCCGGCAAGCCGACGCTGCTGACCTGGGATGAGGTCAGCACCACCTTCCACGAGTTCGGCCACGCCCTGCACGGCATGTTCTCGAACGTGAAATACCCCTACTTCTCCGGTACCGCGGTGCCGCGCGACTTCGTCGAGTTCCCCTCGCAGGTCAACGAGATGTGGGCCGACGAGCCGAGCATCCTGGCCAACTACGCCAAGCACTACCAGACCGGCGCGGCGATGCCGCAGGCATTGCTGGACAAGGTGATCGCCGCCTCGAAGTTCAACCAGGGCTTTTTGACCACCGAATACCTGGGCGCGGCGATGCTCGACCAGAGCTGGCACCAGATCGGCGTGAAGGAGGTGCCGGCGGCCGCGGATGTGATCACGTTCGAGCGCGCCGCACTGGAGAAGGACGGCATCTACTACGGGCCGGTGTCGCCGCGTTACCGCACCACCTACTTCAGCCACATCATGGGCGGTTATTCGGCCGGCTACTACGCCTACATCTGGTCCGAAGTGCTCGATGCCAACACCCAGAAGTGGTTCCGCGAAAATGGCGGTCTGTCACGTGCCAATGGCGACCATTTCCGCAACACCCTGCTGTCGCGCGGTGGCAGCGTGGATGCGATGGAGCTGTTCCAGAACTTCGCCGGCCATGCACCGCAGATCGAACCGTTGCTGGAAAAGCGTGGCCTGACCAGCGGCAGCGAAGCCGCCTCGCCGTAAGCCACACGCCTCGCCTTCACTGTTTGGCCTGAAAACCGCCCGGAACATTCCGGGCGGTTTTCTCATGCCATCGACAACCGCCAGGCACCGCCGGATTCAACGCGGCGCGATGTATCCGCCCGCCACGCCCTGCGGCGACAGCACCAGCTGCCACAACTGCGAATGGCGGGCGCGGAAGGTGGCCATGGACGCGGCCAGATAGAAGCGCCACATCCGCCGGAACCGCTCGTCGTAGCGCTCATCAAGCCGGTCCCATGCTGCTTCCACGTTGCGTCGCCACGCCTGCAACGTCAGGTCGTAGTCGGTACCGAAATTGTGCCAGTCCTCCAGCACGAACAACCGCTCCATCGCGGCGGTGATCTGCACGGCCGAGGGCAGCATCGAATTGGGGAAGATGTATTTGCCGATCCATGGATCGGTATGGTCACGGCTGACATTGGTGCCGATGGCATGCAGCAGGAACAGGCCATTGTCCGGCAGGCAGCGCCGCGCCACCTCGAAATAGGTCCGGTAGTTCTTCACCCCGACGTGTTCGAACATGCCGACCGAGAGAATCGCATCGAACGGCTCGTCCAGTTCGCGATAGTCCTGCAGCCGGATATCCACCGGCAACCCCTCGCACAGCTGGCTGGCAAACACCGCCTGCTCCTGCGAGATGGTGATGCCAACACCGCGCACGCCGTAGCGCTCGGCAGCGAACTTGAGTGCTTCGCCCCAGCCACAGCCGATATCCAGCACCCGCATGCCCGGACTGAGCCGCAACTTGCGGCAGATCAGGTCGAGCTTGGCTTCCTGCGCGGTATCCAGGTCGTAGGCGTTGCGCCAGTAGCCGCAGCTGTAGACCAGTCGTTTCCCGAGCATGGCCTGGTACAGGTCGTTGCCCAGGTCGTAATGGCGCTTGGCGACCTCGAAACCGCCCTGCCCGGACTGCAGGTTGAACAGTTTGGCGCGCAACGCATCCCAGAGCTCACCGGTGCCATGCACGCGCTCGTCCAGATTGGCCTTGAGCAGGTGGAACAGGAAGGCATCCAGCGAGCGGGCCTGCCACCAGCCGTCCATGTAGCTCTCCCCAAGACCGAGCGAGCCCTGCGCCAGTACCCGGGCGTGGAAGCGTGGATCCTGGATATGGATGTCCTGCGGGCGGTCGCCACCGAGGGTGACGTCGGCCTCCTGCAGCAATGCCTCAACTCGCCGTTGCAGTCCTGCATCCACCATTTCGGCCTCCGTTACGTTACGGGTTTGCGAACAACTCCTGATAAGCCGGCGCCACGTAAGGCAGCAATACCTTGGCCGGCACATCCACACTCTGGGTACCGTCCGAATATGGCCCGACCTGATAGGGCGGAAACACGAAACGGATCGCCGCGATACGGCCGCCGGCATCCAGCAGCGGCTGGAACTGGGCGAAGTTGTCCGCCGTGGGCGAGGTGCCCTCGTCAATCATCTTGGAGAGGTTGCGGACCTGGGCCCGCTGCTCTTCCGGTGACAACGCCTCCGCTTCGGCACGGGCGATCGCCTGCTCGCGCAACTGCCGCGCGACATAACCGCCGATGGCCTTCCAGCCCTCGCCGGAAGGCACCATCTGCGCAGCGCTCAGCATTTCCTCCCGGCCCGGCAGCCAGACGAAACGCGCCACCAGCGGCTCGCCGTGGGCCCCGCCGGTATAGCGGCTGCCATCCGCCGTTGCGGCCACGACCCGCGGCGTATCCACCGCCAGCTCGAAGCTCAGCGACAGCTCGTAAGGGGCAGTGGGCTTGTCATTGCCCAGCACCTCCACCGCCTCCAACAGCTCCTCCTTGGCCGCCGCGGCATAGGTGACCAGCGCTCGCGCCAGCCCCGGATATTTGGCGGCCGCCGGCGGATAGCTGATGCCCACCACATAGCGTGAAGTGGTTTCGATCACGTCGCGCAGATCCGGCGCCGCCGTGGTCCCGGCGGCGGCCGGTCCGGCAGCGCTTACCGCCGGCGCCTGTTCGGCCACGCCGGCCTCGTTGTTCCTGCCGCATCCTGCCGCCACCAGCAGCACCAGCACTGCTGCGCACGATCCCTGTCGGTACTTCTTCATTCGCAAACATCCCCTTCTGTTGTCAGGCCCGTCAATCCGCTGCCATCAAGGCGCCAAGTTACTCCACCAGGTCGGCATATTCATCATGCCGGCGCAGGAACACCGCCGCATATTCGCAGGCGGGCACCACCTTCAACCCGGCGGCTCGCGCATAGTCCAGGGCGGCGACCGTCAAAGCCCCGGCGATGCCCTTGCCACCGATGGCCGCGGGCACTCCGGTATGGGTGATGACCATCCGCGGTCCCTCTTTGCGGTATTCGAGCCGGGCCTGGTGGCCGTCCACGTCGACATGGAAGCATTGGCCTGTGGGGTTGTGCCGGATAGCGAGCTCAGCGGGAATATTCATCCGGGTCGGGTTCCGGTGGAGGGAGCTCCATTGTGCCGGCTGGCGCTGCACGCGGCCGGTGAATCCGCCGATGACACAAGCCGCCGCGGTGCGTCACTTTCCGGCCCGGCCCCAGGCCGGGCACCGCTGTTTGCGACGGAAACACCGGAAACAGCCGGAATAAAAGCTGGCATGGCATTTGCGAATGTCTCACCACAGGACAGCAACCGACGAGGCACGCCATGCAGAACTTCGATCAGACCCTCCCCGCCAACGACCACGATTCCTCGCTGCTGGAAGGGCTGTTCCAGCTCGCCGTCAGTGGCCATACCCAGGGCTGGGAGTTCGAGCAGATCGACAGCGAGGTCTACACCCGCCTGCAGCAGGCCTACGCCGCCTGAGCGGCGACCGCGCAGGCACGCCTGCGCAGCGACCCACGGCCCCTGCAGCCACTGCCGCAGACCGTTCCAGCAGCGGCCGCGCAACGCACCCGCTGTCAGCCGCCGAAGCTGGGATTCATCAGCTGCTGCAGGAATACCTGCAGCACCCGTGGCTCCATGATCACCATGAAAATCACCCCGAACGCCGCACCGGCCAGGTGCGCGCTGTGGTTGATACGATCACCACCGCGCTTGTCCATCCAGATGCTGTAGCCGACATAGAACACGGCATACAGAATCGCCGGCGCCGGGATGAACAACACCAGGATGATCGTCCACGGCGAGATCAGGATGAAGGCGAACAGCACCGCCGACACCGCGCCTGACGCGCCCAGGCTCAGGTAGTTCGGGTTCTTCTGGTTCTTCAGATAGCTGGGCAGGATCGACACCACCAGCGCTGCCAGATAGAACAACGGGTAGGTCAGCCCGCTTCCGCTGAGCTGGGTCATGACCTGCTCGATCGCGCGCCCGAAAAAGAACAACGTGATCATGTTGAACAGCAGGTGGGAAAAATCGGCATGGATGAAGCCGTAAGTCACCAGCCGGTCGTACTGGTGGTGGCGGTCCACGGCCGGCGGCCACAGGATCAGACGGTCGGCCAGCTTGCGGTTGCTGAAAGCCAGCCACGACACCAGCCCGGTGAGGGCGATCAGGATCAGGGTGAAGGGAGCGTCCATGTTCTTCCTCAGACCGCGGTACGGTAGTTGTCGACCATCTTGTAGCGTCGCGCATACAGGCCGAACACCAGTGCGGCGATAAAGGCGAAGCCGGCGAAGAAGAACATCAGGAATGCCGCCTCGCTCAGGCCGCTGCTGGCGATACGGTGGGTCACCGCGTCATTGCGCACCGCCGCGTTGGACAGCAGCACCCACAGGTTGCCGATGGTGGTGGTCAGGTTCCAGAAGCTCATCACCACGCCCTTCATCGCCGGCGGCGCCTGGCTGTAGGCGAACTCCAGGCCGGTGGCCGATACCAGCACCTCGCCGAAGGTCAGCAGCGCATACGGCAGGATCTGCCAGGTGATGGACATGGCGTCGCCGCCATCCATCACCACCTGGATGCCCCCCACCACCACCCAGGCCAGACCGCTGAAGGCGATGCCGGCGGTCATCCGCCGCAACGCGGTCGGTTCCCAGCCGAGCTTGCGCAGCAGCGGATACAGCACCAGGTTGTTGAACGGGATCAGCACCATCACCAGCGCCGGATTCAGCGCCTGCATCTGTGAGGCGGTGAACCAGCTGGGCATGCTCATTTGCTGGCCCTGCAGCACCCAGGTCGAAGCCTTCTGGTCGAACAGCGAGAAGAAAGGCGTGGTCAGGGCGAAGATCACCAGCACCTTGAGCACCGAGCGCACGCCCTCCACCGCTTCGTCCGGATGCACGCCACGGGCGCGCTCCAGCTGCCACCAGGTACCGCCACCGATGCCGGCCAGCACCAGCACCAGCGCGATACACAGGCAGATCACGATCCCCAGGGTGGGCACCAGGGCCAGCGAGGCGATGGCCAGCACCACGCCCAGCATCGCCATGACCAGCCCGGGACGGCGCTGCCCGGGCGCATGCGCGGTCAGCGCGGTACGCACGACGTTGCCGAACGAATGCGGGTCCTTGGGCGGCAACGGCACCAGCTCGTATTTTTTACGCCCCATCCAGAACACGAACGTGGCGATGAACATCAGGATGCCGGGAATGCCGAACGCCCACGCGGGGCCGAGATTCTTCAGCGCCAGGGGGATCAGCAGCGAGGCGAACAGCGAGCCGAAATTGATGATCCAGTAGAAGGCGTCGAACACGACCTTGGCCAACTTTTTGTTGGTCTGGTCGAACTGGTCGCCCATGAACGAGGCCACCAGCGGCTTGATGCCGCCCGCGCCCAGCGCGATCAGCCCCAGGCCAACGAAGAAGCCCTGCCGGCTGTCTTCAAAAAAGGCCAGACAGGCATGGCCGGCGCAATAGATCAGGCTGAACCAGAGGATGGTGTGGTATTTGCCGAAGAATTTGTCGGCCAGCCAGCCACCGAGCAGCGGGAAGAAATACACGCCGATCATGAAGCTGTGCATGATGTCCTTGGCCTCGCCCGCGCGGGCCGAGGTGGTCATCTCCTGCAGCAGCAGCGAGGTGACCAGGAACTGCACCAGGATGTTGCGCATCCCGTAGAAGCTGAAGCGCTCGCAGGCTTCGTTGCCGATGATGTAGGGAATCTGGCGGGGCATCCGTGCCTTGGGGAGGGCGCTTGCGGCCTCGACGGGGTGCGTCATCTAGGGGCGATCCTGAGTACAAAAGTTGCAAGCGTAACGCATTGCATGCACGCAGCGCCCGCTCCTGCCAACCATTGGAACGCGCGGCGCCAGGAAGCGGCAAAGGTGCAGCTCCCGGCCCCGCCTACGGTGGAGCGTCCCCGGATCGATCCGCGGCCCCGATCTGCGCGGTCCGGGGAGCGGCCGCCGTGGCCTGCACGATGCCTAGACAGGCGCCATGACTACGATAGCCACCTGCTCCGCTGAAGAAGCTGCTCCATGTCGCGTTGGGCATGTCTGCCACTGTTGATACTCGCATTTGCTCCGCAGACACACGCACAGGGCACGCACGCTCCTGCCTTGAGCATCGCCAGCGTGCAGCTTCCCGCTGAACCCGGGGAATGGCAAAGGCGCCGTGACGAAATCCTGGCAATGATGCAGACCCTGCAGCCGGACGTGATCGCCGTACAACAGGTGATGCAGGCGCCGGATGAACTCAATCCGGCCTGCTGGATGGCCAAGCGGCTGCGCTACAGCTGCGACTTCGTCACCGCCGACCCTCCCAGCCAGCCACAGCGCCGCGGCAATGCGATGCTGACCCGTCGAGCGGTCATCGAAGATGGCGTCACCCTGCTGCATCCCCCCGGCCAGTTCAGCGCGGCCGGCATGCTGCGCCTGCAACTGGACGAAGGCCCGGTGAATGTCTACGTGGTGCGCTTGCGCCCGGAAGAAAACTCGGTGATCGCACGGCGCCACCAGACCCATGACCTGCTGGCCTGGATCGCCGCCACCGCCGATGGCCTGCCCTGCTTGATCGTCGGGGATTTTGCCGCTCCCACCGACGAACTGGTGCGGCAGTTGCCCGGATTCCAGCCGGCGCGCCGCAATCCGTCCGCCCGGCATGCCGAACCGGCCGCCGCGCCGAGTGCGACGGGCCACGGCATGGACGTGCTGTACCAGGTGCGACAGTTCGCCGACATCGCGCGGCAACCGCTGCATCTGCAGGCGACTGATCCGAAGTCACCGCCCCTGCGGCTGGGGATGATGGCGACCCTGCAGCTGAGCGCGGCCGCGATCACCGCCCCGCCCGAGTCCCCGCCCCCGTAAACGGCAACGGCCGGACATCGCTGTCCGGCCGTTGCAGGTCTTCATCCGGCCGGGACACTGGGGTGGCCCGGCCGAGGTCGCATCAGGCCATCGCGGCCTGGTAACGACGCTCCACTTCGTTCCAGTTGATCAGGCCGTAGAAGGTTTCAATGAACTCGGCGCGACGGTTCTGGAACTTCAGGTAGTACGCGTGCTCCCACACGTCGATGGTCAGCACCGGGGTGCGGCCGTCCATCAGCGGGCTTTCCTGGTTGGAGCTCTTCTCCACCAGCAGCTTCTTGTCCGCGGTCACGCTCAGCCATGCCCAGCCCGAGCCGAACTGGGTCAGCGCGGCCTTGGTGAAGGCTTCCTTGAACTTTTCGAAACCGCCGAGCTGCTCATCGATCGCCTTGGCCAGCTCGCCGCTCGGCGTACCGCCGGCGTTCGGCGCCATCACTTCCCAGAACATCGCATGGTTGCCATGGCCGCCGCCCTGGTTGCGCACACCCTGCTGCAGGTTTTCCGGCAGCGTCTTGACCTTGCGCAGCAGCTCGTCGATCGGCATGTCGGCGTATTCGGTACCTTCAACCAGCGCGTTGAGGTTGTTGACGTAGG
Source organism: Stenotrophomonas sp. YIM B06876 (assembly GCF_030711595.1). Classification (GTDB taxonomy): domain Bacteria; phylum Pseudomonadota; class Gammaproteobacteria; order Xanthomonadales; family Xanthomonadaceae; genus Stenotrophomonas. The sequence goes on from NZ_JAUJUJ010000004.1 coordinate 60,362, forward strand.
TCTGGTGGTGCTTGGAGTGGTGGATTTCCACCGTGGCCGCGTCCATGTACGGTTCCAGCGCGTCGTAGGCGTAAGGCAGCTTGGGAAGGGTAAAAGCCATGAGGGATCTCCTTGGGTTTTGAGCCTGGGGTTCTATATCCGGCAACCGCCGGGCAATACAGCCGGTCAATGGTAGGCAGGATGGGCCAACTTACCAAGGGCGATGTAAAGGAATCTTCGTTCTGCGCCGTTGTGCCGCGCCGAGACTTTCTTTCCCGCTGGTGCGGCGCACCGCCGCCGATAACGGCCGGTTAAAGAAAAGATCGCGGCAAGCCTGATAATCGACCCTCTCGTTCGTTCTTCCGGATACCCTGCCGATGCGCAAACCTCGCCTGCTGGTCACCGCCGCGCTGCTGCTGATTGCCGGGCTGTGGGCCATGAAGGTGGTGCAACAACCACCCAGACCGCAGTTCGCCCCGGCAATCAGTGACATCTCGTCCCCGCCACCGGCGCGCCCGGACACCCGTGATCCACTGCCGTCGTTCCTGCCGGCACAAGCGCGCGCGATGATTCCCGTGATCCAGCGCGGCGGCCCGTTCGCGCACCGGCAGGATGGCAGCGTATTCGGCAACCGCGAACACCGTCTGCCGCAACGTCCGCGCGGCTACTACCGCGAGTACACCGTGGACACGCCCGGGCTGGGCCATCGCGGCGCGCGGCGCATCATCACCGGCGGCGAACCACCCGACGTCTGGTTCTACAGCGACGACCACTATGAAAGCTTCCGCAGTTTTGACGTCCCCGCCGACGGGAGCAGGCCATGAGTGACAGCGGCTTCGACTTCGACATGGGGCTGGAAGACCCGGCCCGCGCCGGCGTGTTCGCGGTGGGCGATGGCGACCTGGGCGATCTGGCCGCGGCCGCTGGCGATGCCGGCCTGCGGGTGTGCAGGATCGACCTGGAAGGCTGCACCGGCAAGCGCACCTTGCTGCTGCGGATTGCCACCCGGCTGGACTTCCCCTCTGGCCGCGGCCGCAACTGGGATGCGTTGTCGGACGGACTGCGCGATCTGTCCTGGCTGCCCGGCAACGGCTATGCGCTGCTGTTCAATGATGCTGGCGCACTGCGGGATGGCAGTGCGGAGGATTTCGACACCCTGCTCGACATCCTGGCCGAAGCCTCCAGCAGCTGGGCCGAGGCGAACGTGCCGTTCTGGGCGTTTATCGAGTTGCCAGGCGGGGACGCCGACGGCGCGCCCTGACCGGCCCGGCACCGGCCAGGCCGGTGCGTCAGGCCCGGGGGACAACCCGGACTGTATGCGCCAGCAGCAAGTCACCGTCCCGCTCGCCCGCAGCATCGGCGCGGCTGCAACAGCCCCGCAAGCACCACACTACGAAGGCCGGCCCAACCCGGCGCAGGCGCCGGGCGGGTGAACATGCACCGCCCGCCGGGATTACCCGCTGCCTGCCATCGCCGGCAGGCCGGCTTCAGGCATCCAGTTCCGACCAGCGCGCGTAGGCCGCATCCAGCTCGGCCTGCACTTCCGTCAGTTTCCGGGTGTGGGCGGCCATGGCCGCCGCATCGCGCTGGTAGAACGCCGGATCGTTCATCGTCGCCGTCATCGCCCCGACCTCGCCTTCCAGCGTTTCGATTTTCAACGGCAACTGTTCCAGTTCGCGTGCCTCTTTGTAGCTGAGCTTGCGCTTGGGCGCGGCGGCGGCCACGGTGACCACCGGTGCGGCCACCGCCGGAGTGGCAGTGGCCGATGCCTTGGCCACCGCGGCGGCATTGACCAGCGCGTCCGGCCGCTGGCGCACCCAGTCGGTGTAGCCGCCGACATACTCGCCGACCACCCCGTTGCCTTCCATCACCATCGTGGAAGTGACCACGTTGTCGATGAAGTCACGGTCATGGCTGACCAGCAGCAGGGTGCCGGTGTAGTCGCCCAGCAGTTCTTCCAGCAGCTCCAGCGTTTCCACGTCCAGATCGTTGGTCGGTTCGTCCATCACCAGCAGGTTGGACGGCTGCGCGAACAGCTTGGCCAGCAGCAGCCGGTTGCGCTCGCCGCCGGACAGGCGGGTGATCGGCGCGCGTGCGCGCTCCGGAGTGAACAGGAAGTCCTGCAAATAGGCATGTACGTGCTTGCGCTTGCCGTTGAGCTCGATGAAGTCGGCGCCTTCGGCCACGTTCTCGATCGCGCTCCAGTCTTCGCGCAAGGTGGCGCGGTACTGGTCGAAATAGGCTATCTGCAGGTTGGTGCCGGTGCGGATCTCGCCCTGCTGCGGCTGCAGCTCGCCCAGCAGCAGCTTCAGCAGCGTGGTCTTGCCGCTGCCGTTGGGGCCGATCAGGCCGATACGGTCGCCACGCAGGATGATGCTGGAGAAATCGCGCACCATCGTACGGGCGCCGAACGCGAAGGAAACCTCCTTGGCCTCGATCACCTTCTTGCCGGAGTTCTCCGCCTGCGCGGCCTCCATGCGCACGTTGCCCCCCAGCTCGCGGCGTTGGCTGCGCTCGTTGCGCATCGCCTTGAGGCGGCGCACACGTCCCTCGTCGCGGGTACGGCGGGCCTTGATGCCCTGGCGGATCCAGACTTCCTCCTGGGCCAGCATCTTGTCGAAACGGGTGTTTTCCTGCGCCTGCGCATTGAGCCGCTCCTCGCGGCGGCGCTCGTAGTTGGCCCAGTCGCCGGGCCAGCTGGTCACCTGGCCACGGTCGATCTCGACGATGCGGGTGGCCAGTGCACGCAGGAAGCGGCGGTCATGGGTGACGAACACCACGCTGCCGTTCCAGCCCTTGAGGAACATTTCCAGCCAGTCGATGGACTCGATGTCCAGATGGTTGGTCGGTTCGTCCAGCAGCAGCAGGTCCGGCGCGGACACCAGCGCGCGTGCCAGCAGCACCCGGCGCTTCATGCCACCGGACAGCCGCGCGAACTCGGCGTCGCCATCCAGATCCAGCTTGGTCAGGGTTTCTTCCACCCGCTGGTCCAGACCCCAGCCATCGGCGGCGTCGATCTTGGCCTGCACATCGCCCAACGCATCGCCATCGAACACGTCGGCATGGCTGAGGCGGTGGAACTCGGCCAGCCAGTGGCCCAGATCGCCGAGGCCATCGGCGACCACGTCGAACACGCTGCCGGCGGCGCCATGCGGCACTTCCTGCTCGAGCCGGGTCACGCGCACGCCCTGCTGGACGCGCACTTCCCCGTCGTCGGGCTTGAGCTCGCCGGCCATCAGTTTCATCAAAGTGGATTTGCCGGCGCCGTTGCGGCCGATCAGGGCAATACGCTCACCCGGTTCGATCGTCAGTTCGGTTTTTTCCAGCAACAACGGGCCGCCGACGCTGTAGTCGACGTTCTGCAAAGTAATCAGAGGCATGGGGCTATTGTACGGGTTGCCGCCCCGCGCCGGCACGGATCAGCGGGGATCGCAGGACCCGGCAGTCATTTCCAGCAGCCGCACCACGTTGCCGGAAAGCTGCCGCCCGGGATGGCTCACCACCCACAGCTGGCGCGACAGCACCGGCAATGGCGTGGCCAGGTATTCCAGCCTGCCCAACGCGACCAGATCGGCCACCACATGCCGCGACAGGCAGGCCAGCCCCAGTCCGGCGGCCGCGCCCTGCTTGATCGCCTCGGTGCTGCCCAGCTCCATGACCTCGGCAAACCCGTGCAGGTGCGGCAGCAGCGCCTGTTCCGCCGCCTCCCGGGTGCCAGAGCCCACCTCGCGCAACAGCCAGCGCGCCTGCCGCAGCTGCCGCAGGTCCGCCCCCGCCCGCAGTCCGGCACTGTGTGGATGCCGGCCGCCGTAGACGATCACCAGTTCATCCTCACGCCAAGGCAGCACCTGCAGGCCGGCGTCATGGCACGGGCCCTCGATCAGGGCGATATCGACCTCCAGCCGCTGCAAGGCCGCAACCATCTGCCCGGAGTTGCCGATCCGCAGATCCACCCGCAACGATACGCCTGCGCCCTGCAGCGCAGCGATGCGGGCCGGCATCAGATAGTTGCCGATGGTGGTGCTGGCACCGATCTTCAGGTATTCGGGCAGCCCTTCCCCCGATTGCGCGGCGTGGCCGATGCGGAAGCGCCGCTCGATATCGGCCGCTTCCGCCAGCAGGGCGCGGGCCGGCGGCAGCAGGGCGCGCCCGCTGCCATTGAGCACCAGCCGCCGCCCCACCCGGTCGAAAACCGGCGCCCCCAGCAGCGACTCCAGCTCGTTCAGCGCCGCGCTCACCGCCGACTGGGACAGCGCGATCCGCTCGCCAGCCACGGCCGTGGTACCGCCGTCAGCAATGGCGACGAAGATCTGCAACTGGCGCAGCGAAAGACGCATGGGCAATATCAACCTGTTTCCAGGGTTGGTTATAGCAAAACAATTCGTTTTTCTGGTCGAATGAACAGGGCGACGATGGCCTTACTCCCTGAATGGCCCGGTTGTCATGGCTTACCTCTCCCCTTCTTCCATTGCGCATTCCATCCGGCGCAGCCGTGCGTTGCTCCCCGGCCTGCTGCTGGCCGGCGGCATCGCCGCACTGTCGATGTGGTCGGGTGAACAGGCCTGGCTGCAGGATCACGGCATCAGCGCACTGACGATCGCCATCGTTGTGGGCATTGTGCTCGGCAATACCGTTTACGGCCGCCTGGCGGGCCGCGCCCACGACGGCGTCGGCTATGCCAAACAGAAGCTGCTGCGCGCCGGCATCGTGCTGTACGGCCTGCGCCTGACCCTGCAGGACATCGGCCAGGTCGGCAGCGCCGGCGTGCTGATCGACGCGCTGGTGCTGTCGAGCACCTTTGCGCTGGCGTGGTGGCTGGGTACCCGGGTGCTGAAAATGGACCGCGCCACCACCTTGCTGATCGGCGCCGGCAGTTCGATCTGCGGGGCCGCCGCGGTGATGGCCGCCGAACCCGTGGTCAAGGGCCGCGCCGAGCAGGTCGCCATCGCCGTGGCCACCGTGGTCGTGTTCGGCACCGTGGCGATGTTCCTGTACCCCGCGCTGTACCAGTGGGGCGTCGCCGCCGGCTGGATGCCTCTGGATGAGCCGAACTTCGGCGTATTTGCCGGTTCCACCATCCACGAGGTGGCCCAGGTGGTCGCGGCCGGCCGTGCGGTGAGCCAGTCCACCGCCGATGCGGCGGTGATCACCAAGATGGTGCGGGTGATGATGCTGGCCCCCTTCCTGGTCGGGTTGTCGGCCCTGCTTGCCCGCGGCACCGGCCACGGAGGCGGCGGCGCCCGCTCGAAGATCACCATTCCCTGGTTCGCATTCGGCTTCATCGCCATGGTCGCCTTCAACTCGCTGCAACTGCTGCCCGCGGCCGTGGTGCAACCCCTGGTGCAGCTGGATACCGTGCTGCTGGCCATGGCGATGGCCGCACTGGGCCTGACCACCCATGCCTCGGCACTGCGCCAGGCCGGCTTCAAGCCGCTGTTGCTGGCCTTGCTGCTGTTCGTCTGGCTGCTGGGCGGCGGCATGGCGATCAACCTCGGTGTGCGGGCGCTGGGTTGATCCGGCAGGCACGCCCGTGCGGCATCTGCGAAAATGCGCCATGAACGATTTCACCTCCATGGCGCTGTCGCCGGCCCTCGCCCCCGGCATCGATGCGCTGGGCTACACCACCATGACCCCGATCCAGGCGCAGAGCCTGCCGCCGATTCTCGACGGCCGCGACCTGATCGCACAGGCGCCGACCGGCAGCGGCAAGACCGCGGCCTTCGGCCTGGGCCTGCTGCAGCGGCTGGACCCGGCCGTCATCCGCGCCCAGGCGCTGGTGCTGTGCCCGACCCGCGAACTGGCCGACCAGGTCGGCAAGCAGCTGCGCAAGCTCGCCACCGGTATTCCCAACCTGAAGTTGCTGGTGCTCACTGGCGGCATGCCGCTGGCCCCGCAGCTGGCCTCGCTGGAAGCGCACGATCCGCATGTGGTGGTCGGCACTCCCGGGCGCATCCAGGAACTGGGCCGCAAGCGTGCCCTGCATCTGGGCGGCGTGCGCACGCTGGTGCTGGACGAGGCCGACCGCATGCTCGATATGGGCTTCGAGGAACCGATCCGCGAGATTGCCGGCCGCACCAGCAAGGACCGGCAGACGCTGCTGTTCTCGGCCACCTTCCCCGATCAGATCCGCGACCTGGCCCGCGCGCTGCTCAAGGACGCGGTGGAAGTCACCGTCGATGGCGCCGCCAGCGCACCGTCGATCCACCAGCTGTTCTTTGAAATCGACCCGGCCAGCAAGCAGAAAGCACTGGGCGGGCTGCTGCTCAGGTACACGCCCGAATCGGCGGTGGTGTTCTGCAACACCCGAAAGGATGTGGACGAGGTGGCCAACTCGCTGCAGCAGTTCGGCTTCTCGGCGCTGGCCCTGCATGGCGACATGGAACAGCGCGACCGCGATGAAGTGCTGGTGCGCTTCGCCAACCGCAGCTGCAACGTGCTGGTCGCCAGCGACGTGGCCGCACGCGGGCTGGACGTGGAAGACCTGGCCGCGGTGATCAACTATGAGCTGCCGACCGATATCGACACCTACCAGCACCGCGTCGGCCGCACCGGCCGTGCCGGCCGTACCGGCCTGGCGATGAGTCTGGTCACCGGCCGTGAGCGCAGCCGCGCCGATGCCCTGGAAGCCGTCCAGGGCAACCTGCTGAACTGGCAGAAGACGCCACTGGCCACCGCGCGCCCGGCGGTCCTGCCGCAGGCGGCGATGGAAACGCTGCGCATCGATGGCGGCAAGACCGACAAGCTGCGGGCCGGTGACATCCTCGGCGCGCTGACCGGCGAGGCCGGCCTGTCAGCCAAGGCGATCGGCAAGATCGACATCTATGCCACCCGTTCCTATGTCGCGATCACCCGCGAGCAGGTCGGCAAGGCGATCTCGCGGCTGGAGGCCGGCAAGATCAAGGGCAGGCGTTTCCGCGTGCGCAGGATGTAACCCGGGTTGTCACCGCTGCGCCGCCGGTTCCCCCTGCGGCGGCGCGCTGTCCGGCGTCAGTAGTCCAGCGTGGCCACCAGCGGCACTGCCGCCGGCCAGCGCCCGCGCCCGCCCAATCCCGGCAGTTCCACCAGTACCGCGGCACCGGCCACCACGGCCTGCAACTGCCGCGCCAGCGACAATGCCGCCAACAGCGTGCCACCGGTGGCCAGCACGTCGTCCACCAGCAGCACCCGTGCCCCCGGCGGCACCGCGTCGGCATGCACCTCGATACGATCGCTGCCGTATTCCAGCTCGTAGTCCTGGGTCAGGAGGCGGCCGGGCAATTTGCCGGGCTTGCGCAGCGGGACAAAACCCACCCCGAGCACGTGCGCCAGCGCCGCGCCGAGGATGAAGCCACGCGACTCGATCCCGAGCACCGCCTGCAACCCCGCCCCGCGCCACGGTTGCGCCATCGCCTCGACGGCCGCGGTGAAGTCATGACCGTCGGCCAGCAACGGGGTGATGTCCTTGAACAGGATGCCGGGCCTGGGAAAGTCGGCGACATCGCGGATCAGTTTGGCCCAATCGGGCGAGGAAGTGGTCATAGGTCTACGGTCGGGAACAAAGGAGTCGGCAACGGCGCACGCCGCAGCAATCAGGAACTGCAGGACAGCATCGAACAGCCGGCCCTGTCGCGCGCCCAGTCCGGGCGCCGTTGCGCGAAATGTTCGCGGCCCGGCTGCTCGTCGTACGGATGGCGCATGACCTCCAACAGCTCGGAGATTCCCGCGTAATCGCCCTGCCCGGCGCGATCGATCGCTTCCTGCGCCAGATAATTGCGCGGCACATAGAGCGGGTTGGCCAGGCGCATCTTCGCCATCCGCGCCGCCGCCGGGAGCAGATCGTCCTGCAGCCGGCCGGCGTAGCGCTGCAACCACTCATGCAGGCGCCCGGCCACCGCCGCACGCCGTTCATCGTTGTAGAACGCCGGCGCCAGCAACTCCACTGCAGGATGTTGCGGGTCGAACCCGTCAAGCGCGCGGAAGGCCAGGGTCATATCCATTTCCCCTTCCTGCATCAGCGCCTGCAGCGTTGCCATCAACGCCGCGTCACCTTCGCGCCAGTCGCCCAGTCCCAGCTTGGCCACCACCGTGTCGCGCTCGGCCTGCGCATACACCGCCTGGAACTGGTCCAGCCCGGCCTGCAATGGTTCGGACCCGCCGAACAAGGGCGACAGCGCCTGGGCGAGCCGCACCAGATTCCAGTGCGCCACCTGCGGCTGGGTGCCAAAGCGGTACCGCCGCCCCTGCGCATCGGTGGTATTGGGGGTCCAGTCCGGGTCGTAGTTGTCCACCCAGCCGTACGGCCCGTAATCGACGGTCAGGCCGAGGATCGACATGTTGTCGGTATTCATCACCCCATGCACGAACCCGACCCGCATCCAGTGGGCCACCATCAACGCGGTGGAACGGCAGACCTGCGCAAACCAGTCGGCGTAACGCGACGGCCCGGCCGCGCCCAGCTGCGGGAAGTCGCGGTCGATACAGAAATCGGCCAGTTGCCGCAGCAACGCGGTTTCGCCGCGCGAAGCCGGCAACTCGAAACTGCCGAAACGGATGAATGAGGGCGCCACCCGGCACACCACCGCGCCGGGCTCGGCAACCGGATTGCCGTCGTAGAACATGTCGCGCACCACGCTCTCGCCGCTGGCCACCAGACTCAGCGCCCGCGTCGTGGGTACGCCGAGGTGGTGCATCGCTTCGCTGCACAGGAATTCACGCAGCGACGAGCGCAGCACCGCACGGCCATCCGCACCGCGCGAGTACGGGGTTCGACCCGCCCCCTTGAGCTGCAGCTCCCAGCGCCCGCTATCGGCGACCAGTTCCCCCAGCGAAATCGCGCGACCGTCGCCGAGCTGCCCGGCCCATTGTCCGAACTGGTGGCCCCCGTAATTGGCCGCCCACGGCTGCATACCGGCATACAGCGCATTGCCGCCGAACACCTGGGCAAATTCAGGCGCCTGCAGCAGCGGCGCGGTGAATCCCAGCAATGCAGCCACTTCGGGCGAATGCGCTATCAGCTGCGGGGCGGCGACCGGCGTCGGCATCACCGACGACCACAGCGCTCCCACGACTTCGCGGCGACGCGGACCGGACTCGGGATCGCCCGGCAATTCCCGCACGAAGCGGTTGTCGAAATTAAAAACAGTCATGGTCAAAGCATAGTCCGCCGGCGATGAATCACCACAACTCAGCTGACGGGCAGCTCCAGGCTTCCGCCCTGCCGCAGTGCGCGCTGATAGGACGGACGCTGGGCGATACGCTGCAGGAACCGCTGCAGATGCGGATGCCCGGCGAATCCTTCAGCACGTGCGGCGGCCGCCTGCACCGGAAAGCTCATCTGGATATCCGCCGCGGTAAAACGCTCGCCAGCAAACCAGCCGGTGGCGGCCAGCTCGCGCTCCATCCAGTCCAGATGCAAACGCACCTGCGGGCCGACGTATACCCGCATCGCCCTGTCGACAATCGCACGGGCCACCGGCCGGGCGAAGAACGGCATCTTCGCCGCACGGAGCCGCGAGAACACCAGTGTCATCAGCAGCGGCGGCATCGCCGAACCTTCGGCGTAATGCATCCAGTAGCGGTAACGCAACCGCTCGGGCGAATCCACCGGCAACGGCGTGGGCGAGAGCCGGCGTTCGCTGTCATAGCGGTCTGCCAGATACTCCAGGATCGCGCCGGACTCGGCCAGCACATGTCCGCCGTCCACCAGCACCGGCGATTTCCCCAGCGGATGCACCGCGCGCAACGCCGGCGGCGCCAGCAGCGTGGCCGGGTCGCGCTCGTACTTGATCAGCTGATAGGGAAGCTCCAGTTCTTCGAGCATCCACAGCACCCGCTGCGAACGGGATTGGTTGAGGTGGTGGAGCGTGATCATCAGGCAGCCTCGGCAGTGGTGCACCCATCGTAGTCATCGGACGCAAAAGTGGCGTCAGCGCGATGGAATGCGCCCAAACAAAAAACGCCGGAAGCTTGCGCTTCCGGCGTTCTGGGCGACCTTGCGGCAGCGGGGCGTCTAATTAGACGGCCTGCACCTGGTCAGCCTGCATACCCTTCTGGCCCTGCACGGCGACGAACGTCACCTTCTGGCCTTCCTGCAGCGACTTGAAGCCGGTGCCCTGGATGGCGCGGAAATGCACGAACAGGTCCGGGCCGCTTTCCGGGGTGATGAAGCCGAAGCCCTTGGCATCGTTGAACCACTTGACAGTACCGGTCTGACGATCAGACATATCCAAACTCCTGAAACAATAGTGAAAAAAATCGCAGCCACCGAGTATTCGGAGCCGAGACTGAGTTGCAGGCGTTGGTAAAGCGGATCGATGAGCGGATCGTGAGATCAACTGCACCAGGCCACGATTCACGGTGACCCTAGCAAACACAGTGAGACGGACGATACGCGGCTTTTCTTGAAAAAGCGATATATATCGCATTAAGTTTTTGCAAGAGGTTCATCGCCGTGAACAAACCCCAAATATTCAGGCGCTTGGGCTCCGCCTGTGCGGACACCCGTACTGCAGCGCAACAACCCAGTGCGCATTCAGCTGCAGACAGCTGCTGTAGATGCCTTCCATGATACCCGCTCCCATGACGGCCTCGGCCAGCCGGATCTGGGTGGATGCTGACGCCTGCCCCGGGGTGATCAAGGAAATCCTGTTCCGCGCCGCCGAGCGTGCGCAGGTGGAAATGACGCTGGTGGCCAACCAGTGGCTGCGCACACCGTCTTCGCGCTTCATCCGCGCGCTCCAGGTGGCCGGCGGCTTCGATGCGGCTGACCATGAAATCGTCGACCGCCTCGCCGCTGGCGACCTGGTGGTCACCCAGGACATCCCGCTGGCGGCGCGGGTGCTGGAAAAAGGCGGGATCGCGCTGAACCCGCGCGGTGAGCTGTATACCGCCAACAACATGGCCGAGCGCCTGTCGATGCGCAATTTCCTGGAAGAGCTGCGCGGCAGCGGGGTGCAGACCGGCGGCCCGGCCGCATTCCACGCCCGAGACCGCCTGGCCTTCGCCAACCAGCTGGACCGCTGGCTGGCGCAGCGGCGCTGAGCCTCAGCCCAGCAGCTCCCGGGCACTTTCAAAGCGCCGGTACTGGCCGCTGAGCGGATCGATGAACGCCAGGGCGCGGGCCAGCAATTGCAATGGCTGGCGGTAGTCCTGCTCGGCGCGCCGGGAGAGCGCCGGATAGAAGTCGTCGCCCGCAATCGGGGCGCCCAGTGCCGCCATATGCACGCGCAACTGGTGCTTGCGGCCGGTGACCGGCTCCAGCCCGTAACGCCAGACCGGACCATTGGCCTCCAGCAGGCATATACGGGTAATTGAATTGGCCTGGCCCGCACTTTCGCGCATGCGGAAAAACGGCTCACCGCGCTCGAGCCGGCTGCTGTGCTCATGCGGGAACTGCAGCCGCGGCAGCGCCGGTGCCAGCGCCTCGTAGTGCTTTTCAATGCGGCGTTCGCGAAACAGCGCCTGGTAGGCCGCGCGACTGTCCGGATCGACCGAAAACAGCACCAGGCCGGCGGTACCGCGATCGATCCGATGCAGCGGCACCAGATCGCGGATACCGGTGGTGGCGACCAGGCGGGCCAGCAAGGTCTGGCGCACATGGCGGCCGGCCGGCGTCACCGGCAGGAAATGCGGCTTGTCGGCCACCAGCAGATGCCGGTCGTGATGCACGATGCGCTCACTGAACGGAATCAACGGCTCGTCGGCCACCTCGCGGTAATAGACGACCTCCAGGCCCAGCTGCCAAGACCGGTCCGCCGCCAGCGGTCGGCCCTGGCGGTCCTGCACCCGGCCGCGTGCGAACCGGTCCTGCCACTGCGCGCGATCCACGCCGGCAAACCTCGCACACAACCCGTCCAGCAGCGTCGCCCAGTCACCGGCAGGCAACTGCAGGCGGCTGGGCAGCAGGGGATCATCCATCGGCAAGGATCCAGGCATGGCCAACGCATTATCATGGCGATCTTTGTTCCCGGTATCTCCATGGCCCTTACCGCCACCATCCGCAAGGCCGAGCTGCAGATCAGCGACATGGACCGCGGCTACTACGCGACCCACAACCTGACCTTGGCCCAACATCCCTCCGAGACCGACGAACGGCTGATGGTGCGCCTGCTGGCGTTCGCCCTCAACGCCGATGACCGGCTGGAGTTCGGCAAAGGCCTGAGCACCGAGGACGAACCGGACCTGTGGCAGCACGATTACACCGGCGCCATCGAACAGTGGATCGACCTGGGCCATCCGGATGAATCGCGGGTGCGCAAGGCCTGCAACCGCAGCAAGCGGGTCCAGGTGGTCAACTACGGTGGCCGTGCCTCGGACATCTGGTGGGAAAAACAGGGCAAAGCACTAGCGCGTTTCGCCAACCTGTCCGTCGTCGATCTGCCGGCCGAGTTCGTCGAGCAATGGGGCACCCGGATCCAGCGCGCCATGCGCTGGAGCGTGCTGATCCAGGACGGCGAGGTGCAGCTGCTCAACGACCAGATGCAACTGCAGGTGATCCCGGCCTGGCGCAAGCCGATCCCGGCATGAGCACGATCCGCTGCGATGTGCTGGTGATCGGCGCCGGCGCGGCGGGCCTGATGTGTGCGCTGACTGCCGGCCAGCGCGGACGCCTCGTGCAGGTGATCGACCACGCCAACAAGATCGGCAAGAAAATCCTGATGTCCGGCGGCGGCCGCTGCAACTTCACCAATACCGGCACCACCGCGGCCCAGTTCCTGTCGGCCAACCCGCATTTCTGCAAATCGGCGCTGGCGCGTTACACGCCAGCCGATTTCATTGAAATGGTGGACCGACACCGCATCGCCTGGCATGAAAAGGAGCTGGGCCAGCTGTTTTGCGACCTCTCTTCCAAGCAGATCGTGAAGATGCTGGTCGACGAGTGCACAGCGGCCGGGGCGCAGATCCGCGCCAATTGCGGCGTGGACAGGGTCGAGCGAGGCAGCGATGGTTTCCGGGTGCACACCGCGCAGGGACTGTTCCACGCCAGTTCGCTGGTGATCGCCACCGGCGGGCTGTCGATTCCCAGCCTGGGCGCGACCGGATTCGGCTATGAACTGGCCCGCCAGTTCGGCCACGAAGTGTTGCCCACGCGCGCCGGGCTGGTGCCGTTGACGCTCAGTGGCAAACACCAGGAACGCTTTGCCGATCTCAGCGGAGTCGCACTGCCGGTGGAGGCCCGCTGCAACGGGCAGCGCTTCCGCAATTCGATGCTGCTGACCCATCGCGGCATCAGCGGCCCGGCCATCCTGCAGATCTCCTCGTTCTGGCAACCCGGCGACGACCTGCGCCTGGACCTGCTGCCCGGGTTCGATGCCGGAGACTGGCTGCGCACGATGAAACGCGATCGCGGCGCCGCTGAACTGCGCACCGTGCTTTCCGAAGTGATGCCACGGCGCCTGGCGCTGCGACTGTGCGAGCAGTGGCTCGGCGACAAACCGGTGCGGCAGCTGGACGAGCGCGAACTCAGGACCGCCGCGCAGCTGCTGGCGGACTTCCCGCTGGTGGCCAGCGGCACCGAAGGCTACCGCACCGCTGAAGTCACCCTGGGCGGCGTGGATACACGCAAGGTGTCTTCGTCCACCATGGAATCGCAACTGGTGCCGGGGCTGCACTTCATTGGCGAAGTGCTGGATGTGACTGGCTGGCTGGGCGGCTACAATTTCCAGTGGGCCTGGGCATCGGGCCATGCCGCTGGCCATGCGGTTTGAACCACGGGTACGCCAATACGTGAAGCCGGGCCGGTTCGCGCATGGACGCCACCATGACCATCGTGTATTAAACCCCGACCGAGGGGAGTTCTGAATGCAAAACGGCAAAGACATCACCATCCGCCTGCTGATTGTCGATGACAGCGGCGAGAACGCCGAAGCGATCGTCAGCACCTTGCGCAACAGTGGCATCGCCGTGCGCCCGACCCGCCCACACAACGCCGAGGAACTGTCGCAGGCGCTGAACAGCCAGCCGATCGATCTGGTGCTGGCCGCCGCATCGCAGAGCATTCCGCTGCTGCTGGTCACCCAGCAGATTGCAGCCAGCGGCAAGGACATTCCCATGATCCTGCTGGCCGATCGCATCGAGGAAAACGAGCTGGTCGAATCGGTGGCCAACGGCATCCGCGCCATCGTGCTGCGACAACGCCCCGAACATCTGCTGGCGGTGGTCCGCAACGAATGGACCGACCTGCAGGCCCGCCGCGGGCTGCGCCGGATCGAGGCGCAGATGCGCGAAACCGAGCGCCGCTGTGATGCGCTGATTTCGTCTTCGCGCGATCCGATCGCCTATGTCCATGAAGGCATGCATATCCGCGCGAACGAAGCCTATCTGGACATGTTCGGCTATGACTCGTTCGAGGACGTGGAAGGCATCTCGCTGCTGGACATGGTCGCCCCGGCGCATATGGAGGATTTCAAGCAGCTGCTCAAATCGCTGAGCAAGGGCGATACCCCGCCGCCGCAATACCAGGTTGATGCGCGCAGCCAGACCGGCGATATCTTCCCGGCCACGATGGAGTTCACCGCGGCCAGTTACGAGGGCGAATCCTGCTTCCAGGTGGTATTCCGCCGGCGCGAGGAGTTCGATCCGGAGCTGGCGCGCGAGGTGGAGGACCTGCGCCAGCGCGACCAGGTCACCGGGCTGCTCAACCGCCCGACGTTCATGGTGCAACTGGAAAACGCGGTTGCCCAGGTCAGCCGCAGCGATGGCCAGTACGGGTTCCTGCTGGTCGAACCGGACCATTACGCGCGGTTGCTGCCGGATATCGGCCTGGACTCGGCCGATGCGCTGATCGCCGCGCTCGGCCAGCACCTGGCCGCCGCGCTGGACAGCGGCACCCAGGTGGCCCGCTTTGGCGAGCACAGCTTTGCGGTACTGCTGGAAGGCAACTATCCCCACACCGCGGCCATCGCCGAGCAGATCCGCCAGGCGTTTTCCGCCCATGTGTTCAGCATCGGCGAGCGCTCGGCCACGGTCACCGTCAGCCTCGGTGGCGTGCAGGTCGGCGAGAAGATCGCCAGCGTCGGCCAGGTGTTGGCGCGCGCCAGCGAATGCGTGCATGCCGCAATCGAACTGGGCGGCAACAACATCAAGGTGTTCGATCCCGGTGCCGCCGATCGCGTCGAGGAAGAACGCGTGCAACGCTGGGTGGAGCGCCTGCGCGAGGCGTTGGCGGGCGACGGCTTCCAGCTGCGCTACCGGCCGGCACTCAACCTGCAGGGCGAGCCCACCGAGCTGTATGAGGCCTCGCTGCAGCTGGAGAACAATGGCGAGCTGGTCAGCCCGTCCACGTTCCTGCCGATTGCCGAAGAACACGGCCTGCTCGGCAAGATCAACCGCTGGATGGTGAGCCACGCGATCCAGATCCTGGGCGAGCGCAAGCGCGACGGCCACACCACCCGGCTGATGCTGAAAATCACTCCGGAGTCGTTCTCCGACCCGGAAATGATCGCCCTCATCCATACCGGTCTTGCCACCCATGGCGTGGCGGGTGAACAACTGTGGCTGCAGACCCCGGAAGCGAAGGTTTTCACCCATCTGCGCAATGCCCAGCAGTTCCTCGCCGATGTTTCGCGACTGGGCTGCAAGATGGGGCTGGAGCAGTTCGGCTCGGGGCTGGATTCGTTCCAGCTGCTGGCCCACTTCCAGCCGGCGTTCCTCAAGCTGGATCGCGACTTCACCGCCGATCCCGCCCAGGCCAGGGAGCAGCAGGAGAAAATCCGCGAGATCACCCGCCGCGCGCAGGAGGCAGGCATCCGCACCCTCGCCGAATGCGTTTCCGATGCGGCCACCATGAGCCTGCTGTTCAGTGCCGGGGTGGATTACGTGCAGGGCGATTTTGTCGGCCCGGCAACGGCGACGATGAACTTCGATTTCAGCTGAGTGTTGCTGTTGGCGGCTGTGAAAAGGCCGCGCTTTGCGCGGCCTTTTCTTTTCCGGCGTGCTCCGGCCTGATCAGACTTCGACCAGGTCCGGAATCAGCACCTCCGGATTCACGTCGGCATCGTAGTCCACGCCGTCGATGCCGAAACCGAACAGGCGCAGGAAGTCGGCCTTGTAACCGGCCAGATCGCTGATCGCGTACAGGTTTTCGTTGCTGACCTGCGGCCACAGCGCCACCACCTTGGCCTGCACTTCCGGCGCCATTTCCTTGTAATCGGCGCGCAGACGACCCTCGGCGTCGACCAGCGCCACGGGCCGCCCCTTGCCATCGACCAGTTCACGACGGAGATGGTCGGCGGCATTGGCACCGCCCTGCGGGCCGTTGTAGAGGATGTCGTACAGGGTATCGAGCTGTTCGATACAGCCTTCATGGGTGCCCTGCTCTTTCATCACCTTGAACAGCAGCGACAGGTACAGCGGCATGGTCGGAATCGCCGAGCTGGCCTGGGTCACCACCGCCTTGAGCACCGACACCCGCGCATCGCCGCCCAATGCGGCCAGCTTGGCGCGGATGCCCAGCACTTTCTGGTCCAGATCCTTCTTGGCGGCGCCAATGGAACCGTTCCAGTAGATCGCCTGGGTGATCTCTTCGCCGACATAGGTGAACGCCGTGGTGGTGGCGCCTTCGGCCAGTACGCCGGCCTCCAGCAACGCATCGATCCACATCTGCCAGTCCTCGCCGCCCATCACCGCAACGGTGCTGGCAACCTCGTCAGCCGTGGCCGGCTGCAACGTGGTTTCGTTGAGCACTTCCTTGTCGGTATCCAGTCCACGCAGCGTGATCGGTGCACCGACCGGCTTCAGCGTGGAGTTGATGATCTCCCCGGTGCGCGGATGCTTGCGGCGCGGCGAGGCCAGGCTGTAGACCACCTGGTCCACCTGGCCCAGATCCTGCTTGATCAGCTCGATGGTCTTGCGCTTGACCTCATCGGAAAACGCATCGCCATTGATGCTCTTGGCATACAGTCCGGCCTGCCCGGCAAACTTGTGGAACGCCGCCGAGTTGTACCAGCCGGCGGTACCGGGTTTGCTTTCGGTGCCTGCACGTTCGAAGAACACCCCCAGGGTGGCCGCATCACTGCCGAAGGCCGCGGTGATCCGCGCCGCCAGGCCGTAGCCGGTCGACGCGCCGATGACCAGGACCTTCTTCGGGCCATGGGCGAGCTTCGGCTTGGCCTTGATGTAGTCGATCTGCTCCTTGACGGCCGCCTCGCAACCAGCGGGATGGGTGGTGACGCAGATGAAGCCGCGCACTCGCGGTTTGATGACCATGAAAACCTCGATCTTGAAATAAAAAGGGGGGCCCTGCCCCGGCCCCCGCACATGCTGGCGCACACGCCGGTGACTCCGCGGAGCAACGCATTGCAGGCACCGCCGTCATCGCACGCAGGGATGCGGGCGTAAGCCGCCCCGCGGCATGCGCTGGACTGGAGCTGATCGTAGTGTGCACACCCACTGAAAACAACCGACGCCGGCGCATGGTGCGGGCGCGTCCGGCGCCAGCCGGCACGCGTTGCCGGAGCAAAAGAAAAGCCGCGCAGAGCGCGGCTTTTCCGGTAACACAGATGCGATGAGGTCAGGGACGACGCGCCAGCTCTTCGACATCCTTGGCCTTGGGCAGCAGGTCCTGCTTGGTCACCGCCAGCGCCCCCATGGTCAGCAGCGGACAAGCGATGAAGATCGAGGACAAGGTACCGATCACCGCACCGATCATCTGCGTCAACGCCAGCCCTTCGAGCGAACCACCGCCGTAGATGTACAGGGCGAGCACCGACAGGAAGAACACCAGCGAGGTGATGATCGTGCGCGACAGGGTCTGGTTGATCGAGCGGTTCATGACTTCCAGCGGCTCGACCCGCAAGCTGCGGAAGTTTTCGCGCACGCGGTCGAAGACCACGATGGTGTCGTTGATCGAGAAGCCCATCACCGACAGCAGACCCGCCAGCACGGTCAGATCGAACTCGCGCCCGCTCAACGAGAAGTAGCCGGCGACCACAATCACGTCGAACATCGTGGTGACGGTGGCGACGATGGCAAACTTCATCTCGAAGCGGAAACCGATGTAGATCAGGAAGCCGACCATCACGAATACGGCGGCATAGATCCCGTTCATGGCCAGTTCCTTGCCGACCTGCGGGCCGACAAACTCGGTGCTCATGACCGTGGCTTTGTTGCCCTGCGCCGAGATCGCCGACAGCACTGCCTGTGCGGTGCGGTTGTTGGCCTCGCCCGAGCTCACCCCTTCAGGCACTTCCTGCGGCTGCAGGCGGATCAGCAGATCACTGCCGCTGCCGAAGTTCTGCACCTGGGCGCCACCGTAACCGGCCGCCTCCAGATGCTGACGCACGGAATCGACGTCAGCGGGCTTTTCGAAACGGACTTCGACCACGGTGCCGCCGGTGAAATCCAGCGCGTAGTTGAAACCTTTGAAGGCCATCAGGCCAATGGATGCGAGCAGCAGCAGCGCCGCGGCGATGACCGCCACCCAGCGCGTACGCATGAAGTCGAACCGGGTGTCGTTCGGGATCAGATGCAACGGGAACAGTTTCATGGATTTGCTCTTCTTCCCGTCAGATGGCCAGGGACTTGAGTTTCTTGCGGCGGCTGTAGACCAGCACCGCCAGCGCGCGCGACACGGTAATGGCCGTGAACATCGAGGCGAAGATGCCGACGATCATGGTCACCGCGAAGCCCTTCAACGGACCGGTACCGAATGCATACAGCGCCACGCCGGCAAGGATGCCGGTGAGGTTGGCGTCCAGAATGGTGCCGGATGCCTTCTCGTAGCCCGCGGTGATCGCGGCCTTGGGCGGCATTCCGAGCCGCAACTCTTCGCGGATACGTTCGTTGATCAGCACGTTGGCATCCACCGACAGGCCGATCGACAACGCCAGGCCGGCAAAACCGGGCAGCGTCATCGTCGCGCCGAACAGCGACATCACCGCCACCACGATCAGCAGGTTGAACATCAGCGCCACCGAGGTGATCACGCCGAACATGCGGTAATACACGGTGAAGAACACCAGCGTGAACAGGAACGCGTACAGCACCGCGGTCACGCCGCGCTCGACGTTTTCGGCACCCAGGCTCGGGCCGACGATGCGCTCTTCGACGAAATCCATCGGCGCGGCCAGCGAACCGGCACGCAGCAGCTTGGCCAGGTTGTCCGCTTCGGTCTTCTCCAGCCCGGTGGTCTGGAAACTCTTGCCGAACACGCCATTGATGTTGGCCACCGAGATCACTTCCTCCTTGACCCGGAAGCTGCGCACTTCCTTGCCGTCGACCATGCTCACCTGCGGCACGCGCTCGGTGTAGACCACCGCCATCGGCTTGTTCACGTTGGCGCTGGTGAAGTCGAACATGCGCTGCCCGCCGACGTTGTTCAACGTCACGCTGACGGCCGGCATGCCGTTCTGGTCGTTGGCGACGCTGGCGGCCACCATCTGGTCACCGGTCACGATCACGCGCTTGTTGAGCAGGATCGGGCCGCGATTGTCACGCAGCTGGTACACCTTGGCTTCCGGCGGGACGCGACCACTGGCGATGGCGTCCTGCGCATTGCCATCGACCACGGCACGATATTCCAGTGTCGCGGTGGCGCCGATCATGCGCTTGGCCTCGGCGGTGTCCTGCACGCCCGGCAGCTGCACTACCACGCGGTTCTCGCCCTGGCGCTGGATGATCGGCTCGGCCACGCCCAGCTCGTTGACGCGATTGCGCAGCGTGGCGATGTTCTGCTCGATCGCGCCGGTGGCGATCTGCGCCAGTTCGGCGTCCGGAACGCTGACCGTGATGCGGTTCCCGGTCACGTCATAGCCCAGCGTCGGCTGCGCTTTGGCCAGGGCCGCACGCGCGTTGGCGGGGGCATCGGCACCAGCCGACGGACTCAACGTGGCGACAATGCTGTTGTCGGCACGGCGCTCGACCGACTGGTACGGGATGCGGGCTTCGCGCAGGCTGCTGCGGATGTCCTCGGCATAGGCGTCCAGACGCTTTTCCAGCGCGGCCTTCTGGTCCACTTCCAGCACGAAGTGCACGCCACCCTGCAGGTCGAGACCCAGCACCATCGGCTTGCCGCCCAGGTCGCTGAGCCAGTCCGGCACGGTCGAGGCCAGGTTGAGCGCGACCACATAGTTCTCGCCCAGGCTGTCACGCAACACGTCGTTGGCCGCCGTCTGTGCCTGCAGGCTGGGCAGGCGCACCATCATGCTTTCGCCCTCCCTTGCCACGGAGATCGGCGCCACGCCGGCCTTGGACAACTCGGCTGCGACCTTGTCGCGCAAGCTGTCGTCGAGCTGGCCACCGCGGTTGGCGGTGATCTGCACGGAGGGATCCTTCTGGTAGATGTTCGGCAGCGCGTACAACGCGCTGACTGCCAGAATGATCAGGATGAGGAAGTACTTCCAGCGTGGGAATTCGAGCATTGCAGGATCCTGCGCGACGCCCCGTCAGGGCGCCACGTCGTGACAATCGGAGGATGCGGTCAGGCGGATTTGAGCGTGCCCTTGGGCAGGACGTTGCCGATGGCGCCCTTCTGCACGCGGATGCGCACGTTGTCGGCCACTTCCAGGGTGACGAAGTTGTCGCCCAGCTCGGTGACCACGCCGGCGATGCCACCGCTGGTCAGCACCTCATCCCCCTTGCTGATCTTCTCCAGCATCGCCTTGTGTTCCTTCTGGCGCTTCATCTGCGGGCGGATCATCAGGAAGTACATGATCGCGATCAGGATGATCGGGAACAGCAGGGTGCTCATGCCCATGCCCGGCGAGGCGGCCTGGGCGACGGGAAGAAAAATGGCGATCGGATTCATCTTGTGTCCTTGTATTGGGCGACTTGCCGCCCCTGGGAGCGGGCAATAACGCTGCGAAACGGGGTCAGCCCCGAAGTATGCCACGGCCCCGGGCACGCGTGCCGGGAGCCGTTGCGACGACCTATTCCCCGGTGAGTGCCGGGGTACTGGCACCGCGGGCTGCATAGAACGACTCGCGGAACGCGGCAAAGGTTCCCGCGGCGATGGCCTGGCGCATGTCGGCCATCAGTTTTTCGTAATAGAACAGGTTGTGCAGCGTACCCAGCATCGGCGCCAGCATTTCGTTGCAGCGGTCCAGGTGGCGCAGGTACGAGCGGGTGTAGCCACTGGTGCAGGCGTGGCAGCCGCAGCCCGGCTCGATGGGGTCCAGGTCGCGCTCGTAGCGGGCGTTGCGGATGCGCACGGTGCCGAACGAGGTGAAATAGTGGCCGTTGCGGGCGTTGCGGGTGGGCATCACGCAATCGAACATGTCCACGCCGCGGGCGACGCCTTCGACCAGGTCTTCCGGGCGGCCCACGCCCATGAGATAGCGCGGGCGGTCGGCCGGCAGGATCGGGTGCAGGTGGTCGAGCATGGCGTTGCGCTCGTGCTCGGGCTCGCCCACCGCCAGGCCGCCAATGGCATAGCCGTCAAAGCCGATCCGCTGCAGGCCTTCGGCCGAACGGCTGCGCAGGTCGTGATGCACACCGCCCTGGACGATGCCGAACAGGGCGGCGTCGTTGTCCAGCGCATCGTGCGCGTTGCGGCTGCGCTGGGCCCAGCGCAGGCTCAGCTCCATGGAGGTGCGTGCCACCTCTTCGGTGGCGGGGTAAGGCGTGCATTCGTCGAAAATCATGACCACGTCCGAATCCAGCACCTTCTGGATCTTCATGCTCTCTTCCGGGCCCAGGAACACCCGGGCCCCATCGGTCGGCGAAGAGAAGGTCACGCCCTGCTCGGTGATCTTGCGCCGGTGCGCCAACGAGAACACCTGGAAGCCGCCGGAGTCGGTGAGGATCGGGCCGTGCCAGCGGGCAAAGCCGTGCAGGCCGCCGTGGTCGCCAATCACATCCAGACCGGGCCGCAGATACAGGTGGAAGGTGTTGCCAAGGATGATCTCGGCACCCAGCGCGCGGACCTGCTCGGGCAAGATGCCTTTGACCGTGCCATAGGTTCCCACCGGCATGAACGCCGGGGTTTCCACAGTTCCGCGGGGGAAGGTCAGGCGGCCGCGGCGGGCGCGGCCATCGGTGGTCTGCAGCTGGAACGCAAGTCTGGACATGGTC
Organism: Stenotrophomonas sp. YIM B06876; assembly: GCF_030711595.1. Classification (GTDB taxonomy): domain Bacteria; phylum Pseudomonadota; class Gammaproteobacteria; order Xanthomonadales; family Xanthomonadaceae; genus Stenotrophomonas. The sequence goes on from NZ_JAUJUJ010000004.1 coordinate 82,328, forward strand.
TGGTCGATTCTTTTCTGGCGCGTATTGTCGCGGATCGGGCGTGGCGGCGCAGAGGCGGCTGCCGCAGCCGGTGATCCATCGCGGAAAGCCGGGGTCGGGCGCGGCGCCTCAGTCGGGCGCGGGATACAGCAGCATCGCATCGCCATAGCTGAAGAAACGGTACTGCTGCTCGATGGCATGGGCGTAGGCGTCGAACACCCGCTGCTTGCCGGCGAATGCGGAAATCATCATCAGCAACGTGCTTTCCGGCAGGTGGAAGTTGGTGACCATCGCATCGACGCTGCGGATGCGGTAACCGGGCAGGATGAAGATCCGGGTTTCCCCGGAAAACGGCTGCACCTGCCCATCGCGCATCGCAGTTTCCAGCGCCCGTACCACGGTGGTGCCGACCGCGATCACCCGCCCGCCGGCGGCGCGGGTGCGCTGGACCTGCTCCACCAGCCCGGCGCCGACATTGAGCCATTCGCGGTGCATCACATGCTGGGACAGCTCGTCGACGCGGACCGGCTGGAACGTGCCGGCGCCCACATGCAGGGTGACATGGCCGAATTCGACCCCGCGCTCGCGCAGGCGCGCCAGCAGCGGCTCATCGAAATGGAGGCCGGCGGTGGGCGCCGCCACCGCGCCGACTTCCCTGGCAAAAACGGTCTGGTAACGCTCGCGGTCATCCACCCCGGGTGCGCGCTGGATGTAGGGCGGCAACGGCAAATGCCCGGCGTGCAGCAGCCAGCTTTCCAGCGGCTCGGGAATCTCGAAGCGCAGCACATAGAACTCGCCATCGCGGCCCAGCACCTCGGCCTCGCCGCCGGCGTCCAGCGCGATCCGGCTGCCGGTCTTGGGCGACTTGCTGGCGCCGATCTGGGCGCGGGCCTGCTGTGCCCCGAGCAGGCGTTCGATCAGGATCTCGACCCGGCCCCCGGAAGCCTTCTGTCCGAACAGGCGCGCCGGGATCACCCGGGTGTCGTTGAACACCAGCAGATCGCCGGGCTGCAGCAGTTCGGGCAGATCGCGTACATGGCGATCATCGAACGCGGCCGGGGCCGGCGGCACCACCATCAGGCGGCTGGCCGAACGTTCGGCCAAGGGCGCCTGGGCAATCAGCGCCTCGGGCAGGTCGTAATGGAAATCGGACTTCTTCAACGCCGGCACATCGCAACAGGGGGCCGATATTGTATTCCGCGGCCGGCCGTGGCGCGCTGCCGGCCGCTCCCGCGCCGGCTAACGTTCGAACTTGGTCGACAGGATGATCGAGGAAACAGTGCGTTCGACCCCGTCGATCGCGCCAATGGCATCGGTCAGCACGTCCATTTCGCCAACCCCGCCCACCACCCCCAGCGCGATCAGGTCGTGGCTGCCGCTGACCGAGTGCAGCACCCGCACTTCGGGAATCTCGCGCAGCGCCTTGACCACCACCGCCATCTTTTTCGGCAGCACGGTGATCATGATGTGCGCCCGCACCTGCCCCTGCTCGTACTCGGCATGGGTGCGCACGGTGTAGCCGCTGATCACCCCCTGCTGTTCCAGCCGGTCGATGCGGCTCTGCACCGTGGTGCGCGACAGCCCCAGACGCCGGGCGATCTGCGCGGTCGAGGCGCGGGCATCTTCACGCAACACGGAAAGCAGGCGCTCGTCGGCGGCGGATATCTTCATAGTGCAAACCGGTTTCGTCGATATGACGAAATTACCCGGTTTCCTGCGCAATTCACATCTGCCAAATGACCAGCGGCTCCAGATAATGGCTGGACAAGTCCAAATCTGGAGATGAGCATGACCGTTCTCGGCCCCCTCGCCCCGTTGCGCGCACACACCGGCACCCGCCTGACCGAAGGCCTGGACGATGCCAGCGTCGAGCGCCTGGCGGCGGCTCATCCCGACCTGGGCAAGGCCATTGCCGCCGCCGCGGCCGAATACACCCGCGTGCGCGACGACATAGCCGGGCTGCTCGACCAGGACGAGTCAAGCCAGATCCACGCCATGCAGGACGGCTTCGTCAATTTCTACGCCGACGACTGCATTACCCCTTACGTGGCGCTGGCGGCGCGCGGGCCATGGGTGGTCACGCTGAAAGGCGCGGTGCTGTACGACGCCGGCGGCTACGGCATGCTCGGCTTCGGCCACACCCCCGAGGCGGTGCTGGAGGCGATGGCCAAGCCGCAGGTGATGGCCAACGTGATGACCCCGAGCCTGTCGCAGGCGCGCTTCATCAAGGCGTTGCGCCAGGAAATCGGTCATACCCGCGGCGGCTGTCCGTTCACCCATTTCATGTGCCTGAACTCCGGGTCCGAGTCGGTCGGCCTGGCTGCGCGCATTGTCGATGTCAACGCCAAGCTGCAGACCGATCCCGGCGCCGCGCACGCGGGGGCCACCATCAAGCGGGTGGTGATCAAGGGCAGTTTCCATGGCCGCACCGAACGCCCGGCGCTGTATTCGGACTCCAGCCGCAAGGCGTACCTGCAGCATCTGGCCAGCTATCGCGGCGAGGATTCGGTGATCACCGTCGCCCCCTACGACGCCGAGGCGTTGAAGCAGGTGTTTGCCGATGCCGGGCGCAACCACTGGTTCATCGAAGCGGTGTTCCTGGAGCCGGTGATGGGCGAAGGTGACCCTGGCCGTTCGGTCCCGCCGGCGTTCTACAACGTCGCCCGGGAACTCACCAGCGCCCATGGCAGCCTGCTGCTGATCGACTCGATCCAGGCCGGTTTGCGCGCCCACGGCGTGCTGTCGCTGGTGGACTATCCCGGCTTCGAAGGCGTGCAGCCGCCGGACATGGAGACCTATTCCAAGGCGCTCAATGCCGCGCAATTCCCGCTCTCGGTACTGGCCGTCAACGAAAAGGCCGCCGGGCTGTACCGCAAGGGCATCTACGGCAACACCATGACCACCAACCCGCGCGCGTTGGACGTGGCCTGCGCCACCCTGGCCCAGCTGACGCCGGCCGTGCGCAGCAATATCCGCGAGCGCGGCGCCGAGGCGCTGCGCAAGCTGGAAACGCTCAAAACCGAACTGGGCGGGCTGATCACCAAGGTCCAGGGCACCGGGCTGCTGTTCTCCTGCGAACTGGCGCCGCAGTTCAAATGCTACGGCGCCGGCTCCACCGAGGAATGGCTGCGCCGGCGCGGAGTCAATGTCATCCATGGCGGCGAGAACTCGTTGCGCTTCACCCCGCACTTCCAGATGGCCAGCGACGAGCTGGAGCTGCTGGTCGGGCTGATCGGCCGCGCCCTGCGCGAAGGTCCACGACGCGCGCAGGCGACCGCCGCCTGACGCCCCTCAAGCCCGGTCGCCACCGCGGCCGGGCCCGCGATCGGCCAGCGGTCCCTGCCGGGGCCGTTTTTACCGGCGGGGCTGGATATCCGCCGGGCATCGTCTCGCGCATCCGGCCGCGCCGACACCGTGCAGTCGATGCATCCACCTGCCCTGCCAGTAGCGCCGGCCCCGCCAACGGTGGTGGTGTTCAACCACAGCGGGCAGATATTCCGGTCCGTCATTACCGCCCGCAGTGGCCGTAGCAAGGGTGACTGCGGCAAACTGGCCGCCTCCCCATTGATGTGCCCGACCATGAAAACTGTTGAAGTCCGCCACCCGCTGGTACAGCACAAAATAGGCCTGCTCCGCAGCGCGGCGATGAGCACCAAGGAATTCCGCGAGCTGGTCGACGAGCTGGGCACGCTGCTGGCCTACGAGGCCACCGCCGACCTGGAAACCGAAACGCATACGCTCCAGGGCTGGGCCGGTCCGGTGCAGGTGCAACGCATTGCCGGGGCCAAGATCACCCTGGTGCCGATTCTGCGGGCGGGGCTGGGCATGCTCAATGGCGTGCTGGCGTTGATCCCGGCAGCACGCGTCAGCGTGGTCGGCCTGCAGCGGGATGAAGAAACCCTGCAACCGGTGCCGTACTTCGAACGCCTGACCGGACGGCTGGAAGAACGCGACGCCCTGATCCTGGACCCGATGCTGGCCACCGGCGGCACCCTGATCGCCACCATCGACATGCTCAAGCGCGCCGGCGCCCGGCACATCAAGGGCATCTTCCTGGTGGTCGCACCCGAAGGCCTCAAGGCGGTGGAAGCGGCGCATCCGGACGTGGAGATCTACACCGCGGCAATCGACGAGCGCCTCAACGAAAAGGGCTACATCCTGCCCGGCCTGGGCGATGCCGGCGACCGGATTTTCGGTACCCGGGTCAGCGACTGACCACTGGTCCGGCGACCTTCACACCGGCTTACCCGGGGCTGCACGGATGCTGTGCCGACACCCCAGCCCCGGAGCCACCATGAAGCCCCTGCCCTTCCTCGCCTGCCTGCTGCTGACGGCCGTGATTCCGTTGGCGGCGAACGCGGCCACGCCCACCGCGCAACAGCAACGCATGGCCGAATGCTCGGCCAAGAACAAGGGAATGAAGGGCGAGGCCTACAAGGAAGCCCAGCGGGCCTGCCTGAGCAGCCACCCAGCGGCGGCGGCTGCCACCACGCCGCAGCAGCGCATGACCAAATGCAATGCCGACGCTGGCGCCCGGCATCTCACTGGCGATGCCCGCAAAAGCTTCATGAGCAGCTGCCTCAAAACCCACTGACCCGCACGTGACCGGCAGGGTGGGCAAGGCTCCCCCTGTCGGCGGCCGGCAATCCCCCGGCCGCCACGCACCGCATCTGCAGCCGTCATCCGCCCAGCGGGCGCGCCTTCAACTCACCCAGTTCATGGGTGGTGCCGAACCGCCCCTTTTCATCCCGCACCACCTGGGCCAATGCGCAGTCCGGGTCGTGGGTGAAAAACAGGTGTACGTTGCGCGCCAGCTTGTCTTCCAGGAACGCGCGCTTCTCGTCGATCAGCAGCTCCGCATTGCGGTCATAGCCCATGGTGATCGGCACATGCACCCATGACCGCCCCGGAATCAGGTCCGCACAGAACACCACCCCGCCATGCGGCTGGCCGCCGACCCGTTCCGGGCCGACCACCTCGGCCAGCATCAGCCCCGGGGTGTGGCCATCACTGAAGCTGAAACGCACCGCCCGGCCCAGCGTCTGCGAATACTCGCCCGCCACCACTTCCAGCCGGCCACTGCCCTGCAACAGGCCCGGCAGCGCGGGAATGAAACTGGCGCGGTCGCGCGGATGGGGATTGAGCGCCCGCTCCCAATGCTCGGCGCCCACCATGAATGTCGCGTTCGGGAACAGCAGCTCAGGCTCGCGATCCTCGCTCCAGGGCGCGAGCAGACCGCCGGCATGGTCGAAATGCAGGTGGCTGAGCACCACCACGTCGATGTCCTCATGTTCGAACCCGGCTTCGCGCAGCGAGTCGATCAGGATGTGCCGGGATTCCTGCACCCCGTAGCGCTCGCGCAGCTTGGGCTCGAAGAACGCGCCGATGCCGGTTTCAAACAGCACCGTCTTGCCGTTGAGCGGGCTGACCAGCAATGAGCGGCACGCCAAGGTGATGCGGTTGAGATCGTCAGGTGCAGCCCATTTCTGCCAAAGCGCCTTGGGAGCGTTGCCGAACATCGCACCGCCATCAAGCTTCTGTGTATTACCGCGGATCGACCATAGTTTCATATGAAAATTCTACCCGCGCCGCGTTAAATATTCGCAATTTGCCTGCACCCTAGAGTTGACACCGCAGCACGCAAAAACCCCGCCGCAAGACGGGGTTTTCACCGGCCAATCGGTGACTCAGTTGGCCGGCTGGTTGAACTGCACTTCGGCGCTGCCGACCGGGTTGCGCGGGTCACTGCCACCGCTGAGCGTATTGCTGCGACGGTCCCATTCCACCGTCTGCAGGTTGCCCCAGACATGGCTGGACCCGCGGCCACCGCTGGCGCTGTCGCCAGGCAGATCGATCCTGTGCCCCATCGCCTGCAGCTGTTTGACCACATCGGCACTGAACGCGCCGGTTTCAGCCGAGATCTCGTCCGGCAGCCACTGGTGGTGGTAACGCGGCAATGCGGCAACCTGCTGCGCGCTCAGGCCATCGTCGTAACCGAGGATCCCCAGCAGCACCATGGTGATGATGCGGCTGCCACCGGGCGTGCCGATCACGATGACCTTGTCGGCGTTCTCCATGAACGTCGGCGTCATCGAGCTGAGCATGCGCTTGCCCTTCTGCGGTGCATTGGCGGCATAGCCCATCACCCCGAACGCATTGGGCGTGCCGGGCTTGAGCGCGAAATCGTCCATTTCGTTGTTGAGCAGCACCCCGGTGCCGGCCGGGATCAGTCCCGAGCCATACAGCAGGTTCACCGTCTGGGTACCGCCAACGCGGTTGCCTTCGGCATCGATAATCGAGAAATGGGTGGTCTCGTCATCCTCCAGCGGCGTCGGCTGGCCGGAAAGCAGGTCGCTGGGCGTGGCCTTTTCCGGATGGATGGTGGAACGCAGGCCCTTGGCGTAATCCAGGCTGGTCAGCACCTCCTGCGGAATGTGGACGAAGTCCGGATCACCGAGGAAGAAGGTGCGATCGCGATAGGCACGGCGCATCGCCTCCACCACCAGGTGGGTGCGGTGCGCTTCATCCAGCGACTTCAGATCCCAGCCCTGCAGGATCTGCAGCATCGAGGCCAGCGCGATCCCGCCGGAAGACGGCGGCGAGGCGGTGGTGATCTTCCAGTCGCGGTAATTGAAGGTGATCGGCTCGCGGGTCTTGACCGTGTAGCCGGCCAGCTCGTCGGCGCTCCAGCGGCCGCCGGCCTGCTTCACGCCCTTGAGCAGTTTGCGGGCGGTCTCACCGCGGTAGAACCCGTCAAAGCCCTTTTCCGCCAGCAGCTGCAGCGTGTGCGCCAGCTCCGGCTGCCGTAAGATATCGCCCTCGGCAATCGGCTTGCCGTTGCGCAGGTACACCTCGCGCGTTCCGGGATAGCGCTCCATCACCTCGCGCCGCGAGGCATAGCCGGCGGCCATCCGTGCATACACCGGGAAACCGTCGCGCGCGACGCGAATGGCCGGTGCCAGCGAGGCCTTCAACGGCAGCTTGCCGTGCTGACTGGCCAGCTGTGCCAGCGCGGCCGGCAATCCGGGGATACCGGCCGACCACGGGCCGTTGACCGAGCGGTCACGGTCCAGCTCGCCGTTCCGGTCGAGGAACTGCGCAGCCGTGGCCGATTCGGGCGCGGTTTCGCGCGCATCCAGCATCACATCCTTGCCGGTGCGGGCGTCATGCAACAGGAAGAAGCCACCACCGCCCAGGCCCGAGCTGATCGGCTCAACCACCGCCAGGGTGGAAGACACCGCAACCGCCGCGTCGAACGCATTGCCGCCCTGGGCAAGGATTTCCAGACCGGCCTTGGTCGCCAGCTCGTGGCCGCTGGCAATCACCGCACCATCGGGACGGGTGGCCAGCGCCGCAGTCGCCTCGGCCGACCACGCCGCAGGCGACAGCACCAGGGCCAGCAACAGAAAACAACGCGCAGAAAAATTCATGCGGATGGAGACTCCGGTTCGTAAAGTTCAGGGTGATCGCGCTGCAGGCGGTGCAACTTGCCCAGCAGGTCGGCATGGCTTTCGGGAATATCGGGGTCCGGATCGATGCACTCGACCGGGCACACCACCACGCATTGCGGTTCGTCGAAATGACCAACGCATTCGGTGCAACGCGCAGGATCGATCACATAGATGGTTTCACCCATGCTGATCGCCTTGTTCGGACAGGCAGGCTCGCAGACGTCGCAATTGACGCAAAGCTCATTTATTTTCAACGACATGGCGATGCTCCACGCCCGCGCCAGCCGGCGGATGGAGCGACCTCTGGCGGTGCTTCCATCCCATGCGGCGCGGCGCTGCCGCCGGCCGCAACCGGATGCGCATTGCGCGCATCCGGCCTTGCACGGGTATTACTTGGCTTCAACAAAGATGTAATCGGCGCCGGTCGGCTGCACGATCGTCTGCACGCGGGCATTGTCGGCCGCATCGCCGATATACACCACGCGCACGCCCTTCATCGAATCGGGCTGCACGCCCTTGAACGCGGCGTCGATCATGTCGGCCATCTTCGACGATGCCGAGGAACCGAAGGCGAGCATGTTGCCCGGCTGGATGCCACGCCCGATCGCGGCGGTGGCGCTTTCCACCTGGCGCTCGTACTTCTCGGCGAACTGCGGATCGGACTCCGGCGGCAGGTAGTACAGGAACGGGTTGTTGCTGATGTTGCCGATGTTCTGCACGGCAACCGCCTGCAGGTACTGCCTCCAGCCGGCATCGTCGTCCTTGGCCGGGGCGACCAGGGCCTGCTGCGCCTCGGCAGCCGGCGCGGCTTCTTCCTTTTTGCAGGCCGTGAAAGCCAGCACCATTGAAGCGGCCAACATCACACGCATCGCGTTTTTCATGGAGTTCCTCCCTCTCTTAAGATTGTTTCGGTAATTCGGATGAACAGCTGCCCGAGCGGGCTTCCCGGGCCTTGCGCAGCACCTCCAGCACCGAGGCCGGCACAAAGCCGGACACATCACCGCCCAGGCGCGCGATCTCGCGCACCAGCGATGAGGAAATGAAGCTGTGCTGTTCGGACGGGGTCAGGAACAAAGTCTCGACCTCCGGAATCAGATGCCGGTTCATGCTCGCCATCTGGAATTCGTATTCGAAATCGGACACCGCGCGCAGGCCGCGCAGCAGCACGCCGCCGTGGACCGAGCGCACGAAATGCGCCAGCAGGTTGTCGAACCCGACCACCTCGACATTGTCGTGATGCTTCAGCGCTTCAACGGCCAGCGCCACGCGCAGCTCCAACGACAGCGTCGGCCCCTTGGACGGGCTGTGCGCCACGCCCACCACGATCTTCTCGAACAGCGGCGCCGCCCGGTTTACCAGGTCGATATGACCATTGGTGATCGGGTCGAAAGTGCCCGGGTAGACAGCGATGCGGCGATTGGCCGAGGTCATGCGTGGGTTACCGCGTGAAGGTCGTCGCGAAGTGTAGCAGCGGCGCGGCGGTACAGGGCATAGGCCACCTCGCGGGTCGCACCCTCGCGATGCAGCAGCCACTGCCCCGGCAACGCCGGCAGCGCCTGCAGCGGCGCCTCAACATACAGCCAGGCATCGGCGGCCAGATGCCGTGGCAGCAGTTCGATCACCTGTGGCCACAGGCCGTCGGCAAACGGCGGATCGACGAACACGAGGTCGGCCGGCGCGGTCGACGGGGTTTCCAGCCAGCGCAACGCATCGGCGGCCACCACCTCCAGCTGCGCGGCCGCACCCAGCCGCGCGGCCACCGCGCGCAGCCCTGCCACCAGCTGCGGATCACGTTCCACCAGGACCGCCGAGGCGGCGCCACGCGAGACCGCTTCCAGCCCCAGCGCGCCGCTGCCGGCAAACAGGTCCAGCACCCGCGCGCCCGGCAGTTTCGGCATCAGCCAGTTGAACAGGGTTTCGCGCACGCGGTCGCTGGTCGGCCGCAGTCCCGGCAGATCCGGCACCGGCAGGCGCGTATTGCGCCAGCGACCGCCGACAATGCGCACTTGGCCCAGCGCCGACGCGGCCGGCGGCTTGCCGCGGCTCATGCCGGCGGCCCCATGCAATCCGGCGGAACTTGTTGGAAAACCAGTGGCATCGGCAGGCCAGACATCGTGAAAAGAGCGGCCTCGCATGATAGACCAGCCCGACGCGGACGCCGCACACCTTGAAATCCCGCCGATCACCCTTACCCGTTGAGGCAGCCGCCGCAACTGTCACGCGGCACGTCAGCCACGGAGCACGATCGACCGATGAACGCAGAAACCCACAAGGAAACCCTGGGCTTCCAGACCGAGGTGAAGCAGCTGCTGCACCTGATGATCCATTCGCTGTACTCGAACAAGGAAATCTTCCTGCGCGAGCTGGTGTCCAATGCCGCCGACGCCGCCGACAAATTGCGTTTCGAAGCGCTGACCCGGCCCGAACTGCTGGAAGGCGGCGGCGACCTGCGCATCCGCATTGAAGTCGACCCGGCCGCGCGCACCCTGAGCATCGATGACAACGGCATCGGCATGAGCCGCGAGGAGGCCGTCACCCACCTGGGCACCATCGCCAAGTCCGGCACCGCCGATTTCCTGCAGCACCTGAGCGGCGACCAGAAGAAAGATTCCAACCTGATCGGCCAGTTCGGTGTCGGCTTCTATTCGGCGTTCATCGTTGCCGACCAGGTCGACGTCTACAGCCGCCGCGCCGGCCTGCCGGCCAGCGAGGGCGTGCACTGGTCGTCCAAGGGCGAAGGCGATTTTGAAGTGGCCACCGTCGACAAGCCCGGACGTGGCACCCACATCGTGCTGCACCTGAAGGACGGCGAGGAAGGCTTCGCCGACGCCTGGAAGCTGCGTACCCTAGTCAAGAAGTACTCCGACCACATCGGCCTGCCGATCGAGATGCGGAAGGAGCATTACGGCGAGGAAAAGGACGCCGACGCCACGCCGGAATGGGAAACCGTCAACCGCGCCAATGCGCTGTGGACCCGGCCCAAGTCCGAACTCAAGGATGAGAATTACCAAGAGTTCTACAAGCACACCGCGCACGACCCGCAGAATCCGCTCGCATGGAGCCACAACAAGGTCGAAGGCAAGCTCGAGTACACCTCGCTGCTGTATGTGCCGGGCCGGGCGCCGTTCGACCTGTACCACCGCGACGCGCCCAAGGGCCTGAAACTCTACGTGCAGCGCGTCTTCATCATGGACCAGGCCGAACAGTTCCTGCCGCTGTACCTGCGCTTCATCAAGGGCGTGGTCGATTCCAACGACCTGCCGCTGAACGTCTCGCGCGAGATCCTGCAGTCCGGCCCGGTGATCGACTCGATGAAGTCGGCGCTGACCAAGCGCTCGCTGGACATGCTGGAGAAGCTGGCCGCCGACAAACCGGAGGAATACACCGGTTTCTGGAAGAACTTCGGCCAGGTGCTGAAGGAAGGCCCCGCCGAGGACTACGGCAACCGCGAGAAGATTGCCGGGCTGCTGCGCTTCGCCTCGACCTATGACGCCAGTGGCGAGCCGAGCGTGTCGCTGGCCGATTACCTCGGGCGCATGGTCGAGGGCCAGGACAAGATCTATTACCTGACCGGCGAGAGTCATACCCAGGTCAAGGACAGCCCGCACCTGGAGGTGTTCCGCAAGAAGGGCATCGAGGTGCTGCTGCTCACCGACCGCATCGACGAGTGGCTGATGGGTTACCTGACCGAATTCGACGGCAAGTCGTTCGTGGATATCGCCCGTGGCGACCTCGACCTGGGCAAGCTGGAATCGGAAGAGGACAGGAAGGCACAGCAGGAAACCGCCAAGGCCAAGGAAGCCCTGGTCTCGCGCCTGAAAACCGCGCTGGGCGAGGATGTGGCCGAAGTGCGCGTGTCCCATCGCCTGACCAACTCACCGGCGATCCTGGCCATCGGCGAGCAGGACCTGGGCCTGCAGATGCGTCAGATCCTGGAAGCCAGCGGCCAGAAGGTGCCCGACACCAAGCCGGTGTTCGAATTCAATCCAGCCCACCCGCTGATCGAAAAGCTGGATGCCGAAGCCGACATGGAGCGTTTCAACGACCTGTCGCGCGTGCTGTTCGACCAGGCTGCGCTGGCCGCCGGTGACAGCCTGAAGGATCCGGCCGCGTACGTGCGCCGGCTCAACAAGCTGCTGCTGGAACTGGCGGTGTCGCCAGGCTGAAGCGAGATGCCGGCCCTGCCGGGGTTCACGCCCCGGCAGGGCCGGCAATCCTGGCGATCCTGCGCAATGCGGCGCAGGCTCGCCCGGTCAGGCAAAGATATCGAGCACGCTGCCCAGCAGCTCATCACCGCGCCGGATCACCGCCGCATTGGCCGCAAACGCGGCCTGGGCCGGGATCGCGGCCATCAGGGCAGTCACCGCCGGCATGATTTCGTGTGCGGACTGCCGGCAATCACCTCTGCCGCCACCCGGAGGTCCTGCATGGCGACCCGCATGCCGGATCCGGCAATCGCAAAAATGGAGTTCATGTGCCCGGCATCGGCCGTGAACCCGCCGACTTTAGCCCGCTGTCCACGGCTCCCGACCGGGCCGGTGGTAGCATGTAGACCTATCAAAGCGCCTTTTCCCATGCTCAGTTTTTTCCGTCGCAAGAAACCCCTGGATACCGCTGAAACGCCCAAAACCCAGCACTACAGTGCCGAGGAACTGGCCGCCGCGTTTCCGCACCCTGACAGCGCGGCGGCAGTACCGGAAACGCCGGCGACACCGGCCATGCCCGCGGAGCCGGAGGTTGCGCCGATCTCCGCGGCCCCGCCGGCCCTGGCCACGACCGATGCCGCGATCGAAGCGCCCCTTCCTGCGCCAATGACGGCTGCGCCGGCGCCGGTCGCGGTAGAGCCGGTGATTGCTCCGGCTGCCGCCACTGCCACGCCCCTGCCGGCTGAGGATCTGCTCGGCGCCAGCACCGCACCGGCCGCCGCGGCCGGCAAAATCGGCTGGCGCGAGCGCCTGCGCAACAGCACCTTTGCCCGCAGCTTTGGCGGCCTGTTCTCGCGCAATCCCAAGCTCGACGACGATCTGCTCGATGAAATTGAAACCGCGCTGATCACCGCCGACGTCGGCGTTCCGGCCACCACGGCGCTGGTCGAGGATTTGCGCAAGCGCATGAAATCGCGCGAATTCGTTGATGCCAACGCGCTGCTGGCTGCCCTGCGTGCGGATCTGATCGCATTGCTGCTGCCGGTTTCCAAGCCGCTGCTGATCGACCGCAGCGCCAAACCATTCGTGATCCTGACCATCGGCGTCAACGGCGTCGGCAAGACCACCACCATCGGCAAGCTGGCCAAGCGCTTCAAGGACCAGGGCCACAGCCTGATGCTGGCCGCCGGCGACACCTTCCGCGCCGCCGCAGTGGCGCAGTTGCAGATCTGGGGTGAACGCAATGGCGTGGCCGTGGTGGCGCAAGGCCAGAACGCCGATGCCGCATCGGTCGCGTTCGACGCGCTGCAGGCCGGCAAGGCCCGCGGCATCGATGTGCTGATTGCCGACACTGCCGGCCGCCTGCACACCCAGACCGGGCTGATGAACGAGCTGAGCAAGATCCGCCGGGTGATCGGCAAGGTCGATGCGAGCGCACCGCACGAAGTGCTGATGGTGATCGACGGCACCACCGGTCAGAACGCGCTGTCGCAGCTGCGCCAGTTCCATGCCGCCGCCGGCGTCACCGGCCTGGTGGTGACCAAGCTCGACGGCACCGCCAAGGGCGGCGTGGTGTTCGCGCTGGCACGCGAGTTCGGCATTCCGATCCGCTTTGCCGGCATCGGCGAGCGCCCGGAAGATCTGCGCGTGTTCGATCCGGAAGCGTTCGTCGATGCGCTGTTGCCGGAAGCGCTCGGCAGCCCGCAAGCCTGAGCCCTCGTAGACGCGGCAGCAGTCGCGATGAGGTCTCCACGGGAAATATCTGTCGCGACCCACGTCGCTCCTACCGAACCCCGCCTTGACGACTCCGCCCCACGACCCGTTTCCCACGCGCCTGCTCACCTGGTTCGAGCTGCACGGCCGCCATGACCTGCCCTGGCAACACCCGCGCACGCCGTACCGGGTCTGGCTGTCGGAAATCATGCTGCAGCAGACCCAGGTGGCCACGGTCATTCCGTATTTCCTGCGCTTTCTGCAGGCATTTCCCACCCTGCGCGACCTCGCCAACGCCGACACCGATGCGGTGATGGCGCAATGGGCGGGGCTTGGCTACTACGCCCGTGCGCGCAATCTGCATGCCGCCGCACGACGCTGCATGGAATTGCATGAGGGCCAGCTGCCACGGGATTTCGATGCCCTGCTCGCATTGCCCGGCATTGGCCGCAGCACGGCCGGGGCGATACTCGGTCAAGCCTGGAATGACCGGTTTGCAATCCTCGACGGCAATGTGAAACGGGTACTCAGCCGCTATCACGGCGTCGCCGGCTTTCCCGGCCTGCCCGCAATCGAGAAGCAGCTCTGGGCCATTGCACAGCAACATGTGCAGCAGGTTCCCACCGCTCGGCTGGCCGACTACACCCAGGCGCAGATGGATTTCGGCGCCACGCTGTGCACCCGCGCCAATCCCGCCTGCATCCTGTGTCCGCTGCAAAGCGGTTGCGCTGCATACCGGGAAGGGCTCACCGACTCGCTGCCCACACCGAAGCCGACAAAAAAGCTGCCGGAGCGCGAGGCCGTGGCCTTGCTGCTGGAAAACGAGCACGGCGAACTTCTTCTCAACCGTCGCCCGCCCACCGGCATCTGGGCATCGCTGTGGACACTGCCGCAGGCCGATACCGATTCGGCGATGCGGGAATGGTTCGAGCGCGAACTCCACGGCCATTACGACAACGCCGAGGAGCTGCCGCTGATCGTGCACACCTTCAGCCATTACCGGCTGCACCTGCAGCCGCTGCGACTGCGCAAGGTCGCCTTGCGCGACCGGGTCGGCGACAATGAAGCGCTGCGCTGGGTATCACGCGCGGCACTGCCATCGCTCGGGCTGCCTGCCCCGATCCGCAAGCTACTCGACAGTCTGTAACCGGTACTGTCCCCGCCTATCAGGAACCCCCGCATGTCCCGCACCGTTTTCTGCCAGTACGAACAACGTGAAACCGAAGGCCTGGATTTCGTCCCCTACCCCGGCGAACTGGGTCAGCGCATCTTCGCCGGCATCGGCAAACAGGCCTGGAGCAGCTGGCTGGCCCACCAGACCATGCTGATCAACGAGAACCGGCTGTCGCCGCGCGATCCCAAGCACCGCGCGTTCCTGGAAGAGGAACTGCAGAAATTCCTGTTTTCCGGCGGCGCCGAGAAGCCGGCCGGCTACGTCGCACCGACCGCCGACTGAGCCTTATACCGCCCGGGCATGGCTGGGTGGCCACGCCCGGCCGACTGCATCGGTTCAGTCCTGCGGCGCCGCTGCGGCCTCGCGCGCCTCGAGTTTGGCCTCGCGCATCTCCCGCTCCGACATCCGCAGCGCTTTCACGTCCAGCGGCCGGATGGTCTGGATCCGGCAGGGAATATGCGGCCCCGGATTGCCACCCCGCACGATCACATTGTCGAAGCGGGCCGAGACCTGCCCCATCATGTTGGTGACTGAAATGGCCGGGGCGTAGGACAGGTCCATGCAGGGTCCGGACAGCTCCAGCAGCCAGGCCTCGTTGGGCCGGGTCCATACCGCCAATGCGCTGTCCCCCAATTCGGTCCAGCCATTGAGCGAGCCGAAATACTGGAACCCCTTGACCGGCTCACCGGCGTGCGCGCGGTACAGGTCCAGCCGCTCGGTCTCACTCAATTTCCCGGTCGTGGCGCAGGCTGCCAGACTGCAGGCCAGCACGGCAATACCAATCAGACGCTTCATGGCGATCCTCCGGAGATGGGCTCACGGGGGATGATGCGCCTATTCAAACGCCGGAGAAAGTGCCGCAACGGGCGCCTGCGACGGTTCTGCCGGCGCGCGCTTCAGACCGCAGCGGCGGCCAGCTCGTGCAGCCGGCCTTCGCGCAATTCCAGCACCCGGTCCAGCTTGCGGGCCAGACTGCGGTCGTGGGTGACCAGTACCAGGCTGGTCCGGTGCGCGCGGTTCAACTCCAGCATCAGCTCGAACACCGTGGCGGCGGTCTTGTCATCCAGATTGCCGGTCGGCTCGTCGCCCAGCACGCAGGCCGGTCGATTGACCAGCGCCCGCGCCACTGCCGCGCGCTGGCGTTCGCCGCCAGACAGCTCGCCGGGCTTGTGCTCCAGCCGGTGGCCCAGCCCGACGGATTCCAGCAACGCCAGCGCCCGCGCCCGTGCATCCCCCACTTCGGCGCCCCCCAGCAGCACCGGCATCATCACGTTTTCCAACGCGGTGAATTCCGGCAGCAGGTGATGGAACTGGTAGACGAAACCCAGCGCGCGGTTGCGCAGCTGGCCGCGCGCGGTATCCGAAAGCCGCGACATGCGCTGGCCGGCCACATAGACCTCGCCGGCGGTGGGAACATCCAGCCCGCCCAGCAGGTGCAGCAAGGTGCTCTTGCCGGCACCGGAGGCACCCACGATCGCCACGGTTTCGCCCGCGGCCACCTGCAGTTCCAGGCCGTCAAACACCGGCGTGCGCATCTTGCCTTCGGCGTAGGTCTTGCCGAGCCGTTCGGCGCGGATCACGGTTTCCATTGCAATACTGGCCTCATTCATAGCGCAGCGCCTCGGCCGGCTGGGTGCGGGCGGCGCGCCACGCCGGGTACAGCGTGGCCAGGAAACTCATCAGCAACGCGACCAGGGTGATCACCACGATGTCGCCACTTTGCATGTCGGTCGGCAGCCCGGTGATGTAATACACATCCTCCGGCAGCAGCTTGATGTTGAACGCCGCCTCGATCAGGCCCAGGATGCGCTCCAGATTCAAGGTCAGGGCGATGCCGCCGACCACCCCGGCAATGGTGCCGAACACACCAATCAGCGTGCCCTGCACCATGAACACCTGCATCACCCCTCCCGGGGTCAGGCCCAGCGTGCGCAGGATGGCGATATCGGCCTGCTTGTCGGTCACCAGCATCACCTGCGAGGACACCAGGTTGAAGGCGCCCATGGCGATGATCAGTGACAGCAGGATGCCCATCACCGTCTTTTCCATGCGCAGCGAGTGGTAGAGATTGGCGTTCTGCTGGGTCCAGTCGCTGACCCGGTAATAGCCCTGCAGCTTCAGCGCCAGGTCGCGCGCCACGGTGTAGGCCTGGTCCATGTCATGCAGCCTCAGCCGCACCCCGGTCACGCCATCCACCCGCAGCACCCGTTCCAGATCCTGCATGTTGACGAAGGCCACGCCGCGATCGATCTCGTTGTAGCCGGCTTCGAAAATGCCGGAGACCTTGAACCGTTTGGTGCGCGCCATTGCGCCCACCGGCGTGCCCTGGATCTCGGCCAGCGTCGCCACCACGCTGTCGCCCACTCCCACGCCCAGCCAGGTTGCCAGCTCTTGCCCGAGCAGGATGTTGAACTCCCCCGGCTGCAGGCTGTCGAGCGAGCCCTGCTTCAGCTTCTGCCCGATCACCGACACCTTCGGCTCCTGCGCCGGATCGATGCCCTGCACGATTGCACCCTGCACGCGTGGCCCGGCCAGCATGCCCTGGATCTCGATATAGGGCGCCGCGCCTGCCACGCGCGGGTCTTTCATCGCGATATCCACGGCGCGCTGCCAGTCGGCCATCGGCGCGCCGTCGCTGGTAACGGTGGCGTGCGCGGACATCTGCAGCAGGCGGTCGCGGATTTCCTTCTGGAAACCGCTCATCACCGCCAGCGTGGTGATCAGCACCGTGACCCCGAGCGCGATGCCGAGGATCGATGCCATCGAGATGAAGGAAATGAAACCGTTGCGGCGTTTGGCGCGCAGATAGCGCAATCCGATTGCGACAGGAATGGGTTTGAACATGCGCTTCAGCCAGTCAGAGGCGACTATGGTGCCACTTGCCGGGGCAACTGCGAAACGCGCCGTGCCTCCAGGACCAGCCGCAGTTCACGTCGCTGCAGCCGGGTCAACGTATCAGGCCAGAACAGCAGCTGCCGGCGCCGGCGCAGATCACACCATGACAGCACCGTCAGCGGACCACGGCACTGCAGTTGCAGCGCGGTTATCGCCTCGCCGTCGACGTGGGCGGGCCGCTCGCCTCGGGGAATCACCAGGGTGCGGCGTGGACGCCGATATTCGCGCGCGACCAGAACCAGCGCCGCCAGTGCCGCGGCAGGCGCGGCTGCCCACATCGCGGCGGTGGGCATTTCAGAATGCGTGATCGCCAGCGGCGCCAGCGTACCGAGCAGCAGCAGCGCGCCCGACAGCCAGCGCGAGGGCCGCCACTCAAGCCGGCAAGGCGCGGATATAGGCGATGAGTTGTGCCTGTTGCGCATCGGGACAAGCCTCGTAGCCCATGGACCAGCGCCACAATTTATCGTCTTCGCTGTCCAGCAGCTGTAGGAAAACCTCGCGTTCGTCGGCAGGCGCCTGCGCCCACCGCCGGTCCAGGTAACGGCCGAACAGCTGGTCGAGCTCGCGCATGCCGCGCCGGCAACGCCAACGCAGCTTCTTGAGCAGGACTTCTTCTTCGTTGTTCATCACTCACCTTTGCCACTGGCCACCTCCGCAACGCGGGTGGCACAAACAAAGACGGCACCGGACAGAAGACCGGTGCCGCCAGCGTCACAAGCCCGTAACGGCCTCGTGCAATCGACTGCGTCAGGCGCGGCGCGCCATCATCAACTTCTTGATTTCCGCGATCGCCAGCGCCGGGTTCAAGCCCTTCGGACAGGTCCGTGCACAGTTCATGATCGTGTGGCAACGGTACAGCTTGAACGGATCTTCCAGATCGTCCAGGCGCGCACCGGTGTCCTCATCGCGCGAATCGATGATCCAGCGATAGGCCTGCAACAGGATCGCCGGGCCCAGGTAACGCTCGCCGTTCCACCAGTAGCTCGGGCAGCTGGTCGAGCAGCAGGCGCACAGGATGCACTCGTACAGGCCATCTAGCTTCTTGCGGTCTTCCGGCGACTGCAGGCGTTCACGGTCCGACGGCGCCGGGGTCTGGGTGCGGATCCACGGCTTGATCGAGGCGTACTGCGCGTAGAAGTGGGTCAGATCCGGCACCAGATCCTTGACCACGTCCATATGCGGCAACGGGTAGATCGGCACTTCGGCCTTGCCACAATCGGCAATGGCACGGGTGCAGGCCAGGGTGTTGGTGCCATCGATGTTCATCGCGCACGAGCCGCAGATACCCTCGCGGCAGGAACGGCGGAACGTCAGGGTCGGATCGATCTCGTTCTTGATCTTGATCAGCGCGTCCAGAACCATCGGGCCGCACGCATCGAGATCGATCTCGTAGGTGTCGGTGCGGGGATTCTGGTCGTCGTCCGGACTCCAGCGGTACACCTTGAAGGTGCGCAGATTCTTGCCGCCGGTAGCGGACGGAAAGTGCTTGCCCTTGGTGATGCGGGAGTTCTTCGGGAGTGCGAATTCAGCCATTTTCTCTATTCTCCCGGATCAGTAGACGCGCGGCTTCGGCGGGACCACGTCCACGTCCTTGGTCAACGTGTACATGTGCACCGGACGGTAGTCGAAGCTGCACTTGCCCTTGTCATCGACGGTCACCAGCGTGTGCTTCTGCCAGTTGACGTCATCGCGCTCCGGATAGTCCTCGTGCGCATGCGCGCCACGGCTTTCCTTGCGCTGTTCGGCCGAGTTGATGGTCGCCACCGCGTTGAGCAGCAGGTTGTTCAACTCGTAGGTTTCGATCAGGTCCGAATTCCACACCAGCGAACGGTCGGAGACCTTGACGTCCTGGAACGAATCGAACACTTCGGCCATCTTCTGGCAGCCCTCAGCCAGCGTCTTGCTGGTGCGGAACACGGCGGCGTCGGCCTGCATCGTGCGCTGCATGCGGTCGCGGATGACCGAGGTCGCGGTGTCACCATCAGCGTGGCGCAGCTTGTCCAGCAGGCCCAGCGCCTTGTCGCAGGCGTCGGACGGCAGCAGCTTGTGCGGCGCGCCCGATTTGATCGTGGCGGCACAGCGGTTGGCCACCGCACGGCCGAACACGACCAGGTCGAGCAGCGAGTTGGAGCCCAGGCGGTTGGCGCCGTGCACCGACACGCAGGCCGCTTCACCTATCGCGTACAGGCCCGGCACCACGGCATCGTTGTTGTCGCCGACCTTGCGCACCACTTCGCCGTGGTAGTTGGTCGGGATGCCGCCCATGTTGTAGTGCACGGTCGGAATGACCGGGATCGGCTGCTTGTGCACGTCCACGCCAGCAAAGATGCGCGCGCTTTCGGCAATGCCCGGCAGCTTCTCGTCGATCACGCCCGGCCCCAGGTGGGTCAGGTCGAGCAGGATGTGGTCCTTGTGCTCGCCGACGCCACGGCCTTCGCGGATCTCGATGGTCATCGAACGCGACACCACGTCGCGCGAGGCCAGATCCTTGTAGTGCGGTGCGTAGCGCTCCATGAAGCGCTCGCCATTGCTGTTGCGCAGGATGCCGCCCTCGCCCCGCACCCCTTCGGTGATCAGGCAGCCGGCGCCATAGATGCCGGTCGGGTGGAACTGCACGAACTCCATGTCCTGCAGCGGCAGGCCGGCACGGGCGACCAGACCACCGCCGTCGCCGGTGCAGGTATGGGCCGAGGTGGCACTGAAGTAGGCGCGGCCGTAGCCGCCGGTGGCCAGCACCACACCGTGCGAACGGAACAGGTGCAGGGTGCCTTCGGCCATGTCCAGCGCGAGCACGCCGCGGCAGACGCCTTCCTCGTCCATGATCAGGTCGAGCGCGAAATACTCGATCATGAAACGCGCGTTGTGCGCCAGCGACTGCTGGTACAGCGTGTGCAGCATGGCGTGGCCGGTACGGTCGGCGGCGGCGCAGGTCCGCTGCGCGGACGGACCTTCACCGTACTTGGTGGTCATGCCGCCAAACGGGCGCTGGTAGATCTTGCCGTCTTCGGTGCGCGAGAACGGAACGCCGTAGTGCTCCAGCTCGATGATGGCCGGAATCGCTTCGCGGCACATGTACTCGATGGCGTCCTGGTCACCCAGCCAATCCGAACCCTTGATGGTGTCGTAGAAGTGGTAGCGCCAGTCGTCTTCGCCCATGTTGCCGAGCGCGGCGGAAATGCCACCCTGCGCGGCCACGGTGTGCGAACGGGTCGGAAAGACCTTGGTAATGCAGACGGTCTGCAGGCCCTTTTCGGCAAGGCCGAAGGTCGCGCGCAGACCGGCACCACCGGCGCCGACGACGACCATGTCGCATTTGTGTTCAGTGATCTTGTAGGCGGACATCTAATCAGTTCCCTAACGCGATGCGGGCGACCGCAAAGATGCTGACGATCGCGCCGACCACGGCGACGAACTTCACCGTGGTCTGCAGCGCCAGAGCCAGCAGCGAGTTGTGGATGTAGTCTTCCAGCACGATCTGCAGGCCGAGCTGGGCGTGCCAGAACATGGCCACCAGGAAGCCGACCAGCAGCATTGCATTCCACGGCTTGGCCACCGCTTCGGTGGCGCTCACGTAGTCGGCGCCGATCAGGCCCAGCACAAACACCAGGAACCAGATGGCCAGGAAGACCAGCGCCGTGGCGGTCAGGCGCTGGTGGACGAAATGCTCGGTACCGGACTTGGCGCTGCCCAGTCCACGCGCATTCTTGAGCGGAGTGCGGTAACGGCTCATACGCCACCTCCCAGACAGACATACACCCAGATCGCCGCGGTGATCAGCAGGCTGCCGATGACCGACATCCAGCTGCTGCGGATGAAAACGGGAATGCTGAAGCCGATCGCGAAGTCCTGCACGATGTGGCGGATGCCGTTGCACAGGTGATAGGCGAACGCCCAGCTCCAGGCAAACAGGAACAGCTGGCCATACCAGGCCCCGGCATGGCCGGTGAAGCAGTTCCAGGATTCGGGGCCCATCATCAGGGCGAGCAGGCCGCCGGCGATGATCAAGGCTCCAACAGACAGGAAGATGCCGGTGGCTCGATGCAGGATCGAGGTGGCCATCTGGATCTGCCAGCGATACACCTGAAGGTGCGGGGAAAGGGGGCGTGGTCGGGTCGCCATTTGCTGCGCTCGTTTTCTCGGCTGGGCGGCGTGGGGCCGCGTTGGCTCAATGCTGATCAGAAATCGATGCAGCGTCCATTTTTCTCCCAGTCACCATATCGCACCGGATCAAGTCCGCCGCGACCACCGATTTCCTCGGGCACCGGCGGCGGCTCGGGACGTGGAGATGTCGCGGGTGCCAGCGGCGCTTCAGTTTCGGAATCTGGAGAGGGGGTTGTTTGGCCTATCATTGTCGGTCTCGCAACGCACAAATTTTAGTCCCCGTTCACGTGTCTGACAACCTGCCATCCCCATTCAGTGGCTTTTGCACGCTGGCCACCTCGCAAGTCGTCGCCCTTTCCGGCGCCGACGCCCTCGCCTTTGCCCAGGCCCAATTCGCCAGCGACATCCTCGCGCTGGCCGATGGCCACTGGCAATGGAGCACCTGGCTGTCCGCCAAAGGCCGCGTCCTCAGTGTTTTCCAGCTGTTGCGGCTCGATGCGCGGAACCTGCTGCTGTTGCACCACGATGGTGACGCCGTGGCGGTGGTCGAGCAGCTGCGCCGGTTCGTGTTCCGCCGCAAGCTCAGCATCAGCCTTGACGAGGAACGGGCGGTGACGGCGGGCATGTGCGCGCCGCGACAGGCCCACGCTGCGCGCATTGCGCAGCTGGACGATGCAACGCTGGAGCTGGATGTGGGCGCAGCGGTGATGCCGCGCACAGTGCGCGTCGTTTGCCGCGCCGTGACGGACCTCCCCCACGATGGCGACAGCGATCAGGCGCTGGCCTGGCGTCAATCCGATCTGCGTTACGGCCTGCCGCGGCTGGACCCCTCGCAGAGCGGGCAGTGGACGCCGCAGCAACTGGGGCTGGACCGGCTGGCCGCTTACAGCGTCAGGAAAGGCTGCTATCCCGGCCAGGAAATCGTCGCCCGCACCCATTTCCTGGGCAAGGCCAAACGCTCGCTGCAGCTGTTGCAGACCTGCGGCAGCGCTGTTGCCGGCACCGCGGTGACCCAGCACGGCGTCACCGTAGGCACCGTCGCCAGCAGCGCCGGTGCACTGGCGCTTGCCGTATTGCCGCTGGAACTGGAAGGAACCGTGGAAGTCGATGGCCACCCCGCCCCGGCCATCGCGCTGCTGGACGGACTGGCGCGCTGATCAACCCTAACCGCTGGCCACCAGCAGGCGGTCACCGGAATCGGCAGCAAAAAAATGCAGCGCCGGCGGATGCACCGCCACCTCGATCTGCTGGCCGATAGCCGGCAACACCTGCGGCGCGACCCGCATCACCAGCGGCTGCTCCTGGCAGTGCATGTTGACGAAGATCTCGTTGCCGACCGGCTCGATCCCTTCCACCTGCGCGGCAAACCCGGCACCGGGCTGCAGATGTTCGGGGCGCACCCCGACCACCAGCTCATGCCCCAACCACGTCTGCTCCACCGCGGCGGCTCCCAGCGGAATGACCCGGCCCTCACCCTGGTCCAGCACCACCTGGCCGGCGCCCTCGCGCCGCAACACACCGCGCAGGAAATTCATCGCCGGGCTACCGAGGAACCCGGCGACAAACAGATTGGCCGGATGCTGGTACAGCGCCATCGGCGTATCGATCTGCTGCACCACCCCGTCGTTGAGCACCACGATGCGCTGGCCCAGCGTCATCGCTTCGACCTGGTCATGGGTCACATAGATCATCGTGGTGCCGAGCTTGCGGTGCAGCTGCGCGATCTCGGTGCGCACCGAGTGCCGCAGTTTGGCATCCAGGTTGGACAGCGGCTCATCCAGCAGGAACACCGCCGGCTCGCGCACCAGCGCCCGGCCGAGCGCGACCCGCTGCCGCTGCCCACCCGACATGGCTCGCGGCAATGTATCGAGCAACGGCGTCAGCCCCAGGGTCTCGGCGGCCGCGGCCACCCGCTGCCTGACCGTGGCCTTGTCGAAACCGCGCAACTTCAATCCGAAGGCCAGGTTCTCCGCCACGGTCATGTGCGGGTACAGCGCATAGTTCTGGAACACCATGGCGATATCGCGATCCTTCGGCGCGACGTCGTTGAGCACGCGTCCGTCAATCGTCAACGTGCCGCCGCTGATGTCTTCCAGCCCCGCCACCATCCGCAACAGGGTCGACTTGCCACAGCCGGACGGCCCCACCAGCACCAGCAGCTCGCCGTCACCGGTCTCGAAGCTGGCATCGCGCACCGCGACCTGGCCGTTGTCATAGACCTTGCGCACATTGTCGAACCGCACTTTCGCCATCATCCACCTCGTCGCCTTGCCATTGCCGCACCGCCCCATGTCGCCAGCGGCAGGTCGAACGCGGCAGCCCGGAAGCGAGCTGCGCCATATCGATACAGTAGAAACATCTTGCCATGCACAGGTTTTCACATGGCACCATCAGACTGACGGCATCGGCGCGCGATCACCCACCCGTTGCCGGCAACATCCACTGCCGGCAGATCCGGCCCCGAGAGAATGACGAGTCCCACCCGCCCGTCAGGGATCGAGCGCGCAGGTTGGCGTCCGGACGAGGGAAGCGGGCCAATGAATCCAGGCCCGTGGTCGCCCCCTGGAAAGCTCCCGATATCACTGGAAAAGGCGATTGATAACGATGTCACCAGTACCTGAAACTAGAATCATGCACGACACCCTGCTTCTGTTTGGCGCCACCGGCGACCTGGCCCAGCGCTACCTGTTCCCCTCCCTGCTGCGACTGCTGGGGGATGGCCTGCTGCCCGAAGATTTCCGCATCCGTGCGCTGGCCCTGTCGGCGCATGACACCGCCAGCTTCCACGAGATTCTGCGCCCGCGCCTGCAACAGGCAATGCCACAGGCCACGCTGGACGACATCGACGCCCTGCTGCAGCGGCTGGACTACCGCGCGGTGGATCTGCGCAACCCCGAAACGGTGGCCGAAGCGGTCAGCGACCTGGCCCCGCGCCGTTGCGTGAGCTACCTGGCCATTCCGCCAGGCCTGTATATCTCAACCTGCCAGGGCCTTGCCCTGGGGGGGGCACTGGAAGCACCGAACCGGCTCATGCTGGAAAAGCCGATCGGCTCGGACTCGGACAGCGCCGCGGAAATCCTGCACGCCATTGCCACGCTGATCGACGAGGACCGCGTGTTCCGCCTCGATCACTACCTGGGCAAGGCGCCGGTGCAGAACCTGATGGCGCTGCGCTTCGGCAACACCCTGCTGGAGGCGGTGTGGAACCGCAACCACATCGAATCGGTGCACATCCTGGTGGCCGAAAGCGAAGGCGTGGATGGCCGCGACGCCTACTACTCGCGCTCCGGTGCCCTGCGCGACATGGTGCAGAGCCATATCCTGCAGCTGTTGTGCCTGGTGGCAATGGAGCCGCCGTCATCGATGGAGGCCGACCGTATCCGCGATGAAAAGGTCAAGGTGCTGCGTGCGCTGCGTCCACTCGATGCCGAACATGCCGCGCGTGACAGCGTGCGTGGCCGCTACACCGCCGGCCGCATCGACGGCCAGCCGGCACAGGCCTACCAGCCGCCGGAAGGCAGCGAGGCGGAAACCTTCGTCGGTGTCACCGCCCATATCGACAACTGGCGCTGGGCCGGGGTGCCGTTCCATCTGGTCACCGGCAAGCGGCTGGGCGAGCGCACCAGCCGGGTGGTGGTCACGCTCAAGCCGGTGACCCACTGGCTGTTCGAGCGCCCCGACCGCCACCACGCCACGCCCAACCGGCTGACCTTCCAGTTGCAACCGCAGGAGAATATCCAGCTCGGGCTGATGAGTTCGCTCGCCGGTCCGGAATGGGGCGCACTGGAACTGCGGCCGCTGGAACTGGAACTGTCGGTGCCGACCGGACTGTATCGCCGCATCGCCTACGAACGCCTGTTGCTGGACGTTCTCAACGGCAATCACGCCCTGTTCGTGCGCGATGACGAAGTGCGTGCGGCCTGGGCCTGGATCGACAGCGTCAGCGATGCCTGGAAGGCCGCTGCCCTGCCGCTGCAGCCGTATCCGGCCGGATCGTGGGGACCGGCACAGGCCCATGCCTTCCTGCCACAGGGCGTCGACCAGGACCCTGCGGCATCCGGAGGCGCACCGTGACCTGCGCCGCTGGCGCGGTGCTGGTTGCAGACATCGGCGGCACCAATGCGCGCTTCGCACTGGCCCGCGCCGCTGCTCCCGTCGCCCTGGACCAGGCCAGCATTGTGGAATATCCGGTGGCGCAGTTCCCCTCGCTGGCCGCCGCCGCCGCCCACTACCTGCAGCAGAGCGGTGCCGATGTGCGCAGCGGCGTGTTTGCCGTCGCCGGCCGTGTCGATGGCGACGAGGCACGCATCACCAATCATCCATGGGTGATCTCGCGCCCGCGGATCAGCGCGGCGCTCGGTCTGGAACGGCTGCACCTGATCAACGACTTCGTCGCGCAGGCGATGTCGATCACGCTGCTGCAGGCCACTGACGTGGTGCAGATCGGGGCGCCGCCATGGCAACCGGGCAGCGTTGGCCAATCGCGCAACTATTGCGTGATCGGGCCGGGCACCGGGCTCGGCGTCGGCGGGCTGGTCCTGCGCAACGGCCGCAGCTATCCACTGGCCACGGAAGGCGGGCATGCCAGTTTCCCTCCCGGCACCCCGGAGGAGGTCCGCATCCTGGAGATCCTGACCAGGCAGTTCGGGCGGGTGTCCAATGAGCGCCTGGTGTGCGGCCCGGGGCTGGCGAACATCCATCGCGCACTGAGCGAAATCGCCGGCACCGATCCGGGCCAGCTGCAGCCGGCCGACATCACCGCACGCGCCGGCCGGGGCGATGCCCTCTCACTGCGCGCGATCGACGTGTTCCTTGCGGTATTCGGCGCAATCAGTGGCGATGCGGTGCTGGTGCAGGGCGCGTGGGACGGTGTGTTCCTGACCGGCGGGCTGGTGCCCCGTATGCTCGAAGGGCTGCAGCACTCCGGTTTCCGCCAGCGATTCGAGAACAAGGGCCGTTTTTCGGCCGCGATGGCGCAGATACCGGTGCTGGCCATCATCCATCCCTGCCCCGGCCTGCTCGGCGCCACCGCCTATGCGATCGACGCCCTGCACGACCTTAAAGGAGATTCTCCATGACCACCGCCGCCACCTCCGATCGCATCACGTTTGTCCGCCACCATGAACCCGATGGCTGGATCGAGAGTGTGGCGCGGGAAATGGCCGACATCCTGGAACACGGGATCCGGCAGACCGGGCGGGCGCGCATGCTGCTTTCCGGCGGCACCACCCCGGCACCGGTCTACCAGGCGCTGGCCGAACTGCCGGTGCAATGGGACCGGGTTGAAGTCGGCCTGGTCGACGAGCGCTGGCTGTCGCCGCAGGACCGCGACAGCAACGCATGGCTGGTCCGCGACAGCTTTCTGCAACGCGCCGAGGGCGCGCATTTCGATCCGCTGGTGCGCGTAGGCAAGCCGTTGTCCGAGTGTGTGCACAGCGCCAACCTGCACGCCCGGCACAGCCAGGCCCCCTGCCTTGCGGTACTGGGGATGGGCAGCGACGGACATACCGCCTCGCTGTTCCCCGGCGCGCGCGATCTGCACGTGGCGCTGGAAAGCCCGCAGCCATATGCCGCGCTCGATGCCACGGGGTGTCCGGTCGCCAATGACTGGCACCTGCGCATCACATTGACCCCGCACGGGCTGGCCCCGATTGGCGCGCGGCTGCTGCTGCTGCGTGGCCAGCAGAAGCTGGACGTGCTCGATGCCGCGCTCCAGTCCACCGATGTTTCGCGTTACCCGGTGCTGGCGGCCATTGCCGCGCCCGGCCCGAAATTGCGCGTGCACTGGTGTGCCTGACGCCCTGCCGCATTGCCCCGGCGCCCTCCCTCTTTTCCAGCGGTAAGCCATGAGCCTGCATCCCACCATCCACGCCATCACCGAACGTATCCGCCAGCGCAGCGCCGCGTCGCGCGCCGCCTATCTGGGCGGGGTCGAAGCCGCATTGCGCGAAGGGCCGTTCCGCTCGCGCCTGAGCTGCGGCAACCTGGCCCACGCGTTCGCCGCCAGTGGTCCCACCGACAAGGGACGCCTGCGCGGCGATGCCACCGCCAACCTGGGCATCATCAGCGCCTACAACGACATGCTGTCGGCGCACCAGCCGTTCGAGCACTATCCCGACCTGATCCGCGCCACCGCCCGTGAGCTTGGTGCCACCGCGCAGGTGGCCGGGGCGGTACCGGCGATGTGCGACGGCGTCACCCAGGGCCGTGGCGGCATGGAGCTGTCGCTGTTTTCGCGCGACATCATCGCCCAGGCCACCGCCATCGGCCTGAGCCATGACATGTTCGATTCCACCGTCTATCTGGGCGTGTGCGACAAGATCGTGCCGGGCCTGCTGATCGGCGCATTGGCGTTCGGCCATCTGCCGGCGATATTCGTGCCGGCCGGGCCGATGACTCCCGGCATTCCGAACAAGCAGAAGGCCGAGGTACGCGAGCGTTATGCCGCCGGCCAGGCCAGCCGCGAGGAACTGCTGGAAGCCGAAGCCGCCTCCTACCACGCCCCGGGCACCTGCACGTTCTACGGCACCGCCAATTCCAACCAGGTGCTGCTCGAAGCGATGGGGGTGCAATTGCCGGGCGCCTCGTTTGTCAACCCGGAAATGCCGTTGCGCAACGCCCTGACCCGCGCCGCCACCGCGCGCGCGCTGGAAATCTGTGCACTGGGCGATGATTTCCGTCCACTGGGCCGGCTGATCGATGAGCGCGCCATCGTCAACGCCATCGTGGCGTTGATGGCCACCGGCGGCTCCACCAACCACACCATCCACTGGATCGCGGTCGCACGCGCCGCCGGTATCGTCCTGACCTGGAACGATATGGATGCGATCTCGCAGGTGGTGCCGCTGCTGACCCGGGTCTACCCCAATGGCGAGGCCGACGTGAACCGCTTCGCCGCTGCCGGCGGTACCGGTTTCGTGTTCCGCGAACTGATGGATGCCGGGCTGATGCATGACGACCTGGCTACGGTCATGGCCGGCGGGATGCGCGCCTATGCGCAGGAACCACGGCTGCACAGCGGCGGGCTGAGCTATGTGCCGGCCGTCCACGCCAGCGCCGATGAATCGGTGGTGCGTCCGGCCACCAACGCCTTCGAGGCCCAGGGCGGGCTGCGCCTGCTGCGTGGCAATCTGGGCCGGTCGCTGGTCAAGCTGTCGGCGGTAAAGCCCGAACACCGCCGCATCCAGGCCCCGGCGGTGGTGGTGGATGCACCGCAGACGCTCAACAAGCTGCATGCCGCCGGCGCGTTGCCGCAGGACTTCGTCGCGGTGGTCCGCTACCAGGGACCGCGTGCCAACGGCATGCCCGAACTGCATTCGCTGGCCCCCCTGCTGGGCCTGCTGCAGAACCAGGGGCGGCGGGTGGCACTGGTTACCGACGGCCGCCTGTCTGGCGCCTCGGGCAAGATTCCCGCGGCCATCCATGTCACTCCCGAGGCCTCGCGCGGCGGCCCGCTGGCCCGTATCCGCGAGGGCGACATGATCCTGTTCGACGGCGAAGCGGGAATCCTGGAGGTGCAGGTCGATCCGGTCGAATGGGCCGCCCGCGCGCTTGCGCCCAACAGCGCGCCCGCCGGGCATGACCTCGGCCGCAACCTGTTTGCGCTCAATCGCCAGGTGGTGGGCCCGGCCGATCAGGGGGCGATCTCGATCTCGTGCGGGCCGGCCAGCGCCGATGACGGCATCTGGGAATACGACGCCGAATACGAGCTGGGCGGCGATGCGGCCGCGGCGGCCGCCCCCCACGAAGCCAAAGACGCCTGAAACACCTGCACGCGCCCGCACCCGGCGCGCGCCATCGCCCCACGAGGAATCCGAATGAACATCGCTCCGCACCAGGATCGCGCCGGACAACTGCTGCACGCCGCCGGCATCCTGCCGGTGGTCACCGTCCACACCCTCGACCAGGCGCGTGCGGTCAGCGCCGCGCTGCTGGAAGGCGGGCTGCCGGCGATCGAGCTGACCCTGCGCACGCCGGTCGCCCTGCAGGCGCTGGCGATGCTCAAGCGCGAGCTGCCGGACGTGGTGGTCGGCGCCGGCACCGTGTTGACGGTGGCGCAGATGCGCCAGGCCATCGATGCCGGTGCCGACTTCCTGGTGACACCGGGCACACCGCACCACATGGCCGACGCCTTGGCCGAGGCCCCGCTGCCGGTGGTACCCGGCGCCGCCACGCCGACCGAAATGCTGGCGCTGGTCGCGCGGGGCTTCCGCATCTGCAAGCTGTTCCCGGCCACCGCGGTCGGCGGACTGGCGATGGTCAAGGGGCTGGCCGGGCCGATGCCCGATCTCAGGCTGTGCCCCACCGGTGGCATCACCGAAATCACCGCCGCCGACTATCTGCAGCAGCCCAACGTGGTCTGCATCGGTGGCTCGTGGATGGTGCCCGGCGACTGGATCGCGGCCGGCCAGTGGGACACGGTGCGCGCCAGCGCGACCAAAGCCGCCGCGATCGTGGCCGCCGCGCGCGCCAGCTGAGCGGGGCGACAACCACATCGCCGGCTTGCGGGCGGGCGATGTCCGCAGTGGTTCGGGACTGGCCCCCCGGCGCCCGCTTTGTCGATCCGCGCTGCGAGCTGCGCGGGACGGGGCGTGCTGGCCTCCCCGTGTCGGCTCCATCCCGTTCTGGCGGCTTCCGTATCCTGCCCGCGTGCCGAAACCGGCACCACGCACGGCCCGGCCGTCAGCGCCGGGACCGCTCGTTCTTGCGCAGCGCCGCCGGAATCTCGATCTCCACCTTCGCCGGCACCTGCAGGATCCGCAATTCGCCTTCGTGCCACTGCGCCGGTTCGCCATTGATCGTCGCCGTCCCCGGCTCGCCGGCATACGGCCATGGCAGCACCAGCCCACCTTCCGGCAGCGCGATGCCCGCGCTCACATCCAGCGTCAGCTGGCGGTCACTGCGGACCAGCGAGTAAGCGAGTTTGCCGTAGGCGGTGACCAGCCCCTCGATGGCGACCCCGGTGCCGTTCAACCAGCCGTCCGGCACGCCGGCAGCCAACACCAGGCTGGTATCGAGTTCGCGCGCATAGGCGAACATGTCCAGGGTCGAGCGGACAAAATCCGATGCCACCCACGCATGCGGCAGGTCGCCGACAAAGAACGGCGTGCGCGGGGTGCTGGAGACCACCTCGGCCCACTGGTTCCAGGCCTGCGGGGTGCGGTCCTTGAGGAAGAACCCGCTGGCTTCCCATGCCCGCTCGCGCCAGCCCAGGCGCACGAACGCGCCCACGTTGCGCCACTCGTAAGGGGTGTAATCCTTCCATGCGCGCTTGCCGTCGCGGCGCTCGACAAACTGCTTCCAGTAGCGCTCGAAGGTGTTGTCCAGATACGGCTGCGGCAACCGGCCCTGCTCGCCGCCGGGCGCCAGCGCGATGGTGGTGGAGGTCGGATCGAAATCGCCCAGCTCCACCGAGCCGGGCAGATAGTCGATGCGATGCTGGCGTACCGCCTCCAGCAACGATTCCTGCAGGTCGGCACGGAACTGGTCGCGCGATTCGGCCATCGCGGCCGCCTCGTCCTCCAGCCCCAACGCGGCGGCCATCTGCGCCGCATCCTTGTAACCGCGCAGCGCCCAGAAATCATCCCAGTACGAATGCACCGGCTTGGCCGAATAGCCTTCGTGGCTGATCGAGGCCGGCATCATCCCGTAGAACGCCGGATTGCGGTCGCGGTTCTGCGCGGTGCGCTCGCCCAGGCGCAGCTCCTCCATATAGCTCCACGCCCGCAGCACGTGCGGCCACATCCGCTGCAGGAACGCGCCGTCACCGCTGTAGCGCCAGTATTCGGCGATGGTGAAGATCAATTCGCCGTGGCTGTCGTTCTCCGGCACCGGATCACTGCCACGGGCGTCCACGCAGCACGGCACCATGCCATTGTCGAACTGGTGCGGCGCATACCAGTCCACATACTGGCGCACCGCATCGGCGCGGCCCAGCCGCAGCAGCCCTTCGGAAATCATCGCGCCGTCGCGGATCCAGCTGCGCGCGTAGGAGCGCGTTCCCGGCTGCAGGCTGGGGCCGACCCGCGAGATCAGCATGTGCGCCAGTGCGGTGCGCAGGGTATCGGCCAGCGGCTTGCCGGCTTCGGGCACGCGCAAGCGCACCTGGTCGAGCTTGCCTCGCCACATCGCCGCCACCTGCTGCTGCGCTTGTGCGGCATCGAATTTGCCCGGCATCTGCCAGCTGCCGGTCTGCGGCAACACCAGCACCACCTCGCGGCTCTGCCCGGCTTCCAGCTTCCACTCGTAGACCAGCGCACCGGACGCCAGTCCGGTGCTGTCCTTGACCTGGCGGAGGGCCGGCAGCGTCGGCTGCGCCAGATGGGTCACCTCCAGTTTGCTGTCGAAGGCACTGGCAAACGCCACGTCCGGCGCCGGTAACGCCAGCACCCGCAGCTGGCCGTTGACGCTGACCCGGCCGGCGTCGATGTCGAGCTGGTCGATCCGGCTGACGCCGCCCACGGTGGAGAGGAACTGCCGCGGCGGATTGACCTGGAACGGCCGCACCGCCAATGCCAGCCGGTAGCGGTGCGCCACCTTGTCCGGATTGCGCAGGCGATAGCGCGCCACCAGCTGCGCGCGTTCGGGCGTGCCCTGCACGAAGCCGGTCACCTGCAGCTCCAGCTGTTCCTGGCTCCAGCCCACCGTCGGGATCGGCAGGTAGCCGTCCTGCAGGCTTTGCGTGGTTTTGACATCGGCCCAGTTGCGCAGCTTGCCGTCCACCACCACGAACGGCTCGATGCTGAAGTCGGCCTTGCGCGCTTCCAGCGTGCCGTCCTCGCCCATCAGCGCCTGTTCGCGGCCGCCATCCAGACCCAGCAGGGTCCAGTACGGCTGCTCGTCACTGAACCCGCGCGGCAACGAACCGCGCGGCAGATCGGCCCCGATGGCGTGGATGAACGCATTGGGGGTGGCGGCAAAGTCGAGCGGCTTCAGGCTGATGTCGCGGATGCCATAGCGCCAGTTCGGGCCATCCACCAGATCGAACCGCAGGTAGCGCGCCTCGGTTTCCGGCAATGCCAGCCAGTCGCGGCCACCGCTGCCGGCCACCACCTCGCGCAGCGTGCGCCAGTCGCGGCCGTCCACCGAGGCCCGCACCACATAGCGCGAGGCCTCCAGCCCCGGCATCCACTGGATCACCGCGCCGCCGAATTCGCGCACCTTGCCCAGGTCCAGGCTTACCGTCTGCTGCTTGACCCCGCCACTGATCCAGAACGTATCGGCCTTGCCATCGGCGATGCGCTGCTGCAATGCGGGGGCGGTATCGGCGATCACCGTGGTGGTCAGCGCGCTGGTGTCTTCCTTGGGCAGCGGCTGCAGTGTCAACCGGTCGAAACAGACCGAACCCTTGCCACCGACCCTGCTGTATACGGTGAACTCGACCGCGGCGCTGCGGCGCAGGCGGCTGTCCTTGTCCGGCCCCCAAGCCTTCTCGATCTGGCGCTTGCGGTAGTTCACCCGCGTCCAGTTCTTGGGGAACGTGTAACCGGGGCGATTGACCCACCACACGTTGTCACCGCTGGCGTCGATCAGCTTGAACTGCAGGTCGTTGGCCGGCGAGTCGCCGCGTACCTCGAAGCCGAACTGGTAGTTTTCCGGATAGCTGACATCCAGTTTGCGGCGCACACCGACATAGCCGGACACGTCATGGAAGTTGTAGTCCAGGCACAGCGCGCGGCCGCCGCCGCTGCCGACCACCGGCCGCAGCGAGCCGCTCACCTGGTTGGAGGTGACCAGCTGCCAGTCCGCGACATCGTCGAACCCGTCCAGCACCCGCACCTCGGCCGGCGCGGCCGGCACCTGGAAGCTCGCGCCTCCCAACAACATCGCAATGACAAACCGCCTCACCCTTTCACGCTCCCAAGCAGCAAACCCTGAATGTAATGGCGCTGCAGCAGCAGGAACAGCAGCAGCACCGGCAAGACCGTGACCACTGCCCCGGCCATCATCATTTCCACGTCCATGATGTGCTCGCGCGACAGCGACGCCAAGGCCACCGGCAAGGTGTAATGCTCCTGGTCGGTAAGCACGATCAACGGCCACATGAAGTCGTTCCACGCCCCCATGAAAGTGAAGATCGCCAGCGTCACCAGCACCGGCTTGAGCATCGGCAGCACGATCTGGAAGAAGATGCGCCCCTCGCTGGCGCCATCAATGCGCGCCGCTTCCAGCAACTCGTCGGGAATCGAGCGCGCGTACTGGCGTACCAGGAAAATACCGAACACGCTGGCCAGAGCCGGCACCACCACGCCGCCAAAGCTGTTCACCAGGCCCAGCTGTTTCATCAGCAGGAACAGCGGCAGCATCGCCACCTGCGCCGGAATCACCAGCGCCGCCAGCAGCGCCTGGAAAATGCGCTCACGGCCGGCAAAACGCAGCTTGGCAAAGGCATAGCCGGCCAGCGTGTTGAGCAGCAGCGAGCCCAGCGTGATCAGGACCGACACCAGCAGGCTGTTGCGGAAGTTGCCGGCCATGCCGGTACGGGCAAACAGCTCGCGGTAGTTGTCGCCGCTGAATGTCGAGGGCAGCAACGGAGGTGGAAAATGCGAGGCCTCGCCGCTGGGCATGAACGACACCGACAGCATCCACAGCAGCGGTGCCAGACTCACCGCCGCCAACAGCAGCAGCGCGCCATTGATCCACCAGGCGTATCCGCGCGACTGGCCGATTTCACGGTTCATATCAGGTGCCTCCTGCGGCCGAAGTGCAGCAACAGCGTGGTCACCGCCAGGATGATCAGGAACAGCAGGAACGCCACGGCCGAGGCGCGGCCAAGGTTCCACCATTTGAAGCCTTCCTCGAACATGAAATACAGCACGCTGACCGTGCTTTGCAGCGGATCGCCGCGGGTCATCACATACGGCTCGGCAAACAGCTGGAAATAGCCGGAAATGGTGATCACCCCGACCACCAGCAGCACCGGCCCCAGCATCGGCACGGTGATGTGCAGCAGCTGCTGCCAGCGCGACGCCCCGTCGATGCGCGCGGCCTCATACAGGTCTCGCGGAATGGCCTGCAGCCCGGCCAGGAAAATCACCATGTTGTAGCCGAAGTTTTTCCACACCGCGAACAGCATGATCGTCGGCATCGCCCAGTGCGGGTCGCCCAGCCAGTCGACCGGGTGGATGCCCAGATGGCCCAGGCCCCAGTTCACCAGCCCGTAACGGGTATGGAACAGATAGCGCCAGATCACCGCCACCGCCACCAGCGTGGTCACCACCGGGGCGAACAGCGCGGTGCGGAACAGCGCCTTGCACCGCGCCGCCGGGGCATTGAGCAACAATGCGGCCGCCAGCGAGACGGCAATGGACAGCGGCACGCCGATGAGCACGAAATAGAAGGTGTTGCCCAGCGACTTCCAGAAAATCGGCGTCTGCAGCAGGTCGATGTAATTGTCCAGACCGATGAAGCGCAGGTTGCGCGCATCGGCCAGCGCATACAGGTCGAAATCGGTCAGGCTCAGCGCCAGCGCCGACAGCACCGGCACCCCGAAAAACACCAGCAGCACGATCAGCGCCGGCGCGGCGAACAGCCAGCCAGCCAGTGCCCCCCGCTTCATCGCTGCTGCTCCTGCGGCGCGGCGGCGCCCTCACGTTGCGCATGGATCCAGCGGCGCTTGGCCAGGATCGCATCCACGTTCCTGTCCAGTTCGCGCACCGCGGCATCCTGGCCCAGCCCGCCCCGCACCACCTGTTCGGTGACGATGCGCAGTTCCTGGGCGATGCGCTCCCACTCCAGTACTTTGGGCGTCGGCTTGACCCGCTCCAGCTGGTCGCGGAACGGTGCCGCCAGCGGATCATTCGCCAGCGCCGGATCGTCCCAGCTGCTGCGCCGCGGCGGCAGGTCGCCGATCAGATGGTAGAAACGCCGCTGGATCTGCGGCCGCGACAGGAATTCAATCAGCTTCCACGCCGCCTGCTTGTGCCGCGAGGAGCGGAAGATCACCAGACTGGTGCCGCCGGCGATACCCGCCCCGGGTCCGTCCGGTCCCGGCAAGACCGCGGTGCCCCACTCGCCCGCCAGCCCCGGCGGCTGCAACCTCTTGAACTCGCGGATGTTCCACGGGCCGGACACATAGAACACGTAGAAACCGTTGAAGAACTCGTCCCAGACGTTGGAGATCTGGGTCTCGGATATCTTCGGCGCCCAGCCCTGCGCGAACATGTTTTCATAGAACGCCAGCGCCCGCCGGAAGCCGGCGCTGCGGAAATTGCCACGGGTGCCGTCATCGCGCAGCAGCGGATCGGGCTGCTGCAGCGCAAACGAAAGCTGCTGCTCGAACTCGTTGACCGGCATCAGCACCGCGTACCGGTCGGGACCCTGCATTCTCTTGACCGCCGCCAGCATCGTTTCCCACTGCGCCCAGGTCCGCGGCGGCCGGTCGAACCCGGCCTTGCGCAGCAGGTCTTTGCGGTAGAACAGCAGCCGCGTGTCCACGTACCACGGAATGCCCACCAGCTCGCCCTCGATCAGGTTGGTGTCCCAGATGCCCTGGAAATAGTCGGCCGGCTGCACCACCGTCGATGCGTCCACATACGGCCGCAACGGGGTCAGGCTGCCCAGCGTGGCGAATTCGGGAATCCAGGTATTGCCCAGCTGGCAGAGGTCCGGCAGGCCGTCGGCCGCGAACGCGGTCAGCAGTTTCTCGTGCGCGGCGGTCCACGGAATGTTCTGCACATCGACATGGATACCTGGATTTTCCGCTTCGAACTCGCCGATCAGGCCACTGACGACTTCCGCCTCGCGGCCCATCGCCCAGAAGCGCAGCGTCACCCCGTCCGCCGGCTCGCGGCCACAGCCGCCCAGCAACAGCGCCAGCAACAGCAGGCTGGCGCGGCGCAGACGCGCCATGGCCGGACTAATTGACCGGTTCCGGCTGGGGGGACGCATTCTTCTGCTCCTGCGCCGCGGCCGCGCGCGACTCGGCGATGCCCACCGCGCGCGCTGCCGCCGCCTGCTCATTCTTGTGCAGCGGCTGGAAGCCGCCTTCATCGCTCAACCAGCCACCGCTGAACCCGGCCCGCTCCAGCCCGGCGCGGATATAGGCGTTCTTTTTCATCACCGTCCACACGAATTCGTTGCGGTAGTTGGCGATCATGGTCAGGATCGGGCCCTGGTCGATGGCGATGTAGTCACTGGCCACCCAGCCGCGGTCCGGCACCAGCCGCCCGGTCTTGAGAGGGATGTCGTAATTGAAACTGGGGTTGAACGAGTCCAGGAAGCCGTAGCTGGAATACAGGAAGTCGCCGTAGCGCCTGTGCATTTCCACCGTGGCGGGAATCACCACCTCCGGGGCGAAGACCAGCGAGCCGATGGCCGCGGTCGGGGCGATGGTGCCGTCATCGAAATTCTCGCGCAGGCCGGCGCCGCGCGCCGAGTAGTGGCGGAACTGGCGCTGGTCACCGCGGTATTCCTGGGTGGTGTTCTGCGGGCCATCGCTGGCGGTCAGCCCCCAGACATTCTCGCCGTAGTCTTTCCACTTCATCGGGTTGTCGATGGCGTACTCGCGCTGGGCCAGCGCCGCGCGGCGGCTGTTGAGGAAGTAATCGATGCCGCGTTCGCGCATGTAGCCATCCTGGATATCGCGGAAGTCGATCCAGACATGGCTGTACTGGTGGCCGAAGGCCGGCCCGAACGACAGGTATTCCTGGCCTTCGAACACGCCCCAGTCGTTGTCGTAGGTGCGGGTCCATACCGTCCAGGCATCCGGGCTGACCGGGTGCGTAGGCGAGCCCAGTGCGAGGATGTACAGCATCATCGCCTCGTTGTAGCCCATCCAGTCGTGCTGGATGAAGCCGCTCTCCGGGAACCAGCCCATCGACACCAGCGGCTTGCGCTGCTGCAGCCAGTTCCAGTCCACGCGCCGGTAGATCACGTCGGCGATCTGGCGGATTTCCTTCTCGCGCGGATCGCTGCCGTCGTAATACGACTGCGCGAACAGCGCGCCCATCAACATCAGCGCCGTATCCACACTGGAAAGCTCCACCCAGCTGTCGTAGCGGCGGCCCTGCTGCATGTCCAGGAAGTGGTAGTAGAAGCCCTTGTAGCCGCCCTTGCCGGTGCGCTGCGGGCCGCTGGGCACATCGCGCAGGAACTTCAGCGTCAACAAGGTGCGGTCGATCGCCTGGTTGCGGCTGACCCAGCCCTTTTCGATTCCGATCGGATACGCGGTCAGGGCGAAACCGACCGAGGCGATGCTGGCGAAGGGACGCGAAGGATAACGGTCAGGGGTCAGTCCATTGACCTCGTTGGTGGTGTCCCAGAAGAACTGGAAGGTGCGTCGCTCGATATCGTCGAACAACGGCGGCAACTCCGGCTTCAGCGACCGCGGCGGCAGCTCGGCCTCGATCAGGATCACCTGCGGCCGGGGTTTTGCCGTGCCTGTCGGGGGGGTGGCAGGCTGGCACGCGGCAAATCCGCACAACAGCGCCGCGATCAGCACCCCACGTTTGAAGCCCGGGACCATCACACTCTTCAAGACCACCCTCCAGAAAACAGGTACCGCACAAACGCCGGGGAAACCCGCGGGGCGGGCATTGCCGCAGGACGCCGCCGGCAGGCGGCGTCCTAGCGGTTACCAGTGCAGACCGAACGACAGCTTGAACGTGCGCGGCAGGTTGCCCAGGATCTCGTCGTTGGAGCGCTTGCCGAAATCAGGATTCGGCACCGCCACGCCATTGCGGTAATCGCCGCGATTGGTGTTGAAGTTGGTGAAACTGTGGTCATTGGTGACGTTGAACACGTCGCCGCGGATGCGCAGCTTCAGATCGGTGCCGGTATCCCATTCCTTCTGCACCGCCAGGTCCAGCTGGCGCTGGCGCGCGGGACTGAAGTACAGCGTCTCGAAGTAGCCGTTTGCGCAGCCGTCGATGAAATAGCAGTTGAGCCCGTCCTTGCCCGGCGCCGAGGCCAGCGTCAGCTTGGCCGAGAACTGCAGCCCCCAGTATTCGGCGATGCCGGTAGCCACCAGGCGGTGCTTGGAAATGCCGACCGAGCGGACGAAGGCGACATTGTCCAGGTTGGGATAGTCGAACGAATAGTGTTCATCGCTGTTGGCCGCATTGCCGCGATTTTCCTTGGCATCGCTGTAGGTGTAGGCCACGGTGAACCCCCACGGCGATTCATGGGTGAACGGCTTGTCCACCGACAGCAGCAGCTGGGTGATACGGGTTTCCACGCCATTGTCGGCCTTGATGATGCTGCCATACCCGGGCAACCCATCGCCCCAAGGCGCACTGCCGAAGCTGGCACCGGGACCGTGGTAGCTGCCATCGGGACGGCGGTTGCCCAGGGTGAACAGGATGCCGTCGTGGCTTTCGATATGGGCCACCGCCACCGAGGTGTTCCACTCATTGCCGCCGACCGTGACGATATTGCGCATGCCCAGGCTGAGCTGGTCCGAATACGGCACCTTGAGTTCGTTGTTGATCAGATCCACCTCGGCGCCCGCCCGCGACGGTCCGGCAATCAGCGCATACAGAGTGTCGCGATCGAAGTACGCCGGATTGAAGGCCAGACAGTTGCCGACCCCCACGCTGCACGGATGGTTGGGCGTGTTGAACTGGTAGGTGAAGCTGGGGAACGCGCCCTTTGACCGTTCCAGCGCGATGTAGTCGAACACGTTGCGGTCATAGGCGCGGCCAACACCGCCGAAGATCACATGGCGCTGGTCGTTGAACAGATCGTAGGAGAAGCCCAGCCGCGGCTGCCAGGCATCCTTGAACGGTTTGCGGTTGTGGCCGGTGCTGATGTAGTCGTTGTAGTCGTAATCGACGTTGGCGTTGTTGACGTTCGGCCACGCCCGCAGCGCCTCGACGATCCCCTGCGGGGTGACGAAGTCCTCGAAACTGGACGATGTCTCGTAGTCGTAGCGCAGGCCCAGGTTCAACTGCAGCTTTTCGGTCACGTCCCAGTCGTCCTGGACGTAGAGGCCGTACTGGCGGTTTTTGGACTCGATGTTGCGGCTGCCCGAATAATCCGGGGCGAACTGCACCTCGTACGGCACCATGGCGGCCAGCGCGGTATTGCCGGCGATCAGGTTGGCGTAATAGTCGTAGCGGAACTGCGGATTGTAGGGCTGCTGCTCGAACGCGTTCAGCTTCACATCCTTGAATTTGACCCCCAGTTTGATCGTGTGCCGCTCCAGGCCGGTAAAGGTCAAATCGTCCTGGAAGCCCCAGCCCTTCTGGCCCTTGTTCTGGAAATCGGCGCCGCCGCCCAGATGCAGGAAGGTCCCGAACCGGGTCGGATTGACCTGCTGGGTCCACGCATTGATCTGCTGCCCGTTGACCAGGTTGATCGCACGCGGATTGAAGCGGTCGTCCTCGTAGGTCAGGTGGGCGTCATTGAGCCAGTTGGTGCTGCTGAACTGGTAGCGCAGGTCGTAACGGGTACTGTCGTTGTTGTTGGTCTTGCCGGACTGCACCGAGTTCGGACCGTTGCCGACATCGGTGATTTCCGATTCGGTGCGGCGTTTGCTCGACAGCTCGAACAGATGCGCATCGCCCAGCTGCCAGGTCAGCTTGCCGAACCACAGATCCTCGTTGAACGGGACGCTGGTCGAGACCAGGTACTGCGACAGCTCCGGGGTCAGGTCGGCGACGTTCACACCATTGTCGGCGCGCACGGTGCGCGGGCGTTCGAACTCCTTGCCCTCATAGGTCACGAAGAAGAACAGCGTGTCCCGCACGATCGGTCCGCCCAACGCGGCGCCGTACTGGGTCTCGCCGGAAGCGTTCTTGAAACCCTGCTTCTTTTCGATCGGGGTGGCTTCGCGCCACTCGGGCAGGCCGGTCTTGTCCCAGAAGAAGTCGCCATGGAACTCGTTGGTACCCGACTTGGTCACCGCGGTCACCGCGGCGCTGCTGATCTGGTCGTACTCGGCCTTGTAGTTGGAGGTGATGACCTTGTATTCGCCGATGGCCAGCTGCGGGAACGGATTGCCCTGGCTCTGGGTCTGGCCGCTGATGCCACCGGCCAGGGTGTAGCTCTTCTGGCCCACGCCATCGATGAAAACATTGACGCCGTTGGCGCTCTGCGCGCCGCTTTTGAGCTGGCTGGTGTTGTTGGAGCGGGTCTCGAACACCATGCCCGGCACGGTGTCGGCAAAGGCCAGGAAGTTGCGCGAGGACTGCGGCAACGCGTCGATCTGGCGCTGGCTCACATAGGTCGCCACCTCCGAGGTCTTGGTTTCCACCGCCGCGGCCGCAGTCACCTGCACCGTATCGAGCGTGGTCGCCGCGCCGCTGGCGCCGGTTTCGGCCATGCCACCGAGCCCGAGGTCGAGCATTGCGATCTGGCCGACCTTGACGGTGATGGTCTGCGAGCGGGTCTGGCCGTCGGCGGACACATCGATCCGGTAGGTCCCCGGCGGCAGGCCGCCAAGCGAATAGGCGCCACTGGCGGTGCTCTGCACGCTGCGGGTGAGGCCGGTAGCCAGGTTGGTGGCGGTGACCTGGGCCTGTGCGGCCGGTGCCGAATCAGCGGTCACCTGACCACGGATGGTGGCCGCGGTGCTTTGCGCGAACGCGGGTGCGGCGCCAAGCAGCAGACAGCTGGCCAAGGCGCAGCTGAGCAGTTTTCGGGCCGGCGTGGCTG
Source organism: Stenotrophomonas sp. YIM B06876 (assembly GCF_030711595.1). Classification (GTDB taxonomy): domain Bacteria; phylum Pseudomonadota; class Gammaproteobacteria; order Xanthomonadales; family Xanthomonadaceae; genus Stenotrophomonas. Next base: position 123,382 of record NZ_JAUJUJ010000004.1, read on the forward strand.
GGGGATGGATAGCATGTCTCATGGTGGATCTCTCTCCGGGTCGCCGCCGCTGTGCGGCCACAAAACGATTGCAAGGGGGGGGAATTGCCGGCATCAGCGGCCGGCCATGGAAGAAGGGGAAACAACGCTGGAGTCGCGCACGACCAGGGTGGGCATCACGGTCTGGCCTGATGTCCCCGTCACCCCTTCGCTGTCGATCACTTGCAACAGATGCGACATCGCGCGTTTCCCCAGCCCGGCGATACTCACCTGCATCGTCGTCAATGCCGGGTGAACGAAGCGCGCCAGCGGAATGTCGTCAAAGCCGGCCAGCGCCACCTGCCGCGGGACGTGGATGCCGGCCTGGTTGAATGCATACAGGCAGCCGAGCGCCATCATGTCGTTGGCGGCAAATACCGCATCGGGCAGCGCAGCGGAGGCCAGGAGCGACCGTCCGGCTCGATATCCCGAGGCCTCATCGAAGTCGCCCGGCAATTCGATGCCCACCGCGCCATTCCCATAGGCGGCAAGCGCATCGCGAAACCCGCGCAGGCGCTCGCGCGCGTCGTAGTTCTGCCCAGGCCCGCCGATGAACGCGATACGGCGATGGCCGACGTCGAGCAGATGCCGGGTCATGGCCAGCGCGCCGGCATGGTCGTCGATACTGAAACCGGGATAGCGCGGATCGGACAAGGGCGTATTGATCAGGACCGTCGGCAGTGCCGGTGGCAGATTGTCAGTGAGAAAATCGGGGTTGGCCGTATACGGCGACAACACCAGCAATCCATCCACGCGTCCGCGCATCGCCTGCAGCGCCACGCCTTGTTGCTCCTGGTCGCCGTGGTAACTGGATATCAGCAGATGCTGGCCATGCGCACGGGCGACACCGTCGATGCCACGCATCAACTCGGAAAAGAATTCCCCGTGCAGGTCCGGCAACACCACCCCGACCGTCTGCGTGCGGCGGCTGCTGAGGCTGCGCGCCGCCGCATGCGGGCTGTAGCGCAGGCGCCGGGCCACCTCGATGACCAGCCGGCGTACCGGCTCGGCCACGTTGTGGCGCCCGTTGAGGGCGCGCGACACCGTGGCGACCGATACGTTCGCCTCTCGGGCCACATCCTTGATGGTGATCGCCGTCTTCGCCACCGTGTTGCGCTCCGCAGGGCGGGGTCGCGCGGACTGTAAACGTTTTCAGCGCGAAATGTAAACAGCTTGTTATCCGCACCCCGCGCGGCAAGGCGGGCGCGGGGCGCGGCATGACAGCCAAACTCCCGCCCCGCCGGTGGCAGACCTGGCCGGCCTACCCGAGCGGCGGTGGCTCGGCCTTGATCGACAACGCATGGATATCGGTCTGCATCATCCCGCCCAGCGCCGCGTAGACCGCGCGGTGCCGCGCCAGCGGCGGCATGCCGGCGAACGCGTCACTGACGATCACCACATTGAAGTGCCCACGGCCGTCACGGGCCCCGGCGTGACCGGCATGGCGATGGCTGTCATCCTCCACCTCGAGCCGTTGCGGCGCGAAAGCCTGCTGCAAGGCGGCACGGATGCGCTCGACCCGACTCATGGCAGCACCTTGCGGAACGGACGCACCTCGACACGGGAATAGACCCCGGCCGCCACATACGGGTCGGCCTGGGCCCAGGCCTTGGCCGCGGCCAGATCCTCGAAACCGGCTATCACCACGCTGCCGCTGAAGCCGGCCATGCCCGGGTCTTCGGCATCAACCGCCGGACAAGGACCGGCCACCAGCAGCCGTCCCTGGTCCAGCAATGCCTGCAATCTGGCCAGGTGGGCCGCCCGGGCGGCCTGCCGCTTGGCCAGCACCTGCTCGCCGTCATACCCCTCGATCACGTACCACACGCCAGTTCTCCCTGGTATTTACTGAATGGATTGCCCCCAAGTCTAGCGCCGCAATACTGGACACCGGCCGGCTCGGCACATTACCCTTTGCGGTATTGCACGTGGCCGGACTGTAGCGGCTCGTTGCGACGGCAGGCCAAGCCCGCGTCCGACGACCGATCCGCAACCCCTTCCCGGACCGCGTAGACGACCTCCCCGTTTTCACGTTGCCGCTCACTTTTCGGCGCGCGCTGTTGTTCATGTGTGTAAGCGCGCTGGCCAAGCGCGTGTGGCTCGCAATACAGAGGGCACAAGCACCTCCCGGACGGGAATCCGGGGCGTGTACGGTTACTGCAATACCCGACATCGACCTGATGACTTCCGAACTCGCGCACGACGCGAACCCGCCAACGCCGTCTCACGCTCCGCAGCAGCAGGAAATGCCGCTGGCGGTGGTGCATGGGCAACCGGTGCTGCAGATCCCGCAGGACCTGTACATCCCGCCGGACGCGCTGGAAGTCATCCTCGATGCCTTTGAAGGCCCGCTGGACCTGTTGCTGTACCTGATCCGCCGGCAGAACCTGGATATCCTCGATATCCCGGTCGCCGAGATCACCCGGCAGTACGTGGCCTACATCGGGGTGATGCAGGAGATGCGTTTCGAGCTGGCCGCCGAATATCTGGTGATGGCGGCAATCCTGGCCGAAGTGAAGTCGCGGATGCTGTTGCCGCGGCCGCCAGTCGAGGAAGGCGATGAAGCCGATCCGCGCGCGGAACTGGTGCGCCGGCTGCAGGAATACGAACGGTTCAAGCAGGCTGCCGAGGATATCGACGCGCTGCCCCGGCAGGACCGCGACACCACGATGGCCAGCGCGTTCGTACCCGACCGGGCGACCATCAAGCTGCCGCCGCCGGTCGACCTGAAGGAAATGCTGCTGGCGCTGCACGACGTGCTCAAGCGCGCCGAACTGTTTACCGGCCATGCCATCAAGCGCGAGGCCCTGAGTGTCCGCCAGCGCATGGGCGATGTGCTGGGCCGCCTGGAAGACGGCAAGTTCTACCGCTTTGAAACCCTGTTCACCGCCGAGGAAGGCAAGCTCGGCGTGCTGGTCACCTTCCTGGCGTTGCTGGAACTGGCCAAGGAACAATTGCTGGATATCGTCCAGGAAGCGCCGCTGGCACCGATCTACGTCAAATCGCTGGCCCTGGGCAACACCAACGAACCGCTGCAGTTCTCCAGCGAGTTCGACGATGCCGATGCCGACACCCAAACCGCCTGAGCAATCTACTCATCGCATGGATCAATCGCTGATCAACCGTATCGTCGAGGGTGCGCTGCTGGCTTCCAGCCAGCCGCTGACCCTGGCGCAGCTGCAGGACCTGTTTACGGAAGACCTGCCGCCCCCCCCGGGCAGTGTCGAACGGGCGCTGGAACAGCTGCGCGAGGCCTGTGCCAGCCGCGGCGTGGAGCTGGTGGAGGTCGCCTCCGGCTTCCGTTACCAGGTCACCGGCGAGGTGCACCAGTGGGTCGCGCGGCTGTGGACCGAGCGCAAGACCCGCTATACCCGCGCCACCCTGGAAACCCTGGCCCTGATCGCCTACCGCCAGCCGATCACCCGCGGCGAGATCGAACAGGTCCGCGGCGTGGCGGTCAGCAGCAACATCATCCAGGCCCTGGAAGAACGCGAATGGATCCGGGTGATCGGGCACCGCGACGTACCCGGCAGGCCGGCGCTGTTTGGCACCACGCGCGGCTTCCTCGATTATTTCGGGCTGAAGCGGCTGGACGAACTGCCGCCGCTGTCCGAACTGAAGGACCTTGGCGAGCTGGAACCGCAGCTGCCGCTGGACCGCGACGGCCAGCTGGCCGGCAGCATCAGCGCCAGTGCGGCCCCGGCGGAAATGGGCCGCGCCACCGGTGATGCGGCGGTCGACCGGCAGCAAGGCCTGACGGCCAGCGCGCAAATCCAGCCCGTTGCCGACCACACGCTTCCATCGCACCCCTCCGACCAGAATCCAGAAGCGGAGGCCGCCTCCATGGCCACCGCAAACGATGCCGCCCTTGATGGCGAACCCGAAACCGCGCCGGGAAAGCGTGCGGTGGAAAAGAACGAAACCGAAGACAACGCCGTCGCGAAGACGACCGTGGCTGTTGACGAAGCCGATCCCGAACAACAGGCCGACGCACTTACCGCCGGCCGGAGCCAAGTAGATGAGTGACACCCCTCGCAAGCCGTCGTTGAACAAGCTCTCGCTCAAGCGCGAAGCCTCCTCCGACCAGCCCAAGCTTGAAGAACGCCTGCACAAGGTCCTGGCCCAGGCCGGCCTGGGCTCGCGCCGCGCGCTGGAACAGCGCATCGCCGATGGCCTCGTCAAGGTCAACGGTGAAGTCGCACCGGTCGGCATGTCGATCAAAAGCGGCGACCGGATCGAACTGGACGGCCGCGGCTTTGTCGCCACCGCCCTGACCGATCCGTCGCGCGTGCTGATCTACAACAAGCCCGAAGGCGAAGTGACCACCCGCGAAGACCCCGAAGGCCGCCCGACCGTGTTCGAGGCCCTGCCCTCGCTCAAGGGCGCGCGCTGGATCGCCATCGGCCGCCTGGACATCAACACCACCGGTCTGCTGCTGGCGACCACCGACGGTGAGCTCGCCAACGCGATGATGCACCCGTCGTTCGAAGTCGAGCGCGAGTACGTGGTGCGCGTGCGGGCGCCGGAAGGCGAAGAGAAGGTGCCGGACAACCTGGTCGACCGCCTCGCCCGCGGCGTGGCGCTGGAAGACGGTCCGGCCAAGTTCGACGAGATCGAACGCATCGGCGGCACCGACTCGCACGACTGGTTCCGGGTGGTCGTCAAGGAAGGCCGCAACCGCGAAGTGCGCCGTCTGTGGGAATCGCAGGGTTGCCAGGTCAGCCGCCTCAAGCGCACCCGCTACGGCAAGATCGGCCTGCCGCGCGAACTGCTGCGCGGACAGTCGGTCGAGCTGACCAGCGCCCAGGTGGAAGCCCTGCGCGCGCAGCTGAATCTGGAGGAAGGCACGCCTTCGGCCTTGACCCTGCAGCCGGTGATCGGCCAGCGCCGGGCAGCCAAGACCACCGTGCGCGTGTCGCGCGACGGCGGCCGCGGCAACGCCTACGTCAACGGCCACAACACCGCCGATGAAGGCCGTGAACTGCGTCGTTTCGACAACGTCCGCGAAGAACGCGGCCGTGGCCGCGGCGGCAAGCCGGGCGGCGGCTACAAGGGCGGCCTGACGGTCAGCGGCGAAGCGGCCGCCAAGCAGTCGCAGCGCCCGTTCAAGACCCGCACCGAACGCGGCCCGAAGCCGTTGCCCGAAGGCAATCCGGCCGCGTTCCGCAGCTGGTACGTGCCGGACGGTGTCAGTACCGGCCCGAGCGGCCACCGCAATGCCGGGC
>NZ_JAUJUJ010000040.1 GCF_030711595.1 Stenotrophomonas sp. YIM B06876
CCGGGATCGCCCCGGATGAACAACCTACTGAGAGATCACAGCTAGCGGATGCGCGTGGCCGGGCATTGCTCGCGCGCCACATGGCCTGGGCTGTCTGCAGCCGGGCGTGAGCGCTTTTTTTTTTGGCAGGGGCCGCAGAGGCGGTTGCAGCCGGGAAGCCTGGCGGCATGCGGTGAAGCGGCTTGGCCCCGCGCAGCGTCCGGCTTATCTGGCGCGGAACACCACCCGGGTGCTGATCGCGGTTTCGTTGGGGATGATGCCGGGGTCGGCCCAGTCGCCGCTGCCGACGCCGAAATCCAGCCGCTTCACGGTGGCCTTTCCGGACAGCACCGGTTGCGCGCCGGGGGTCCAGGTGAAGGTCAGCGTGACCGGCTTGCTGATCCCGCGCAGTTCCAGGGTGCCCTCGGCCACGTAATGGTTGTTGCCCAGCGCCCGGAAATTGCGGGCGCGATAGTGCGCGGTGGCGAATTTGGCGACATTGAAGAAGTCGCTGCCCTGCAGGGTCGCGTCGCGGTCGCCATTGCCGGTGCGGGTGCCGGCCAGGGGAATGGTCACCTCCAGTTCCGAGGCTTCAAGATTGCCCGGGTCGAAACTGAGCCGGGTCGCAAAGCCGGGGAACGTGCCGGTGAATACCTCGCCGTCGTATTTGCTGGCAAATACCAGGGTCGAGCCGGGCGCCTGCAGGTAATCGGCGGCGCTGACCGGGCTGGCGGCCAGCATCGCGGTCAACGCCGCAGCCACGGCGGTGGGGGTGGTGAGTCTGATGTTCATACGGAATCCCGGGTCGGAACCTTGAGCCAGCCTTGCGGCAACATGCGCACGAGGGTGGCATCGCGCTGGTGAACATGGTGGTAAACCGCGGCGGCGGCATGCACGATCACCACGGCGATCAGCAGCCAGAACCCCCATTCGTGCAGGGCATGGGAGATGGCGCGGATCTGCTCGTCGGGGGCGCTGAGCTTGGGCATTTCAAACTGGCCGAACAGGCGGAACGGGCGCAGCCCGCTGGCCGAGTCGAACAGCCAGCCGGACAGCGGGATCGCGAACATCAGCACATACAGCAGGACATGCGTGGCCGAGGCGATGCGCTCCTGCCAGCGCGGGGTGCCGGCAACCGGCGCCGGCGCGCCGGCGTACAGGCGCCAGCCCAGGCGGATGGCCACCAGGGTGAGCACGCTGATGCCCAGCGACTTGTGCATGGTGTAGACCCAGAAGTACTTCGGTGTTTTCGGCAGCTCGCCCATGGTCAGGCCGATGATGCCCAGCAGCAGGATCAGCAGGGCGATCAGCCAGTGCAGGGTCTGGCTGACGCCGCCCCAGCGCAGGGGTGTGTTTTTCAGGGTCATGGTGCCGGTTCCTGTGGCGGGTTGGATGAGGGCGTCGCGGGCACCGGCGAGGGACCTTCGTCGGTTTCACCACCGCCTTCGCGGGTTGCTTCGACTTCGATCCGCAGCTGCACTTCATCGCCGATCAGCGATTTCCATGCGTCGATGCCGAACGCGGCGCGGCTCAGGGTGGCCGTGGCGGAAAATCCGGCCGTACGCCGGAACGGTGGCAGCGGATGCCGCTTCAGGGCGTTGAGGGTCACTGCCAGGGTGACGTCGCGGGTGACGCCGTGCAGGGTCAGCTGCCCGGTGACGTTGGCATGCCGCGGATCGATGGCCTCGATCCGGGTGGACACAAACTGCGCCTGCGGATAGCGCTCGCCATCGAGCAGGTTGCGCGCCAGCGCGGCCTGGTTCCATTTGGCATCGCCCAGATCCAGCCGGGTCAGCGGGATGCTGACCTGCAGCCGCGCAGTGGTCCAGTCGTCCGGGTCGAACAGCAGTTCCCCTTCGCTGCCGGACACCGTGCCCAGTGCGTGCGAGAAGCCGGCATGTTCAATTGCGAACAGGACCCGGGTATGCACCGGGTCCAGCCGGTAGCGGGCGGGACTGGCGGTCGCCAGCGCTGGCAACAGGCACAGCACCAGGAGGAAAAGTAGTCGCTGCATGGGCCGGCTCCGGATCGGAATGCCTGGATTTTAGGCATAACCGGCGCGGTTCTGCCGACCCGGCCGCGCAATGGCGGGGGCGCGGCGGTTGCCGGCGATTCTGCGCGCGCGCCCGGCGGTGAGCGGCGATCGGTGGACCGGCGCAGGCGTGGCTTCGTGCTTTTTGGCCGGTGCGGCGGTATACAGTCCGCTTCCTGGGGGAAATCACCTGTCGACCGCACGCCGCACGTGCCGGCCCGGGTGCATGGCAACGGAGGGGAGCCGTTACAGCGATGAAGCGTCATGGGAGAAGTGCGGCCACCGGATGGCTGCTGCTGTTGCTGCTGGCCGGGTTGCCGGTGCAGGCGATCTGCGCCGGCAGCGCCGAAACCCCGCGGATGCGGCGGCTGGGCGCTGCCGAAGGCCTGCCTTCGCGCATGGTGCTGGCCTTGGCCGAAGACCGGCGCGGCTATCTGTGGGCGGCGACCGATGACGGACTGGCACGCTATGACGGCGTGCGTTTGCGGGTGTGGCGGCACGATCCTGCCGACCCCCGCTCATTGCCCAGCAACACGCTGGAAACCCTGCTGGTGGATGACCGCGACCGGGTGTGGGTGGGCAGCAATGGCGGCGGCCTCAGCATGCTGGACGCGGCCCGTCAGGACTTCCAGCAGTATCCGCAGATCGCCGCGGCCTGCCCGCAGCAGGTGTGGGCATTGGCCTATGTGCAGCATGCGCTGTGGGTAGGTACCAGCGGCACCGGCCTGTGCCGGCTGGACGAAGACGGCCGCGTGACCCGCTATGTCAGTGCCGCCGGGGACGCGCACAGCCTGCCCGACGACACCATCTATTCGCTGCTGCGCGATGGTCCGGAGCGGCTGTGGATCGGTACCGCCGGCGGACTGGCACGCTGGGACGGCAAGGGCTTCAGCCGGATCGCACCGGCGCTGCTGGGCGGCAAAAGCATCATCCGCCTCAGTGGCGATAGCGATGGCGGCGTATGGGCCGGAACCGAAGACGGCCTGTACCGGGTCGATGCCGATGGCAGCGTGCGCCCGGCGCCCTGGACGCAAGGGGCCGGTGCGCGGGCCGCGGTGGTGCTGCACGACCGCGATGGCGGTTACTGGATGGGCGCGGCCAACGGCCTGTTCCGCGGCGATGCCGGCCAGTTGCAGGTGCTGCAGGGCGATCACGGCAGCGGTTTCCTGACCGGCCACAGCGGCGTGCTGGACCTGCTGCAGGATCACGAAGGCGGCCTGTGGGTCGCGCTGCTGACGCAGGGGCTGGCCTACCTGCCGCCGGACTGGAAGCGCTTTTCCACCTGGTACCAGCTCGGTGATGAGCCGCTGGAAAGCCTGTACCTGATCAATGCCGCGGGCGATGGCGATGGCTTCCTGGTCGCCGGTGCGCACGGCGTCTACCGGCTCGATGGCGCTGGCCGCCTGACGCTGCTGGCGGATGAACAGAAAGTGGGCAAGGGCAGCATCTGGTCGGTATTGCGCCGCGCCGATGGCGCCGTGTGGCTCGGGCGCGCCGGCAGGCTCAGCCTGTACCGGCCGGCAGACGGAACCGTGCAGCATCTCGATCTGGGCGTGGGCAATGACCCGCAGCGACGCGCGGACCTGCTGCGTGCGGCCGCCGATGGCAGCATGTGGCTGTCGGTCATCAACTACGGTCTGCAGCACCGCGCCGCGTCGGGGCAACTGCTGGGGGATTTCCCGTTCGGTGGCGGCCATGGCCTGCCCGAGACGCTGATCGAACAGCTGCGTGTGGATGCCGACGGCCGCTTGTGGGTGGCCGGCGGTGGCGGGCTGTGGCGCTGGACGGACGGACGCTTTGCCGCAGTGCCGGGACTGGCGCCGGGCATGGTCTTCGACCTCGCCTTCGATCCCGCGGGCGGGCTGTGGCTGGCCCGTGACGGCGCGCTGGAACACTACCGCTGGGATGGCGCGGCCCTGGCCTTGCAGCAGCGCCTCGGGCGCGCCGAGGGGGTGCCTTCGGTGGCCATGGGCGGGCTGGTGGTGGGGCGCGGCGGGCAGGTGTGGGCCACCACCCCGCGCGGGCTTGTTTCCTGGCACCCGGGCACGCGCCAGCTGCAGGTGCACGGCGAACGCGACGGTCTTCCGGATGTGGAATTCACCCTGCGGCCACCGGCCTACAATCCGGGCGGCAAGGCGCTGGCGGTGGCGACCACGGGGCTGGTGAGCTTTGATCCGGAGGCCGCGGCAGCGGTGCTGCCGCCCTCGCAGCTGGTGATCGAAGCGCTGCAGGTGCGCCGCGATGATGCCGGGCAGGCGCAGCCGTTGGCGAGCGCCGGAATGATCATGCTGGGGCCGCAGGATCGCGACCTGCGCATCACCGCGCGATTGCTGTCCTATGCCGATCCGCTGCGTCACCGTTACCGTTTCCGCGTGGCCGGTTACGACCAGAACTGGGTGGAGCAGGGGGCCGACGGCGAGCGCACCTGGTCGCGGCTGCCGGCGGGGCGCCACGAGATCGAAGTGCAGGGGGCGGTACCCGGCGGCGCGTGGTCGCCGTCGCAGCGGCTGTCGCTGACGGTCGCACCGCCATGGTGGCGCAGTCCGCTGGCGATGGCCGGTTATGTGCTGCTGCTGACCCTGTTGGCGGCCATGGCCGTGCTGGCCTATCGCGCACGCCTGCGCCGGCGCACCGAATGGCAGCTGACGCGGCACAAGCAGGAGCTGGCCGAGCAGGCGTCGCAGGCCAAGACCCGGTTCCTGGCCACCCTCGGCCATGAGGTGCGCACCCCCATGACCGGGGTACTGGGCATGAGCGAGCTGCTGCTGACCACGCCACTGGATGCCACCCAGCGCAACTATGCCGGCGCCATCCAGCAGGCCGGCAGCCATCTGTTGCGACTGGTCAACGATGCACTGGACCTGGCCCGGATCGAGGCCGGTCGCCTGGAATTGCAGAACCAGCCATTCGATCTGGCCGACCTGCTCGATGAGGTCACCGCCCTGATGCAGCCGCTGGCCCGGCGGCGTGGCCTGCATTTCCAGCGCGATACCGGGCTGCCGGGGCCGGTGGCGGTCACCGGCGATGCGATGCGGGTGCGCCAGGTCCTGATGAACCTGCTGGGCAACGCGATCAAATTCACCGAGCACGGCAGCGTCGGGCTTGCGCTGCGCCTGCTGCCGGACGCGCGCGGCATCCGTCTGCAGGTCAGCGACACCGGGCCGGGCATCAATGCCGAGCAGCAGGCGCGGTTGTTCCAGCGCTTCGAGCAGGCCGACGGCCCGCGCACGGCCTCGCGCTATGGCGGCTCCGGGCTTGGCCTTGCCATCTGCCAGGAGCTGGCGGTGGCGATGGGCGGCACCATCCACATCGACAGCCATCCCGGCGCCGGTGCCCGTTTCGATGTCGAATTGCCGCTGCCGTGGCGGCTGTCCCCCACACCGGTCGCGGCCGCCCGGGCGCGGCGTCCGGGGCCGCAGCATGGGCTGCGGATCCTGCTGGTCGAAGACGATCCCACCGTGGCCGAGGTGATCACCGGCTTGCTGCAGGCGCGTGGACACCGGGTTGTCCATGCCGCCCACGGGCTCTCGGCGCTGTCCGATGCGGCCGCCACCGCCTTCGATGTCGGCCTGCTGGATCTGGACCTGCCCGCGCTGGACGGGCTGGCGCTGGCGCGGCAGTTGCGCGGCATGGGCCATGACTTCCCGCTGGTGGCGGTGACCGCCCGCTCCGACGGCGATGCCGAACAGCAGGTGCGCGCGGCCGGATTCGAGGGGTTCCTGCGCAAGCCGGTGACCGGCGAGATGCTGGCCGAGGCCATCGCCGCGGTCTGGCGCGAGCGGCCAATGCCGGTCGCCGGCGCATGAGCTTTGCGCCGACCGGCCGATGCCAAGCGGCAAGGTCCGCCCGTGGCCAGCCGTGGCGGTTGGCCGTGCTGCTGTGGCTGTCGCTGGTGGGGGTCATGGCGCCAACCCGTGCCCGGGCCGAGGTTCCGGCCACGCCGCAGCCGCGGCAGCTGACGGTGGCCGACGGCCTGCCTTCCAGCAATATCAACGGCTTTGCCGAGGATCATTTCGGCTATCTGTGGCTCGCCAGCCGGGACGGACTGGCCCGTTATGACGGCCGCAACTACCGCTTCTGGCGGGTCGAAGACGGGCTGCGCGACAACCTGGTGTGGAGCGTGCACGTGGACGCGCGCAACCAGTTGTGGGTGGGGACCCAGAACGCCGGGCTGGTGATGCTGTCGGCCGATCGTCGCCATTTCCGCTTTTTCGACCGCCAGAGCTATCCGCAGATCGGCAGCAATACCGTGTGGAGCATCGCCTCCACGCCCGATGGCAGCCTGTGGTTCGGCACCGCCACCGGCGGCCTGCACCGGCTCGGGCCGGATGGACAGATCCGCCGGTTCATGCCGGTTGCGGGCAACCCGCGCAGCCTGCCATCGGCCTCGGTGGGGTATCTGGCGGTGACCGCCGATGGCAGCCTGTGGGTGGGCACCAAGGGCGGGCTGGCGCGCTGGACCGGCGGCGATTTCCAGCGGATCGGCGACGACGTGCTGCCATCGCCGCGGATCAACGGCCTGACCGTGGACCAGGAAGGGCGGTTGTGGGTGGCCACCAACGAGGGCGTGGTGGTGCGCGACGCGCAGGGCCGGTTCCAGCCGGCGCCGTGGAACGGCCGAACGGGCGAGCGGGTGTTGAACATGCTGCTGTACAGCAGCGACGGCAGCTACTGGCTGGATACCCGCGCCGGGCTGGGCCGGGCCAGTGGCGGCGTGCTGCACAACGTGCCGCTGTACAGCGCGCAGGAGCGCGGCATGGTCAGGCCGAACTGGTCCGTCGGTTATGAGGATCGCGAAGGCGGGCTGTGGTTTGCCAGTACCAATGCCGGGCTGTGGCACCTGCCGGCGAGCTGGCGCCAGTTCTCGGTGTTGTCGCGGCGGATGGATGATCCGCACTCCCTGCGCAATCCCTACCCGCTAGCGCTGGGGGCGTCGCCTTCCGGTGGCTTATGGGTGGTGGGCACCGGCGGGGCGCTGGACAAGCTCGATCCGGCCACCGGCGCGGTGGAGCACCACCTGGCGGTGATCGACGGCACCAACTGGGTGCAATCGGTGGCGGAGGATGCCGCTGGCCGGGTCTGGATCGGCAGTCTGGATGCACTGGTGCGCTATGACGTGCGCGCGCGCACGGTGCGGCGTTGGCGCCACGGCGATGCGGTGGACGCGGCGATGGCCGGCGACGGCGACATCATCCGCATCTGCGATGGCGGCCGCATCTGGATCTATTCGGAAAACAGCGGCCTGCAGCAGCGCGATGGCGAGGGCCGGGTGCTGCGCAACCTCGCGCTGGGCGGGGCAGGCCTGGGCGGCACGCAGAGCGTCGAAGACATGCGCTGCGGACCGGAGGGGGCATTGTGGCTGGCGACCAGCCAGGGCCTGATGGCCTGGGATGCGGCGACCGGCCGGTTCGCGGCGGTGCCCGGATCGCCGCGCAGCCCGGTCTACACCTTCCGCGTCACCGATACCGGGGTGGCGTGGCTGGCGGGCATGGGGCGGGTGGACCAGTATCTGTGGGACGGGCACCACCTCGTGCTGCTGGACAGCATCGGCGCCGAGCGCGGCTTCCCGGCGCTGGCACCTGGCGGACTGGTGGTCGATGCCGAGGGCGTGGCCTGGGTCAGCAGCGCCCGCGGGTTGATCCGGATCGATCCGGCCAGCAAGGCGATCCGCCTGTACGGCGTGCACGATGGGTTGCCCGGGCAGGAATTCCGCCGGCGTGCGCTGGTGCAGACGGTCACCGGACAGATCGCCGGCGGCACGCCCGAAGGGCTGGTGCTGTTCGATCCGGCCGCGGTGAAACCCTCGATGCGGCAACCGCCGCTGGTGATCGAGCGGGTGACGGTCCGCCGCGGCGATGCGGTGGTGGACCTCACCCATGCCACCCCGCTGGAAATCGACGACAGCGAGCGCGACCTGCATATCACCGCGCGGTTGCTGTCTTTCGCCGATTCGGCCACCAATGCCTATCGCTTCAGGCTCGGAGGGTACGATCCGGACTGGGTCGACGCGGGGGCCGCCGGCGAGCGCGTGTTTTCGCGCTTGCCACCGGGCAATTACCGGCTTGAGAGCCAGGCCAAGACTGCCGACAACGTATGGTCGCAGACCCAGGTGCTGGCCTTCCGGGTGCGCCCGCCGTGGTGGCGCAGCCTGGCCGGGGTGATGTTGATGGTGGCGGCCGGGCTGCTGCTGGTGGGCTTTTCCGCCTACCTCTACCGGCGCCGCTTGCGCCGTCGCAACGCGCTGCAGCTGGCGGTCCACAAGCAGGAACTGGCCGAACAGGCCTCGCTGGCCAAAACCCGTTTCCTGGCGACGCTGGGGCATGAGGTGCGCACTCCCATGACCGGCGTGCTGGGCATGAGCGAGCTGCTGTTGTCCACGCCGCTGGACACCCGCCAGCGCGGCTACACCGAGGCGATCCGGCGCGCCGGCGAACACCTGCTGCGGCTGGTCAACGACGCGCTGGACCTGGCGCGGATCGAGGCCGGCCGGCTGCAGCTGGAGCATCAGCCGTTCGACCTGCAGCAGCTGCTGGGCGAAGTGCAGGGCCTGATGGCCCCGCTGGCACAACGGCGCGGGCTGGAATTCATTGTCGACAACCAGTTGCCGGTGCGGATCAGTGTCAGCGGTGATCCAATGCGGCTGCGGCAGATCCTGCTCAACCTGGTCGGCAATGCGATCAAGTTCACCGGCCACGGCTCGGTCTCGCTGCGCGCGCAGGCGCTGCCCGGCAATGGCGGCCTGTGTTTCCAGATCCGCGACACCGGTCCGGGCATCAACCCCGAGCAGCAACAGCGGCTGTTCCGCCGCTTCGAGCAGGCCGAAGGCGCGCGCACCGCGGCCCGTTATGGAGGCAGTGGCCTGGGGCTGGCGATCTGCCAGGAGCTGGCGATGGCGATGGGCGGGCGTATCGGCATCGAAAGCACGCTCGGGCGTGGCAGCTGTTTCAGCGTGGAACTGCCGCTGCCCTGGGTGGAGTCGGCGCAAACCGCCAGCGATGGCGACAGCGCCCAGGCGCGCCGGGAACTGCCGCCGCTGCGGATCCTGCTGGTCGAGGACGATGCCACCATTGCCGAAGTCATCAGCGGGCTGTTGACGGTGCACGGGCACCAGGTGGTGCATGCCGCGCACGGACTGGCGGCGCTGGCGGAAGTGGGCGATGGCCGCTTCCAGATAGGCCTGCTGGATCTGGATCTGCCCGGGCTCGATGGCCTGGCACTGGCGCAGCAGCTGCACGTGCTGGGCTACGAAATGCCGCTGGTGGCGGTGACCGCGCGCTCGGACGCCGAGGCCGAGCCGCAGGCGCGCGCGGCCGGCTTTGACGGCTTCCTGCGCAAGCCGGTGACCGCGCAGATGCTGCTGGACGCGATTGCCGCGGTGCTGAACCCAATTGGCGGGCCGGATTGACGCCCCCCCCCCAAGCAAGAGATCAGCCGGAGAAAGGGCCTATGAACAGGGTGTGCTTGGTGTTGATGGCGGGTTTGTCGTTGTTCGCGGTGTCGCCGGCCGGCGCGGCCGAGTCACCGTTCCTCGGCGGTTTCCTGCAGGAAAGCCGGGTGGTGTATCCACTGCGGATCGGCGACTGGCAGGCCGCCGGCGAACGCCGCTACACCGAGCAGGATGAAGGCGCCTCGGTCAGCTACCGCAATCCCGCGCACCCGGCGGCGCTGCTGAGCGTCTATTTCTATCCGGCCGGGCAACTGACGAAGGCACAATTGCAGCAGTCCGCACAGCAGACGCTGGAAGGGATTGTGGCGTTGGCCGGCAATCCCGAAGCTGGCTATCGCACCATCGAGGCTGCGCCACTGCAGCAGGTGGCGCTGGTGGATGGAAACGACGGCACCGTTGCGGAAGCCTGGCTGGCCACGCTGCGGATCGAATCATCCCGGCGTACGTTCAATTCGACGCTGGGGATGCTGGTCAAGGACCTGTACTTCATCAAGCTGCGGCTGAGTGCGGCCGACACCGCGGCGGACCCGGCAACCCTGCGCCAGGAGATGGCGCAGCTGCTGCGCGAACTGGCCCAGCGCACGGTCATCGTCAGTACCGGCGAGTGCTGGGACCCGCTGCCGCTGGTGGTGCGCCGCCCGCTGGATCCGGCGGCGAAGGGGGTACTGCTGAAAATCGAGGAGGGCGGTGTCGCGCGCGCAGTGGCCTTTGCCGACCGGGTGGAGGTGCTCGATCCCGAGGGGAACGAGGCGGTGGTCACGCAGGCGCTGGCGTCGTTCATGAGCGGGCGCATACCACCCGGCTGTGTGATGCCGCAGGACATCAATCCCGAGGTGCGGGAAGGGATGCGCGAGCTGCGGTTTGAATACCGGTTGCCGCATACGCCGGAGGTGGCTGCGGCGATCGGTGCCGGCGGCGGGGGCTGAGCTACTCCGGTACTTCGTCGACGATTTCCGGAACCGGAAGACTTGCTGGCAGCTGCCAGAAGACCAGGGTCGAGGTCAGGGTGATCGCACCGACGCAGACGAAGGTGGCGTGCAGCGCGGCAGTGGCGCTGTGACCGGCCAGATGCATATCGAACGTCGCCAGCAGGCTGCCGGCGGCGGCGGCGCCAAAGCCGGTGGCCAGCATCATCACCATCGACAGCAGACTGTTGCCGCTGCTGGCCTGTTCGCTGCCCAGATCGTGCAGGGTCACGGTGTTCATCACGGTGAACTGCATCGAATTGACCGCACCGAACGCCGCCAGCTGCAGCACCCGCAGCCACAGCGGCTGGGTGGCGCTGAAGAACACGAAGCTGGCCATCGCCATTCCCACCAGCACGGTGTTGATCATCAGGATGCGCCGGTAGCCGAAGCGCTGCACCAGGCGCACCGCGGCCTGCTTGGAGACCATCCCGGCCAGGGCCACCGGGATCATCAACATCCCGGCCCGCATCGGGCTCATGCCCAGGCCGACCTGCAACAGCAACGGGATCAGCAACGGCATCGCGCCGCTGCCAATGCGGGAAAACAGGTTGCCGAGGATGCCGATGCGGAAGCTGGCCAGCTTGAACAGCGACGGCGGAAACAGCGGCGCCACGGCGTTGATCGCATGCAGCCAATAGCCGGCCAGCGCGGCGATCCCGGCCACCGCCAGCAGCATCACCAGCGCCTGCGGCGTGCCCATGCCGGAGATGCCGTCCAGGGCCAGCGACAACGCGACCATGCCGAACGCCAGCATCAGGTAGCCGGCGATGTCAAAGCGCTGGCGCTGCGTGCCGTAGTGGTCGGGCATCACTTTCAGGGTGGCGATCAACCCGAGCACGCCAATGGGCAGGTTGATCAGGAACACCCAGTGCCATGAGGCCACTTCCACCAGCCAGCCGCCCAGCGTGGGCCCCAGCAGCGGGCCGATCAGCGCGGGAATGGCGATGAAGCTCATCGCGTGCAGGAACTGCTCGCGCGAGACCGAGCGCATCACCGCCAGCCGGCCGACCGGCAGCAGCATCGCCCCGCCGATGCCCTGCAGCACGCGCGAGGCGACCAGCTGGTGCAGCTGCTGGGACAGCGCGCAGGCCAGCGAGCCGAGGGTGAACAGGACGATCGCGCCGAGGAAGGTGCGACGGGTGCCGTAGCGGTCGGCGATCCAGCCCGAGGCCGGGATGAAGGTGGCCACGGCCAGTGCGTAACTGAACACCACCGACTGCATCTGCAGCGGACTTTCCCCCAGGCTCTGTGCCATCGCCGGCAATGCCGTGTTGACGATGGTCGAATCCAGCATCTGCATGAAGATGCCCAGCGACACCAGCCACAGCAGGGGGGCGATCGCGGTCCGCGGTGGGTGGAGGGGCGTGGGATTCGTCACCCCGGCACCTTATCCGCCCCGGACTCAGCACAAGGTAAAAAATCTCCGCGCCGGGTCCGGGGTGGGCCCGGCGTGGCGGCAGCGCCGCGGGAGCGCTGCCGCCGGTGGGCTCAGCGCCGGCTCAGTTCGTGCACGGCCTGTACCAGCACCGCGACATGCTCCGGAGCCATGTCCGGGGACATGCCATGGCCCAGGTTGAACACATGGCCCTCGCGCGAGCCGCCATTGCCGTCGCGGTAGCTGTCCAGCGCCCGGCCGACTTCGCGGCGGATCGCTTCGGGTGAGCCGTACAGCGTGGTCGGGTCCAGGTTGCCCTGCAGCGCGACCTGGCCGCCACTGCGGCGTGCCGCCTCGCCCAGTTCGATGGTCCAGTCCACGCCCAGGGCCTCGGTGCCACTGGCCGCCAGCGCCTCGATGTGGGTGCCATTGCCCTTGCCGAACAGGATCAGCGGGGTGCGTTCGGCGCCCTGTCCGCGGTCCAGCTCGTGGGCGATGCGGGTCAGGTAGGGCAGCGAGAATTCGCGGTACATCGCCGGGCTGAGCACGCCGCCCCAGGTGTCGAACACCTGCAGCGCCTGCGCCCCGGCCGCACGCTGCGCCGCCAGATAGGCGATCACCGCGTCGGTCACCACCGCCAGCAACCGGTGCATCGCGGCCGGGTCGTTCAGCGCCAAGGCCTTGGTGCGGGCGAAATCCTTGGAACCGCCGCCTTCGATCATGTAGCAGGCCAACGTCCACGGGCTGCCGGAAAAACCGATCAGCGGCACCTTGTCGCCCAGCTCGCGGCGGATCAGGCGCACCGCATCCATCACGTAGCGCAGGTCGGTTTCCATGTCCGGCACCGCGAGCCTGGCGATGTCCGCGGCGGTGCGCACCGGATGGCGGAACTTGGGGCCTTCGCCGTCAACGAAATACAGCCCCAGCCCCATCGCGTCGGGAATGGTCAGGATGTCGGAAAACAGGATCGCCGCGTCCAGCTCGAAGCGGGCCAGCGGCTGCAGGGTCACTTCGCAGGCGATGTCCGGATTCTTCGCCATCGCCAGGAAACTGCCGGCGCGGGCACGTGTGGCGCGGTACTCCGGCAGATAGCGGCCGGCCTGGCGCATCAGCCAGACCGGGGTGCAATCCACCGGTTCGCGGCGCAGCGCGCGCAGGAAACGGTCGTTGCGTACAGGATTGGACACGATGGAACTCCTCGGAGGTCAGGCCGATGGCGCAAGCGCGTGGGCCTGGAGATGGGAAACAGGGGGAAGATGCCATCTGTCATCGGCACCGGTACCACGGGTCAGGGCTGCGCGGCACCGCTGGTGAACATCACCTGGAAGCCGCGCTTGAGCTGCGCATCGCGGGCTTTCTCGAAGGCGGTGCTGGCGTCCTCCTGCTGCAGGTACTGCTCGCGGCGCAACTGCGAACGGCCACCGACCTGGCCGCTTTCGCGCAACAGTTCCCAGCCGCCGAACAGGTCCGGCGCCAGCGAAAGCTGCACATAGCGGGGGGATTCGTTGCCGCTGGGCGGCTGCTGCAGGAATACGCGCATGGGCCGATTGTAGCCGTTGCCGTGGAAATAGGCGGGGGCGCGCCCGTGCCCTGGCGCGCGCTTCAGCCCTGGCGCAGCACTTCGAGCACCGCCGCCTCGTCCACGTCGGGGACCACTTCGGCCCGGCCGATGCCGCGCCACAGCACCAGCCGCAGGCGCCCGGCGATGTTCTTCTTGTCCAGGCGCATGTGCGCGAGCAGGGCCCCGGCGTCCAGTCCGGGCGGGATCGCCACCGGCAATCCGCAGGCCTGCAGCAGCTCGCGCAGGGTGTCCGTGTCGGCGGCAGCGGCCATGCCCAGTGCGGCCGACAGTCGCGCCGCCAGCACCATGCCCACGGCCACGGCTTCGCCATGGTTGAGGTTGTCGTTGCCGGGTGCGCCGTAACCTTGCGCGGTCTCGATGGCGTGGCCGAAGGTGTGGCCGAGGTTGAGCAGGGCGCGTTCGCCCTTTTCCAGCGGATCGCGCTCGACAATCGCGGCCTTGTGCTCGCAGCTGCGGGCGATCGCCCGGGCCAGGGCCGCATCGTCGCCGGCGAGCAGGGCGTCACGTTCGGCCTGCAGCCACTGGAAGAACTGCCGATCGCCCAAGGCGCCATATTTGACGATTTCGGCCAGGCCGGCACGCAGCTCGCGCAACGGCAAGGTGCGCAGCACCGCGGTATCGGCGATCACCGCCCGTGGCGGGTGGAAGGCGCCGACCAGATTCTTGCCCTGGGCGATGTCCACCGCGGTCTTGCCGCCCACCGAGGAATCCACCATCGCCAGCAGCGTGGTCGGCAGTTGCACGCAGTCCACCCCGCGCATCCAGCAGGCGGCGGCAAACCCGGCCAGGTCGCCGACCACGCCGCCGCCCAGCGCCAGCACGCAGGCGTCACGGGTGGCGCCGAGCGCGGCCAGCGCGTTGATCGCCCCGGCAAAGTTGTGCAGCGTCTTGGAGGCTTCCCCGGCCGGAATCAGGAATTCAGCCACCTGCAGCCCGGGTTTTGCCTGCAGCAGCGCGGCGCGTACGCCAGCCAGGTACAGCGGGGCCACGGTGTCGTCGCTCAACAGCAGCACATGGCGGCCGCTGATGGCGCGCGCCAGCAGTTCGCCATCCCCCAGCAGTCCGGGGCCGATGTGGATGTCGTAGGGCTGGACGCCACCGACGGCGACGACGCGGGGAGAGGCGCTCATGCAAGGGGTTCCGTGATCTGCCACAGCGTGGCCAGCCGCACCACCAGGTGCGCGGTGGCTTCGGCCGGGGTGAAGTGGTCGGTGTCGACGATCAGGTCGGCACTGTCGCGGTACAGCGGGTCGCGCCGCAGCGCCATTTCGTTGAGCACCTGGTCGCGGTCATCGCGTTGCAGCAGCGGGCGGAGGCGGTCGCGCTGCAGCCGCCGCAGCTGCGCCGGCACGCTCACCCGCAGATAGACCACAAAGCCGCGCGCCCGGATCAGCGCGCGGTTGTCCGGGTCGAGCACGGCGCCGCCGCCGGTGGAGACCAGCTGGCCATGCTGTTGCAGCAACCGCGCCAGCACCTGCTTCTCGCGCTGGCGGAACGCCGCTTCACCGGCGTTCTCGAAAATCGAGGCGATGCTGGTCCCGGCCTCGTCCACCACGACCTGGTCGACATCGACGAACTCCAGACTGAAACGCTCTGCCAGGCGCCGGCCGATGGAGGTCTTGCCGGCACCCATCGGGCCGATCAGGATGAGATTGGGGGCGGGGTTCATCGGTTTGGATGCTAGCACCTCGTGTCGGCGCCTTAACGCGGTGGCCGTCAACATCCGTGGTTCCGCGCAATGGTTCGCGGTGCAGCCAAAGGAGCCACCCATGTCAGTTGCCAAGGTCATCGAAGTCAACGCCTCGTCCAAGACCAGTGTCGAGGACGCGGTGCGCAGCGGATTGAAGAAAGTGGCCGAAACGGTCAAGGGAATCCAGGGCGCCTGGATCAATGAAACCAAGGTGGTGACCGATGGCGAAGGCACCATCCTCGAGTGGCGCGTCAATCTGCGCGTGACCTTCCTGGTGAGCTGACGCGCAGCCATCGGCAATTCCTGTGGCGGCGATGCAGATGGAGAATCGTCCCGCGAGAGCGCCATGTCCGCGGTGGCCGCGGCCACCCTGGACGGCTACTACCGGCGTGTGTTTTGGCCACGGGCGTCCCGCGGTTGCCGTTGCGCATCCAGCGCGATGGTGCGATCGGCAATGGCCGGCAAGGTGCGCAGCGCCTGCCGGCTGACCCGCTCGTAGAACTGCACAAACCGCTCCAGTTGCGAACGGCTCATGCTGCTGCGCTGCGGTTCGGCGGCCTGCATCGCCTG
This sequence comes from Stenotrophomonas sp. YIM B06876, assembly GCF_030711595.1. Classification (GTDB taxonomy): domain Bacteria; phylum Pseudomonadota; class Gammaproteobacteria; order Xanthomonadales; family Xanthomonadaceae; genus Stenotrophomonas. The sequence goes on from NZ_JAUJUJ010000040.1 coordinate 15,644, forward strand.
CTCCTGCTGCCAGCGCCAGCGCGGTATCACGGAAAAATCCGGCGGCTGCAGGAACCACAGCCGGTCGTAGCATTGCCACAGCGCCGGATAGTCGCGGGCCAGCGCCTGGTTGCACCAGCGCCGCCAGATGCCAGCGGCATCGGCATCGCGTTCAAGCTCGTTCAAAGGCTGCACCAGGGCCGCCTCCGCTTCGGCCGGGGTACCCACGAACCAGCCTTCAAATACCAGCAGATCCAGACGTTCTTCGATGGCCGTCCATCGCGCTGCCGGCAGGCGCTCGTCGGCCAGTTTGTCGAAACGCGGCAGGTGGACGGGGCGGCCGGCGCGGATCGCCGCCAGCGTGGCCAGTGCCAGCGGCAGGTCGTGGGTGCCGGGCGGGCCGCGGGTGGCCAGCAGGGGATGGATGCGATCGGCCAGGCGTTGCCGCTGGGCCCGGGTCAGGTAGACGTCATCAAGGGACAGGCTGGCCGCACGCAGGCCGCGCGCCTGCGCGGCGGCCACCACCTGCCGCGCGAAGGTGGACTTGCCGCTGCCCTGCAGCCCGCTGATGGCCAGCACCGCGGTGGATTTGCCGATGGCCAGTGCGTCGTCGAGCGCGGCGGTGACCAGCGACTGCGCGAACCCGGGGGTATGCGGCATGTACGGATCGGAGAGCATGAGGCCACAATAGCGCACCCTTTGCCGTCCGAAATCGACCATGACCGATCTGTACGCGGAAGCGCTTGCCACCTTCGCCACCTTGTTCGAGGAGGCCAAGGCCGGCAATGAAATCGACCCGACGGCGATGGCCGTGGCCACCGCCGATGTCGACGGCCGCCCGTCGGCGCGCACCGTGCTGTTGAAGGCGTTCGATCACCGCGGTTTCGTGTTCTACACCCATCTGGACAGCCGCAAGGGACGCGAGCTGCACGAGAACCGGGCCACTGCGCTGCTGTTCCTGTGGCGCAGCCTGCGCGAAGCCGGCATCCAGGTACGGATAGAAGGCGACGCGCAGCTGGTGGCCGCTGCGGAGGCCGATGCCTATTTCGCCTCGCGGCCGCGCATGAGCCAGATTGGCGCCTGGGCCTCGGCGCAGTCGCAGACACTGGCCTCGCAGGAGGAATTCGCCCAGCGGCTGGCGAAGTTCGAGGCCAATTTCGAAGGGCGCGAGGTGCCACGCCCCGAGGGCTGGAGCGGCATCCGCGTAGTGCCGCAGCGCATCGAGTTCTGGTACGGGGCACAGTTCCGCCTGCACGAGCGCTGGTGCTATGAGGCCGATGCGGTCGGGGTGTGGAGCAAGCGGATGTTGTTCCCGTGAGCCTGCGTTACCGGACCTGCGGCTTGTGCGCTGGCCGCGGCGGTTGTCGCGCTCGTCTGCGCGCGCTCGCCGCGATGTCGGCACCGGCAGGAGCCTGACCGTGCGGTTGCAGCCGGTCTACCGCATCGTGGTGTTCGTGCCGCCGGCGCATCTGGACGCGCTCAAGCGCGGGATCCTGGCGGTGGACACGCTGGCGGCCGGCGGTTACGAGCACGGCATGTGGGAATCGGCGCCCGGATACGAGCAGTACCGGGCGCTGGCCGCGACCACGCCGGTACAGGGGCGCGCCGGTGAACGGGTGCGCGAGCCCACGGTGCGGCTGGAGTTCTGCATTCCGCGTGATCCCGAGCGCCTGCAGCGCCTATTGCAAGACGGCATCGCCGCCCATCATCCATGGAATACACCGGCGGTGTTCGTCGATGAAACGCGGTTCATGACGCCATGAGCGGCCCGCAGCGCATCGTCTGCCTGACCGAGGAGCCGACCGAGACGCTGTATGCGCTCGGCGAGCAGGACCGCATTGTCGGTATCAGCGGCTTTACCGTGCGGCCGCCGCAGGCGCGGCGGGAAAAGCCCAAGGTCAGCGCCTTCACCAGCGCCAAGGTCGGCGAGATTTTGAAGCTCAAACCGGATCTGGCGATCGGCTTTTCCGATATCCAGGCCGACATCGCCGCCGAACTGATCCGCAACGGGGTGGAGGTGTGGATCGCCAACCACCGCAGTGTCGCCGGCATCCTCGACTACATCCGCCGGCTCGGCGCGCTGGTCGGCGTGGCCGGGCGGGCGGATGCCTATGCCGATGCGCTGCAACGCGGGCTGGAGGCCATCGCCGCGCAGGCGGCGCTGCTGCCACAGCGGCCGCGGGTGTATGTGGAAGAGTGGGACGAGCCGATCATCACCGGCATCCAGTGGGGCGCCGAGCTGGTGGAGATCGCCGGCGGCATCGACGTGTTCCCCGAACTGTCGCGCGAACCGCTGGCCAAGGCGCGCATCCTGGCCACTGGCGAGCCGGTGATCGCGCGTAATCCGGACATCATCATCGGCTCGTGGTGCGGCAAGAAATTCCGCCCCGAGCGGGTGGCCGCGCGCCCGGGCTGGGCGGCGATCCCGGCCGTGCGCGACGGCGAACTGCACGAGATCAAATCGCCGCTGATCCTGCAGCCCGGGCCGGCGGCCTTGACCGACGGCGTGCAGGCCATCGCGGCGATCATCCAGCGTTGGGCGCAGCGCAAGCTGTAGCGCCGGGCAGCGCCCGGCGGGCCGTCCCGATAAAACCCAGCCGGGCGTTGCCACCGCTCTACCCCCGGCGACGTGTAGCGCCGGGCAACGCCCGGCGGGGATTCGTAGCGCCGGGCAACGCCCGGCGGGGCCGTTCCGATAAAGCCCAGCGGGGCGTTGCCACCGCGCTACCCCCGGCGACGTGTAGCGCCGGGCAGCGCCCGGCGGGGGTTTTCCGTTAAAGCCACTGCGAGGCGATGTCGCGTTACCGCTCGCCGCCCGGGGCCAGGCCGGTATAACGCGCACGCGGACGGATCAACGTACCCGCGGCCTGTTGTTCCAGCGCGTGCGCCAGCCAGCCGGTGAGGCGGGCGGCGGCGAACATCACCAGTGCGTGCGAGCCCGGCAGCCCGTGCACATAGCAGATCGCCGCCAGCAGGCCGTCGATGTTCGGATGCTGCCCGCTGTTCTCGAGCGTGGCGGCCAGCACCGCTTCAACGTGCCGCATCTGCGGCGTGTCGCCGCGCAGTTCGCGCAGCAGGCGCAGGATTTCGGTCGCGCGCGGATCCCCCCCGGGATAGAGCAGGTGGTTGAAGCCGGGCAGCTCGTCGCCACGGCGCCAGCGCTCTGCAATGAAGGCCGCAGGTGTGCCGCTGGCCTCGGCATCGAGCAGCAATGCATGCGCGCGCGCGGTGGCACCGCCGTGGCGCGGGCCGGACAACGCCGCCAGGCCGGCGCTGACCGTGGCGTGCAGGTGCGCGCCGGTGGAGGCGACCACGCGCGCGGCGAAGGCCGATACGTTCAATTCGTGGTCCGCGCACAGCACCAGGGCCGAGCGCACCACGTCGGCGAAGCCGGCATCGCCCGGGCACCAGGCATCGGCCAGCAGGTGGTGCACCGGGCGCGCGTCGGGCTGGATGCCGACCAGCAGGGCGGCGTTCTGCCGCAACAGCATCGCCGCCACCTCGCGGCGCACCGGCGCGGCGGCATTGAGCGACTGCCGCTGCTCCAGTG
>NZ_JAUJUJ010000170.1 GCF_030711595.1 Stenotrophomonas sp. YIM B06876
CGTGCGCCGCAGCTTGTTCATGCCGAACAAGCACATGCTGAATTCCACCATCTTTGCGCAGGGCGTCGTAAAACGCACTCTGGTCGCCAGGTAGCCCGAACACATGCCGGACACCGGCGTTTTTCAGCACCCGCACCAAGGCATCAGCGGCTCGCATCTTCATATTGATCTCCTATTTACGTATTGAGGTAGCCCGATGGCTCAAGAGCCCATGTAGAGGCCACCGTTGACCTCGATCTGGGTGCCCGTGAGATAGTCGGCATGGTCCGAGCACAGGTAGGCCACCGCGTGTGCGATGTCTGCCGGTGTACCGAGGCGCTTGAGCGGAATACGCGCCGCATAGCCCTGGTTCACCTCATCGGGCACGTCTCGGATCATCTGCGTGTCGATGCGTCCCGGATTGATCGCATTGACCGTGATGTTGTACTGCCCCACGCTGCCCGCGATGGCCTTGGTCATACCCTGCAGGGCGGCTTTACCGGTCACGTAGTGGACGGGCGCCACGCCCCCGCCGCCTGTGTGCGCGGCCACCGAAGCGATGTTCACGATGCGACCGTAGTTGGCCTTGATCATCGAAGGCAGCAACAGCCGACACAAATTGAAGGCCGCATCGATGTTGACGGCCATCACGTCCTGCCAATGCGACATCGGCATGGTCCAGGGTTTCCACGGCTGGCCTTGCGGGTCGTATTTCGGGGACCAGCCGGCACCGTTGACCAGTACCTGCGGCGCCTCGTCATCGCTGGCCAACGCGCCAATACGCTCGTCCACCGCGGCGTAATCGGTAATGTCGATCTCGATGCAGCGCACCGTGTTGAAGCGACGCATCAGATCGGCGGCAGGCGCCGTGTTCCGGTCCACGAGCGTGACCTGCTTGCCGATGCGCGCGAAGTACTCGCCGATGCCCAGCCCGATGCCACCGCAGCCGCCGGTGATCAGAATCCTGTTGGCTTGAATTTCCATGACCATTGCTCCTGTCTTGAATCTTGAAGATCGACACCTGTTGTGCCGCACCAAAATGGTAACGCAACCACAAAAGCAAAGTCAATCATAATTTTTTCCTTTATTTTGTTGAAAAATTTAATGGTTCCGATACCATTTAATCCTCGGATGGCACCGAGATCTCACATCCGACTTGTCAGGCAAGCCCAATCACAACCGTGCCGGAGGTGACCGGCACCAAGGAGACACTTATGCCCCATCCAATTACGCGTCGCAGGCTTCTGGTTCATTCGATGGCAGGCGCTAGCGCCCTGGCCGTGCCGCCATGGCTGCATGCACAAACCAACGGCAAGGCGGAGCGGTGGCCCACCAGCAACATCAAGCTCATCTCCCCGTATCCCGCAGGCGGCGGAGTTGACAATTTCTGTCGAAAGCTTGCCGAGATGCTTGCACCCCGCATCGGGGTGCCTGTTATCGTGCAGAACACCACTGGCGCAGCTGGCTTGGTGGGCTCCCGGNGGAGCGGTGGCCCACCAGCAACATCAAGCTCATCTCCCCGTATCCCGCAGGCGGCGGAGTTGACAATTTCTGTCGAAAGCTTGCCGAGATGCTTGCACCCCGCATCGGGGTGCCTGTTATCGTGCAGAACACCACTGGCGCAGCTGGCTTGGTGGGCTCCCGGGCGATTGCGGCGGCAAAGCCCGATGGCGGCACCTTCGGC
>NZ_JAUJUJ010000171.1:0-379 GCF_030711595.1 Stenotrophomonas sp. YIM B06876
GCGGCAGATCGATTTCGGCGCGCAAGGGCTCACCCAGTGCGGACTGCACCGTGATGGGTCCCAGCGCCAGCGCCAGGGCATTTGATGCGTACAGACCGGCAGACGCGACGACCGCAGCCGCCAGCGCAGAATGTTTCCAACGATGCATGGTTGACATCAACTGATGAGGGGTTGCTGCTCGGTCGAGCGGCCCGTTATTTTTTTTCATGTCTGATGCCCGCTCCGCCCCGGCTTGAGAAAATATGTAAAAGCACCATAGCAGCAATGTTTTGCACTGACAAGCTAAGGCACTGGTCCAGCTTTGGCAGAGGCTCGGAACAGCGCGGACGGGCTGCGCAGGTGTTGTCCGAAGACAACGAGCGTAACCAAGTATTTCTGA
>NZ_JAUJUJ010000171.1:569-1658 GCF_030711595.1 Stenotrophomonas sp. YIM B06876
CGCACGCTCCTTTTTGCGGAGCGTGCGCGCGGGCATCAGGCGCCGAGCAGGATGCGCAGCATGCGGCGCAGCGGCTCAGCCGCGCCCCACAGCAGCTGGTCGCCGACGGTGAAGGCGCCCAGGTATTCCGGCCCCATGGCCAGCTTGCGGATGCGGCCCACGGGAATCTGCATGGTGCCGGTCACGGCCACGGGGGTCAGGTCTTTGATGGTGGCTTCACGCGTGTTCGGCACCACCTTCACCCATTCGTTGTCGGCGGCGATCATCGCCTCGATGTCGGCCACGGGCACGTTCTTCTTGAGCTTGAAGGTCAGCGCCTGGCTGTGGCAGCGCATGGCGCCGATGCGCACGCAAAAGCCATCGACCGGAATGGCAGCCGTGCCAAAACCTTCGCCCATGCCCAGGATCTTGTTGGTCTCGGCCATGCCCTTCCATTCTTCCTTGGACATGCCGTCGCCCAGGTCCTTGTCGATCCAGGGGATCAGCGAGCCGCCCAGGGGCACGCCGAAGTTGGCGGTTTCATGGGCCGAGAGAGACCGCTGCTTGGCGATGATCTGGCGGTCGATCTCGAGGATGGCGCTCTTGGGGTCGTCGAGCAGGCCGCGCACCTCGGCGTTCAGCGTGCCGTACTGCGTGAGCAGCTCGCGCATGTGCTGCGCGCCGCCGCCGCTGGCGGCCTGGTAGGTCTGCGTGCTCATCCACTCGACCAGGCCGGCCTTGTACAGCGCGCCCACGCCCATGAGCATGCAGCTGACGGTGCAGTTGCCGCCGACCCAGTTCTTGCCGCCCTGGGCCAGCGCGTCCTGGATGACGGGCAGGTTCACCGGGTCGAGCACGATCACGGCGTCGCCGTTCATGCGCAGGGTCGAGGCGGCGTCGATCCAGTGGCCGTTCCAGCCGGCGGCGCGCAGCTTGGGAAAGACTTCGCTGGTGTAGTCGCCGCCCTGGGCGGTGATGATGATGTCGCAGCGCTTGAGCGCGGCGATGTCGAATGCGTCCTGCAGCGTGGTTTCGTTCTTCGCCATGGCCGGGGCCTTGCCGCCGGCGTTGGAGGTGGAGAAGAAGAGCGGCTCGATGAGGCCGAAGTCG
>NZ_JAUJUJ010000172.1 GCF_030711595.1 Stenotrophomonas sp. YIM B06876
CTGGCGCAACTGCTGCAGGAAGACATCACCCGATGGGCCCCCATCGTGAAGGCGTCCGGAGCCGTCGTTGACTAACGCGTCAACCCCCTCCGTCTAACCACCGTCAGCTGCCCTCGCGTATCGAGGGTCGGCTGATTGTTACTTTCCCCTGTGTCCATTCGTACCGACCTTGGAGCAGGCCATCGCCCGGACCGACATGAAGATTGCATTCCTTGACCGCTCCACACTCTCCCCCGAGACTACCCTACGGCTTCCTTCCTTCAAGCACGAACTCGTGTGCTACGAGAACACGCACCCGAACGAGGTAGCGCAACGGATTTCCGATGCAGACATTGTCATCACCAACAAGGTGAAGCTCAGCGCCGAGGCTTTGCAGCAGGCCCCCAAGCTGAAGCTCGTTGCTGTGGCGGCTACCGGAACCGACAACATCGACCTGAACGCCTGCGCCCAGCTTGGCATCACCGTCAGCAACATTCGGAACTACGCTGGCAATACGGTCCCGGAACACGCCTTCGCACTGATGTTCGCGCTTCGCCGAAGCATCTGCGCCTACCGAGAATCCGTCAATGCCGGCAAGTGGCAGGAGTCCGGGCAGTTCTGCTACTTTGACTATCCCATCCGGGACCTGGCGGGCTCCACTCTGGGGATCATTGGGGACGGTGCACTCGGCAACGCCGTGGCGACGATTGCACGCGCCCTCGGCATGAAGGTGCTGTTCTCCGCGTTCAAGGGGCTCTCCGGCATGGGAAGCCTGTACACCCCGTTCGATGACGTCCTGGCACGCTCCGACATCATCACGCTCCACTGTCCATTAACCGCCCAAACTCGCAACATGATTGGGGCCGAAGAGTTTGAGAAGATGAGCCGCAAGCCTCTCCTCATCAATACGGCCCGTGGCGGCCTGGTCGATGAAGAAGCACTTGCCAAGGCATTGCGCAGCGGTCAGATTTCAGGGGCGGGGTTTGACGTTGTCTCAGCCGAACCTCCACCCGCAGAGCACCCATTCATGGCGCTGCTGGACATGCCTAACTTCATCTTGACTCCCCATGTGGCTTGGGCCTCGCAGGAGGCGATACAGGGCTTGGCGGACCAACTCGTCGACAATGTTGAGGCGTTCGTCAGAGGCGATCCTGTTAACACGGTGCGGCCAGCAGCATGAATCCCGTGAACGGACCCCGTGTTCTCCTAGAGCACCTCTTCAGGGTGGCCGTTCGGCGCGCCCTGCCGTCGGAGACCTTGACTGGCCATCTGCCGTCGGTGCCCAAGGGCAGGACGTTGGTTCTAGGCGCTGGAAAAGCGGCAGGGGCGATGGCCCATGCATTTGACGCGGCATGGCCCACAGATGCGCCGATGACCGGCTTGGTGGTGACGCGCTACGGTCACACACCGCCGCGTCCATGTGGGTCGACGCGGCGCATTGAGATCATTGAGGCCTCCCACCCNGTCGGTGCCCAAGGGCAGGACGTTGGTTCTAGGCGCTGGAAAAGCGGCAGGGGCGATGGCCCATGCATTTGACGCGGCATGGCCCACAGATGCGCCGATGACCGGCTTGGTGGTGACGCGCTACGGTCACACACCGCCGCGTCCATGTGGGTCGACGCGGCGCATTGAGATCATTGAGGCCTCCCACCCAGTGCCAGACCAGGCAAGTT
>NZ_JAUJUJ010000173.1 GCF_030711595.1 Stenotrophomonas sp. YIM B06876
AGATGCCCGCGCTCATGGACCTCTTTCCGGGGGCCAAACTCATTGCCTGCGTGCGCAATGTGGCCTGGGTCATGGACAGCATCGAGCGCCGCTACCGGGCCAACCCCTATGAAATCACGCGCCTGTTCAGCGACGATGCCGAGCGCAACACGGTGTACAGCCGCGTGGAAGCCCTGGCCCGGCACAACCGCCTGGTGGGCTACCCGTGGACGGCGCTCAAGGAAGCCTTCTACGGCGAACACGCCAGCTCGCTGCTGCTGGTGGACTACGACCTGTTGGCCCAGGCGCCGGACAAGGTGCTGCCCTTGGTCTACCAATTTCTGGACGAGCCCGCTTTTGCGCACGATTTCGAGCGGGTGCAATACGACGCGCCAGACTTTGACGAGGCGCTGGGCCTGCACGGCCTGCACAAGGTGCGGCCCAAAGTGGGCATTGAACGCCGCGCCACCATTCTTCCGCCCGATTTGTTCGAGCAATACAGCAAGCTGTCCTTCTGGCAAGACAAGGCCCTCAGCCGCGCCCATGTCATCACCGCCAAACCCGCAGCACCTGCCGTGGCGGAGCCTTTGAATGCTGGCCTGGATATGCTATTAAATAAATAGCATATACCGCAATACCAGTAAGCGCCAGAGCCCTATTTCATTAAACCCAAAAAACCAACACCATGACCACGGACCTCACCAAAACCGCCCGCGAAATCGTCTTTGTCGACAGCCGTGTCAAAGACGTCGCGACCTTGCTCAAAGGGCTTCCCCCGGGCGCCGAGGTGGTGTATCTGAACGCGGGCGAAGACGGCCTGCAGCAGATGGCCAAGGCGTTGGGCGAGCATGGTGATGTGGGTGCCGTGCACATTCTGGCCCATGGCAGCGCGGGGCAACTCTGGCTGGGCAGCACCTTCCTGGACGCCGGCACGCTGGCAGGCCAAAGCGAGGCGCTGGCTGCCATCGGCCGGGGCTTGACTGAAGAGGGCGACCTGCTGGTTTATGCCTGCGACATGGCGGCTGGCGAAGTAGGCGCGCAGTTTGTGGCCAGCCTGGCGGCACTGACGGGAGCGGACGTGGCGGCCAGCAACAACCGCACCGGGGCAGGCGGCGACTGGGAACTGGAGATCAGCACCGGCGCCATCGAAAGCGCCAACGTGCTGTTTACCCAAGACCTGCACGACTACCAATGGGGGCTGGCGACCCTGACCGTCACCAGCAACGCTGACTCGGGTGTCGGCACACTGCGCCAGGCCCTGAGCGACGCGGTGGTGGGCGATACCGTCACCTTCAGCACAAGCATGACGGTGCAGCTCTCCTCCGAACTGCTGGTCAACAAGAACATTGTCCTCGACGGCGACCTGAACGACGACGGCGTGGCCGACGTGACCCTCAACGGCCAATACAAGACCCGCGTGGTGGAAGTCATGTCCGGCAGTACCGTGACGCTGGATGGCTTGGTGATCACCCAGGGCCTGGTGGCGGGCAATGGCGCTGCCGCCGGCACGGACGGCACGGCGGCCATGGGCGGCGGTATTTTCAACGCCGGCAACCTGACCCTCAAGAACGTCATCGTGACCAGCAACGCTGCCTCGGGAGGCGGTGGCGGAGGCGGGGTTACCGCACCTTACGTCGGTGGTGCGGTCGGTGGCGGTGGCGGCGGTGGCGGCG
>NZ_JAUJUJ010000041.1 GCF_030711595.1 Stenotrophomonas sp. YIM B06876
GCCCCAGCGATGTGGCGATCGCACGGATCGACCACCCCGCCGCCAAACCGCGGGAGATTTCCTCGCGCTCGGCCAGGCTCAGCACCCTCGGAGATCGTCGCCGCCCCGGCGGACGAATGCCGCCATGCTCGGCCAGGATATTCCGCACTGAGCTGTGGTGACGGTCAAACAGGGACGCGATCTGGTGCAAAGACTCGCCTTGCTGCCAGCGATCCCACATCAGCGNGCCGCCCCGGCGGACGAATGCCGCCATGCTCGGCCAGGATATTCCGCACTGAGCTGTGGTGACGGTCAAACAGGGACGCGATCTGGTGCAAAGACTCGCCTTGCTGCCAGCGATCCCACATCAGCGCCTTCTGGGTGTCCGTGTAGTAGATCCTCTTCCTGCGCTTCATCCGCAACACTCCTGCTGCCTATGCAGCTATCCGTGTGTTGCATCGATCATATGAATCCGCGACCGAAGCCGTACACCTTGACCCCGTCGGTCAGCAGCCGCATCACCAGCGGGGTGAAGTCGGCATCGCTGGAGACAATCGCAAAACCGTCCAGGTTGCGCGCATACAGCAGGTCCATGCCGTCGATCACCATCGCCATGTCCGAGGCGTTCTTGCCCGAGCTGTAGGCGAACTGCTGGATCGGCCGGATCGCGTATTCGTGCAGCACCGACTCCCAGCTCTTCAGGTGCGGACTTTTCCAGTTGCCATAGGCGCGGCGCACATTGGCCACGCCGTAACGCGCCACTTCCGCCAGCACCACATCGATCTTCGCCGCTGGCGCGTTGTCGGCGTCGATCAGCAGCGCAATCCGCTTTTCCGGGTCGGTCATGGCCGGTTTCCTGACAGAGGGTGCTGGCAGTATCACGCCGGCGCGCGGCCCATGCCAGAATCAGCCGCATGCCGTGGCTTTCCCGCAACCGCCCCTGCCGCATGCCCGGCTCCGATGCCGGTGCCGATGCGCAAGGCGATGCGGGCCAGCGCGCCCTCTGCCAGGAGCCTGTCCATGTCGTCGACACCCTTTCCCAGGCTGGTGGTCATCGGCGGCGGTTTCGCCGGCTTGTGGGCCATCCGCAAGCTGGCCAGGGCGAAGCTGCGCATCACCCTGATCGACCGCCGCAACCACCATCTGTTCCAGCCACTGCTGTACCAGGTTGCCACCGCGGGGCTGTCGGCGCCGGATATCGCCGCGCCGCTGCGGCATATCCTCGGCCGCCAGCACAATGTCGAAGTGCGGCTGGGCCAAGCGCTGCGCATCGACAGACAGCAGCACCAGGTGCATCTGGATGATGGCGGCGTGCTCGGCTACGACCTGCTGCTGGTCGCCAGCGGCGCCACCCATGCCTATTTCGGCAATGACCACTGGGCCCGCCACGCCCCCGGACTGAAGTCGCTGGAGGACGCGCTGGCGCTGCGGCGCAAGCTGCTGCTGGCCTTCGAACGCGCGGAGACGGAGCCCGACCCGGAAAAGCAGGCGGCCTGGCTCAGTTTCGCCATCGTCGGCGGCGGCCCGACCGGGGTCGAGCTCGCCGGCACCCTGGCTGAAATCGCGCGCCATACCCTGCACAACGAATTCCGCCATATCGATCCGGCCGCGGCCAAGGTGCGGCTGGTGGAAGCCGGCCCGCGGGTGCTGGCCGGTTTTCCGGCGGTGCTGTCGCTCAAGGCGCGGCGCCAGCTGCAGCGGCTGGGGGTGGAGGTGCTGACCGGCCAGGCTGTCACCGCCATCGATGGCGAGGGGTTCCAGCTGGGCGAGCGCTTCGTTGCCGCCCGCACCGTGGTCTGGGCCGCGGGCGTGGCCGCATCGCCGTTGGGGCGCACCCTGGACACACCGCTGGATCGCGCCGGGCGCGTGCAGGTCGAGCCGGACCTCACCGTGCCCGGTTGTCCGGAGATCTTCGTCGCCGGCGATCTGGCGGCAGTGCGACAGGTCAACGGTCAGCCGGTGCCCGGCGTGGCGCCGGCGGCCAAGCAGATGGGCAACCATGTCGCGGCGATCATCGCCGCACGCCTGGGCGGGAAGGCGTCACCGGGCGCGTTTGTCTACCGCGACTTCGGCAACCTGGCCACGATCGGACGCGTGGCCGCAATCGTGCATCTGGGCAAGCTCAAGCTTTCCGGGGTGCTGGCGTGGTGGTTCTGGCTGGCCGCGCACGTGTTCTTCCTGATCGGCTTCCGCAACCGCGTGGTGGTGCTGCTGAACTGGGCCGTGGCGTACTGGAGCTACCAGCGCAGCGCCCGCATCATCCTTGGCGATCCGCGCCCGCGCGACCCGGATCCGTCCGCCGATTAGTCTCGGAAAACGCAAAAGGCCCGGCATGACCGGGCCTTTGCCTGCACCAGCGGTCACCGCGCTCAGGCGGTGAACAGCGCCTTCATCTTCTTCAGCGCGTTGGCTTCGACCTGGCGGATACGCTCGGCCGACACGCCGTATTCGTCGGCCAGCTCCTGCAGCGTGACCTTGCTGTCGGCGTCCAGCCAGCGACGGCTGATGATGTCGCGCGAACGCTTGTCCAACCCGGCCAGCCCCGCCCGCAGCAGCTGCAGCTTGTTGTCCTCGCTGTCGGCCCGCTCGTAGGCCTGCGACGGATCTTCCTCACGGGCGACCAGATAGGCGGCCGGCGCCGGCGGCGCATGGTCGTTGTCTTCGTCCGAAGGCGCATCGAAGCCGATATCGCGGCCGGACAGTCGCGATTCCATCTCCAGCACCTCGCGCTCGGACACGTTCAGGTCCTTGGCCACGGCGCGGACTTCGGCCGCGTTCAACCAGCCCAGACGCGTCTTGGACCGGCGCAGGTTGAAGAACAGCTTGCGCTGCGCCTTGGTCGTGGCGACCTTGACGATGCGCCAGTTCTTGAGGATGAACTCATGCATCTCGGCACGGATCCAGTGCACGGCAAAGCTGACCAGACGCACGCCCATGTCCGGGTCGAAGCGCTTGACCGCCTTCATCAGGCCGATGTTGCCTTCCTGGATCAGATCGCCCAGCTGCAGGCCATAGCCGTTGTAGCCACGGGCCACGTGCACCACGAACCGCAGGTGCGAATGGACCAGCTCGCGCGCGGCGTCCAGATCCTGGCCGTCACGGAAACGGCGGGCCAACTCCTGTTCGTTTTCCACCGACAGCACCGGAATCTGGTGCACGGCACCGATATAGGCGTCCAGCGAACCAATCGGGCTGAGAGTCGGAAGATTGTTTGCCACCAGGGCAGTAGAGGTGTTCTGGCTCATAGGACCTCATCTTAGCAGTCGGACTATTGGACTGCTGGGTACAGAAAAAGTTCCAGCGTTCTGAATTTGAACTCAATCGCGAGTTAACAAAAAAAATATGCCGGAAACAGAACATAGCAAATTTGCCGGGCAACGTAGCAAATGCCGCATTACCGGCGTGTGTCAGCCGTTCCGCCATTCAGCCCGCAGCGGGTTCGGCATCGAGCATCGCGCGCGAGGGCAGCCGCCAGTCGATCGCCGTCAGTCCGCGTCGGGCCAGGTAGGCATTGGTGGCCGAGAAGTGCCGGCAGCCGAGAAAGCCCCGATGCGCCGACAGCGGCGAGGGATGCGGCGCTTTGAGCACGCGATGGCGGCCGGTGTCGATGACCTTGCCCTTGCGTTGGGCGTAGGCGCCCCAGAGCAGGAACACCAGCCCCTCGCGCTCGCGGTTGAGGGTCGCGATGACGTGGTCGGTGAAGCCTTCCCAGCCCTTGCCCTGGTGCGAGCCGGGCTTGCCTTCCTCGACCGTGAGCACCGCATTGAGCAGCAGCACGCCCTGTCGTGCCCACGGCAGCAGACAGCCGTGGTCGGCCCGCGGAATGCCCAGATCGGCTTCCAGTTCCTTGTAGATGTTCAACAGCGACGGCGGGATCGGCACCCCCGGCATCACCGAAAAACTTAGCCCGTGGGCCTGGCCGTAGCCGTGATACGGGTCCTGCCCCAGCACCACCACTTTGACCTGGTCGAACGGGGTGGCCGCAAAGGCGGCAAATATCTGCGGCCCGGGCGGGAACACACGCACCCCGGCGGCCTTGCGCTGGCGCAGGAAGGCCGACAGCGCGCGCATCTCCGGACGCCGCAGCCAATCGCCGACCTGCGCCTTCCACCCGGGTTCGAGCTGGATCTGTGGCGCGCTGGTGGCTTCGCTCACAGCGTCACGGCCGGCTGCGCCAGGCGCGCCAGCCGCAGCTGGAACAGCACCTTGGTCACCAGCAGGCGTTCCTCGATCGGCTTTTGCACCAGATCGTTGGCGCCAGCCTGCAGCAGCCCGGACTGGTTGTGCGGGTTGGTGTCGCCGGTCATCACCAGCACCGGCATGCGGCGCTTGCCGTAGCCGAAGTCGATGCGTACCCGCTCGACCACGTCCAGCCCGCTGAGTTCGCCCTTGAGGGTGACGTCGGTCAACACCAGGTCGATGCGGCGGGTGGTGCGGCCCAGCGATTCGGCGGTGAGCAGGGCAAAGGCGTCCTCGGCGGTCAGCACATGCACCACCTGCAGGTCCTGCCGTTCAAGCATGCGCTTGGTCGCCTCGGCCACCACGCGGCTGTCCTCGACATACAGGATGGTCGCCCCGGGGATCGGCACCGGCTGCACATAACCGCGAATGAAGGTGGCGAGCGCTTCGTGGCCGAGCGACTTGTCGAAATAGTCGGTGACGAATTCGGTGAAGCGGCGCTGTTCCAGATGCTGCTGGGCGTCGCCGGAGACCACGATCACCGGCACGTACGCCTGCCCGGCCGCTTCGCGCACGCTGCGCGCCAAGGCCAGGCCGTCCCCATCGGGCAGCGCCAACGAGGTGGTGACCAGGTTGACCGGACCCGCCTCCAGCGCCGCGCGTGCCTCTTCAATGCTGGCGCAGCCGACCACCTCCACATCCGGCAGCTCGCGATGCAGCACATCGGCGATCAGCCGCCGTACCAGTTTGGAGCCATCGACCACCATCACCCGGGGGGCGTCGCTGATCAGATGCTTGAGTTCGTGCTTGGGCATGCGGGCCTCAGGTTTCAGTCGGGCGAGTCTGCCTCAGGAAGTGTCCGGTCACCAGCCACGCCCCCAGCCAGCCCAGAACCAGCGTGCCCAGCAACACCATGGCCGAATGCAGCGCATCCAGCCCCTGCAACACGAACGGGCTGCCGTAGCTGTGCGAGAGCGCGGTCAACGGCGGCCGCAACGCCCACCCCGAAATCCCGATCAACGCCAGGGCCAGCGCCCCGGCCGCCAGGCCGTACCACGCGCCCAGATACACGAATGGCCGGCGGATGAAGCCGTCACTGGCGCCCAGCAGCTGCAGCACCCCGATTTCCTCGCGCCGGGCCTGGATATCCAGGCGCACGGTATTGCCTACCACCAGCACCGCGCCCAGCCCCAGCAGCACCGACAACACCTGCACCAGCCGCGAGCCGAAATTCAGCCAGCCATCCAGCCGTTGCCGCCACAGCGCATCGTGCTGCACCAGATCGGCCTGCGGCAGCGCTTCGAGCGAGGTGGCCAGGCGCGCGTCGTCGGCCAGTGCCGGGGTGACGACCAGCAGCGTCGGCAACGGGTTTTCCCCCAGCGCATCGATCGCCTCGCCCAGCCCGGCGTTCTGCCGCAGGTCGGCCAGGCCTTCGTCCGGCGTCTTCAGCGTCACCGCGGCGACATCGCCACGTTCGCGCAGGGTGGCGGCCACCGCCGCGGCCGTGACCGCATCGATTTCCGGTTTCAGGAACAGGTTGATGTCGCGCGACTGCTGCACGCTGCCGGCAAAGTGCTTGAGGTTGTCCAGTGCGATCGACAGCCCCAGCGGCAAGGCCAGCGCCAGCGCCATCACCGCCACCGTCAACAACGTCGCCCACGGCTTGCGCGATGCACGCCCGAGGCTGAAGACAATGCTGTGCAGGTGGTGGCTCAACCACACCCCCAGACGCGAGGGCACCGCGGCGGCGCTATTGAGGGGTGTGCTCATTCGGCCAGATCCTGCGGCGAGATGTCATCGACCAGACGGCCGTGATCGAGGATCAGCACCCGTTTGCGCATGTGTTTGAGCAGCGGCAGATCGTGGCTGACCACCAGCACACTGGTGCCGCGCCCGGGCAGCTCGGCAAACAGCGCCATGATTTCCGCCGCCAGCGTCGGATCGAGGTTGCCGGTGGGTTCGTCGGCCACCAGCAGCTTCGGCCCGGCGACGATGGCGCGGGCAATGCCCACGCGCTGCTGCTCCCCGGCCGAGAGTTCCGACGGCAAGGCTTTTTCGCGATGACCCAGGCCCATCCGCTCCAGCACGGTACGCACACGCTTGCCGGTTTCCGCACGGCGGTCGCCGCGCAGGATCAGCGGCAACGCGACATTTTCGCCGATGCTGCGGTCCATCAGCAGGCGGTGATCCTGATACACCGCACCGACGTCGCGCCGGTGCAGGGCCACGCGGCTGCCGCGCACCTTCAGCAGATTGCGCTCGGCAAACACCACCGTGCCACGCGAAGGCCGCTCGCTGAGATGGATGAGTTTGAGCAAGGTGCTCTTGCCGGCGCCGGAATGCCCGGTGACGAACAGCATTTCGCCGGCCGCCACCTCGAAGCTGACGTCCACCAGCGCCTGGTGGCCGCCCGCATATTGTTTGCTGACATTGTCAAAACGCAGAACGCTCATGCGTCGATTATGCCGGAGCGCGAGCCGACTGCGCCGCGTCCATGAACGGACGCGACGCAGGCAGCCGGAAGATCAGTCGCTGGACAGCATCCGGCGGATCTTTCGACCCAGCTTGGTCAGGAATGAATCGTTGTCGTTCCTGGCACTGCGCACCGGCGTTGCCGGCACCTGCACCGGTGCCGACGGCGTATTCGCCACCGCGGCCTCGGCTCCTTCCAACGGCCGTCCATGACGACGGCGACGACGCTTGCGCGGGGCGCGCTCGCCTTCGACTGCCGCCGGCGGCGATTTTTCCGCGGCGGCCGGCACGGCCGCTGCAGCCACCACTGGCGTATCGACCGCCTTGGCGGGCGCGTCCTTTTCCACCCGCGGCTTGCGCGGCGGACGCGGCTTGCCATCCGCGCCGCGACGCTCACCGCCACTGCCAGCGCCCGGTTTGCCACTGCGGGCACCGCCCCGGCGCTGTTCCTCGGCCGCACGCTGTTCGCGCGCCTCGCGGAAGATCTCACCCACGCTTTCCTCGGCCTCGCCTTCCGGCAGCGGCTCACGCGCCGCACGCGGCAACGAGGTCAGCAGCTCGGCGGTGACCGGTTCCACCGGAATTTTCTGCTCGATATAGGCCTCGATATCCGGCAGGCCCATCGCATAGCGCTCACAGGCGAAACTGATCGCATCACCCTCTTCGCCCAGACGCGCGGTCCGGCCAATCCGGTGCACGTAGTCTTCGGCGTCGAACGGCAGATCGTAGTTGTAGACGTACTTGATGCCGTCGATATGCAGGCCGCGGGCAGCCACATCGGTGGCCACCAGCACTTCCAGCTGGCCGGCCTGGAAACGCTTGAGCAGGCTCTCGCGCTTCTTCTGCGGCACGTCACCGGACAGCACGCCGACGCGGTAGCCGGCCCTTTCCAGCGCGCGCGCCACACGTTCGACGAATACCTTGGTATTGACGAAGACCATGGTCCGCGCGCCTTCGCTGCGCGACAGCAGGCCGAGCAGCAACGGCAGCTTCTCTTCGTCGGCCGGAAAATAGATGCGCTGGCGCACGCGGGCGGCGATGATGTGCTCGGTCTCCACCACCAGCTTCTGCGGCTCGTTCATGTAGTCGTAGGCCAGCTCCAGCACGCGATGGCTGAGCGTGGCGCTGAACAGCAGCGTCTGGCGGACGGTGCGCTCGGGCATGCGCCGCAGCAGGAAACGGATGTCCTTGATGAAGCCCAGATCGAACATGCGGTCGGCCTCGTCCAGCACGCAGACCTCACAGGCGTGCAGGGACACCACCTTGTGCTGCTTGACGTAGTCGATCAGGCGGCCGGGCGTGGCGATGATCACATCCACGCCCTGCTGCAGCAGTTCGCGCTGCTTGTCGTAGTCGACACCGCCGTAGACCAGCGCAAAACGCAGGCCCAGATCGGAGCCGAACTTGACCGCATCCTTGTGGATCTGGATCGCCAGTTCGCGGGTCGGCGCCAGGATCAGTGCACGCGGGTCTTCGGGCTTGCGATCGGCCAGTGCCGGGCGCGTCAGCAGCCGGTTGAAGGTCGCCACCAGAAACGCCAGGGTCTTGCCGGTACCGGTCTGCGCCTGGCCGGCGACGTCGCCGCCGGGCAAGGCCACCGGCAGGGTCAGTGCCTGGATTGGCGTACAGCGGGTGAAACCGGCCCCTTCAAGCCCGGCCAGAAGCGCCGGCTGCAGGTCGAAGGAGGAAAAAGTTACATCGGTCAGCGGTTTGTCGCTCATTATTCCGTCTTGGTAGGGCCGACCCGCCAGAGGTTACGGGGCAGCTTGCATCGTTTCGGGCACCGTCGCACACTGCGGCCCCTGCGCCGGGTCACGCGACGTCGGGCTTGGGCCCATCCTGTTCGCGCAATGTCCCCACTTTACCGCAATGCGGCGACCAACCCGGCATGGGCAGTCGCATTACCCCAGGAGATTCACACGTGAACGATAAGGTTTTACACGTCGGCGATGCCGATTTCGAGAACATTGTCCTGCAATCGGGCGAACCGGTGCTGGTGGATTTCTGGGCTGAATGGTGTGGCCCGTGCAAGATGATCTCACCGGTGCTGGACGAGCTGGCCGACGCCTACGACGGCAAATTGAAGATCGCCAAGGTGAATGTGGACGAAAACCGTGCCACCGCGGTGAAGTACCACGTGCGCTCGATCCCGATGCTGCTGCTGTTCAAGGACGGCCAGATCCAGGCGACCCAGATCGGCGCGGTTGGCAAAGGCCAGCTGGCGCAGATGATCGACAAGGTCCTGGCGGACTGACCGCCCGGCGGCCCGGCCGCCACGCAGAAGGGCGGCCCTGCGGCCGCCCCAACAGGCCGCCGCCGCCGCTTGCGCGGTACGGCGTGCCGGTGTTAGTGTCGATGCATCCGGCGGTAAACACGCGCCGCACCCGCTAGAAGAACTCTCTTCTAGACCTTCCCCAACCAGTTCGCCGCCCTGCAGGGCGCTCGCACCTCTTAGCGAGGAATCACGCACTTGTCCGAGAATACTCCTTCCGAAACCGGGAGCGCCGACGCGCCCGCCGAGAAGCGCGTGCGCAAGCCGCGCGTCAGCAAAACGGCCGAAACCGTCGACACCAACACCCCCGCGGCTGCGCCCGCGCCGGCACAGCCGTCGTTGCCGCTGCCCACGGCCACGCCCATGGCGGAAGCATCCTCCTCCGTCCCGGCGGCGCCCGCTGCCGCGCCTGCCGACCGCCAGCACCCGAACGCGCACAATGCCCCGGGCGGCGGCGAATCCGGCGAGTCCAGTGAGCACGACCCGTCCCAGCGCCACGGCCAGCAGGGCCACGGTCAAGGGCAGGGCAACAACCGCCGTGACCGTTTCCGCAACCGTCGCGACCGTGACCGCAACCGCCCGCGCGATGACAACGGCATGCCCAATGACGGCGGCAACGAGCAACACCACACGCCGCGTCCGCAGCTGAACGTGCCGGAAGGCTTCCCGATCTATTCGCTGAGCGACCTCAAGCGGATGCCGGCGCACAAGCTGCTGGAAGTGGCCGAGCAGCTGCAGATTTCCGAAGGCGTGGCCCGCGCCCGCAAACAGGACGTGATCTTCGCCCTGCTCAAGGTGCTGACCCGCCACGGCGAAGGCGTCGCCGCCGACGGCGTACTGGAAATCCTGCCCGACGGCTTCGGTTTCCTGCGTGCGGCCGAGGCCAGTTATCTGGCCGGCCCGGACGACACCTACATTTCGCCCAGCCAGATCCGCCGTTTCAACCTGCGCACCGGTGACCATATTTCCGGCCGCATCCGTTTTCCCAAGGATGGCGAACGCTACTTCGCGCTGAACATCGTCGACACCATCAACGGTGAACCGATCGAAGCCTCGAAGAACAAAGTGCTGTTCGAGAACCTGACGCCGCTGTTCCCGCGCAAGCGCTTCACCCTGGAACGCGGCAACGGGTCGTCGGAAGACATCACCGGCCGCATCCTCGACCTGATGGCGCCGCAGGGCAAGGGCCAGCGCGCCCTGATCGTCTCGCCGCCGAAGGCCGGCAAGACGATGCTGATGCAGCAGGTGGCCACGGCCATCACCACCAACCATCCCGAAGTGCACATGATCGTGCTGCTGGTGGATGAGCGCCCGGAAGAAGTGACCGAAATGCAGCGCACGGTGCGCGGCGAAGTGGTCTCCTCGACCTTCGACGAGCCGGCCGCGCGCCACGTGCAGGTTGCCGAAATGGTGATCGAGCGCGCCAAGCGCCTGGTCGAGCACAAGAAGGACGTGGTGATCCTGCTCGACTCGATCACCCGTCTGGCCCGCGCCTACAACAACGTGGTGCCCAGCTCCGGCAAGGTGCTGACCGGCGGCGTCGACGCCAACGCCCTGCACCGTCCGAAGCGGTTCTTCGGTGCCGCGCGCAACGTCGAGGAAGGCGGCTCGCTGACCATCATCGCCACCGCGCTGGTGGAAACCGGCTCGAAGATGGACGAGGTGATCTACGAGGAGTTCAAGGGCACCGGCAACAGCGAAGTGCACCTGAACCGTCGCATCGCCGAGAAGCGCGTGTATCCGGCCATCGACATCAACCGTTCCGGCACCCGCCGCGAAGACCTGCTGATCGAACCGGAGCTGCTGCAGAAGATCTGGATCCTGCGCAAGCTGCTGCATCCGATGGATGAGATCGCGGCGATGGAATTCCTGCTGGACAAGATGAAGAACACCAAGTCCAACGACGAGTTCTTCGGCTCGATGAAGCGCTGATTGCGGAAACGGAATCGGCCGGAACATGAAAAGCCCCGCTTTGCGGGGCTTTTCTCTTTGCCGGCTGTTCCAGGCGCGACGGTTGCAACTGCCGGCGCGCGGCCGGCCTGCGGCTGGCGGATCAACTGCCCTGCAACGGTGTCAGCAGACGCGGCCCCTTGCTGTCGGCCATGTACACGCCGCCCTCATCCAGCGTGTCCGGAGAGAACCCCTGCTCCTGCCGGTCATCACGCCATGGCGCGCGCTCGCGCGGGCCCGGCACGTAACTGATCCAGCGCCCATAGTCATCCTGCCGGGGTCCGACGGGTTGCGATTCAAGACTGTAGTTGACGGGAATCCGCACACTCCAGAAAGGCTGCGACGCGGTCTCACCCTCGCTGGGCACGCGGAACGTCCATTGCCGCGCGGCGGCCAAGGCGCTGCGCGCCAACACGTCGCGGAGTCTGCGCTGTTCGGGCTCGCTGCTGATCACGCGCAGGTTCACCTGTTCGGCAAAGGCATCCTCCACCTTGCCATCGCGTCCGACCTTCGCCACCAGGTAGACGGTGCCACTGGCGCCAACGCGGAACGCCTGCTCGGGATACCGGGGTGGCTTCATGTCGATGCTGGCCACGTTCTGCAGGTCCTTCGAGTCGTACTGGTCGAAGCTCACCCCGCGCAGGCCGATCTCGTAGCTGTCCCCTTCGGCTTTCCTGGCCACGACGCGCAAGCTCATCGGTGCGATGGCATCGACCACCTGCCCTTCCACCCGCACCGGCTCGAAACGCCAGTGCTTCACCGCGTCCCGCACCAGCGCCACTACGCCGGCCGGGAGCTTGTCTTCCCGGTGGAAATCCAGGCCGGCGACCGAACCGTTCTTCCCGATCTGCAGATTCCCGCGGACCAGCATGCTGCTTTCCACCTTCTGGCGAACCGCTCGCGGGCCGGCGCCCGCGGCCGCTACCAGGGTCGGCATGGCGGTCAACAGCACAACGCCCGCGATCATCACCCTTAGCCGCTTCATCATGACCACACTCCTTGAGGTTGATGGCCACCGATTACACCCGGTTTCGAAAGTCGCGGCAATGATGACGCTTCACGCCAGCTGCGCGGTCCGCGGATAAGGCGGGATATCGGCAAATTCCCCGCGCCGGAACGCCGCCTGCAACGCCTGCCACCAGCGCGGATCGAACAGCACGCCATGGGCTTCGGTCACCGCCGCCAGCTGCTCGGCGCGCAGGCCCATGAACAACGGGAAGCGCTCGGGGAACACGTCATTGGCTGCGATATGGAACCAGGGCTCGGCCGCCATCGCCTCCTCCGCGTTGCGCGGCGCCGGCCAGTGGCGGAAATTGCACTCGGTGACCCGGCACAGCTCGTCATAGTCGTAGAACACCGCGCGACCGTGGCGCGAGACGCCGAAGTTCTTCAGCAGCATGTCGCCGGGACAGATGTTGTTGCAGGCCAGATCGCGGATGGCCTGGGCGTAGTCCAGTGCGGCCGCCTTGGCCGCCGCCGCACCCTGCTCGCGCAGGTACAGGTTCAACGGGCGGAAGCGGCGCTGCACATAGCACAGCGTGATCACCACGTCGTCGCCGTCACGGTGGACGCTGAGGCTGCAGCTTTCCAGCAGCTCGGCCAGCAGCGCCGGGGAAAACCGCGATGCGGGAAAGCGCAGATGGCGGTACTGCTGGGCGTCAAGCAGGCGGCCGATACGGTCCAGGTTGAACACCAGCGCGTACTTGTCCTCCACCGCCTGCCGCGTCATTGTCTTGGGCCAGGCGAAGCGGTCACGGATCAGCTTGAACACCAGCGGATAGCTGGGCAGGGTGAACACCGTCATCACCATTCCCGGCGTGCCTTCGGCCGGTCCCAACAATTCGTTGCAGTGCAGCTGGAAGTGGCGCTGGAAAGTGCGGAAGCGTTCGGTCTTGCCCTGTTTGGCGCGACCCAGCACGGTGTAGATCTCGTCAATCGGCTTGCCCGGCAGGAGGCTGCGCAGGAACACCACCGCATCCCCCACCGTGGCCAGATCCGCATGGAAATAGCTGCGCGAGACGCCGAACAGGTGGGCCACGTCGCGGCGCGCGCTCAGCACCGCATCGACCCGCAGACCGTGGCCATCCTTCACCAGTGCGATCACGCACGGCGAGAACCGGTGCTCGCCGAACACCCGCCCGACCAGATAGGCGCGGCGCTCGCGGTAGAACACCGTTTCCAGCAGTTCGATGGCACGCACCGGATGCGCGCCCCAGTGCGCCAGATCATCCTGCAGGCGCACCGCGATGGCCGCCGCACAGCGCAACTGGTGGGCATATGGCACATCGAAGTGGTAGTCGCCCAGCACCCGCATGAACGCGGCGGCCGGATGGGTTTCCGACACCGCATAGCTGTGCCGGGCCACCGGGTGGGTGATCGCATCGGAGGGTTCGATGTCCATCGCGATGAATTCGATCGCCGGGTCGACCCCACGGGTGGCGAACAGGCGCCGGGTCAGGGTGTTGTAGAACGTCTTGTACAGCTCGCAGTCGATCAGGCCGGCGATCATTTGCGCGAACGCCTGGCGCACCTGTCGCCACGTCGTCCGCCGGTGGCCGCCCGCCGGCGCGATCGCCTGCAGGCGCTCCATGCACTGGCCGATGCACAGGTCGTACAGCCCGATCCGCTCGACCGCGTCTTCGCGCATGGCCGCCCCGTCGCCCTGCTCAAACCGCAGCCGTGCCCGGGCGGTGATCGCGGCAAACCGGGCGTGGTAGTCCTCGAACCCGTCGCGGATGCAGGCCGCCACCTTCCGCGCCTCACAGACCTCCGGCCCACCCGGCGCCACCGGCGCGGCACTCATCGCGTCACCGTGTGCAGGTACGGCGGAAAACGGCGGGAACACATCGGCAGCGCCATGGCATCGATCCGGAACGGTCCGGCCCCCACCCTACGGCAGCGGGCGCGGCGGCGCACGCCGGCGCGCCAGGCCGCGCCATCGCCCACGAAAAAACCCGCATCGCCTTGGCGACACGGGTTTCGGGAAAATCGCCGTCCACGGCCAGGACACGTGCCATTGCAGGCGCGCGCCCGCCGCCGATCAGCCTTGCAGCGCGGCCAGGGTGCGGTTGAAGGTCGCGCTCGGGCGCATGGCCTGGGCGACTTTTTCGACGTCCGGACGGTAGTAGCCGCCGATATCCACGGCCTTGCCCTGCACCGCGGCCAGCTCATCGACAATCGCCGTCTCGTTCGCGGCCAACGCCTGTGCCAGCGGGGCAAACCTGGCCTTCAGCGCGGCATCCTCATCCTGCGCCGCCAGCGCCTGTGCCCAGTACATGGCCAGGTAGAAATGGCTGCCGCGGTTGTCGATGCCGCCGAGCTTGCGCGAGGGCGACTTGTCGTTGTCCAGGAACACGCCGTTGGCCTGGTCCAGCGCCTTGGCCAGCACGCCGGCCGACTGGTTGCCGTAGCGCTGGGACAGGTGCTCCAACGAGGCGGCCAGCGCCAGGAACTCGCCCAGCGAATCCCAGCGCAGGTAATCCTCTTCCACGAACTGTTCCACGTGCTTGGGCGCCGACCCGCCGGCACCGGTCTCGAACAGGCCACCGCCGGCCATCAGCGGCACGATCGAGAGCATCTTGGCACTGGTGCCCAGCTCCATGATCGGGAACAGATCGGTCAGGTAGTCACGCAGCACGTTGCCGGTCACCGAGATGGTGTCCTGGCCCTTGCGGATGCGCGCCAGCGAAAACACCGTGGCCGCCACCGGGTCGAGGATGCGGATATCCAGCCCGGACGTGTCGTGGTCCTTCAGATAGGTCTGGACCTTGGCGATCACCTGCGCGTCGTGGGCGCGGTTGGCATCCAGCCAGAACACCGCCGGGGTGCCGCTCAGGCGCGCGCGGTTGACCGCCAGTTTGACCCAGTCCTGGATCGGGGCGTCCTTGGTCTGGCACATGCGCCAGATATCGCCGGCTTCCACGGCGTGCTCGAACACCACGCTGCCGGCGTCGTCGGTGACGCGTACGGTACCGTTGGCCGGAATCTGGAAGGTCTTGTCGTGCGAGCCGTATTCCTCGGCCTTCTGCGCCATCAGCCCGACGTTGGGCACCGAGCCCATGGTCGCCGGATCGAACGCGCCGTGTGTGCGGCAGTCGTCGATTACCGCCTGGTAGACGCCGGCATAGCAGCGGTCCGGGATCACCGCCTTGGTGTCCTGCAACTTGCCGTCGGCGTTCCACATCTTGCCCGAGTCGCGGATCATCGCCGGCATCGAGGCGTCGACGATCACGTCGCTGGGCACGTGCAGGTTGGTGATGCCCTTGTCGGAATTGACCATCGCCAAGGCCGGACGCTGGCCGTACTCGGCGGCCAGGTCGGCCTTGATCGCGGCCTGGACCGTTTCGGGCAGCTGCGGCAGGCGTGCGTACAGATCGCCGATGCCGTTGTTGGGATCGAAGCCGGCCTGCTTGAGCACGTCGGCATGCTTGGCCAGCACGTCCTTGTAGAACTCGCCGACGACCACGCCGAACATGATCGGGTCGGAGACCTTCATCATCGTCGCCTTCAGGTGCAGCGAGAACAGCACGCCCTTGGCCTGGGCATCGGCAAGCTGGGCATCGATGAAGGTTGCCAGCGCCCTGCGGCTCATCACCGAGGCATCGACGATTTCAGCGGCCTTGACCGCGGTCTTTTCCTTCAGCACGACGGTCTTGCCATCGGCCTGCTGCAGTTCGATCTTCAGCGTGCCGGCCGTGACCAGCGTGGCCGACTGCTCGCTGCCGTAGAAATCCCCGCTGTCCATATGCGCGACATGCGACTTCGAATCGGCCGCCCAGGCGCCCATGCGATGCGGATGCTTGCGCGCATAGTTCTTGACCGACAGCGGCGCGCGGCGATCGGAGTTGCCTTCGCGCAACACCGGGTTGACGGCACTGCCCTTGACCTTGTCATAGCGCGCCTTGATGTCGCGCGAGACGTCGTCGCTGGGCACGTCCGGATAGTTCGGCAGCGCGAACCCCTGGTCCTGCAGTTCGCTGATCGCGGCCTTGAGCTGCGGCACCGAGGCGCTGATGTTGGGCAGCTTGATGATGTTGGCTTCCGGCGCGGTCGCCAGTGCGCCCAGTTCGGCCAGGTGATCGGCTACCTGCTGCCCGTCCTCCAGGTAGTCGGGGAACTGCGACAGGATGCGGGCCGACAGCGAGATATCGCGGGTCTCCACCGCAATGCCGGCAGTCGCGGTGTAGGCATCGATGATCGGCAGCAACGACTGCGTCGCCAGGAACGGGGCTTCATCGGTAAGCGTGTAGATGATCTTCGGCGTGTTCGACATGGGGGACTGGGCTCTCGTGCTGACGCGGGGCGGGACAAGGGGGGTTGGACCGGTTGAGCCGGCGGGCCACCATCGGCTGCCCGCCGGGATATCCGCAGCGCCAATCCGGCAGGACCGTCGCATGCAAACAGGCCTGCATTGTCGCGTTTTCACCGCGGCTGAGCAAAGCGATGCCATACGTGAAGGTATTGGAGTGCTGCGCCCGGGAGGCTTGCGCGGGTGTTGCCGACGCCAGCCCGTCGCGGTCGCAGCGGTGCCCGCAGATGCACCTTTGCAGCGCGTGCGCCGGCCTGGATGTGACCGGTGCCGCGGCGGTGACCGGTGACAAAAAAGGGCGCAGCCGCGTGGCTGCGCCCATCGGAGTCCCCTGCCGGGAGAGAGTCGGCAGAGGCAAACCTTGCCTTGCCCTACTTCACTTCGAATTCGTGCGGCATGTTCACACTCTTGCCGTCCACCATGACGTCGGCGGTGTACTTGCCTGCCGGCCAGCCCTTGGGATTGCTGAACTCGATATTGGTGGTTTCCGGACCGCTGGTGGTCAGCATGGCACTTTGCTCACCGGCCACCTGGCCATCCTGATAACTGAGCTTGGCATCGACCTTGACATCGTTTGCGGCGCCCTCGGTTTTTACCGAGACAATGATCTTGTCCTTGGGACTGAACATCGCCATCGGCATCACCGCCTTGTCGGCGGCCGCCGTGTTGCCCACCGTCACCGCACTGACCGTCACTGCCGGCTCGGCCGGGGTCATCGGCTCATTCACCGGCGCTGCCGGGGCCGGCTCGGTCATCGGCGGCGTGGTCTCCACCACGGTCTCTTCGTGCTTTTTGCAGCCGGCCAACGCCAGCGCACTGGCCAACGCGATCACCACGGCACTGCTGATAGAGGTCTTCTTCATAAGTGTTCCTCCCGGAACAGGATCAGGGATAGAAAGTGGGCTCAGCGCCAGGCTGAGGGAAGCCGCAGGGTTTGCCCGGGCAGGATCTTGTCCGGGTCCTCCAGCACATCGCGATTGGCATCGAAAATATGTTTCCAGGCATTGCTGTCGCCCAGATACTGCTTGGCAATTTTCGACAGCGAGTCACCTTTCTGCACCGTGTAATGCCGGTCGCCTGCTACTTGGGCGGTGCTGTCCACGTTGGCGGTGACCCCGGAGAAATCCGCTTCCGGCGTGACCTGCGCCGTGCTGTCCACCTTGCTGGTCACCCCGGAAAAATCAGCCTGCTTTTCGTTGCTGCTCATCCAAGTTGCTCCTCCTTGTCTGATCACCAAGGTGGCACAGCACTTGTTAAGCCGGCATCTGCCCGGCGTGAAGCGGACTTACCCATTCACCGCCACGGATTACTGGCGCAGATCCCGGTGAGGGGCCGGTCCCGCGCCGAGGTCGGCGGTGGCGCGACGCGGATTGATATCCAGCCCGCCGCGACGGGTATAGCGCGCCTCGACCAGCAGCGATTGCGTCTGGCAGCAGCGCATCACATCGAGAAAAATACGCTCCACGCATTGTTCGTGGAATTCGGCGTGGTCACGGTAACTGACCAGATAGCGCAGCAGTCCTTCGCGGTCGATCCGCGGGCCGCGGTACTGCACGCTGACGCTGGCCCAGTCCGGCTGGCCGGTGACCGGACAATTGGACTTGAGCAACGCCGAGACCAGGGTTTCGCTGACGATGTCACTGGCGTCGGCGCGCAGGAAATCCGCCTGCGGCGGCCCGTAGCAGTCGATCTCCACATCGAGCAGGTCGATGCTGTCGCCGTCGATCAGGCCATCGAGTGGCGGCAACCCGAAGTCCACCTGCACATCGGCGCCGGCACGGGCGGACAGATCCACGGCAATGCGCTCACGCACCGCATCGGGACGGTTGAAACGGGCCGCGTTGAGCGAGTTGAGATAGAGCTTGAGCGACTTGGATTCGATCAGGTTGGGCGAATCGCATGGCACCCGCAGCGTCGCCGTGGCCACGCAGGGTTTGCCGCGCGCATCCAGCCATCCCAGTTCATAGGCATGCCAGCGGTCATGGCCGACAAACGGCAGCACGGCGCCGTCGATGCCGATCTCCCGGCGTGCGGCTACGCGCGGAATCGGGAACAGCAGGCCGGCATCGTAGTGGGCCGGGTAATCGACCTCGCGGCCGAGACTGGAGTTTTCAGGGGTATTCATAGGCGAATTGTAGTGGCGGCCGCTTGACCGGCCGCTTTATGGACGGCAACGCAGTGCATGACCCGGAACACCGCCGCCACGGCATGGCCGCCGCTGTTGGCCGCACGCCTGCGGCACCGCCGCCGCCAAACCCGGCGGACCCGGGCGCCCGCCCCTCATCAGGCGGCG
>NZ_JAUJUJ010000174.1 GCF_030711595.1 Stenotrophomonas sp. YIM B06876
GAGGCCGACCGCTCCACCGCCTTTCCGGTCTTCATGTTCATCGCCTTCGCCTGTTTCTGGCTGGTGCTGGGTTCGCTGGCGGGGCTGACGTCTTCCATCAAGCTGCACGAGCCCGACTGGATGGTGGGCGAGGCCTGGCTCACTTTCGGGCGCATCCGCACCATCCACCTCAACGCCGTGCTGTATGGCTGGATCACCAACGCCGCCCTGGGCATGATCGTCTGGCTGCTGCCGCGCCTGCTGCGCACGCCGCTGATCGGGGCGCTGTGGGTCATGCTCGGCGGTGCGCTCATCAACACCGGCATCGCCAGCGGCATCGGCGCCATCGGCGCGGGCTGGACCGATGGCATGGAATACCTCGAGATCCCGTGGCAGATCGGCATCTTCATCGTCGCCGGCTTCGTCTGCATCATCGGGCCGGTGCTGTTCACGCTGGTCAACCGCAAGGTCGAGTCGCTCTATGTGAGCGTCTGGTACATGGTGGCGGCGCTGCTCTGGATCGCGCTGCTGTACATCGTCGGCAAGCTGCCCGGCGTGCACACCGGCGTGCAGCAGGCCACCACCAACTGGTGGTACGGCCACAACGTGCTGGGCCTGTGGTTCACGCCGGTCAGCGTGGGCGCGATCTATTACTTTTTGCCCAAGATCATCGGCCGGCCGGTGCGCTCGTACAACCTGTCCATCCTGGGGTTCTGGACGCTGGCGTTCTTCTACGGCCAGGTCGGCGGCCACCACCTGATCGGCGGGCCGATCCCGGGCTGGCTGACCACGCTGTCCATCGTGCAGAGCATGATGATGATCATTCCGGTGCTCGCCTTCACCATCAACATGGCGGGCACCATGTGGGGGCGCATGCACCTGGCGCGCTATTCGCCCACGCTGCGCTTCATGATGTTCGGCGGCCTGATGTACATGCTGTCGTCGCTGCAGGGCTCGTTCGAGGCGCTGCGCTCCATCAACCAGGTGGCGCACTTCACGCACTTCACGGTGGCGCACGCACACCTGGGCGCCTATGCCTTCGTCACCATGGTGCTGTTTGGCGCGATCTATTTCATGATGCCGCGCGTGCTGAACTGGGAGTGGCCCTACCCGAAGCTGATCACGCTGCAGTTCTGGCTCGCCGCCATTGGCATCGCCATCTACTTCATCGGCCTGACGATCGGCGGCTGGCTGCAGGGCCTGGCGATGCTCGATGCATCGCGGCCGTTCATGGAGTCGGTCACGCTCACCATCCCCTACCTGCAGTGGCGCAGCGTGGGCGGCTCGCTGATGGTGCTCAGCCACCTGATTTTTGTCGGCCATTTCCTGGCCATGGTGCTGCGCTTCGGGCCCACGCGCACGGGCGCGGCCCTGTTTGCGCCGCAAAAGACCGCGGAGCTCGTCCATGGAAAATGAAGTCAAGCTGGCTGCCGGCGCCATGGTGTCGCTGGCCATTGCCACCTCCGCCCTGGTGGTGTTGCCCTACATGCAGGTGCGCGACGTGGTGCCGCCCGAGGGGCTCAAGCCCTACACCAGCGCCGAACTGCGCGGGCGCGCGGTCTACATCGCCAACGGCTGCGTGTACTGCCACAGCCAGCAACCGCGCGACCGCGACCTGGGCCCCGACCACGAGCGCGGCTGGGGCCGCGTCTCGGTGCCGGGCG
>NZ_JAUJUJ010000175.1 GCF_030711595.1 Stenotrophomonas sp. YIM B06876
AGCTGCTGGTGCAGCTCCAGGGCGGCGCCAGCACGGGCCTGAAGAATGCCGCGCAGTTCGTCGGCTTCCAGGGCGCTGCGGCCGCGCCGTCGTCGGTGCTGCTGGTGCACAACGGCCTGCACCTGGACATCCAGATCGACCGCAGCACGCCGATTGGCCAGTCGGACGCCGCCGGCGTCAGCGACCTGGTGCTGGAGGCCGCGCTGTCCACCATCCTCGACCTCGAAGACTCGGTCGCCGCCGTGGACGCCGACGACAAGGTGCTGGGCTACGCCAACTGGCTCGGCATTCTGAAGGGCACGCTGACCGAGTCCTTCGCCAAGGGCGGCAAGACCGTGACGCGCGGCCTCAACCCCGACCGCGTCTACAGCGCCCCGAACGGCGGCGAAGTGCGCCTGCACGGCCGCTCGCTGATGTTCCTGCGCAACGTCGGCCATTTGATGACCAACCCGGCCATCACCTACACCGATGCGCAGGGCGCGCAGCGCGAGATCCCCGAGGGCATCCTCGACGCCGTCGTCACCACCGCGATCGCGCTGCACGACCTGCAGGGCCATGGCGCGAACGGCCTGCGCAACTCGCGCCAGGGCAGCGTCTACATCGTTAAGCCCAAGATGCACGGCCCCGCTGAAGTGGCCTTTGCCGCCGAATTGTTTGGCCGGGTTGAAAAGCTGCTTGGCCTGGCGGACAGCACCGTCAAGCTCGGCATCATGGACGAGGAGCGCCGCACCAGCGTCAACCTCAAGGCCTGCATCGCCGCCGCCGCCAGCCGCGTGGCCTTCATCAACACCGGCTTTCTCGACCGCACCGGCGACGAGATGCACAGCGCCATGCAGGCCGGCCCGATGATCCGCAAGGGCGACATGAAAAGCAGCGCCTGGATCCAGGCCTATGAGAAGAACAACGTGCTCGTCGGCCTGTCCTGCGGCCTGCGCGGCAAGGCGCAGATCGGCAAGGGCATGTGGGCCATGCCCGACCTGATGGCCGCCATGCTCGAGCAGAAGATCGCCCACCCCAAGGCCGGCGCCAACACCGCCTGGGTGCCCAGCCCCACGGGCGCCACGCTGCACGCGCTGCACTACCACCAGGTGCTGGTGCGCGACATCCAGATCGAGATGGAAAAGACCGACGTCAACGCCGAGCGCGACAACCTGCTGACCGGCCTGCTGACCATCCCCGTCACCGCCAGCCCGAACTGGAGCGACGCCGAAAAGCAGCAGGAGCTGGACAACAACGCCCAGGGCATCCTGGGCTACGTGGTGCGCTGGGTGGACCAGGGCGTGGGCTGCTCCAAGGTGCCCGACATCCACAACGTCGGCCTGATGGAAGACCGCGCCACGCTGCGCATCTCCAGCCAGCACATCGCCAACTGGCTGCACCACGGCGTGGTGACCGAGACCCAGGTGCGCGCGACCTTCGAGCGCATGGCCGCCGTGGTCGATGGCCAGAACGCCGGCGACCCGCTGTACCAGCCCATGGCCGGCCGCTTTGCCACCAGCATGGCCTACCAGGCCGCCTGCGACCTGGTGTTCAAGGGCCTGGCGCAGCCCAGCGGCTACACCGAGCCGCTGCTGCATGCCTGGCGCCTGAAGGTCAAGGCGGCCCAGGCCGCTTGATACTTCATTATTGATAGCTGCC
>NZ_JAUJUJ010000176.1 GCF_030711595.1 Stenotrophomonas sp. YIM B06876
AAGAGCTATTGCGCACCCCCGCGCCCCAAGCGGCGCAGCCGTTGCTGGCCGAGGTGCAGCGGTTGCTGCACGCTCTGGTCCAACCCCTGCGTGCCTGGGGCGCATGGCCGCTGGACAGCAAGCCTGCCGCTGGCCAAGCGCCGCCGTTCGACTTGGCAGGCCAGGCCTGCGTGCGCCAGCTCCAGGAACTGCTGCAGCAGGACGATGCGCGGGCTTTGGCCTATTTGAAACAAAATGTTGCTATGCTGCGGGCAGCCCTCGGGCCAGCCATGCACAGCCTGCAGCGCCACATCGAGGATTTCGATTTCGAGCCGGCACTGGCCCTCCTGCAAGCGTGGCGGCCTGGTCCAGGCTGCGGGTCCCCAAGACAGCCAACCGCCGGGAGTATCGATGTCCTCTGACTCCTCTGTTCATACCGCCGCTGCAGCCGTCCCCGCCGACTGGCGCGAGCGCCAGGCGCCCACCGTGCTGGTGGTGGACGACACGCCCGACAACCTGGCGCTGATGGCCGAGCTGCTGAAGGAGCGCTACCGCGTGCGGGTGGCCAACAGCGGCGAGCGCGCGCTGAAGATCGCCCAGGCCGACCCGGTGCCCGACCTGGTGCTGCTCGACATCATGATGCCGGGCATGGACGGCTACGAGGTCTGCCGCCGGCTCAAGGCGAGCGCGGCCACGCGCGATGTTCCCGTCATCTTCCTCACCGCCCGGGCCGACACCGAAGACGAGCGCGTGGGCCTGGAGCTGGGTGCCGTGGACTACATCACCAAGCCGGTGAGGCCGCCCATCGTGCTGGCGCGCGTGCAGACGCACCTGGCGCTCAAGGCCACGGCCGATTTCCTGCGCGACAAAAGCGCCTACCTGGAGCGCGAAGTGGCGCTGCGCACGCTGGAGGTGCAGGCCATCCAGGACGNGCGTGCAGACGCACCTGGCGCTCAAGGCCACGGCCGATTTCCTGCGCGACAAAAGCGCCTACCTGGAGCGCGAAGTGGCGCTGCGCACGCTGGAGGTGCAGGCCATCCAGGACGTCACCATGATGGCCATGGCCTCGCTGGCCGAGACGCGCGACGACGAGACCGGCAACCACATCCGGCGCACCCAGCTGTATGTGAAGGTGCTGGCCGAAAAGCTGCGCACGCACCCGCGCTTCGAGGCGCTGCTGAGCGACCGCATGATCGAGCTGCTGTACAAGTCGGCGCCGCTGCACGACATCGGCAAGATCGGCATTCCCGACCGCATCCTGCTCAAGCCCGGCAAGCTCACCGAGGACGAATTCGAGATCATGAAAGGCCATGCCGCGCTCGGCCGCAAGGCCATCGAAGGCGCCGAACGGCGCCTGGGCATGCGCGTGCGTTTCTTGAACGTGGCCAAGGACATGGCCTACAGCCACCATGAGAAATGGGACGGCTCGGGCTACCCCGAGGGCCTGGCGGGTGACGCCATTCCGGTGGCGGGCCGCCTCATGGCGCTGGCCGACGTGTACGACGCGCTGATCAGCCGGCGCGTCTACAAGGCCCCCTTCACGCACGAGCAGGCCTGCAGCGTCATCGTCAAGGGCCGGGGCAGCCATTTCGACCCCGACATGGTGGACGCCCTGATCGAGATCGCTGAAGACTTGCGCAGCAT
>NZ_JAUJUJ010000177.1:0-421 GCF_030711595.1 Stenotrophomonas sp. YIM B06876
AGACGAGCACGGCACCTACATCATGAACAGCAAGGACCTGCGCGCGGTCGAGCATGTGCAGCGCCTGGTGCGGATCGGCGTCGATTCGCTCAAGATCGAGGGCCGCACCAAGAGCCAGTACTACGTCTCGCGCACGGCCCAGGTCTACCGCCGCGCCATCGACGACGCCGTGGCCGGCCGCGCCTTCGACCCGGCGTTGCTCGCCGAGCTGGAGAGCCTGTCTAACCGCGGCTACACCAG
Source organism: Stenotrophomonas sp. YIM B06876 (assembly GCF_030711595.1). Taxonomy (GTDB): domain Bacteria; phylum Pseudomonadota; class Gammaproteobacteria; order Xanthomonadales; family Xanthomonadaceae; genus Stenotrophomonas. Next base: position 241 of record NZ_JAUJUJ010000177.1, read on the forward strand.
CGGCTTTCTCGAACGCCGGTCCGCGCAGGACTATCAGAACTACGCCACCGGCAGCTCCGAAGCGCGCCGCAGCCAGTTCGTCGGCGAGGTGAAGGCCGAGCAGGACGGCTGGGCCGAGATCGAGACCAAGAACCGCTTTGCCGTGGGCGATCTGCTCGAAATCGTTCACCCCGCCGGTAAC
>NZ_JAUJUJ010000177.1:567-1620 GCF_030711595.1 Stenotrophomonas sp. YIM B06876
AACCGGACGCTGCGCCTGACCGAGATGAAGGACCTCGATGGCCAGAACATCGGCGTGGCGTCCGGCAGCCCGCTGCGCGTGCGCATTCCGCTGGCGGCCCCGGCCAGCGGCGCGCTGCTGGCGCGGGTGCTGGAGTAGAGTCAGATAACAGTCAAATCGGCCTCAAACCCTTACCCATAAAGCGCGAACAGCTATCGATACAGAAGTAAAAAACCCCGCAGGCCTTGCAGCCTGCGGGGTTTTCATGGCGCCTTGGTTTTATCAGGCAGCCACGCCGTCTGCCACGTCCTTGTACTCCGTGATCTGGTCGAAGTTCAGGTATTGGTAGATCTTGTCGCCGTTCTGGTTGACCACGCCGATGTCGGCCAGGTACTCGGCCTTGGTCGGGATGCGGCCGAGCTTGGAGCAGATCGCCGAGAGTTCGGCCGAGCCCAGGTACACGTTGGTGTTCTTGCCCAGGCGGTTGGGGAAGTTGCGCGTGCTGGTCGACATGACCGTGGCGCCTTCCTTGACCTGCGCCTGGTTGCCCATGCACAGCGAGCAGCCGGGCATTTCCATGCGCGCGCCGGCGGCGCCGAACACGCCGTAGTGGCCTTCTTCGCTCAGCTGCTGCGCATCCATCTTGGTCGGCGGCGCCATCCACAGCTTGACCGGGATGTCGCGCTTGCCTTCGAGCAGCTTGGACGCGGCGCGGAAGTGGCCGATGTTGGTCATGCACGAACCGATGAAGACTTCATCGATCTGCGCACCGGCCACGTCGGACAGGGTCTTGGCATCGTCCGGATCGTTCGGGCAGCACACGATCGGCTCGACGATTTCGGCCAGGTCGATCTCGATGACCGCGGCGTACTCGGCATCGGCATCGGCTTCCAGCAGCTGCGGGTCGGCCAGCCACTGTTCCATCTTCTCGATGCGGCGCGCCAGGGTGCGGGCATCGGCATAACCCTCGGCAATCATCCACTTCAGCAGCGTGATGTTGCTGGTCAGGTATTCGATGATCGGCGCCTTGTCGAGCTTGACCGCGCAACCGGCCGCCGAACGCTCGGCCGAGGC
>NZ_JAUJUJ010000042.1 GCF_030711595.1 Stenotrophomonas sp. YIM B06876
CCGCGTCCGTGCCGCAGCGGGCTTGTCCACAGCATCCGGGCCTTCCGGTGGTCCACAGCGCGCGTGACGCAACCGGTGTGCCCGCTCGCGACGGCCGTGGCACCGGGCGGGGCGGCGGCGCCCGGTGGCGATCATCCGCGCATCCGCAATCGGGGGATAACTAAAAAAGGCGGGCCGAAGCCCGCCTTTTGCGCTGCCGTACGGGAAGCCGTCAGGCCTTGCCGAGCACCGCGTTGCGGCGGCTGTAAAGCACGTACACCAGCAGCCCGAACACATTCCAGATCAGGAACCACAACTGGGTGCGGTGGGGCAGGCTGAAGAACAGGTAGATGCAGCCCAGGATCGCGATCGGGGCGATCACCCACGCCAACGGCGCGCGGAACTTGCGTTCGCGTCCCGGCTCACGCTTGCGCAGCACCAGCAGGCACAGGCCGACCGCGGTGAACGCGGCCAGGGTGCCGGCGTTGGCCAGCGCGGCGATTTCATCCAGTCGCGCCACACCGGCCAGCGCGGCCACCAGCACCGCGGTGAAGGCGGTGATCGCCACCGGGGTACCGGTCTTGGCGTTGACCTTGGACAGCCCGCGCGGCAGCAGCCCGTCGCGCGACATCACGAAGAAGATCCGGCTCTGGCCATAGAAGAACGCCAGCAGCACGGTCGGCAGCGCGATGATCGCCACGATGCCGATCGCCAGCGCGGCGGTGCCATGGCCGAGTTCACGCATGATCAGCGCCAGCGGCTCGGCGCTCTTGCCGAACACGCTGAAGCTCATCGCACCAACCGCCGCCAACGCCACCAGCAGGTAGATCACGGTGCAGCCGACCATGGAACCGATGATGCCGATCGACAGGTCGCGCCCCGGATTCTTGGTTTCCTCGGCCGCGGTGGAAATCGCATCGAAGCCGTAGAAGGCGAAGAAGATGATTGCCGCGGCCGCCATCACGCCGCGTTCCACCCCGTCCGGCCCCATCGTCTTGGAGAAGCCGTAAGGCATGAACGGCTGCAGATTGGCCGGGTCGAACGCCGGCAACGCCACCGCCACGAAAATGCCCAGCGCGATCAGCTTCAGTACCACCAGCACCGCGTTGAGCGTGGCGCTTTCCCTGGTGCCGACCATGAGCATGCCGGCCACCAGGAAGGTGATGACGATGGCCGGCAGGTTGATCACCCCGTCGGCGTGCGGCCCGGAGGCCAGCGCCTGCGGCAGCATCACGTTCCAGCCGAACGAGGTGTGCAGCCATTCCAGGAAGCCGACGAAGTAGCCCGACCAGCCCACCGCCACCGTGCTGACCACCAGCGAATATTCCAGGATCAGGCTCCAGCCGACGATCCAGGCGATGGTCTCGCCCAGCGCGCTGTAGCTGTAGGTGTAGGCGCTGCCGGCGGCCGGCATCATCGTCGACAGCTCGGCGTAAGCCAGCGCGGCGCAGGCGCAGATGGTGCCGGCGATGATGAAGGACAGCAGCACCGCCGGGCCGGCCTTGTCGGCGCCGACCCCGATCAGGGTGTAGATGCCGGTGCCGACGATGGCGCCAATGCCCAGCGCGACAAGGTGCGGCCAGCTCAGGGTGGGAACCAGTCGGCGTCCGGCTTCGTGGACGGTGACTTGGTCGATGGATTTGCGCCTGAGCCAGGACTGCATGCGGGCCTCGTTGGATGACGGATGAAGACAGCCGCCGAGTGTGGCCGAACGCAGTGCAGCAATGCCAGAAAATCCCGCTGCCGACAACGCGCTTGTCGCCCGCTGGCTACCTGGGTGCCGGAACCGGCATAAAACCGGCGTCTCCGGTTTCAGTGCGGCCGGCGCGCATGGGCCAGCAGATACTCGCGCAGCGCCACCGCCTGGTTGTGCTCGCTGTCGTGGGCGCCGTACACCAGCGTCACCGGTCCGCGCTCCAGCGCATCGCGCAACGGCGCCAGCAACTTCGGCTGGGCGGCCAGCTCCTGCCAGTAGCGCTGCCTGAATTCGTCCCAGCGTTCGGCCCGGTGGTCGAACCACTGCCGCAATTCCGTGCTGGGGGCCACTTCCTTGAGCCAGTGCGCGGCCATTTTTTCGTGGCTCACCCCGCGCGGCCACAGCCGGTCCACCAGAAACCGTGAACCATCCTGGTCGCTGGCCGGTTCGTAGGCGCGGCGGATATGGATGTCCATGCACGTCTCCTGCGATGGCGGCCCGGGTCGATCAGCTGTCAAGGCCCAGGCGGATGCCGAACGCGATCAAGCATACGCCGACCAGCCGCCGCAGCCAGCCGCCCAGCCGCCGGTGGTGGGCGAGCCGCCGCGCCATCAGCTGGCCGCCGCCAACCAGCACCGAGCACCAGCCGATGCTGATCAGCGCGATCAACGCCGCCATGGTCAGGAAGGTGGCCGCCCCGCGCTGCGTGGCCGGGTCGATGAACAGCGGGAAGAACGCCATGTAGAACATGATCGCCTTGGGATTGAGCAGGGCCACCAGCAGCGCCTGGCGGAACCAGCGCCGGCCGTGTTGCTGTGGCGCGATGGCCGCATCGGGGCGCGGGGTACGCAGCAGTTGCAGGCCGACCCAAAGCAGATAGCCGGCGCCGGCGTAGCGCAATGCGGCAAACAGCAGCGGATGCGCCTGCAGCAGGGCGGCCACGCCCAGCGCGGCCAGCGCGATCAGGATCTGGTCGCCCAGCATCAACCCGGCCAGGGTGATGTAGCCGCCCCGCAGGCCGCCGCGCGCGGTGGCGCTGAGCAGGGTGAAGGTGCCCGGGCCGGGCAGCATCAGGAACAGGATCACGGCGACCACAAAGGTGCCCAGGTCGTGGATACCCATCCAGGGCATGGCGGTGGTTCCGGTAAAGGTGGGGAAAAAGATCCAGCGCGCGCCGGAGGATCGCGGCGTGCGGGTGATCGCGATGTTCCGCGCCCGCCCTGGCAATGACCGGATCAACGAACGGCATCAACAGCGGCGGCGCGGCTATCACCGCGCTAGGGCAAGCGGCGCTGCACATGATCGCAGATGTGGCGCAGCCGGTGAGACGGCGGTGGCTACACTGGGCCGATGCAAACCGAATTCATGATTGTTGGCGGGCTGGTGCTGGCCGTACTCGTGCTGCAGCTGGTGCTGTTGTTCCGCCGTATGGATGGCGCCGCGCTGGAGCAGACGCTGCGCGAGGAGCAGCGCGAGGGCCGCAGCGAACTGCGCGAGCAGCTGGAAGCGCTGTCGCGGCAGCAGGACGCGCGGATCGAAGGGTTCGGCCGCAACCTGGCCGACCTGTCCAGTCGCCTCGACCAGCGCCTGGACCTGCTGCGGGACAGCCTGACCGGCGATGCGCGCAAGGGGCGCGAGGAAAACGCCCAGGCGCAACAGCTGGTGGCGCAGTTGCTGGGCACGCGGCTGCAGGAAATCCGCACCCAGCTCGACGGCTTCGGCCAGCAGCAGGACGCGCGCCTGGACGCCTTTGCGCGCCAGCTGGGCGAGCTGGTCACCCGCACCGACCAGCATCTGCTGAGCTTGCGCCAGACCCTGGTGGAAGAAACCCGGCGCGGCCGCCAGGAAGGTGCCGAAGGCCAGCAGCGCTTCTCCGAGGTGCAGGGTCAACGTCTGGCCGAATTGACCCAGCGCAACGAGCAGCGCATCGGCGAGATGCGCGCCACCCTGGAAGCCCGGCTCAAGGACCTGCAGGCCGACAACGCCGCCCGGCTCGAGGGGATGCGACAGACGGTGGACGAAAAGCTGCACACCACGCTGACCACGCGGCTGGATTCCTCGTTCAAGCTGGTCTCCGAGCGGCTCGAGCAGGTGCAGCGCGGGCTGGGTGAAATGCAGCAGCTGGCCACCGGCGTCGGTGATCTCAAGCGGGTGCTGAGCAACGTCAAGAACCGCGGCAGCTGGGGCGAGGTGCAGCTGGACAACATCCTCGAACAGACCCTCACCGCCGAGCAGTACGCGCGCGGGGTGCGGGTGCGCCCGGACAGCGGCGAGATTGTGGATTTCGCGGTGCGCCTGCCCGGTCGCGGCAACGACGAGGTGCCGGTGTGGCTGCCGATCGATTCCAAGTTTCCGCGCGAGGACTACGAACGCCTGCTCGACGCACAGGAGGCCGGCGACCAGGAAGGCGTGCGCGGCAGTGGCGCGCAGCTGGAACGGGCCCTGCGCATTCAGGCCAAATCGATCAGCGACAAATATGTGGTGCCGCCGCACACCACCGATTTCGCGGTCATGTTCCTGCCCACCGAAGGCCTGTACGCCGAAGCCATCCGCCGCCCCGGGCTGGTCGATGCGCTGCAGCGCGAACACCGGGTGGTGATTGCCGGGCCGACCACGTTCACCGCGCTGCTCAACAGCCTGCAGATGGGCTTTCGCACGCTGGCGATCGAACAGCGTTCCAGCGAGGTGTGGAAGGTGCTGGGCGCGGTCAAGGCCGAGTTCGGCAAGTTTGCCGGCATCCTGGAACGGGCCGAAAAACAGATCAGCACGGTCGGCAAGAGCCTGGGCGAGGCCGGGCGCAAGACCCGCACCATCGAACGCAAGTTGCGCGGGGTGGAATCGCTGTCCAGCGACGCCTCGCAGGCGCTGCTGGGCGAGATCGGCGGCGATGACGAGAGCGCGGAGGAATCCATCGCGGACAGCGGCATCTGAGTCACGCGGGCGGTTTATGCTTGCACTCCAATCCCCCATTCAGGACCTGCCATGACCGCTTCCGTATATGACATCCCGTTGACCACCATCGATGGCGCCGCCGCCTCGCTGGGTGACTACCGCGGCAAGGTGCTGCTGGTGGTGAACGTGGCCTCCAAGTGCGGCCTGACCCCGCAGTACGAAGGGCTGGAGCAGCTCTATCGCGAAAAGCACGGCGCCGGGCTGGAAGTGCTGGGGTTCCCGGCCAACGACTTCAACGGCCAGGAGCCGGGCAGCGAAGAGGAAATCAAGCAGTTCTGCAGCACCCAGTTCGATGTCAGTTTCCCGATGTTCGCCAAGATCGCCGTCACCGGTGCGGCCACCCATCCGCTGTATCAGCAGCTGATCGCCGCCCAGCCGGTGGCCAGCGGTGAAGGCCCGATGCGCGAGAAGCTGGCCGGCTTCAACATCGCCCCCAATCCGGCGCCGGGCGTGCTGTGGAACTTCGAGAAGTTCCTGATCGGCCGGGATGGCCGCGTCATCGGCCGTTTCTCGCCCGATACCGCCGCCGACAACGCCGCCCTGCGCGAGGCGATCGACGCGGCGCTGTAACCCCGCTGCGGCGACCGGGCAGGCGCGCNCCGGGATGGCCGCGTCATCGGCCGTTTCTCGCCCGATACCGCCGCCGACAACGCCGCCCTGCGCGAGGCGATCGACGCGGCGCTGTAACCCCGCTGCGGCGACCGGGCAGGCGCGCTGGTCCGCCCGGCCATCTGGAACAGCCAAGAAAAAGCCCGGGGAAACCCGGGCTTTTTCCGTTGTGGCGAAGCGGCTGCTCAATCGCCCCAGTTGGGCATCGGCATCGCATCGACCGGGATGGTGTCCATGTCGTCCTGGTCATGGTTGCGCTCGCCGCGACGGTCGCGCTCGATCTGGTAGCTGCGCCGCTGCAGCCACGCATCGCGGGTCAGCGCGTATTCGTCCACGGCTGAATCGCGGATGTCGTCCACTGCCAGCAATTGCGCGCGCATGTCCACCAGCTGCAGGCCCTGCAGGCCGATGCGCAGCCGGTCCTGCTCGATCGTGCGGATCGGCGACAGGGGCATATCGCCGGCCAGGCCGAACACATCACGCACCGTGCGCGGGCCGAAGAACGGCAGTTCCACATAGCGCGAGCGGGTCCAGCCCCAGACCCCGAGGGTCTGGCCGAAGTCTTCCTTGCGTCGCGGCACCATCGCCTTGCTGGCCGGATCGAACAGGCCACCGAGGCCCAGGGTCGAATTCATCAGGAACCGGCCCAGGCTGTCCCAGGCATCATCCGGGCGGCCCTGCAGCAACTGGTTGGTGATGGTGACCGGCGCGCGCAGGTTGCTGAAGAAGTTGCTTACCCCGGTGCGGGCCACGGCCGGCACCACCTTGGTATAGGCGGTGGCCAGCGGACGGGCGACGGCGCGGTCGATGGCGTTGTTGAAGCGGTGGATCCGGCGGTTCAGGGGCTCCCACGGGTCGTAGGCCGCCAGCGTGTCTTCTTCCCCGCTGGTGGCGGCCAGGGTGGGGGCGGGACCACCGTAGAGCGCGGCAAAATCCTCTTCGGCCCCGGTCGGGGCAGTCGCGGTGTCGGCGTCAGCCGCGGCAGCAGGTGCCACGGCAGGAACCTCAGCGTTGGCCGCCGCCGCGGGGATAGCGCTGGCGGGCGCAGACGCCGGCGCTACCACGGTGGACACCGGCGCCGGCGCGCGCATCGGCTTGCCGGCGCAGGCGGCGAGCACGGCCACCAGCGCGAGAAGGGGAAGGGTACGCAAGGCGTTCATTTCAGCTCGCTGCGGCAGGCGCATTGAAATCCAGGGTGGGAGAGAGACGGTAGGCGGCGCACAGTTCTGCCAGACCGGGCGGCGTTCCGCACAGGCGTTCGCCGGCGGCGGGGCGCAGCTGGCCGGCCAATTCCGCCAGCAGCGCCAGCCCGGCGCTGTCGACGCCCTGCACCGCGTGCAGGTCCAACTGGCGGATCTGCGCCAGCCCGCGCCGGGCCGTCGGCCACAGGGCGATGACTGCGGCCCGGTCGATCACGCCACTGAAGCGCAGCGTGTCGCCGTCGCGTGTGAGCTGGGCGTTATTTGGCACGGGGCGCGGCCTGCATGCTGCCGGTGCGCAGTTCATTGGCGACCTGGACGATGGACTTCTGCCGCAGCGGCGCATCGAACTGGTTCTTGAAGGTCTGCACGTAGGAGATGCCTTCGATCATCACATCGAAGATTTTCCACTGGCCGTTGACGTTGCGCATCAGGTAGTCGATCGGGGTCGGCTCGTTGCCGGCGCGCATCAGTTCGGTGGAGACCTTGACGCCGCGGCCGCCGGGCAGCGCGGTTTCCGAGCGCAGGCGGAAGCTGGGCTTGCCCTGGATATCCAGCAGGGTGGTGCCGTAGCGCTGCATCAGGTTGTCGGCCATGGCATCGGCAAACAGGCGCACGTCGGCATCCGAGGCGCCCCGGCCATGCACGCCGAGCACCAGACGGGCCGCGTAATCGCGGTCGAAGCCGCGGCTCAGCTCGCTTTCGATGAACTGGCGCAGCACGGCCGGGTTCTTGCGGAATTCGGCGCGGCGCTGTTCCAGCGAGGTCAGGATCCGGGTGCTGGACTCCATCACGGTCCGGGCCGCGTCACTCTGGGCCGCCGGGGCACTGGGAGCCGGACGCGCCTGCGCCTGGACCAGGGTCGGCAGGGCGGCGAGCAGGGCCGAAGCCAGCAGCGCGGGGATCAGTTTGCTTTTCATGGTTACGGTTCCTGTGCAGGCGCGTGGGCGTTGTCGCCGTCGTGGGACTCGGCAGCACCGGTGTTGCCGGGGCCGCTGAACATGTACTTGCCGACCAGCTGGATCAGATCCACCGCCGGCTGGGTGTAGGCGATCTCGTCGCCCGACTTCAACACGTCCGGATCGCCACCCGGCTGCAGGCCGATATAGCTTTCGCCCAGCAGGCCACTGGTGAAGATGCCAGCCGAGGTGTCGGCGGGCAGATCCTTGAACTTGTCTTCCAGCGACAAGGTGACGATGGAGTCGTATTTAACCGAGTCCAACTGAATATCGGCCACCTGGCCGATGACCACGCCGCCGATCTTCACCGGCGCCTGCTTGCGCAGCTGGCCGATCTGGCTGAAGCGCGCCTTCAGCACATAGTCGCCACCGCCGCCACCGAAGCGCTGGTTGGTGGACGCCACCGCTAGCACCATCAACGAGGCCAATGCCAGCACCAGGAAAGCGCCAACGGAAAATTCGAGTCTGGGTCCGCGAAGAGCCATGGAGGTTATCTCACTGTTGATGCATCTGCTGCTTCGGATTCATCGAAGCAGGGGTGTGGTTACAACCCGCGCAGCCGGCGCGGGCGCTTGACAGGACGCTGCAACGCTTACTGGAACATCAGCGCCGACAGCACGAAATTGAACATCAGCACCAGCAGCGAGGCGTTCACCACCGCGCGGGTGGTGGCCACCGAGGTGCCCTCGATGGTCGGCTCGGCGTGGAAGCCGACATAGGCCGCCACCAGCGCGGCGGTACCGCCGAAGATCGCCGACTTCAGCATCGCCACGCCGAAGTCGTCGCGGAAATCCACGCTGTTCTGCAGCGCAGACCAGAACACGCCGTTGTCCAGGCGCAGCACATGCACCGCTTCGAAATAGCTGGCGCTGATCGCCAGCGAGCAGAAGATGCCGGTCAGCAGCGGCACCGTCAGCACCGCGGCCCAGAAGCGCGGGGCCACCACCTTGGCCACCGGGTCGATGGCCATCAGTTCCAGCGCCTTGATCTGGTCGGTGGCGCGCATCAGGCCCAGTTCGGCGGCGATCGAGCTGCCGGCGCGGCCGATGAACAGCAGCGCGGTCAGCACCGGCGCCAGCTCGCGGTACAGCGACAGCCCCAACAGCGTGGACAGCGCATCGGCGGCGCCGAACGTGGTGAGCGTGCGATAGCCCTGCAAGGTCAGCACCAGGCCGACGAACGCCCCGCCCACGGCGATGATCGGCACCGAGCGTGCCCCGGTCTTGTAGATTTCGCGGATCAGCTCGGCGAGGAAGTCGGGCGTCGGCAGCGAGCCGCGCACGACCGTCAACGAGAACAGGCCGGCACGGCCCAGTGAGCGGGTGGCGGAAACAAACGGCATCAGGCAACCCTTGCGCGCGGCGCGGCGTCAAACGGAATCGGGCCATCGGGCTGGCCGTGCAGGAACTGGCGCACCAGCGGATCTGCGCTGGCCTGCAACTGCGCCGGGGTACCGGAGAACACGATGCCGCCGTTGGCGATCACCACGGCCTGGTCGCAGATCGGCAGGGTTTCATGCACATGGTGGCTGACTATTATGCTGGTCAGGCCCAACGTGGTGTTGAGCCGCTGGATCAGGCTCATGATCACCCCCGAGGCGATCGGGTCAAGCCCGGTCAACGGCTCGTCATAGATCATCAGCGGCGGGTCCAGCGCCAGCGCCCGGGCCAGCGCCACGCGTCGCGCCATGCCGCCGGACAGCTCGCGCGGCCACGCATCGGCGGCGGCCAGCAGGCCCACCGCATGCAGCTTCATGTCCACCAGCCGCTTCCGTACCGGGGCCGGCAGCCGGGTGTGGGTACGCAGCGGCAACGCCACGTTCTCGGCCACGGTCAGGTCGCTGAGCAGGCCGTTGCCCTGCAGCAGCACGCCCACGCTCTTGCGCATTTCCAGCAGGGCGCGGTCGCCATCGGGAATCGGCTGGCCGAACAGCTGCACGCTGCCGCTGACCGGTCGCAGCTCACCGGTCAAGGCCGCCAGCAGCGTCGACTTGCCGCTGCCCGAGGGGCCCAGCACCGCGGTGATGCTGCCACGCGGGACCGCGAGCGAAACGTCGCGCAGGATGGTGCGGCCGCCGCGATCAATACGCACGTTCGACAACTGCACCAGGCTGGAAGAGGAAGAGGGCATGGCCGCCTTTAACGAAAAGCCAACGTTGTAAGATCGTGCTATCCGGCTGAACAAAACCGAACCGGACCGTGCAGTATTGTCACACTGGCGGCTTCCAGCGTCATCCCGGCAGGCGCGGACAGTGCGTTGCGCGCGGGTGGCACGTCGCAGCCGGTGCGACCGGAGTGCGGCAGGCTGTACCGGTATTACCCAGGGACAGGGAGAGGACATGGAGTTGCGTCATACCGAGAAGCGGGCCCCGACCGTTGGCGCCCGACTGGCGTCGCAGATCGAAGATGGCTTCCAGGCGGGCCGCCTGCGCGGGGTCTGCGTGGTGGCCGCGGCCCATGGCCACCGGGTCCGGGCTGCAACGGGCAATCCCGCGTGGCTGCCGGGAGCGGCGCCCATGTACCTGCCCGGGGAGGCCTGAGCAATGGCCGTGGCGTTGGAGTGCATCAACCTGATCATCCCGGTCCAGCGCATTGCCGCGGTGTGGCCGGGCGGTTTCAACCGTTTCTGGCGCGAGCACGGGCATCTGGCGCGGCTGTGGCATGACGGCCACCTGCTGCGCGATGGTGCAATGAACCCGCGCGAGGTGATGGCGCAGCTGGACTGGTGGCAGCAACAGGGGTTGAAGGTGGCCGACGATGCGGCCGGTGGCGAACAGGCACCTGACGTGTGTCTGGTGGATACCGTGTCCGGCCGCGTGCCGGTTGCCTGCGCGTGGCTGGAGGTGGACTGGACCCACCGCCTGGCCCGCTGGAATGGCCACCGCCGCCGCCCGCGCGGCGCCACCGGGGTTGCCGCCCGGGTGCCGTGACCGACAATGCCTCCCTGCTGCGCGGATCGTGAGCGCGCGGCGTTCCCCTCAAGTAACGATGGCATGACCGACTCCCGCGCTGACTTCCGCCTCTACCATTCCAATTCGCTCGATGTGCTGGCCAGCCTGCTCGCCAGCGCGTTGCGGCAACCGGTCGCAGGCCAGCCGTTGCTCGCGCCGGACGTGGTGCTGATCCCGCAGGTGGCGATGCGGCGTTGGCTGCAATCCACCCTGGCGGCCGAATACGGCATCGCCGCCAATCTGGAGTTCCTGACGCCGGGCGAGTTCGTGGCGCGCGCGCTGCAGGCCAACCTGCCCGGTGAGCGCGACGACCTGGATGCCGCCGGCCTGCAGTGGCAGCTGTATGCGGCGCTCACCGATGACGCGCTGCTGGCGCTGCCGGCAATGGCCGGCCTGCGCGACTACCTGTCCGGCGGCGATGCGCTCAAGCCGTGGGCGCTGGCCGGCGAGCTGGGTTCGGTGTTCGAGAAATACCAGGCCTGGCGCCGCGACTGGCTGCTGCGCTGGGAGGCCGGCGCCGAGCAGAACGATCCGCAGGCGATCCTGTGGCGCCGCATCGCGGGCGGCCGCCACCACCGCGCGCGCCGCATCCATGATTACCTGACCCGCTTCGCGCCGCCGGCCCCCGCGCTGCCGCAGGGCCTGCCGGCGCGGCTGTTCGCCTTCGCCACGCTCAACATCTCCCCCGACGTGCTGCGCATGCTGGCCACCCAGGCGCGCGTGGGCACGCTGCATTTCTATCTGCCCACGCCGACCCGCTCGTACTGGGGCGATCTGCAGACGCTGGCGGAAAAGCTGCGCAGCGGCGCGCCCGATCCGTTCGGCGAAGCGGCTGGCGAAAACCGCCTGCTCGAAGCCTGGGGCGCGGCCGGGCGCGACTTCATGGCGGTGCTGGGCAGCTACGAGGTGGTGCATCCCACCGGCGAGATCGCCGCCTATGTCGATCCGGAAGACGATACGCGCCGGCCGCTGGCCGACGGCGGGCTTGCGGACACGCTGCTGCACCGGATGCAGCGCGACCTGTTCCACCGCCGCGCCTTGCCTTCGGGCGCGCCGCGCGACGGCCTGATGATCGAGGACCCCAGCCTGCAGGTGCACGCCTGCCATACCCGGCTGCGCGAGATGCAGGTGCTGCACGACCGCCTGCGCGCGCTGCTGGAAGACCCGCGCTTCGATCCGCCGCTGCAGCCGCGCGAGATCGCCGTGCTGGCGCCGGATATCGATCCCTATGTGCCGTACCTGCAGGCGGTGTTCGGCGACCGCTCGGCGCAGGGCGAACATATTCCGTGGGCGCTGGCCGACACCAGTCCGCTGGCCGGCGAACCGCTGGCCGAAGTGTTCGTGCGCCTGCTCGGGCTGCCGGTGTCGCGCTTCGGCCTGCATGAAATCCTCGACCTGCTGGCCAGCCCGCCGATCGCCGCTGCCGCCGGCCTGGACGAACCGGCGCTGGAGCGCCTGCAGGGTTGGCTGGAAGCAGCCGGTGCGCGCTGGGGCCTGGATGCGGCCCACCGCGCTTCGCACCAGGCGCCGCGTGATGACGCCTACACCTGGGCATTCGCGCTGGACCGGCTGCTGCTCGGCTATGCCAGCGGCAGCGACGGCGATATCGCCGGCGTGGCGGCCTGGCCGGAGCTGGAGGGCAGTGCGCTGTCGGCGCTGGATGCGGTGATCCGCCTGTTGCGGGTGCTGGCGCGGCACCAGCGGGTGCTGGGCGAGGCGATGGCTCCGGAGCAGTGGCGCGAGCGCCTGCTCGGTCTGCTCGACGCGGTGATCCCGCAGGCGCCAGTGGAAGCTTCGGCACAGCGCGCACTGGACCGGCTGCGCAAGCTGATCGACGACTTCGCCAGCGCCGCGGCCAAGGCCGGGTTTGCCGCGGAAGTGCCGGCCGAGGTGGTGCGCGCGCATTTCGCCGCCACCCTGGCCGAAGCCGATACCCGCGCGCCGCTGTTGACCGGTGGCATCAGCTTCGGCCGCATGGTGCCGATGCGGCTGTTGCCGTTCCGGGTGATCTGCCTGCTGGGCATGAACGATGGCGACTTCCCGCGGCGCGATCCGGCCGCCGGCCTGAGCAAGCTCACCGCCGAACTGGGCACCGTGCAGCGCCGCCCGGGCGACCGCTCCACCCGCGAGGACGACCGTTTCCTGTTCCTGCAGCTGTTCGCCTCGGCGCAGGAGGTGTTCTACCTGAGCTACCTCGGTGCCGATCCGCGCGATGGCAGTGAGCGCGAACCGTCGGTGCTGGTGGCCGAGCTGGTCGACATGGCCGGTGCCTATCACGCCGATCCGGAAGCCGTCGCAAGGCAGATGGTGCTGCGGCATCCGCTGCAGCCGTTCGCTCCGGCCGCGTTCGGGGGGCCGGGCGCACCGCGCCACTACAGCTATCGGCGCGAATGGCAGCCGCTGGCCGGCCGCGTCGGTGGGGCGCACCAGTCGCTGGCGCCGTGGTTCCAGACCCCGCTGGCCGCCACCGAAGAACTGCCGCGCGAGGTGTCACTCGATGACCTGCGCCGGTTCCTCACCGACCCGGCCGGGCAGTTCCTGCGCCAGCTCGGCCTGCGCCTGCCCGACGAGGTGGATCTGGCCGAAGACATCGAGCCGCTGGTGGCGGCCGGCGGCGGGCTGCAGAAGCAACAGCTGCAACAGGCGGTATTGCAGGCCGCGCTCGACGGCCGTGACGACGCCAGCCTGTACCCCCGGCTGCGCGCGCGCGCGCTGCTGCCGACCGGGCCGGTCGGCCGCCGTCACCTGCAACAGCTGCTGGGGCAGATCCGCCCGGTGGCGGAGGCATTCCTGCAGTGGCGGGGCAACCAGGGCGCCGCTTCGCAGCGGCTGCAGGTCGATCTGGGTGGCCCGCTGCTGCACGGGCGGCTGCACGATCTTTATTCCCACGGCCTGGCGCGGCTGCGCGTGGAACCGTTGAACGGCACCGCCGCGGTGCGCTTCGGACTGGACTGGCTGCTGGCCTCGGCGGCGGGCCTTGAGCTGCCACTGGTGCAGTTCGTCGAAGGCGAGGGCGGCATCGTGGCGGTCGAGCGCGCGGCGCTGCCCTCGCCGCAGGCCAAGGCGGTGTTGCGCGGGTTGCTGCAACTGCGCGGGCAGGGATTGCGCGAGCCGTTGCCGTATGGCCCGTACAGCGGGTGGACGTTCTACAGCAGCGATAAACCCGACAAGGCGCGCGACGAAGCGGAACAGCGCTGGCGCGGCAGCGACCGCAGCTGGGGCGAAGGCAATGCCGACAGTTACCGGCTGGCCCTGCGCGGGCGCGACCCGTTCGCCGACGACGCCAGTTTCGGGCGCTTCGAAGCCTTGGCCCAGCTGATCTACGACGCGGTCTGCGGCGGCGTGGTGCCGGCGGCCGGCGATGCGGCGGAGGACCGGACATGAGTACCGCTGTGGACAACCTCACCGATCCGTACCTGCAACTGTCGCTGGACGGCGTGCACCTGATCGAGGCCAGTGCCGGCACCGGCAAGACCTTCACCCTGGCCACGCTGTTCACCCGGCTGGTGGTGGAAAAGCAGCTGCGCATCGGCCGCATCCTGGCGGTCACCTTCACCGAAGCGGCCACCCAGGAACTGCGCAAACGCATCCGCCAGCGCCTGCAGCTGGCCGCGCGGCTACTCGGCTCGCTGGAGGACGACCACGGCGATGCGGAGGCGCAGCTCACCCGCCGCATCCTGCGCGCGCATGTGCACACCTCGGGCGAGTCGCGCGCCACGCTGCAACGGCGCCTGCAGCAGGCCGTCGACGAAGTGGACCTGGCCGCGATCTTCACCATCCACGGCTTCTGCGCGCGGGTGTTGCGCGAGCATGCGCTGGAAAGCGGGCAGACCTTCGATGCACCCGACCTGCTCGGCAGCGAGCGCGAACTGCATGAGGTGATCGCCGCCGATCTGTGGCGCGTGTACGCCGCCGAAGACGCCTCGCTGGATGCCTTGACCCAGCTGTGGCGCGACCCCGATGCGCTGGCCGGCGACCTGTCCGCGCTGCTTGCGCCGCAGCCGCTGCTGCCCGAGGCCGGCCCGGTTCCCGCAGACCCGCGGGAAGCCCTCGCCGAGGCGACGCTCCGCCTGTCGGCCGCCATCGACGAGGCGCTGGAGGAGGCGGTCGCACTCCTGCACAGCGCATTTGAACAGAAGATATTCGATGGCCGGCGCGCCAAGCGGCCCAGTTTCGACAAGGCGGTGGCCACGCTGCGCGAGGGCCACCGTGCCGGGGTATGGTCGTGGGACGAGAAGCAGCATCTGCACAAGTTGCTGCCCGATTCGCTGCTGGGCTACTGCAAGGACGGGCACCACGGGAAGGTGCCCCATGGCCCCGTGTTCACCGCGCTGGCGCAGCTGTTTGCCGCCGAACAGGACGTGATCCAGTGGCGCCGGGCGATGGCGGTCCGGTTGCTGCACACGCTGCGCGGGGATGCCCGCAACCGGCTGCTGCAACTCAAGCGCGAGCGTCGCGTGCAGAGCTATGACGACCTGATCAACGGCGTCGCCGATGCGCTCGAGGGACCGCACGCCGAGGAACTGGTACAGCGGCTGCGCGCGCAGTATGCGATCGCGCTGGTGGACGAGTTCCAGGACACCGACGACCGCCAATGGGCGATCTTCCAGCGCGTGTTCGGCGATCCGGCCGGCAGCGGCGAACGGGCGCCGGCGCTGTTCCTGATCGGCGATCCGAAACAGGCGATCTACGGTTTCCGCGGCGGCGACGTGAACACCTATCTGCGCGCCGCGGCCGACGCCAAACGCGCGCCGGAACTGGATCGCAACTTCCGTTCGCGACCGGGCGTGTTGAACGCGATCGCGCAGCTCTATGGCAACGCCGATGCCAGCACCGGCGGCAATGCCTTTGTGCAGCCAGGCATCGCGTTCTATCGCGTGCTGCCCGGCACCACCCGCAGCGATGCCGATTACCAGTGGGACGGCAGCCCCGCGCCGGCCTTGCGCGTGCAGGTGGTGCCAGCCAACGAGGACGGCAAGGCGTTCAACGCCGAAGCGTCGCGGCGGCTGGCGAGCGATGCCTGCGTGGCCGAGATCCACGCGGTGCTGAGCGCCGCGCAGCAGGGCCGCGCGCAGATCGACGGCAAACCGTTGCAGCCGGGCGATATCGCGGTGCTGGTGCGCAAGCACAGCGAGGCCACGCGCATCCAGCAGGCGCTGGCGCGGGTCGGCATTCCGGCCGTGGCCGCCGGCAAGCAGAGCCTGTTCGCCAGCCAGGAGGCGCATGACCTGCGGGTGCTGCTGCTGGCGCTGCTGCAACCCGGCGATGAAGGCCGGCTGCGCGCCGCGTTGAGCACCGTGCTGCTGGGCGAAGACGCCAGTGCCATCGCCGCGCTCGAACACGACGGCGAGCGTCAACGCGAACACCAGCTGCAACTGCTGCAGTGGCGCGAGCGCTGGCTCAAGGCCGGACCGCTGGCGCTGGTCTCGGACCTGTGCGCGCGTCATGGCGAACGCCTGCTGGCATTGCTCGATGGCGAACGCCGGCTCAGCAACTACCTGCAGCTGAGCGAACTGCTGCAACAGGCCGATGCCCGCGCGCTGGGCCTACATGGTGTGGTCGACTGGCTCGGCCAGCACATCGCCGGCGCCGACCCCAACGACGAGGCGCAGCTGCTGCGGCTGGAATCGGATGCGCAGCGCGTGCAGATCGTCACCCTGCACAAGTCCAAGGGGCTGGAGTACCCGCTGGTGTTGCTGCCGTTCGTCGGCATCGGCAGCAAGCCGTCCACTCCGGACCGGCGCTGCGTGGTGCATGACGGTGACCGGCGCGTGCTGCACTGGAAACTGGACAAGGACGAGCCGCGCTGGACCGCGGCGGTCCAGGCGCACGCCCGCGAGGAAGCGGCAGAAGATGCGCGCCTGCTGTATGTCGGCCTTACCCGCGCCAAGCAGGCGCTGTGGGTGGTCAGCGGGCCGTTCTACAACGCGGCCAGTACCCATCTGGGCAGGATGCTGTCGGACCTGCCGGCATTGCAGGCCACCGGTCTGGTCGACGTGGCGCACGGCGCGGTTCCATCGCGCTTGCCGCTGCTGGAACTGGACAGCGA
This sequence comes from Stenotrophomonas sp. YIM B06876, assembly GCF_030711595.1. GTDB lineage: Bacteria > Pseudomonadota > Gammaproteobacteria > Xanthomonadales > Xanthomonadaceae > Stenotrophomonas. The sequence continues at coordinate 16,394 of NZ_JAUJUJ010000042.1, forward strand.
TGGCGTCGTGGCGCCGGCCCGGCGGGTCACCCGTGCGGTGCCGCACGACTGGTGGGTCTACAGCTTCACCCAGCTGGCGCATGCCGACGCCGGCAGCGACAGCGCCGCCGCCAGCACCGAGGCCACCGCGGGCGCCGGCGACGAACCGGTGGACGGTGCGGCAGGGGGCGAGGAACTGGCCGCGGTGGCCGAAGCGGCGCCGTGGGACCCGCGCTTTTCCGGCAGCCGGTTCGGCAACGTGCTGCATGACGCGCTGGAGCACACCGACTTCTCCGCGTGGCGGCAGTGGCGCGCCGATGACGTCGCGCCGGCCGGTTGCGCAGACGGCCTGCGTGGCGCGCTGCGGGCCGAAGGTTATGCCGATGACGATCTCGAAGACGGCGTGGCCCTGCTCACCGCCCTGGTCGGGCAGACGCTCACTGTCGGCCTGCCCGAGGGCGGATGCCTGGCCGATCTGGCTCCGTTCGAGCGCCGTGCGGAAATCGAATTCCATTTCGCGATGCAGCCGACCGCGGTGCCGGCGTTGCTGCAGCTGCTGCACGCGCATGGGGTTGCCAGCGCGCGCAACGGTTTCGGCCTGCGACGCCAGCTGGAAGGGCTGATGACCGGCAAGATCGATCTCACCTACACCCGCGAGGGCCGCTGGTACGTGCTCGACTACAAATCCAACCGCCTGCCGGACTACAGCGCCGCGCGGCTGCACGCGGCCATGGGCCACAGCGAGTACGACCTGCAGGCGCTGATCTACACCGTGGCGCTGCATCGCTGGCTGCGGTTCCGGCTTGGCGAGCGCTATGACTACGCGCGCGACTTCGGCGGCATCCGCTACCTGTTCTGCCGCGGCCTGCGCGCCGGTGATCCGTCCGCGCCGGGGGTGCATGCGCACTGCTACCCCCCGCAACTGGTGGACGGGCTGGACCGGCTGTTCGCCGGGGGCGATGCAGGCCATGCCGGGTTGCTGCAGCGGCTGGGAGGCCAGGCATGACCCTGCTCGATACGCTGTACGCCGCCGGCGCGTTGCGTGCGGTCGATCATGCGCTGGCGCAGACCCTGCGCCGGCTCGACCCGGACACGCCCGATGCGGTGCTGACCGGCGCCGCGCTGGCGTCGCTGGCGGTGACCAATGGCCATGCCGGGTTCGACCCGGCGCAGCCGCAGCGGCTGCTGGACCTGGCGCAGCCGTTGCCGTGGCCGGCGCCGGGCGAGTGGATCGCCGCGCTGCAGGCCAGCCGCTACGTCAGCTGTCCGGACGAGGGTCTGGAGGTGGCCGCCACCGATGCGCCACTGGTCTACGAACACGGCCTGCTGTACCTGCGCCGCTACCGCGAGTACGAACGCCAGCTGGCCGCGGGCCTGCGCCGGATTGCCGAGGCCACGCCGGCCGGGGCCGACCCGGCCACGCTGGCGCCGCTGTTCCACGCGCTGTTTCCGCAGGCGCGCGATGGCGATGACCGCCAGGCACGCGCGG
>NZ_JAUJUJ010000178.1 GCF_030711595.1 Stenotrophomonas sp. YIM B06876
CACAGGGCCGGAGCAGTTGCTTGCCCGTTTAATGTGCAAATTTGCAAACACGGTGGGCATGTTTGCCGGTTGTCCAAATAATTATGCACAGCTACGATGTGGCTCTGAGCTTCCCTTTGCGACGTTCTATTTCTTTCCAGGAGACAACCATGGACGCATCCACCACCCAGGCCGTCAAGGCCCCCACCGTCAAGCTGCTGATCGGCGGCAAGTTCGTCGAGTCGCAGACCACGCAGTGGCGCGACATCGTCAATCCGGCCACGCAAGAGGTGCTGGCGCGCGTGCCTTTTGCCACGCCCGCCGAGGTGGACGCCGCCGTGGCCTCGGCCAAAGAGGCCTTCAAGACCTGGAAGAAGACCGCCATCGGCACGCGCGCGCGCATCTTCCTCAAATACCAGCAACTGATCCGCGAAAACATGGCCGAGCTGGCCGCCATCCTGACGGCCGAACAGGGCAAGACCCTGCCCGACGCCGAAGGCGATGTGTTCCGCGGCCTCGAAGTGGTCGAGCACGCGGCCAGCATCGGCAACCTGCAGCTGGGCGAGCTGGCCAACAACGTGGCCGGCGGCGTCGACACCTACACGCTGCTGCAGCCGCTCGGCGTGTGCGCCGGCATCACGCCGTTCAACTTCCCGGCCATGATTCCGCTGTGGATGTTCCCCATGGCCATAGCCACCGGCAACACCTTCGTGCTCAAGCCCTCCGAGCAAGACCCGATGGTGACCATGCGCCTGGTCGAGCTGGCGCTCGAAGCCGGCATTCCGCCCGGCGTGCTGAACGTGGTGCACGGCGGCGAAGACGTGGTCAACGCCATCTGCGACCACAAGGACATCAAGGCCGTGTCGTTCGTCGGCTCGACCAAGGTGGGCACCCATGTCTACAACCGCGCCACCCTGGCCGGCAAGCGCGCGCAATGCATGATGGGCGCCAAGAACCACGCCATCATCCTGCCCGACGCCAACAAGGAGCAGACGCTCAACGCCCTGGCCGGTGCAGCCTTTGGCGCCGCGGGCCAGCGCTGCATGGCGCTGTCGGTGGTGGTGCTGGTGGGCGAGGCACAGAAGTGGATTCCCGAGCTGGTCGAAAAGACCAAGACGCTCAAGGTCAGCGCCGGCNCTGGCCGGTGCAGCCTTTGGCGCCGCGGGCCAGCGCTGCATGGCGCTGTCGGTGGTGGTGCTGGTGGGCGAGGCACAGAAGTGGATTCCCGAGCTGGTCGAAAAGACCAAGACGCTCAAGGTCAGCGCCGGCACCGAAAAGGGCACCGACGTGGGCCCGCTGATCTCGTGCGCGGCGCTCGCGCGCGTTGAAGGCCTGATCGAGCGCGGCATTGCCGAAGGCGCCAAGCTCGAACTCGACGGGCGCAAGCCCCAGGTGGCGGGCTTCGAGAAGGGCAATTTTGTCGGCCCGACGATCTTCTCGGGCGTCAAGACCGGCATGTCCATCTACGAGCAGGAAGTGTTCGGCCCGGTGCTGTCCATCGTCGCCGCAGCTGATCTGGACGAAGCCATCGACTTCATCAACGCCAACCCCAACGGCAACGGCACGGCCATCTTCACGCAGTCGGGTGCGGCCGCGCGCAAGTTCCAGGAAGACATCGACGTCGGCCAGGTCGGCATCAAC
>NZ_JAUJUJ010000179.1 GCF_030711595.1 Stenotrophomonas sp. YIM B06876
CAAGGCGCTGAGGATGGCGGTGGTGGCCGTGGTGGCGGTGGTCGTCGTCTGCAAAATTCTTTCTCCATGAAAAAGGCCCCGGGCCGGAGGGCTCCAGGGCCTGACAGGGCCGCGCGGGGGCGGCCCACAGGGCGGGCATCAGTTCTTGATGTCCACGCCGTAGAAGTTGTGCCGGCCGAACGGGCTGAGCTTGAAATCCACCACTTCCTTGCGCACGGGCTTGAGCTGCACCGCATGCGCGATGGTGAACCACGGTGCCTGCTCCTTGAAGATCACCTGGGCCTTCTTGTACAGCTCGGTGCGCTCGGCCTGGCTGGTCACCGTCTTGGCCTTGACCACCAGCTCTTCATAGGGCTGGTAGCAGAACTTGGCGATGTTGCTGCCGCTGTTCGACTGCGCCGAGGCGCAGCCCAGCAGCGTGTAGAGGAAGTTGTCCGGATCGCCATTGTCGCCGGTCCAGCCCAGCATGCCCATCTGGTGCTCGCCCTCCTGCAGGCGCTTGCGGTACTCGCCCCACTCGAACGACTTGATCTCGGCCTTGACGCCGATCTTGGCCAGGTCGGCCTGCATCAGCTCGGCGATGCGCTTGGCGTTGGGGTTGTAGGGGCGCTGCACCGGCATGGCCCACAGGTCGGTGGAAAAGCCGTTCGGCAAGCCGGCCTCGGCGAGCAGCTTCTTGGCCGCTGCCGGATCGAACGGGTCGTCCTTGACGGCGTCGTTGTACGACCACATGGTCGGCGGGATCGGGTTCTTGGCGGCCACGCCGGTGCTCAGGTAGACGCCGTCGATGATGGCCTTCTTGTCGATCGCCATGTTGATGGCCTTGCGCACGCGCACATCGTCGAACGGCTTCTTGGTGGTGTTGTAGGCCAGATAGCCGACGTTCAGGCCGGGCTGCTCGAGCACCGTGATCTTGCTGTCCTTGCGGATCGCGTCCAGGTCGGCCGGGTTCGGATACGGCATGACATGGCACTCGCCCTTTTGCAGCTTGGCCCAGCGCACCGAGGCATCGGGCGTGATGGCGTAGACCAGGTCGTCGAGCTTGGCCTTGCCGCCCCAGTAGGCCGGGAAGGCCTTGTAGCGGATCACGGCGTCCTTCTGGTACTGCACCAGGTAGAACGGGCCGGTGCCGATCGGGTCCTGGTCGATCTTCTCGGGCGTGCCGGCCTTGAGCATGGCGTCGGCGTACTCCTTGGACTGCACGGCCGCATACGGCATCGCCAGGTTGGCCAGGAACGGCGCCTCGGGCTTGTTGAGCGTGATCTTGATGGTGTGGTCGTCGACCTTGTCCACCGATACCAGCAGCTTGGGCATGCCCATGTCATTGAAGTACGAGTGGTTCGGGCTGGTGACCTTGAAGTAGGGGTTGCTCTCCTTCCACTGGCGCTCGAACATGAACAGCACGTCGTCGGCGTTCATGTCGCGCGTCGGCTTGAAGCTCTTGCTGGTGTTGTGCCACTTCACGCCCTTGCGCAGGTGGAAGGTGTATTCCTTGCCATCGGCCGAGATCTCCCAGCGCTCGGCCAGGCCGGGCACGACCTTGGTGCCGCCGCGCTCGAACTCGACCAGGCGGTTGTAGATGGGCTCGTTGCCGTCGA
>NZ_JAUJUJ010000043.1 GCF_030711595.1 Stenotrophomonas sp. YIM B06876
CAGAAGACAGAGAACCACGGCCGGATTACCGACACCGTCTCGATCAGCGAGCGGCCGGCCAATGCCGAAGATCGGGCTGTGCCAGGGCATTGGGAGGGCGATTTGCTGTTCGGTGACCGGAACAGTCAAATCGCTACGTTGGTGGAGCGACAGACCCGCTACCTGATGCTGGTGAAGGTGGCAGGCAAGGACACCGAGACCGTGGTCAACGCGCTGATCAAGAACGCACGTCGCCTGCCGAGGCAGCTGTACCGGTCGCTGACTTGGGATCGAGGCAAGGAGATGGCCGGACACCGCCGCGTCACCCTGGCCACCGACAAACAATTATAATTATGCGACCCCCACCATCCTTGGCAACGCGGCAGCAACGAGAACACCAACGGCCTACTGCGGCAGTACTTCCCCAAGGGCATCAGTCTTGCCGATGTCACGCAGGCGAAGCTGGATGCAGTGGCACGACAGCTCAATGAACGGCCACGCAAGACGCTGGGCTACGAAACACCAGCAGAGCGATATCGACAAACTGTTGCGTCGATCGGTTGAATCCAAGGCCAGAAGCGGCCATTCGATGTCTATCAAGAGTTGGGCAATTCAGCTCCCTCCCGGATGTCCCAAGTCGGATTTGAGGAACGTATATGCTGCGAGCACCCCTTTCGCGTCTATGTTTCGATTTGCAGACATGTAGCTTTGTAGCATTCGTGTCGCGCGTGTGTCGCCCAACTCTGCAGCTAGTTGAAAAGATGCCGCAATCATTGCTGGGTTGCCGCCGACTTCTGTCGTGTTGAAGAGCGCGGCAGCCTGATAGACAGCGAACGGGCTTTTCGTAGTTCCGATGTTCCGCAATGCGAAAGAGCGCGCGTCCATAATCTTGGTTGCTAGTGCATTGTCTTCAGCGGTGTCGCCAACTCCCTTCCAGTTGTTCCCTGGAATCAGGCTCACAACTCGATCGATGTATAGCTCCTTCTCCAGGTGGCCACCGCTACGCGCATTCCGCAGTAACTCATCGTCTGTCATCTTCTCCGCGGCAACCCAGGTGTTGACGTCGGGAAACCCCAGTTTTTTCAGGTCAACATCCTCTCCGGGCGACGAGTTGCTGAGGGTCCCGAAATAGCGGGAATCGATAGTTGCCAAAAGGGATCTTTCGTTCTGCGAAAGCGCCCTATAGTCGTTCTGAGCCCTTGCAGTGGCAGGTGCTTGCGCCGTCCCATCAGCATGTGCGGTGGGATCTGAGTTTGATGGACTCCCCATCGAATCAGCGACGTTGTCAGCTGCATCCTTCTTCCCGGATGTGCACGCTACAAGGAGAAGTGTGGCTATCAAGGCTGCGAAAATAGACTTAGTTCGCACAGTTGTTGGTCCTCATGTCTTGAGCCCAGATAGAACACTCTCGTTTCTGAAGCTGCCAGTTATAGACGTCTTGTGACTTGTCCGTGCTGGTGACGGCGAAATGGTAGAGGCCTGCATATCCTCGGCACGAGTCAATCGCGCTCGTACTGCCGAGGCCATTGCAAGCAGTAGTCATTGAGTTTACGAAATCCAGATTGCAAGATGCATTGGATTCCCCTGCCGCCCAACATTGATCGTGTGACTGGCAAGCGCCCAGAAAGCTCATACCGGATGCCGGTGCGTTGAAATCTCCGGAGTAGGTGTTGGTGGCAATATAAGAAAGGAATATGTCGCCAAGCCACATGGTGAGCCGGTTAGGGCCGCATTGGTTGAATGCGTAGGTGCTCTTGCCTGGGGTTGGTATGCCAGGTGTTGAGTCAGGATACAGATTCGGGCAGTTTGGCGGACGCTGCCCTTTCAAGTTAGCGCAGAACTGCGCTTTGCTAACTGGAGGGTCGTCAACGAGAGGGAAACCTTGGGTGAAGAACTCCTCGTTTAACTGGGATTGCATCATATCCAGCATCAAAGCACACCCGCCTCCATAGCAAAGAACATTCCCGCCTTGCTGAGTGGGAACGACAGCCTGCACCGGTGGCAGCGTTGGAATAGGAGGGGGTGGGGTAGTTATCGATACGTATGCGAAGCCGACGACTGCAAACGACACGCTGATCAGTACAAGCCAAAAACGTCGCTATCGCCGCCAGCTGCTCTTGGCCATGACCGGCCACAGCCGCTCCAGCGAACACCGGGGCTGCGGCCCCTCCAAGCGGCCAACTATGGGCTCATAGGCTCCAGGGGTTGACCGAAGCTACCACCCCATGCGTACAAGAACGGCCGCCACTCCCCGATTCCAGAACCGCTGCACGCCACGTTCTGAGCGGTCCGCGGCGCTGTCATGGGCGCGTCATATGACAGACGCGGTGTTGTCATCCAATGGTTATGGAATAGGCACCGGGCGGACACCCCGCACTTCACCCCTTCCAGGAGCCATCCGTGATCCACGCCATCAAGTCGCGCGCCGCTATCGCCATTGCCATTGCCATTGCCACCGCATCGTTTGTGTTCAACGCCAGTGCCGCCGATGTCACCGGCGCAGGCGCTTCGTTCATCTATCCGGTCATGTCGAAGTGGTCGGCCGACTACCGCACCGCCACCGGCAAGCAGGTGAACTACCAGTCGATCGGCTCCGGTGGCGGCATCGCCCAGATCAAGGCGGCCACCGTGGACTTCGGCTCGTCCGATGCCCCGCTCAAGCCGGAAGAACTGGCCTCGGCCGGTCTGGCGCAGTTCCCGTCGGTGATCGGCGGCGTGGTGCCGGTGCTCAACGTGGCCGGGATCGCACCGGGGGCGCTGAAGCTGGACGGCCCGACCCTGGGCAATATCTTCCTGGGCAAGATCAAGACCTGGAACGACCCGGCAATCGTCGCGCTGAACCCGGGCCTGACCCTGCCCGATGCCAAGATCACCGTGGTGCACCGCTCCGATGGTTCTGGCACCACCTTCAACTTCGTCAACTACCTGTCCAAGGTCAACCCGGAGTGGAAGAGCACTGTCGGCGAAGGCACCTCGGTGCAGTGGCCGGTAGGTATCGGCGGCAAGGGCAATGAGGGCGTCGCCGCCTACGTCAAGCAGATCAAGGGCGGCATCGGCTATGTCGAACTGTCCTATGCGCTGCAGAACAAGATGTCGTTTGCGGCGATGAAGAACGCCGCCGGCCGGATAGTGCAGCCCAGCGACGCCTCCTTTGCCGCCGCCGCGGCCAGTGCCGACTGGGCCGGCGCCAAGGACTTCTACCTGGTCATGACCAATGCCCCGGGCGCCGAAGCGTGGCCGATCACCGCCACCAACTTCATCCTGGTGCACAAGCAGCCCAAAAATGTGGCTAACGCCAAGGCCACCCAGGAGTTCTTCCGCTGGGTCTACAAGAGTGGCGATGCCCAGGCCAAGCAGCTGGATTACGTGCCGCTGCCCGATACGCTGGTCCAGCAGATCGAAACCTACTGGCAGCAGAACCTGCGGTACTGAGTAAAGAGTCGACGGGTCCCTCTCTCCCTCGTCGCCTCAGGCGCGGATCAGGCGATCCGCGCCTTTTTTGTGCAGCGGCGCCGGGCACCGCTGGCGCTTCACCGGCAAGACCCTGCCGGGCCCCGCCTGGCATCCACCCTGGAGCGGCGCCACGTGCCGCTGCAGCCCTGTCGCGGAACCCCCTGCCGGGCACATTTCCCGGCACTCCCGCCAGCACCGCGTTCGCATTGTTTCCATTCACCTTTCAAGATTCTTTCAACACTGTAATCAAGCTGTAACAAAAACATCATTTCATAGCCGCATCCGCTGGCACCGCCAGCTCTTCTCCCGCTATGGAGTGACGCATGAAGCTGCACACAACCGCTATCGCAACCCTTTCGCTGGCCATCGCCCTGGGGTTGTCGGCCTGCGGTGGCCCTGGCAACCCGGCCGCTTCAACCGCGGAAAACGCCGCGACGGGCGCAGCGGCTGCCGGTGACAGGCTGACCGCCGAAATCTCCGGCGCCGGTGCCTCCTTCATCTTCCCGCTGGTCTCCAAGTGGTCGGCCGACTACAACGCCGCGACCGGCGCCAAGATCAACTACCAGTCGATCGGTTCGGGCGGCGGCATCGCCCAGATCAAGGCCGGTACCGTCGACTTCGGTTCTTCCGACAAGCCGCTCTCGCCCGAGGAACTGGCGCAGGCCGGCCTGGGCCAGTTCCCGTCGGCTATCGGCGGCGTGGTGCCGGTGGTCAATATCGAAGGCCTGCAAGCCGGCCAACTGCGCCTGAGCGGGGCGCTGCTGGCCGATATCTTCCTGGGCAAGATCAAGACCTGGAACGATCCGGCGATCGTGGCCGCCAACCCCGGCGTCACCCTGCCTAGCGGCAAGATCACCCTGGTCCACCGCTCGGACGGTTCGGGCACCACCTTCAACTTCTCCAACTACCTGTCCAAGGTCAGCCCGGACTGGAAGAGCAAGGTGGGCGAAGGCACCACGGTGCAGTGGCCCGATGGCGTGGGTGGCAAGGGCAATGAAGGCGTGGCCTCGTACGTGCAGCAGATCAAGGGCTCGATCGGCTATGTCGAACTGGCCTACGCGCTGCAGAACGGCATGCCGTATGCCGCCATGCAGAATGCTGCCGGCAACTGGGTGCAGCCGACCGCCGAGAGCTTCGCCGCCGCAGCCGCCAGCGCCGACTGGGCCGGCGCCAAGGACTTCAACCTGGTCATCACCAACGCCCCGGGCGAGCAGGCATGGCCGATCACCGCCACCAACTTCATGCTGATGCACAAGCAGTCCAAGGATGCCGCGCGCAGCAAGCAGACCCTGGCGTTCTTCAAGTGGGCGTTCGAGAACGGCCAGCAGCAGGCCAACGACCTGCACTACGTGCCGCTGCCGGCACCGCTGGTGACCCAGATCGAAAGCTACTGGGCCAGCGAGTTCCATTGAGCAGACAAGCGTGCTGCCGGGCAGAACCTGGCACTGCCTCTTCTCTTTTTGGGCCCCGCCTCAGCCATGAATGCCATCACCCCGTCTCTCGTGCTTCCGTCCTCACGCGACCTGCGTGATGCCCGCAACGACCGTGTTTTCCGCTGGATCCTGCTCGCCACCGTGGTACTGGTGCTGGCAGCACTGGCCAGCGCCGCGCTGTCGATGCTGTGGGGCGGCCGCCACGCCCTGCAGGAGCAGGGACTGAGCTTTTTCTATTCCTCGGACTGGAACCCGGTGGAGAACAGGTTCGGGGCGCTGGCGCCGATCTACGGCACCCTGGTCACCGCGCTGATCGCGATGCTGATCGCGGTACCGGTGAGCTTCGGCATCGCCTTCTTCCTGACCGAAGTGGCGCCGCGCTGGCTGCGTGGCCCGGTCGGTACCGCGATCGAACTGCTGGCCGGTATTCCCTCGATCATCTACGGCATGTGGGGCCTGTTCGTGCTGGTGCCGGTGATGACCGAGTACGTCACCCCGTTCCTCAACGACCACCTGGGCACGTTGCCGATCATCGGCCCGATGTTCCAGGGCCCGCCGCTGGGCATCGGTATGCTCACCGCCGGCTTCGTGCTGGCGATCATGGTGATCCCGTTCATCTCCTCGGTGATGCGCGAGGTGTTCCTGACCGTGCCGACCCGTCTGAAGGAGTCGGCCTATGCGCTGGGTTCCACCCGGTGGGAAGTGAGCTGGGACATCGTGCTGCCCTACACCCGCTCGGCGGTGATCGGCGGCATCTTCCTGGGCCTGGGCCGCGCCTTGGGCGAAACGATGGCGGTGGCCTTCGTGATCGGCAACAGCGTGCGCCTGTCGCCCTCGCTGCTGGAGCCGGGCACCACCATCGCCGCGCTGATCGCCAACGACTTCGGCGAAGCCACCGAAACCTACCGCTCGGCGCTGCTGCTGCTCGGCTTCGTGCTGTTCATCGTCACCTTCGTGGTGCTGGCGATCGCCCGGCTGATGCTGATGCGCCTGTCCCGCAAGGAGGGCAACTGATGGCCAGCCCGCAGCCGCTGTACCTGCGCCGCCGCATCGTCAACGTGGTTGCGCTGGCGATGTCCTGCGCCGCCGCCGCGTTCGGCCTGCTGTTCCTGGGCTGGATCCTGTGGACCCTGCTGTCCAAGGGCCTGCCTGGCATCAACCTCAACCTGTTCACCCGGATGACACCGCCGCCGATGCAGGAAGGCGGCCTGCTCAACGCCTTCTTCGGCAGCGCGGTGATGTGCGCGCTGGCCATCGGCATGGGCACCCCGCTGGGCGTGGCCGCCGGCACCTGGCTGGCCGAGTACGGCAATGCGCGCAAGGCCGGCACCGTGGTGCGCTTCGTCAACGACATCCTGCTGTCGGCGCCGTCGATCGTGCTGGGCCTGTTCGTCTACACGCTGTACGTGATGCAGACCGGCGGCCAGTTCTCGGCGTTTGCCGGTGCCCTGTCGCTGGCCTTCATCGTGCTGCCGGTGGTGATCCGCACCACCGACGAAATGCTGCGGCTGGTGCCGGTGCAGATGCGCGAAGCGGCGCTGGCGCTGGGCGTTCCACAGTGGAAGGTGACCGTGCAGGTGCTGTACCGCAGCGCCCTGGCAGGCATCGTCACCGGCATCCTGCTATCGCTGGCCCGCATCTCCGGCGAAACCGCGCCACTGCTGTTCACCGCCTTCGGCAACCAGTACTGGAACAGCAACGTGTTCCAGCCGATGGCTTCGGTGCCGGTGGTGATGAACCAGTTTGCCGGCAGCCCCTACGAATCGTGGCAGGTGCTGGCCTGGGCCGGCGCCCTGGTGCTGACCGTGTTCGTGCTGCTGGTCAGCCTCTCCGCGCGCGGCCTGCTGCTGCGCAACCGCATCTCAAACGACTGATCCCATGGACCTTGCCATGAACGATTTTTCCAACGCCGTGCCGATGCAGCGCATCGCCGTGCCCGCCTCCCACCCGTCGCTGCAGAGCCCGGCGCCGGTCAAGCTGGCCGCGCGCGGGCTGGACTTCTACTACGACAGGTTCCATGCGCTGAAGAACATCAACCTGGAAATCCCGGAAAAGCGCGTCACCGCGCTGATCGGCCCGTCCGGTTGCGGCAAGTCGACCCTGCTGCGCATCTTCAACCGCATCTACGCGCTGTACCCCAAGCTGGAAGCGCGTGGCGAAGTGCTGCTGGATGGGGAGAACATCCTCTCGCCGAAGTATCCGATGAACCGGCTGCGCAGCAAGGTCGGCATGGTGTTCCAGAAGCCGGTGCCGTTCCCGATGACCATCTTCGAGAACGTGGCCTACGGCATCCGCCACCACGAGAAGCTGTCCAAGTCGGAGATGGCCGACCGCGTCGAGCAGGCGCTGCGCCAGGGCGCGCTGTGGGACGAGGTCAAGGACAAGCTGGGGCAAACCGCGCTGGGCCTGTCCGGCGGCCAGCAGCAGCGCCTGTGCATCGCCCGCGCCGTGGCCCTGCGCCCGGACGTGCTGCTGCTCGACGAGCCGACTTCGGCGCTGGACCCGATCTCGACCAGCCGCATCGAGCAGCTGATCGAAGAGCTGAAGAACGACTACACCATCGCCATTGTCACCCACAACATGCAGCAGGCCGCGCGCGTGTCCGACTACACCGCCTTCATGTACCTGGGCGACCTGGTCGAACACGACCGCACCGACGTGATCTTCTCCAACCCCTCGAAGAAGCAGACCGAGGACTACATCACCGGCCGATTTGGGTGAGTGGTCGCGCCTGGCCGATGCCCTATCGGCATCGGCTGCGACCGCGAACGCCCGGCCACGGATGGCCGGGCCGGACGGTCCGAAGCCGGCGTTACATCGCCAAGGACGGCTGCATCCAGAATCGAGTCAAGCGTCCCTCGCTCCCCCTATCAACCAGAGCATTTCGATGAATCTTCCCAACGACCATATCGTCAGAAGCTACGACGAAGAACAGCAGCGGCTGGTGGCCGAGATCGTGCGCATGGGCGAGATGTCCGTCGCCCAGCTGGAAGCGGCCATGGACGTGATCGAACGCCGCGACGAAAAGGCCGCCCGGCGCATCATCGCCAACGATGAGGCCATCGATGCGCTGGAGCAGCAGATCAGCCATGACGTGATGCGCCTGGCGTTGCGTGGTCCGATGGCGCGCGATCTGCGCGAGATTCTCGCCGGCCTGCGCATTCCCGCCGACATCGAGCGCATCGGCGACTATGCCGCCAACGTCGCCAAGCGCTCGATTGCGCTGGCTGCGGTGCCGCCGCTGCCGCAGATCCAGGGGCTGCGTGCACTGGGCCGGCTGGCGGCGCAGCAGGTGCGCCGTGCCCTGCTGGCCTACCAGAACAACGATGTAAAGGCCGCACTGGAACTACGCGAGGACGATGCCCGCCTGGACGCGCAGTACACCGCGCTGTTCCGCGAACTGCTCACCTACATGATGGAAGACCCGCGCAACATCACCCCGTGCACCCACCTGCTGTTCATGGCCAAGAACCTGGAGCGGGTGGGCGACCACGCCACCAACATCGCCGAGAACGTGTGGTTCCTGGTGCATGGCGAGCAGCCCTTGCCGCCCCGTGAAAAGCGCGACGAAACCAGCTCGCCCGAGCCGCTCTGAAAAACAGCGGAAGCCCTTCGTTGCATGGCGCTGTGGCGGGCTGACACAGCGCGGTGAGGCCACGGTGGCGCCGGATGGACGGATGTTACGTACGGATTGCCATCGCCATCGGCCTGCTCACCGATATCGTCATCAACGCTGGCAGAATCTCGCGGCGGCTGCGGGAAAGACCCGGATCATCGCCTGTTCCCATGGGGCGAGACCACGGCACCCGTGCCGAAGTCACACAGATTTGACGACCGGCAGCGTCCAGTGGGCCGTACCGTGAATGCAATGGTTGCGTGCCCGGCCCTTTCCTGGAGATCGCCATGAAGACATCGCTCACCGTCCTTGCAGCGTCGTTCGCGCTGCTCACCGTCGCCTGCAACCCGCAACCGCCGCATGCGCCCACCACCGAGACGCCGGCGGCACCGGCTGCAACGGCGCCCCCGCCCGCCGAGTCCGCTGCACCCGCTGCGGCTCCGGCAGCCCCGAAACTGCAGGCTGACCTGCGTGCCTTGTGGCACGGTCATATCGACAAGACCCGCGACTACGCGATGGCCGTCAAGGCCGGCAACCAGAGTGAAGCCGATGCCGCCGCCAGCGCTGTCGTGACCAATGCCAAGGCGATATCCGCCGCGGTGGCAGGTTTCTATGGTGAAGCCGGCGGTGCCGAGATGCTTCGCCTGCTGGGCGGTCACTGGGCAGGCGTGAAAGCCATGACCGACGCCGCGCACAAGGGGGATGCCACCGGCGTGCAAAAGGCGATGGACCAGGCAATCGCCAACGCCGGTGACATCGCCAGCTTCCTCGCCAGCGCCAACCCCCATCTGCCCAAGGACACCGTCAATGCCCTGATGGTCACCCACGTCGAACACCACCACGCGCAGATCACCCAGATCATGGCCGGTGACGAGGTCGGCGAAGCCGCGACGTGGAAGGCAATGCAGGCCCACATGGATGTGATTTCCGACGCGCTTGCGGCGGCCATCGCCCAACAGTTCCCCGACAAGGCGGCTTGAACGGAGCAGGCAGGCCGCGTTCTGCCGTTGGACGGCCATGGCACGGTCAGCAGCGGATTGCCGCCCACGGCGGCGCTTCAGGGGGGGCCGCGCCAAGACACTGGCACCGACACCGTCGCGACAATACAAACCGGCGGTTTTCGTGGCTGTCCCGGCGCAGCCGCCCGGGACAATTCCCTCAAGCCGGCAACGGTGCTGCGGCGCCTTTCCACAGGCGCCGTGCGGGCCGTAACGGCGTCACCGGGCGGCTCCTCCTTATCCGCCGCACCCAGCCGCAGCGGCGGAAAACCGGGGCGCTCTGGTACCCTGTCGCGATGAACGAACCTGTCGAATCCGCCCCCTCGTCCACCGCTTTCATCCCGATGTCGCAGCGCTTCCGCGGCTTCCTGCCGGTGGTGGTGGACGTGGAAACCGGCGGCTTCGACTGGAACCGCCATGCGCTGCTGGAAATCGCGGTGGTACCACTGGAAATGGACGGGAACGGCCAGCTGTATTGCGGGGAAACCCGCAGTGCGCACGTCATCCCCGCCGAAGGTACCGAAATCGACCCCAAGTCGCTGGAGATCACCGGGATCATCCTCGACCACCCGTTCCGCCTGGCCAAACCCGAGCGCGAAGCGCTGGAACATGTCTTCGCGCCGGTGCGCGCCGCGCTCAAGAAATATGGCTGCCAGCGCGCGATCCTGGTCGGCCACAACGCCCATTTCGACCTGAATTTCCTCAATGCCACGGTGGCCCGCTGCGGCCACAAGCGCAATCCATTCCACCCCTTCAGCGTGTTCGACACGGTCACTCTGGCCGGCGTGGCCTACGGCCAGACCGTACTGGCGCGCGCGGTCCAGGCGGCCGGTTTCGACTGGAATGCGGAAGAAGCGCACAGCGCGGTGTACGACACCGAGCAGACCGCGCGACTGTTCTGCAAGATCGTCAACGCCTGGCAGCGCCCCGATACCGGCAGCGCCTCCCAATAACGGGCAAGAAATTCAGCGCGCACGGCAGGTAAACCGCGCGGCCATCGCGGCACGGTGTTCTGGCCGTGCGCGCAGCTTCGCCCGCCTGCCCTGACTGGTTAACCGGTGCGGAAATCCAGAGACCGCCCCCGTCCGGCTCGGCCGCACTGCGCTGCGGCTGCCAGCCGCACACGGCAGCGGCACGGCTGGACCACGATCACCAGACCGGGTTCTGACGCCGCCCGATGCGGCGGCGCTCAGCCGATGCAGGTGCGGTTGCGGCCTTCGTGTTTGGCCTGGTAGAGCGCGCGATCGGCCCGCTGGCTCAACAGCGACGGGGTCAGATCCTGTTCGCCCATCTGCACCAGGCCGGCGCTGAAGGTGATCTGCAGCCGGTCTTCGCCCCGCCGCGCCCAGTCCCGGTGGTCGCGGAACAGCGCATGCACGCGCTCGGATACCACCATTGCCTCCGGCAGCTCGGTGTTGTTGAGCACCAGCGCGAATTCCTCTCCGCCCAGCCGCGCCGGCAGATCCGACTCGCGGCAGGCCTGGCGCAGCAGTTGTCCCACTTCGCACAACACATCGTCCCCGACGCTATGCGACCAGTTGTCATTGACCCGCTTGAAGTGGTCGATGTCCAGGATCATCAGGCACAGCGCGTGACCCCCGCGACGGGCTCGCGCCACCTCGCGCGCCAGTGTTTCGTCGAACGCACGGCGATTGGGCAGCCCGGTCAGCCCGTCCTCACGCGCCTGCCGCTCGAAGGCTTCGGACTGCTGGCGCAAGCGCTCGGCCAATCCGGTCTTCTCGGCGTTGGCCGCCAGCAGGTGTTCGGCCTGCAGCTGCAGGTCACGGGTGCGCTCATCCACCAGTCGCGCCAGCCGTGCATTGCTGTTCTTGTAGCGCTTGATCAGATAGCGGTACATCAGCAGCAGCACCAGCAGGACCAGTATGCCGGCGCCCAAACGCACCTCCAGCCGCTGCCACCACATCGGCTTGACCGTGAACCGCCACGAGGCGGCGTCCTGACTCCAGCGTCCGTCCGGATGCGCGGCAGCCACATGCAGCACGTAGTTGCCCGGAGACAGGCCGACATATTCGACGCTGCGCTGGCTGCCGCGTTCGATCCAGTCATGGTCCAGGCCTTCGAGCCGGGTCCGGTAGCGGATGCGGCCAGGCAACAGATAGCTCAATCCCACATAGGAAAGCGTCAGGCGCCGGCCGCCCGGAATCACCTGGCTGTCGCGCGTGCGCCAGTTCAACGGCTCGCCATCGAGCAGCACGTTCTCCATCACCGGCGGGGGCGGTGCGCGCTCACGGAAACGCTGCAACAGGTTCGGGTCCACGCTCACCAGTCCACCAGCGGTGGCCACCCACACCGTGCCATCGCGCCGCAGGATCGCCGCCGGGCCGGAGCTGCCATTGGCCTGGGCGCTGACCATGCCATCGATCTCCCGGTACATCTCACCTTGCAGCCGCGGCTGGCGGCCGGCGGCCACCGCCTCGAGCGCTTCCAGCCGGGTGCGCCAGATACCGCGGTTGCTGCTCAGCCAGACATTGCCCAGACGGTCGGGCACCAGCTCGAAGGTGGTGTCCACCGGCATCCCCTGCTCGCGACCGACAGCGCTCAAACGCCCGCCGGCATAGCGGTAGAGGCCGCGGTCACTGGTCATCCACACCGCCGTGCCGATCTGCCGGAAGCCGTACACCGAACGGGCATCGCCGGCGGCGGCGACGTCGACCTGCTCAGCCTTGCCATCCTGCAGCCGCCACACGCCTTCGGTGGTGCCTATCCACAGCGCGCCCTCCAACCAGGCCAACGCCAGCACCACCGTCTGCGGCATGCCTGGTGCCGCCACCGGTACCACGTGGCCATCGACCAGCTGCAGCACGCCATGGCCCGAGCCCAGCCAGACCTGGCCACTGTCTCCCAGCGCCACGGCGCGGTAGTTGCCATGCGGCAGGTCGATGCCGGGCCGGTAGTGGCGCACCTGTCCGGCCGCGCCAATGCGGAACACCCCTTCGCCGCGCGTGCCGACCCACAGTTCGCCGGAGGCGGCGGCCGCCACCGCCAGCACCGAAGGTTGCCGCGCCCCGGCACGCAAGGCCACCGGCTGCACACGGCCGTCGGGCGCCATGCGGTCCAGGCCACTGCTGCTGCCGATCCACAGCGCGCCGCGGCTGTCCTCGACCAGCGTGCGCACGAAATCGCCGCTGAGTCCGTTGTCGTGGGTGTAGCTGGTGAACAGGGTCTCGCGCAGCCGCATCAGGCCGCCGTTCATGCCGACCCAGATGCTGCCCTCGGCATCCTCCAACAGGCTGATCACGCGGTAGTCGAGCAAGCCGCTATCGGATTGCAGATGCTCCACGCCACGCCGGCCGAGCCGCCACAGACCGTCGTTCTCGGTGCCCAGCCACAGATCACCGTGGCGGTCCTGCAGCATCTCGGTCAGTTGTCCGGCCCCGGGCAGCCGGTGGGCGAGCACCAGCTGTTCGCCCTGCATGCGGTAGATGCGCTCGCCGGCGACGATCCAGATCGTCCCGTCCGGCGCCTGGTACGGCCACGCCAGTCCCGGCGGCAGCCCGAAACGGGCCGGCGCCCGTTTCAGGCCCCCGTCGCCCTCCAGATACAGCAGCCCATCGAAGGTGCCGACCCAGACCCGGTCCTGCGCATCCACCACCATGCGGGTGAAATTGACTGCGCCGCGCAGCGACGGCGGCGGCAGGAAGTAATGGAAGCTCCGGTCCGGGTCCAGTCGGCCCAGCCCCATCCCGTCGTACAACAGCCACAGCCGACCATGGCTGTCCTTCTGCATTGCCTCGATGATGGTCACCGGGGCTTCGCCGGTGGCCGGCTTCCAGTGCTGCCAACGACCCTTCTGGTCGAAGCGCGACACACTGCCGCGCGAATCGCCCAACCACAGCGCGCCCTCACCATCGACATACAGCGAGCCGATGCCGTTGTCCTCCAGCCGCGGCCGGCTGCCGCGGTCGAACACGGTGAAGTCCAGGCCGTTGTAGCGCGCCAGCCCCTCCCACGTCGCGAACCACAGGTGACCATCCGGGGTCTGCGCGATATCGCGCAAGGTGTTGTGCGGCAGCCCGTTGCGGCTGGTCCAGACATCGCGCGCATAGTCGCGCAGCGGCGTCCCGGCTTCGTCAGCGGCGGCGGAAAACCCCGGCAGCCATAACAGCAGCGCCAGTATTCCCGGCATCCCCCACCGTGCGATGGTGTGGCCCAGCCTCCCCCAGGCTTGCTGCATCAGCGCCCGCTCCACCAGGCTCCACGCGCCGCGTGCCGCGCTGCGGCTGCAGGGCGTGCGGCGGAGGCATCTGCGGGTTTCATGGGCGGACGAAAGCGGCTTGAAGGAAGCGGATGCGGCCATTATCAGGCAAAAGCCGGCGGCGCAGCGACCCGGTTCAGAGCGGCCGCCCGCTGCCCCAGCGCGGCAACTGCCAGCAGACGACGGCCTGCAGCCCGCCCCCTGGATGATTGCGCAGCACCAGCGTGGCGCCCTCCTTCTCGGCCAGTGCCCGGGCGATGGTCAGGCCCAGCCCGGCACCGCCGGTTTCGCGCGAACGCGAGGTTTCCAGACGCAGGAAGGGCGTGAACACCGCTTCCAGGTCCTCATCGGCCAGACCGGGACCGCGGTCCTGGATGCGCACCTCCACCGTGCCGTCGCGGATATCGGCCGTCACCCGCGCCGAATGCCCGTACTTGATCGCGTTGTCGACCAGGTTGGAGAACAGCCGGTGCATCGCCAGCGGCCGCAGCATCAGCACCGCGCCGCAGCCGCGTTCGAACACGGCATCGTTGCCGGCCTCGGCCGCGTCCTCGGCAATGCTCTGCAGCAGCGAGTCCAGATCCAGCGCCACCCGCGGCTCGGCACTCTCGGCGCTGCGGGCCAGCTCCAGGCCTTCGCGGACCAGCGCCTGCATCGCCGCCAGATCGGCCACCAGACGTTCGCGCAGGGTTTCATCGGCCACGTTCTCCAGCCGCAGACGCAGGCGGGTGACCGGGGTCTGCAGATCGTGGGTGATGGCCGCCAGCATCTGCGTGCGCTCGCCCAGATGCCGCTGCAGGCGTTTTTGCATCGCGTTGAAGGCCTCGGCGGCGCGGCGCACTTCCAATGGCCCGGTAACCGGCAACGGGTCGCGCTGCAGGTCCTGCCCCAACTCGGCGGCGGCCGATGCCAGCCGCTGCAGTGGCGCGCTGGCGATGCGCGCCACCGCGTAGGCCAAGACCGCCATCGCCAGCCCCAGCAACGACATGAACCACGGGTCGAACGCCGGGACGGTACTGCGCGCCACGGCCGGGTATTCCAGTGCCAGCCGCAGCGGCGTGCCGTCGCTGAGCTGCAACTCGACCAGCCGGCAGCGCGGCGGGGTGAAGTCCGGATCGCGCGGCCGCACCCGGATGTGCTTGCGCGGGCCGCCACTGCGCGTAACGAAGTCCGGCAACGGCGGCAGGCAGGCACGGAAACCGGTCGCCCGCACCTGTGCCGTGGCCACCGGTCCTTCGCGCGTGGCCAGTACCGCCATCAGCCCCGGGTCCGGATCACCCGTGCGGAATTCGCCGCTGACCACGCGCACGCTCGGCCCGCCCACCGCCAGCAGTCGCGGGCGCAGCTCCAGGTTGTTGTCGAGCAGGTTGACGAAGCCCTGCAGCCGGTCGGCGATACGCGCCAGATTCTGCCGCTCGAACTCCTGCTGGCGCTTGGCATTGGCCAGCAGCGTGGCGCAGACCGCAGCCACCATCATCCCCACGAACAGGATCACGAACAGGCGCCCGGCCATCGACGACAGGAACCGCCGCAGGCGCTTCATTCCAGCGCCACCGCGCTGGCGAACACATAACCTTCGTTGCGCACGGTCTTGATCACGCCATCGCTGCCGCCGGCGTCGCCCAGCTTCTGCCGCAGGCGGCTGACCTGCAGGTCGATGGCCCGGTCCTGCGCCTCGTAGCTGCGCCCGCTGCTCAACGCCACCAGCTGCTCGCGCGACAACACCTTGTTGGCATGGCCGACAAACACGCGCAGCAGGCGGAACTCGGCCCCCGACAGCATCACCACCCGCCCGCCCGGATCGACCAGATGGCGGTGTTCCAGGTCAAAAATCCAGTTGGAAAAACGCGCCCGCCGCATCGCCAGCGGTTCCAGGTTCGCCGGCAGCGCCTCGGTCCGGCGCAACACGTTGCGGATGCGCGCCAGCAACTCGCGCGGTTCGAACGGCTTGGCCAGATAATCGTCGGCGCCCATCTCCAGCCCCAGCACGCGGTCGATCGGTTCACTGCGGGCCGTGAGCATGATCACCGGGGTTGCCGAACGCGCCCGCAGGTCGCGGCACAGCGACAGCCCGTCCTCGCGCGGCAGGTTCAGATCCAGCACGATCAGGTCGACATGTTCGCGTTCCAGCACCTGCCGCATCTGGCTGCCGTCACCGGCGGTACTGACCAGATAGCCGGCGCGTCCCAGCTGCTCGGCAAGCAGGGTGCGGATGTCGATATCGTCGTCAACCACCAGCAGGCGGTGCATGGTCATTGTTTCCGTCATGGTGCAATGATCCATCCTAGCGGATCGGCGCGCGCGCCCGGATTCGTGTCGCACTGTATCGCGCGCATGCGCCGATACAGTGCGATACACCTTTCGCAGCGGCGGATACATGCCGACACACACCATGTATTGAGGCTTGCAGACGCGCCGGCCACACTGGCAACGACGCCGCGACATGCGGCTTGCCCAGAGTCCGATGTCATCGTGAAGCCGTATCTGCCCAAGTCCCGACGCGGTCGCGTCATCGTCGTGGTGGTCGTTGTCCTGCTGCTTGCCGGCATCACCGGCTGGACCCTGCGCAAGCCGGCAATGCCCACCCTGGCCACCACCCCGGTGATCCGCGGCGATCTGGAACAGACGGTGGAAGCCACCGGCGTGATCGATGCCTACAAGCTGGTCAGCGTCGGTGCGCAGGCTTCGGGCCAGATCAAATCGCTGAAGGTGCAGCTGGGCGACACGGTGAAGGAAGGCGACCTGATCGCCGAGATCGATTCCACCACCCAGCAGAACAGCCTGCGCAACGCCGAAGCGGCACTGGAGAACATCAGCGCCCAGCGCGCGGTGCAGCAGGCGCAGCTGCGCCAGGCCGAACTCACCTTCCAGCGGCAGAAGCAGATGCTGGCCGCAGACGCGACCTCACGCGCGGAGTACGAATCGGCCGAAGCCAGCATGGCCTCCACCCGCGCCCAGATCCGCGCGCTCGATGCACAGATCAAACAGCGCGAGAGCGAGCGCGAAACCGCCAAGGCCAATCTGGGCTACACCCGCATCACCGCGCCGATCAACGGCACCGTGGTGGCGGTGGTGGCCGAGGAAGGCCGCACCGTCAACGCCAACCAGTCGGCGCCGACCATCGTCAAGCTGGCGCGCTTGGATCTGGTCACGGTGAATGCCGAAGTCTCCGAGGCCGACGTGGTCAAGATCACGTCCGGCATGCCGGTGTATTTCACCATCCTCGGCGCGCCGGAAAAGAAGTACCACGCCACCCTGCGCACGGTGAATCCGGCGCCGGCCTCGGTCGCCAACGAATCCGGCTCCTCCAGCAGTTCCTCGTCCGGTTCCGGTTCCAGCTCGGCGGTCTACTACAACGCCCTGTTCGACGTCGAGAATCCCGACGGCATGCTGCGCATCAACATGACCGCGCAGGTCTCGGTGCTGCTCAGCCAGGCCAAGGACGCGCTGATCATTCCCTCGGTGGCATTGAGCGCCAGGAGCGGCGCCGGGCGCCCGGGCCGGCCGGCGCCAGGCGGCG
>NZ_JAUJUJ010000180.1 GCF_030711595.1 Stenotrophomonas sp. YIM B06876
CTGCAGAATGGCGACGAGGCACCGAGCTATGTGGCCGGCACCGAGAACTTCTATGCGATCACGCGCTACAACTGGTCGAGCTACTACGCCATGGCGGTGATCGAGCTGGGGCGCGAGGTGGCCGCGGCGCGTGCGCGCTAACTCTTTCAAGTACAGCACCTTATGTCTGCCATCACCCTTGCGGCGCCTGTTGCCGACGCCATCGTCCGCGTGCGCGGCCTCAGCAAAACCTACGCCGGCGGCTTCCAGGCGCTGAAGAACATCGACCTGGACATCCGCCGCGGCGAAATTTTTGCCCTGTTGGGCCCGAACGGCGCCGGCAAGACCACGCTGATCAGCGTCATCTGCGGCATCACCAACGCCAGCGAAGGCAGCGTCACGGCCGACGGCTTTGATACCGTGCGCGCCTGGCGCGCCGCGCGCGCCGCCATCGGCCTGGTGCCGCAGGAGCTGCACACCGATTCGTTCGAAACCGTGTGGGCCACGGTGAGCTTCAGCCGCGGGCTGTTCGGCAAGGCGCCGAACCCGGCGCTGATCGAAAAGATCCTCAAGGACCTATCGCTCTGGGACAAAAAGGACAGCAAGATCCTGGCCCTGTCGGGCGGCATGAAGCGCCGCGTGCTGATCGCCAAGGCGCTGTCGCACGAGCCCAAAATTTTGTTCCTCGACGAGCCCAGCGCGGGCGTGGACGTGGAGCTGCGCCACGACATGTGGCGCCTGGTGCGCGCGCTGCGCGATGGCGGCACCACCATCATCCTGACCACGCACTACATCGAGGAAGCCGAGGACATGGCCGACCGCATCGGCGTGATCCGCCAGGGCGAGCTGATCGTGGTCGAAGACAAGGACGTGCTGATGCACAAGCTGGGCAAGAAGCAGCTCACGCTGACGCTGCAGCAGCCGATGGAGCGCGTGCCGGACGCGCTGGCGCGCTGGCTGCTGGAGCTCAGCGCAGACGGCAGCGCGCTGACCTACCACTTCGACACCCAGCAGGAAGACACCGGCATCGCCGCGCTGCTGCGTGCGCTGCAAGAGCACGGCATCGACTTCAAGGACCTGCATTCGTCCGAGAGCTCGCTCGAAGACATCTTCGTCAGCCTGGTGCACCAGGGACACCCCGCACAGAAAGCACCGCCAGCATGATGGGCCTGAACCTGCACGGCGTGCGCGCCATCTACCGCTTCGAGATGAACCGGGCCTTCCGCACCTGGGCGCAAAGCCTGATCGCGCCGGTGCTCTCGACCTCGCTGTATTTCATCGTCTTCGGCTCGGCCATCGGCTCGCGCATGGGCGACATCGGCGGCGTCAGCTACGGCGCCTACATCATTCCGGGCCTGCTCATGCTCTCGTTGCTGAGCGAGAGCATTTCCAACTCGTCCTTTGGCATCTACATGCCCAAGTGGTCGGGCACCATCTACGAGCTGCTGAGCGCGCCGGTCAACTGGGTCGAGGTGCTGCTGGGCTACGTGGGCGCGGCCGCCACCAAATCGCTCCTGGTCGGTGCGCTCATCCTGGCAACGGCGCGCGTCTTCGTGCCGTATGAGATCGCGCACCCGGTGTGGATGCTGGGCTTTCTGCTGCTCACGGCCGTCAC
>NZ_JAUJUJ010000181.1 GCF_030711595.1 Stenotrophomonas sp. YIM B06876
CGCAGGCCGCCTATGGCGCGGGCCTGCAGCGCTATGCGCAAACCTGGTGGACGGCCGTGGGCGCGCTGGTGGCGGCCATGGCCGTGCTGAGCCTGCTGGGCGTGCTGTTGATCCGCTCCATCGTCCAGCCGCTGCGGCACGTGATCAAGGTGTTCCGCCATATCGAGAGCGGCAAGCTCGACACCGCCATCAGCATCCGCGGCAAGGACGAGATCAGCGACGTGATGCGCGCGCTGCAAGCCCTGCAGATCAAGCTGGGCGCGAACGAAAAAGCCATCCACCAGCTGGTCTACTACGACCCCCTCACGCACCTGCCCAACCGCCGGCTGCTGCGCGAGCGCATGCAGTCGGCACTGGCGGCCAGCGGCCAGGACGAGCACCACCGCGCCGTGCTGCTGCTGGACCTGGACAACTTCAAGAGCATCAACGACACGCAGGGCCACGAGGTGGGCGACCAGTTCCTGGTGGACATCGCGCAGCGCCTGCGCGGCGCGGTGCGCGATACCGACACCATCGCCCGCCTGGGCGGCGACGAATTCGTCGTCCTCGTCGACAAGCTCCCTGCGCAGGAGGCCTGCGCGCAGCAACAGGCCAGCGGCATTGCCCAGCAGCTTCTCGCGGCCCTGAAGCAGCCCAGCCAGCTTGCCAACCAGGCCCACCACACCAGCGCCAGCATCGGCATCGGCCTGTTCAAGCGCAACGACACGACCATCAAGGACCTGCTCAAGCGCGCGGACGCCGCCATGTACCAGGCCAAGAATGCCGGGCGCAACGGCTTCTGCTTTTTCGACCCCNCCCAGCCAGCTTGCCAACCAGGCCCACCACACCAGCGCCAGCATCGGCATCGGCCTGTTCAAGCGCAACGACACGACCATCAAGGACCTGCTCAAGCGCGCGGACGCCGCCATGTACCAGGCCAAGAATGCCGGGCGCAACGGCTTCTGCTTTTTCGACCCCGCGATGCAGGCCGAGCTCGAAACCCGCACGGCCTTGCTGGCCGCCTTGCATGGCGCCATCGACGCCGGTCAACTCCAATTGCACTTCCAGGTCCAGGTCGACGCCGGGCACCGGGCCGTCGGGGCCGAAGTGCTGCTGCGCTGGACGCACCCGCAGTTCGGCAATGTGCCGCCGGCGCAGTTCATCCCGATCGCGGAAGAGTCGGGCCTGATCCTGCCGCTGGGCGACTGGGTGCTGCAGCAGGCCTGCGCACAGCTCAAGCGCTGGGAAGGCGGCGCCCTAACGCAGGCCCTGGTGCTGGCCCTGAACGTCAGCGCGCGGCAGTTCGGCCACCCCGATTTCGTGCTCCAGGTGCAAAACGCGCTGCAGCGCAGCGGGGCCAATCCGGCCCGGCTGGTGCTGGAGCTGACCGAGAGCCTGATGCTGCACGACATCGCCGACACCGTGCACAAGATGGAGACACTGCGCCGCCAGGGCGTGCGCTTTGCGCTCGATGACTTCGGCACCGGCTATTCGTCGCTCACGCACCTCAAGCGGCTGCCGCTGCACCAGCTCAAGATCGACGGCGGCTTCGTGCAGGACATCGTCACCGACCCCAGCGACGCAGCGATCGTGCAAACCATCATCGGCAT
>NZ_JAUJUJ010000044.1 GCF_030711595.1 Stenotrophomonas sp. YIM B06876
GCCGCGGCGCAGGCGGGCCGCGTCAACCGCTGGCCGGCCGCAGCAGCGCGCCGCCGGCCGGAGAGCACCCCCGGATAACCGCACTCCTCAGACAGGCGGAAGCTGGCCCTGCTTGCGCACGATGGCCATCGCGATTTCCAGCGACTGCTCGTAGTTCAGCCGCGGGTCGACGCTGGAACGATAGGCCCGCTCCAGATCGCGCTCGGTAAGCTCACGCGCGCCGCCGGTGCACTCGGTGACATCCTCGCCGGTCAGCTCCAGATGCACCCCGCCCAGGCGCGTACCGGCGGCCGCATGCAGATCGAACGCCAGTTCCACTTCCGCGCGGATATTGTCGAAGCGACGGGTCTTGTACCCGTTGCTGGTGCTCTCGGTATTGCCATGCATGGCATCGCACACCCACAGCACCCGCCGTCCATCGCGCTTGACCGCGTCAAGCAACGCCGGCAGTTTCTCGGCGATCTGCGCCGCCCCCATCCGATGGATGAAACTCAGCCGGCCCGGCTCGTCTTCGGGGTTGAGCACATCGATCAGCCGCAGCAGCTGGTCCGGCTGCATCGACGGCCCCACCTTGATCGCAATCGGATTGCGCACCCCGCGCAGGTACTCGACATGGGCCCCGTCCAGCGCTGCGGTACGCATGCCGATCCACGGGTAATGCGTGCTCAGGTTGAAATACCCGCGTTGCCGCGGCACCTGCCGGGTCAGCGCCTGCTCGTAGGGCAGCAGCAGCGCTTCATGCGAGGTGTAGAAATCGATCCGGTTGAGGTTGTGCACCTGCGAGCCGGACAGGGTTTCCATGAACCGCACCGCGTCACCGATGGATACCACCATCTTCTGGTACTCGGCCGCCAGCGGCGAGCAACCGACCCAGTCCAGGTTCCAGTATTCGGGGTGGTGCAGGTCGGCAAAACCGCCATCGACCAGCGCCCGCACGAAATTCATCGTCATCGCCGAGCGCGAATGCGCGGTGATCATCCGCTGCGGATCCGGCATCCGCGCCGCCTCGGTGAACTCCGGCGCGTTGATCACGTCGCCGCGGTAGCTGGGCAGGGTGATGCCATCGCGGGTTTCGGTATCGGCCGAACGCGGCTTGGCGTACTGCCCGGCAAAACGTCCGACCCGGATCACCGGCATGCGCAGGCCGTGCACCAGCGCCAGACTCATCTGCAGCAAAACCTTGAGCCGGTTGGAAATGGTGCCCGACTCGCAATCGCTGAAGTTCTCCGCGCAATCTCCGCCCTGCAGCAGGAAGCGCCTGCCCTCCTGCGCATCGGCCAGTTGCTGCTTGAGCGCGAAGATCTCCCACGAGGTCACCAGCGGCGGCAACTGCCGTAATTCGGCCAGCGCCGCGTTCAAGGCATCCGGGTCCGGATACGTGGGCATCTGCAACCCCGGCTTGCTGCGCCAGCTGTCCGGTGCCCACGGCGGGGACGGAACGGCAGGCGCGGCGGAGCGGTCAGACAGATTCATGGGGGAGACACCAGTAACAGAAGGGAAAAGAACGTTTGGTGGTGATCAGCGCAAGCGTGGAACAGGCGTGCGGCACGCGGCGAAGATCGCCCAGCCAGCCAGCACCAGGAAACACAGCAGGCTCCACATCGGCATGCTCAGGCCCAGGAACTGCCAGTCGATGGTGCCGCAGTCGCCGGTGCCGGTCAGCACGGTACGGAACACCTCCAGCGGCCCCATGGTTTCGCTGAGGAAGCCCAGCGGCGGCCCGCAGCTGGACATGCCGTCCTTGGGCATCACCTGGATCCACACATGGCGCGCGGCGATACCCGCACCGATCGCGGCAGCCACCACAGCCAGCACCATATAGCCCTGCCGCCCCGTCTTCCCGCGCGGGCCATGCAGCGCGCCGATCAGGAACAGCAGGCCCAGCGCCGCGAATGCCAGCCGCTGGAAAATGCACAGCGGGCACGGTTCCAGCCCCTGCTGCAACTGGACGAAAATCGCATACCCCAGCACTGCGGCACAGACCGCAAAGCCAAGCAGGAACTGGGCACGGAAATTCCACTGCAACGGATTCATCGACAACGCTCATTCAGGCCAGTGCGCAAGAGTAGCAGCCCCACCGCCCTGCCCGACAGTCGCAGTGGCGCCGACAATCGCCCAAACAAAAAGCCCGGCAACCAGGCCGGGCTTTCGTGTGCGCTCTTGCGTAGTGGGTGGACTGATTACTCAGCCACTTCCTCGGCCACGGCGACCGCACGGTCGACCAGCTCCACGTACGCCATCGGCGCGTTGTCGCCGGCGCGGAAACCGCACTTCAGCAGACGCAGGTAGCCGCCCGGACGGGTGGCGTAGCGCGGACCCAGCACGGTGAACAGGATGCCGACGGCTTCCTTGTCACGCAGGCGGGCAAACGCCAGACGACGGTTGGCGACGCTGTCGATCTTGGCCAGGGTGATCAGCGGCTCGGCAACGCGGCGCAGTTCCTTGGCCTTGGGCAGGGTGGTCTTGATCAGCTGGTGCTTGAACAGCGACGCAGCCATGTTGGAGAACATCGCCTGGCGGTGGGCGCTGGTGCGGTTGAATTTACGGCCGGATTTCTGGTGACGCATGGTGTCGATTCCTGTGGTGTGTCGAATGTTGAACTGTTGGGTATCGCTGTCGCCTTCCTGGCGTTGGAACACGGACTGCGGATGGTCCTGACCGGCCCTCCAGGCCGGCATGCGCCGCGGGCTTGAAGCCCATCAACGCGGGTACTGCCTGCAACAACGCCCCCGCATGGTTGCCCATGCGGGGACGCAGATGTTGCTTAACCGAGCATGCCGTGCTGGGCGACACCGGCCGGCGGCCAGTTCTCCAGCTTCATGCCCAGCGAAAGGCCGCGCTGGGCGAGCACTTCCTTGATTTCAGTGAGCGACTTCTTGCCCAGGTTCGGAGTCTTGAGCAGTTCCACCTCGGTCTTCTGGATCAGATCGCCGATGTAGTAGATGCTTTCCGCCTTGAGGCAGTTGGCCGAACGCACCGTCAGCTCCAGGTCGTCGATCGGGCGCAGCAGCACCGGATCCACGCCATTGGTGGCCGGCTTCGTCGCACCGCGATCGCGATGGGTGAAGTCACCGAACACCGACAACTGGTCGCTGAGGATATCGGCCGCCGTGCGCACCGCTTCCTCGGCATCGATCGTGCCGTTGGTTTCGATATCCAGCACCAGCTTGTCCAGATCGGTACGCTGCTCGACGCGGGCCGCTTCCACCGAATAGGCGACGCGACGCACGGGCGAGAACGACGCATCCAGGACCAGACGGCCGATGGCACGGGTTTCCTCGTCCGGACGACGGCGTGCAGCCGCCGGCTGGTAGCCGAAGCCGCGCTCCACCTTCAAACGCATGTTCAGCGCAACGTCCTTGGTCAGATGGCAGATCACATGATCGCCATTGAGCACCTCGACGTTGTGGTCGACCTTGATATCGGCAGCAGTGACGATGCCCGGGCCCTGCTTGGACAGGGACAACGTAGCGCTGTCGCCGGTGTGCATGCGGATCGCCACGTCTTTCAGGTTGAGCAGGACTTCAAGCACGTCCTCCTGCAGCCCTTCAACCGTGGTGTACTCGTGCAGCACGCCATCGATCTCGACCTCGGTAACGGCAAAGCCCGGGATGGACGACAGCAGCACGCGACGCAGGGCGTTGCCCAGCGTATGCCCGTAACCACGCTCCAACGGTTCGATAACGACCTTGGCACGGGTGTCGGTAATGCGTTCGATCTGCGGACCGCGAGGACGCAGAACCTGATTGGCGGTAACCGTCATGTTGCGGGTTCTCCTGCGAACCTCCGGTACGACCCGGAGGTTCTCCATTGTGAATTACTTCGAATACAACTCGACGATCAGCGCTTCGTTGATATCCGCAGGCAGGTCGGCGCGATCCGGAACCGCCTTGAAGATGCCGGCAAACTTGCCCGAATCAACTTCAACCCACGAAGGACGCAGGTCGTGCTGGGCGGCAACGGTCAGGGCTTCCTGGACGCGCAGCTGCTTGGCAGCCTTCTCGGACAACGCAACCGCATCGCCCGCCTTGACCTGGTACGAAGCCAGATTCACCGACTTGCCGTTGACCGTGACACCGCGGTGCGACACCAGCTGGCGCGCAGCCGGACGGGTCACAGCAAAGCCCATGCGGTAGACCACGTTGTCCAGGCGGGTTTCCAACAGCTGCAACAGGTTCTCGCCGGTGTTGCCCTTCTTGGTCGAGGCCTTCTTGTAGTAGTTGCGGAACTGGCGCTCCAGCAGACCGTAGATACGCTTGACCTTCTGCTTTTCACGCAGCTGGGTGGCGTAGTCGGACAGCTTGCCCTTGCGGGCGGTAGCACCGTGCTGGCCGGGCTTCTGCTCCAGCTTGCACTTGGAGTCCAGCGCACGCGCCGGGCTCTTGAGGGACAGATCGGCGCCTTCGCGACGGGCGAGCTTACAGGTAGGACCAATATAACGAGCCATTTCTCTTCAGCTCCTCAGACGCGACGCTTTTTCGGCGGACGGCACCCGTTGTGCGGGATAGGCGTCACGTCGATGATGTTGGTGATCTTGTAGCCGACGTTGTTCAACGAACGAACGGCAGACTCACGACCCGGACCGGGACCCTTGATGCGGACTTCCAGCGACTTGACGCCGTAGTCCAGCGCAGCCTTGCCAGCCTTTTCGGCGGCAACCTGTGCAGCAAAGGGAGTCGACTTGCGCGAACCGCGGAAGCCGGCACCACCCGAGGTCGCCCAAGACAACGCATTGCCCTGACGGTCGGTGATGGTCACGATGGTGTTGTTGAAGGAAGCATGGACGTGGGCAACACCGTCGGTGATGACACGCTTGATCTTCTTCTTCGTTTTAGCAGCAGAAGGCTTAGCCATTTCTTAGTCCCTTACTTCCTGATCGCCTTGCGCGGGCCCTTGCGGGTGCGGGCGTTGGTACGGGTGCGCTGACCGCGCAACGGCAAGCCGCGACGGTGACGCAGGCCGCGGTAGCAACCCAGGTCCATCAGACGCTTGATGGCAATACCGATCTCGCGACGCAGGTCGCCTTCAACGATGTACTTGCCGACTTCCGAACGCAGGCGCTCGATTTCCGGCTCCGACAGTTCGCGGATCTTGGTGGTCGAAGTCACGCCTGCGGATTCGCAGACCTTCTTCGAACGGGTACGGCCGATGCCGTAAATGCTTTGCAACCCGACCCAGACATGCTTCTGGGCTGGCAGGTTGACGCCTGCAATACGCGCCATGACGCGGTTCTCCAGCTGAGAGTTGGCCGACTGCGCGCTAGGCACACAAGTCCGGCAGGATATATCAAAAGTGTTGATTAGCGGTTACAACAAGGTCCCGGCTTGCTTTTAAGTCCGCGGAACAGTGACGTTCCAGGAACCCGGCGTGGGGAGTGTGCCCATGCTCCGGCGCCGGATGCAGTTGACGGCAGGAATCCTCTCCTGCCACCGCCCGCGCTACTCCTGCGCGGAACCACCACATCACACCCCCACCCGAGACCGCTGCGGGGGCCGCCCTTCTATTTGGAAGGCCACTTCCGGGTACCGGCAGGCCTTCACGCTATCAGTCGGAAATTATACCCGGAAATCAGCCGCGAGCAAAACCGCCGCGCGAACCGCCCTTGAGGTTGGCCTTCTTCAGCAGGCTTTCGTACTGGTGTGACATCAGGTGGGCCTGGATCTGCGCAATGAAATCCATCACCACCACCACCACGATCAACAGCGAGGTGCCACCGAAGTAGAACGAGGCATTGAGCTGGGTGCGCAGCACTTCCGGCAGCAGACAGACGATCACCAGATACAGCGAACCGGCCGCGGTCAGGCGGGTCAGCACACCGTCGATATAGTCGGCCGTGCCCTTGCCCGGACGGATGCCCGGAATCAGCGCCCCGGACTTCTTCAGGTTGTCCGCGGTTTCCTGCGAGTTGAACACCAGCGCGGTGTAGAAGAACGCGAACCCGGAGATCAGCGCTGCAAACACGATCATGTGCAACGGCTCACCCGGCCCCAGCGCATTGGACACGCGCTGCAACCACGTCGCCGAACTGGCCTGGCCGGACCACATGGCAAGAGTCGCCGGGAATGCCAGGATGCTGGAGGCGAAGATTGCCGGAATCACACCCGCCATGTTCAGCTTCAGCGGCAGGAACGAGGTCTGGTTCATGTAGGCGTTGCGACCCCCCTGACGGCGGGCGTAATTGACCGTGATCCGACGCTGGCCGCGCTCGACGAACACCACGAAATAGGTGAACGCCAGAACCACCAGGGCAATCAGCAGCAACGAGATGAAGCTCATGTTGCCGTCACGGTACGCCGAGAGGGTGCCGATGACCGCCGCCGGCAGACCGGAGACAATGCCGGCGAAGATGATCAGCGACACACCGTTGCCGATGCCCCGCTCGGTCACCTGCTCACCGACCCACATCAGGAAGATCGTCCCGGCCGTCAGCGCGACCACGGCGGTGAGCACGAAGCCCATGCCCGGTGCGTAGACCACCGGCGCGCCGCCTGGGGACAGCTGGTTCTGCAGCGCCAACGCGATGCTGGCGCCCTGTACGATCGCCAGCCCCACCGCGCCGAAGCGCGAGTACTGGGTGATCTTGCGACGCCCCGACTCACCCTCTTTCTGCATCGCCTTCAGCGCCGGGAAAATATGCACGGCAAGCTGCATGACGATGGAGGCCGAGATGTACGGCATCACGTTCAACGCAAAAATACTGAAACGGTGCAGGGCGCCGCCCGAGAACATGTTGAACATGTCCACGATCCCGCCGCCCTGCGCCTGCATCAGCGAAAGCATGGCATCGGGATTCACGCCTGGCACCGGCACATAACAGCCGATGCGATAGACGATCAATGCCCCCAACACGAACAACAGACGCTGACGAAGTTCAGTGAACTTGCCCAGTCCGCCGCCGAGGTTTCCGATGCCCGCCTGCGCCATGTCCCAGTTACTCCTGTACGCTGCCGCCGGCAGCTTCAATCGCAGCCTTGGCACCTGCCGTGGCGGCAACACCCTTCAGGGTGAACGCCTTGGTCAGCTCGCCCTTCAGGACCACCTTGGCCTTCTTGGCAGTGCTCGGCACCAGCTTCGCGGCACGCAGTGCAGCGAAATCGATCTCACCGGCCGGCAGGCGGTCCAGATGGTAGGACAGCACTTCGGCAGTGTCCTTGGCCACCCGGGAAAAGAAGCCGATCTTCGGCAGACGACGCTGCATCGGGGTCTGGCCGCCTTCGAAGCCGGCCTTGATCTTGCCCTTACCCGAGCGCGCGAACGAGCCCTTGTGACCGCGGCCGCAGGTCTTGCCCAGGCCGGAGCCGATACCACGACCGACACGGGTGCGCTCTTTACGGGCGCCCGGGGCCGGACTCAGTTCATTCAGACGCATAGTCATTGGATTATTCCTCAACCTTGACGAGGTAGTGAACCTTGTTGATCAGGCCACGAACCTGTGGGCTGTCCTTCAATTCACGCACATCATTGAGCTTGTTCAGACCCAGCGCGCGCACCGACAGGCGGTGCACCGCACGTGAACCACGCAGGCCGCGCACCAGGCGCACCTTCACGGTCTTGTTGGTTTCATTAGCCATGGTTGAGATCCTCCACCTTCTTGCCGCGCTTGGCCGCAATGCGGGCCGGCGACTGCATGCCGGACAGACCCTTCAACGTGGCGCGCACCAGGTTGATCGGGTTGCGCGAACCCACGGCCTTGGCCAGCACGTCCTTCACGCCCACGGCTTCCAGCACGGCGCGCATGGCACCACCGGCGATCACACCGGTACCTTCCGAGGCCGGCATCATGAACACGCGGGCGGCGCCATGACCGTCCTTGACGGCATGCCACAACGTACCGTTGTTCAGATCGACGCTGACCTGGTTCTTGCGCGCCTGCTCCATCGACTTCTGGATGGCGACCGGCACTTCACGCGCCTTGCCATAGCCGAAACCGACGCGACCAGCGCCGTCACCGACCACGGTCAGTGCGGTGAAGGTGAACTGGCGACCACCCTTGACGGTCTTGCTGACGCGATTGACCGCGACCAGCTTTTCGATCATGCCGTCGTCTACTTTCTCTTCGCGACGGTCGCGATCACGACCTCGCGGTGCACGTTCTTCTGCCATTTCGATTCCTTGATTGATTGGATATGTACGGCTCTGGGCCGCTTATGGTTGTGGAATGAAGCGGTGATTCGTCCATCGCTGCAGAAGAGCGACAACGCCCGACGCAACCCGCGCCGGCAGGCAGGCGGAAGGCAGGGCGAACCCTGCCCTCCCAATCCTCAGAACTGCAGGCCGCCTTCGCGGGCAGCTTCGGCCAGAGCCTTGATGCGGCCGTGGTAGCGGTAGCCGGAACGGTCGAATGCGACCTTCTCGATACCGGCAGCCAGGGCGCGCTCGGCAACCAGCTTGCCGACCTTGGCGGCGGCGTCGCTGTTCTTGCCGTTCTTCAGACCTTCCTTGACGTCAGCCTGCAGGGTGTTGGCGGCAGCCAGCACCTTGGAGCCGTCGGCAGTGAAGACCTGGGCGTACAAGTGCTGTCCGGTACGCAGCACCGACAGCCGCGGCACGCCGAGTACACGGATATGCGAGCGGGTCGACTTGGCGCGACGCAGACGGGCGATGTTCTTGTTCATGATCTTTTTCCTTGGAAAGCCAGACGACCGGATTAGGCCTTCTTGGCTTCCTTGCGAATGATGACTTCACCGGCGTACTTCACACCCTTGCCCTTGTAGGGCTCCGGCGGACGGTAGCCACGAATCTTGGCGGCGACCTCACCGACGACCTGCTTGTCCGACCCCTGGACCAGAACTTCGGTCTGGGTCGGGGTGGCCAGGGTGATGCCTTCCGGCGCCACGAACACGACCGGGTGCGAGAAGCCCAGGGACAGGCTCAGGTCCTTGCCCTGCATGGCAGCGCGATAACCCACGCCGACCAGCTCGAGCTTCTTCTCGAAACCCTCGGACACGCCCTGCACCATATTGGCCAGGATCGAACGCACGGTACCCGCCAGCGCGACCTGCGATGCATCGCTCGCAGCAAGCGTGACGACGCCATTGTCGACAGTGATTTCAACACCGGCACTCTTGACCAGCGACAGCGAGCCCTTCGGCCCCTTCACGCTGACCAGCTCCGGCTGGATGTTCAGTTCAACGCCCTTGGGCAGGTTGACCGGCTTCTTGGCTACACGGGACATAGTGGACTCCTTCCCTTAGGCCACGAAGCACAGGACTTCGCCGCCGACGCCGAGCTGGCGCGCCTGCGCATCAGTCATGATGCCTTTGGAGGTGGAAATGATGGCGACGCCCAGGCCGTTGAGGACCTTCGGCAGCTCGGACTTGCCACGGTACTGGCGCAGACCCGAACGCGAGAAGCGCTTCAGGGTCGCGATGACCGGCTTGCCTTCGAAATACTTCAGGACGATTTCAAGCTCGGCCTTGTTGTTTTCGATCGGGTTGACGCGCAGGTCGGTGATGTAGCCTTCGGCCTTCAACACTTCTGCGATTGCAACCTTGATCTTGGAGGACGGGGCTTTCACCGTCGGCTTGCCAACCGCGGCCGCATTTTTAATGCGTACCAGCAGGTCGGCGATGGGATCAGTCATGCTCATAGTCGATACCTTTGAGTGCACCGATATCCGCTTTCGCGAAAATCTTGTGTTTCCTGGGAGGGGCCAGGACCTTTTTCCGTGCCACCGGCCGGAATCCGGGCGGGGCAGAAGCGGAATTATACGACAAAGAGTCCGACTTGCGTCGGACTCTCTGCAAAAATGCCGATCAGGCTGCCCTGCCCGGCATCCCGGGCCAGACCTTGCGGCCTGGCCGGGGCTTTCTTACCAGCTCGCCTTGCGCAAGCCCGGCACGTCGCCGCGCATGGTGGCTTCGCGCAGCTTGTTACGGCCGAGGCCGAACTTGCTGTAGACGCCACGCGAACGACCGGACAGCTCGCAACGGTTGCGGTGGCGGCTCGGCGACGAATCGCGCGGCAGCTTGGACAACTTGGTCGATGCTTCGATCTTCTCTTCGTAGGTCGCGTCCACCGAGGACACGATCTTCTTCAGAGCCGCACGCTTGTCAGCGAACTTCAGGGCCAGCTTTTTCCGCTTGATGTCGCGGTTGACCATTGAGGTCTTTGCCATTTCGGTTTCCTCGACGAATCAGTTACGGAACGGGAACTTGAACGCTGCCAGCAGCGCCTTGGCTTCCGCATCGGTCTTGGCGGTGGTGGTGATGGCGATATCCATACCGCGGATCGCATCGACGGCGTCGAAATCGATTTCCGGGAAGATGATCTGTTCCTTCACACCCATGTTGAAGTTGCCACGACCGTCGAACGAACGACCCGACACACCGCGGAAGTCACGCACGCGCGGCAGCGAGATGTTGATCAGGCGATCCAGGAACTCGAACATGTTGTCGCGACGCAGCGTGACCTTGCAGCCGATCGGCCAACCATCACGGATCTTGAACGAAGCCACCGAAACGCGCGACTTGGTCACGATCGGCTTCTGGCCGGTGATCTTGGCCATATCCGCGACCGCGTTTTCCAGGATCTTCTTGTTGGTGGCCGCTTCGCCCACACCCATGTTCAGGGTGACTTTGGACAGACGCGGCACCTGCATCGGATTGGTGTAGCCGAACTGCTTCATCAGCGCCGGCACCACTTCTTCCTTGTAGAACTTTTCGAGACGGGAATTCATCAAATCATTCCTCAGGCGTCAAACGCCTCACCGCTGGAGCGGAACACACGCAGTTTGCGTCCATCCTCCAGCACCTTGAAGCCAACGCGCTCGCCCTTGCCGGAAGCCGGGTTCAGGACATTCACGTTGGAGATATGGATCGAGGCTTCACGCTCGACCACGCCGCCGGCAACACCTGCCTGCGGATTCGGCTTGGTGTGGCGCTTGACGATGCCCACATTGGCAACGACCACCCGGTCGCCGTCAACGCGGATCACTTCGCCCTGCTTACCCTTGTCCTTGCCGGTGTTGACGACAACCTGGTCGCCCTTCTTGATACGGTTAGCCATGTATATGTCCTCCGCTCACAGCACTTCGGGAGCGAGCGAGACGATCTTCATGAACTTCTCGGTACGCAGCTCGCGGGTAACCGGCCCGAAGATGCGGGTGCCGATCGGCTCTTGCTTGTTGTTCAGCAGGACCGCGGCATTGCCGTCGAAACGGATCAGCGAACCGTCAGCGCGACGCACACCCTTGCGGGTACGCACCACAACCGCGTCATACACCTCACCCTTCTTGACCTTGCCGCGCGGAATCGCGTCCTTCACGGTGACCTTGATGATGTCGCCAATGTGCGCGTAGCGGCGCTTCGAGC
This sequence comes from Stenotrophomonas sp. YIM B06876, assembly GCF_030711595.1. Lineage (GTDB taxonomy): Bacteria > Pseudomonadota > Gammaproteobacteria > Xanthomonadales > Xanthomonadaceae > Stenotrophomonas. The sequence continues at coordinate 11,313 of NZ_JAUJUJ010000044.1, forward strand.
CGCCCAGCACCTTGATGCACATCACTTCCTTGGCACCGGAATTGTCAGCGACGTCGAGGTAGCTCTGCATCTGGATCATGATTCAGGCTCCTTATTTCGCTGCGCGGGTGATGACTTCCACCACCCGCCAGTTCTTGGTCTTGGACATCGGCGCAATTTCGGTCACACGAACGAAATCACCTTCACCGCAGGTGTTTTCGGCGTCGTGTGCGTGGAGCTTGCTCGAGCGCTTGATGTACTTGCCGTACAACGGGTGCTTGACCTGGCGCTCCACCAACACGGTGACCGTCTTGTCCATCTTATTGCTGACGACACGGCCTTCGACCGTGCGCAGCACCTTGCTTTCATTATTGTCGCTCATGGCGGCCATCCTTACTTCGTGCTGCCGATCAGGTGCTTGACGCGAGCAATCTCGCGGCGCACCCGGCGGGTTTCATGGGTCTTCGGCAGCTGACCGGTGACCTGCTGCATGCGGAGCGAAAACTGCTCCTTACGCAGGTCAACCAGGTGGACCTTGAGATCGTCCGCCGACTTTTCGCGGAGTTGTTTGATATCCATCAGCGCACCGTCCGGGTCACGAAAGTGGTGGTCACCGACAACTTCGCAGCAGCCAGGCGGAACGCCTCGCGAGCCACGTCTTCGCCGACGCCCTCGATTTCATAGATCATGCGGCCTGGCTGGATCTGGGCCACCCAGTACTCCACGCTGCCCTTACCGGCACCCATACGCACTTCGATGGGCTTCTTGGTGATGGGCTTGTCGGGGAACACACGGATCCACATCTTGCCGCCGCGCTTGACGTAGCGGCTGATCGAGCGGCGCGCCGCTTCGATCTGGCGCGCGGTCAGCTGGCCGTGCGCCGTTGCCTTCAGGCCGTACTCGCCAAAGCTGACGGCATTCGCACTCCAGCTCAGACCGTCGTTACGGCCTTTGTGCATCTTGCGGTATTTGGTTCGCTTGGGTTGCAACATTGCCGTTACCTCGCTTCACGAGCCGGGCGCTGACGGTCACCACGGTCGCCGCGATCGTTGCGATCGTTGCGCGGGGAGTCGTCCTGCTTTTCCTGGCCAACCTGGGAGAAATCGAAAATCTCGCCCTTATAGATCCAGACCTTGATGCCGATGATGCCGTAGGTCGTCTTGGCTTCAGCGAAGCCATAGTCGATGTCGGCACGCAGCGTATGCAGCGGCACGCGGCCTTCGCGGTACCACTCCGAACGGGCGATTTCCGCACCGTTCAAGCGGCCACCGACGTTGACCTTGATGCCCAGGGCACCCAGACGCATCGCGTTGCCGACCGAGCGCTTCATCGCGCGGCGGAACATGATGCGACGCTCAAGCTGCTGCGCGATCGACTCGGCAACCAGCTGTGCGTCCAGCTCGGGCTTCCGCACTTCGGTGACGTTGATGTGGGCGGGAACGCCCATCATCTCGCTCACTTCCTTGCGCAGCTTCTCGATGTCCTCACCACGCTTGCCGATCACCACGCCCGGACGGGCGGTGTGAATCGTCACGCGCGCGGTTTTCGCCGGACGCTCGATCAGGATTTTACTGATGCCAGCCTGAGCAAGCTTCTTGCGCAGCATCTCGCGGACCTTGAGGTCGGCGAGCAGGTAACCGGCAAACTCGGCTTTGTTGGCGTACCACTTGGAGTTCCAATCCTTGGAAATACCGAGGCGGATACCAATCGGATGAACTTTATGACCCATCGTCTTTTCCTTTCCGCTTACTTGCCGGCGGCCACAACCACAGTGATGTGGCTGGTGCGCTTGAGAATGCGGGTACCGCGGCCTTTCGCCCGCGCCATGAAACGCTTCAGGGTCGGACCTTCATCAACCATGATGGTCTTGACCTTCAGCTCGTCGACATCGGCGCCCTGGTTGTTCTCGGCATTGGCAATAGCCGACTCCACCACCTTCTTGATCAGGTGTGCAGCCTTTTTGTCCGAGAACTTCAGCAGATTGACCGCGCGTTCGGCCTGCAGTCCGCGCACCTGGTCAGCGACCAGGCGAGCCTTCTGCGGGGAGATGCGCGCAGAGCGCAGGATTGCTTTCGCTTCCATCGTCATCTCTCCTTACTTGCCCGACTTCTTGTCGCCACCGTGACCCTTGAAGGTCCGGGTGACGGCAAATTCGCCGAGCTTGTGACCGACCATGTTCTCGTTGACCAGCACCGGAACGTGGTTCTTGCCGTTATGCACGGCGATTGTGACCCCTACCATTTCCGGCAGGATCATGGAACGGCGCGACCAGGTCTTGATCGGCTTCTTGCTGCCCGCAGCGGCCTCCACCTTCTTGACGAGGTGGTGATCGACGAACGGGCCCTTCTTGAGTGAACGTGCCATGGTCGATTAGCCCCTACGATCGCGGACGATGAACTGCTGAGTGCGCTTGTTATGGCGCGTCTTGTAACCCTTGGTCGGCACACCCCACGGGGTGACCGGATGCGGATTACCCTGGCCGGCCTTGGCCTCACCACCACCATGCGGGTGATCCACCGGGTTCATGGCAGCACCACGAACGGTCGGCTTCACGCCACGCCAGCGCTTGGCGCCAGCCTTGCCCAGCTTCTGCAGGTTGTGCTCGTCGTTGCCGACTTCGCCGATGGTGGCACGGCACTCGACCGGCACCTTGCGCATTTCACCCGAGCGCAGACGCAGGGTGGCGTAGATGCCTTCACGGGCGACCAGCTGCACGGCTGCACCGGCGGCACGGGCGATCTGGGCGCCCTTGCCCGGCTTCAGCTCGATGCCGTGGACCGTGGTACCGACCGGGATGTTGCGCAGCGGCAACGTGTTACCGGTCTTGATCGGAGCATCCGAGCCGGCGATAACCTGGTCACCCGCCTTCAACCCCTTGGGGGCGATGATGTAGCGACGCTCACCATCGACGTAGCACAGCAGGGCGATATGGGCAGTGCGGTTGGGATCGTATTCGATCCGCTCCACGCGTGCCGGAATGCCTTCCTTGTTGCGCTTGAAGTCAATGACGCGGTAGTGCTGCTTGTGACCGCCACCGACGTGACGGACGGTGATGCGACCGTGGTGGTTGCGACCACCGGACTTGCTCTGCGGCTCCAGCAACGCTGCGTGCGGTGCGCCCTTGTGCAGATCGGGCGTGACCACGCGCACGGCCGAACGACGGCCTGCGGAGGTGGGCTTGAATTTAATCAATGGCATGGGATGTACCTCAGGCCTTGGCCGTTACATCGATGGTCTGACCATCGGCGAGACGCACGTAAGCCTTCCGCCAATCGCCGCGACGGCCGGTGCGGTTACGGAAGGACTTGTTCTTGCCCTTGACGTTAAGCACGTTGACCGCTTCGACCTTGACATTGAACAGCTGCTCGACCGCGGCCTTCACATCGGCTTTGGTGGCTTCGTTCGAAATCTCGAAGACATACTGGTTGGAAAGTTCCTGCAGGCGCGCGGTCTTTTCGGAGACTCGCGGAGCGCGCAGCACGCTGAAGATTTTTTCGTTGCTGCTCATGCCAGCCACTCCTCGACCTTCTTGACCGCATCAGCGGTGATGACGACCGTGTCGGCACCGACCAGCGACACCGGGTCCAGGCCCTGCACGTCACGCACCTGCACATAAGGCAGATTGCGCGCCGACAGGTACAGCGACTCGGACGCGTCCTCGGTCACGATCAGCGGGCGCTTGCCCACTTCCAGACCGGCCAGCTTGACGACCAGGTCCTTGGTCTTGGTGGTTTCGACGTCGAACGTCTCCACAACCGTGATGCGGCCCTGACGGTTCAGCTCGGACAGGATCGCGCACATGGCGGCACGGTACTGCTTGCGGTTGACCTTCTGATCGAAGCTGCGCGGCTTGGCCGCGAACGTCACACCACCGCCGACGAAGATCGGAGCCGTCAGCGCGCCATGACGCGCACCGCCGCCCTTCTGCTTCTTCGACTTCTTGGTGGTACCAGCCACTTCAGAACGCGTTTTCTGAGCCTTGGTGCCGGCACGTGCGGCGTTGCGATAGGCAACGACGACCTGGTGAACCAGATCTTCGCTGAATTCGCGACCGAACACGGCTTCGGAGACCGAGACCTTGTTGTTGCTACCCGTGATAACGAGTTCCATCGTCATCTCTCCTTATGCCTTGCTCGCCGGACGCACGATCACGTCACCACCGGCTGCGCCAGGCACGGCGCCGCGAATGGCAATCAGACCACGCTCGACGTCGACCTTGACCACTTCCAGGTTCTGCGTGCTCTGCTGCACAGCACCCATGTGGCCGGACATCTTCTTGCCCGGGAAAACGCGACCCGGGGTCTGGCGCTGACCCAGCGAACCCGGCGCGCGATGCGACAGCGAGTTACCGTGGGTTGCATCGCCCATACGGAAGTTGTGGCGCTTGATGGTGCCCTGGAAACCCTTACCCTTGGTGACACCCTGAACGTCGACCTTCTGGCCAACTTCAAAGATGTCCGCCTTGACTTCGCCACCGACGGCGAAATCGCCGAGCAGCGCGTCTTCAACGCGGAATTCCCACAGGCCACGACCGGCTTCGACCTTCGCCTTGGCGAAGTGTCCGGCGATCGGCTTGTTGACCAGTGCGGCGCGACGGGCGCCAACGGTCACCTGCACGGCGCTGTAACCGTCGGTTTCAACGGTCTTGATCTGCGCGATGCGGTTCGGGGTTGCTTCGATCAGGGTCACCGGGATGGACTGGCCATCTTCAGTGAAAACGCGGCTCATGCCAGCCTTGCGGCCCACGAAGCCCAACGAATATTTCTTCGTCATGGTCGTAGTCCTCAGGTCAGCTTGATCTGCACGTCGACGCCGGCAGCCAGTTCGAGCTTCATCAGCGCGTCCACGGTCTTGTCGTTGGGGTCGACGATGTCGAGCACGCGCTTGTGCGTGCGGGTCTCGTACTGGTCACGCGCGTCCTTGTCGACGTGCGGGGAGACGAGGATGGTGTAACGCTCGATCTTGGTTGGCAGCGGAATCGGGCCACGCACTTGCGCGCCGGTCCGCTTGGCCGTTTCTACGATCTCGCTGGCTGAACGGTCGATCAAGCGATGATCGAACGCCTTCAGCCGAATCCGGATCTTTTGGTCCGCCATGACGGTGGGTATCCTTCGTTAAAAGAGCGACGGGCAAGGCCTCTGGGATGCCTGCCCCGGGTAAATTCCTGAAGAAAGGTCGCCGCCGACTCCTGCGCGACGCCAAGGCCAGTCCATAAGCCTCAAAAAACTGAAGCAGGCCAGAATTACCCGGCCTGCCCAGACGAAAAAGTATAGCGCACGTACAAAACAGTCGTCAACAGCAATGCTGTCGACTTTGCGCGTACGGCGCGACCTTCCAGGTCTGGCGAACACGAGGCGCTTCCTGCACCTCTTTTCGCATTTTTACGACCCGATGCCCTACCCAGGCAACACCGGGTCGCGAATTCTACACTATTACTTGGTGATCTTGGCAACCACACCGGCGCCGACGGTACGG
>NZ_JAUJUJ010000182.1:0-1070 GCF_030711595.1 Stenotrophomonas sp. YIM B06876
GGCCGATAGCGCTTATGTATCCAGCGTTAGTAGCTATGAAAAACCTAGCGAATCGCCTCGGGAGCATCGCCGTCGAGCATGCGCCTGGCAATGATGACGCGCATGATTTCGTTCGTGCCTTCGAGGATCTGGTGCACGCGCGCGTCGCGCAGCAGGCGCTCGAGCGGGTACTCGCGGATGTAGCCGTAGCCGCCGTGCAGCTGCAGCGCCTCGTTGCAGACAGTAAAGCCGGCGTCGGTGGCGAAGCGCTTGGCCATGGCGCAGTAGGTGGACGCATCGGGCGCGCCGGCGTCGAGCTTGCTCGCGGCCAGGCGCACCATCTGGCGTGCGGCGACCAGCTCGGTCGCCATGTCGGCCAGCTTGAACTGCAGCGCCTGGAAGCTCGCGATCGGCTTGCCGAACTGCTTGCGGTCGTGCATGTAGCGCTGCGCCTGCGTGAGCGCGCCCTGCGCCGCGCCGACCGAGCAGGTGGCGATGTTGATGCGCCCGCCGTCCAGGCCCTTCATCGCTATCTTGAAGCCCTCGCCCTCGCGGCCGAGCAGGTGGTCGGCCGGGATGCGCACGTTGTCGAAGCTGATGGTGCGCGTGGGCTGGCTGTTCCAGCCCATCTTGTATTCCTTCTTGCCGTAGCTGATGCCGGGCAGGTCGGCCGGCACGGCAAAGGCGGATATGCCGCCCGCGCCCGATGCCGCATCGCCGGTGCGCGCCATCAGCACCAGCACGTCGGTCGCGCCCGCGCCCGAGATGAAGGCCTTGCTGCCGTTGATCACGTATTCGTGGCCGACCAGTTCGGCGCGCGTTTTCAGCGAGGCCGCGTCCGAGCCGGCGCCGGGCTCGGTCAGGCAGTAGGAGGCGAGCTTTTCACCCGTGGTCAGCAGCGGCCCCCAGTGGTCGCGCACTGCGTCGGTCGCCCAGGTGCCGAGCATCCAGGTCGCCATGTTGTGGATGGTGATGAAGGCGGTGGTCGATGGGTCGACGGCCGCCATTTCCTCGAACACCAGCGTGGCGTCGAGGCGGGGTAGCTGCAGGCCGCCGGCGGCCTCGGGTGCATACAGGCCGCAAAAACCCAG
>NZ_JAUJUJ010000182.1:1109-1573 GCF_030711595.1 Stenotrophomonas sp. YIM B06876
GGTGATGAAGGCGGTGGTCGATGGGTCGACGGCCGCCATTTCCTCGAACACCAGCGTGGCGTCGAGGCGGGGTAGCTGCAGGCCGCCGGCGGCCTCGGGTGCATACAGGCCGCAAAAACCCAGTTCGCCGGCCTTGGCAATCGCCTCTTTGGGGAAGATGCCTTCGGCGTCCCACAGCGCGGCGTGCGGCGCGAGTTCCGCCTGGGCAAAGTCGCGCGCCGTTTGGGCAAAGGCGCGTTGTTCTTCGGTGAGCTCAAAGTCCATGGTGTCTCGATGGCGTTGTAGTTATTGGGGCTCGTCGAACCGTGCGCATTAGGGCTTGGCGGGGCTGTCTGAGCTGAGCCAGCGCATCAGACCCTGGCGGCGTTGCTGCGTCAGGTTGGTCAAACATTCATGGTAAAGCCGTGGCCAGTCGGCCTGCGGCTCTGCGGCCCGCGTAGCCTGCTTGCAGCGCAGGGTGCGCT
>NZ_JAUJUJ010000183.1 GCF_030711595.1 Stenotrophomonas sp. YIM B06876
ACCGTGCGCAGCCCGCAGACATGCACAAAGAGCGCCTCGGGGCTCTGGCTGTGCGTCTGCCCGCCGTAGATGCCACCGCCGCAGGGCATGCGGATGGTGATGGGCGCGGTGAAGTCGCCCGCCGAGCGGTAGCGCAGCCGTGCCGCCTCGGAGACGATCTGGTCCATGGCCGGGTAGAAATAGTCGGCGAACTGGATCTCGACCACCGGCCGCAGCCCGTAGGCGCCCATGCCCACGGCCGTGCCGACGATGCCGCCCTCGGAGATCGGCGCGTCGAAGCAGCGCGCCTTGCCGTACTTGGCCTGCAGGCCCTCGGTGACGCGGAACACGCCGCCGAAATAGCCCACGTCCTGGCCGTAGACGATGACGTTGCCGTCGCGCTCCATCATCACGTCCAGACCTGAGCGCAGCGCCTGGATCATGCTCATGGGCACGGTGGCGCTCGCCACCGCCGGGTCTTGTTCTTGCGTCGCCATGGCTCAGACCCCCAGTTGCTGGCGCTGCCGGCGCAGGTGCTCGGGCAGATCCTTGTAGACGTCGTCGAACATCGAGGCCGCGCTGGCCACGCGGCCGTCGAGCAGCGTGCCATGGCTCTCGGCCTCCTTCTGCGCGGCGAGCACTTCGGCTTCGAGTTCTTGCTGCGCCTGCGCGTGCTGCTCCTCGGTCCACTCGCCGATGACCATCAAGTGCTGCTTGAGCCGCTCTATCGGATCGCCGAGCGGAAAGCGCTGCCAGTCGTCGGCCGGGCGGTATTTGGACGGATCGTCCGAGGTCGAGTGCGGCCCGCCCCGGTAGGTCACCCATTCGATGAGCGTCGGCCCATGGTTGTCGCGCGCGCGCTGCGCCGCCCAGCGCGAGGCCGCGTAGATCGCCAGAAAATCGTTGCCGTCCACGCGCAGNTATTTGGACGGATCGTCCGAGGTCGAGTGCGGCCCGCCCCGGTAGGTCACCCATTCGATGAGCGTCGGCCCATGGTTGTCGCGCGCGCGCTGCGCCGCCCAGCGCGAGGCCGCGTAGATCGCCAGAAAATCGTTGCCGTCCACGCGCAGCGAGGCGATGCCACAGCCCACGCCGCGCGCCGCGAACGTGGTGCCCTCGCCGCCGGCAATCGACTGGAAGGTGGAGATGGCCCACTGGTTGTTGACCACGTTGAGGATGACGGGCGCGCGGTACACATGGGCGAAAGTCAGCGCGGTGTGGAAGTCGGACTCGGCCGTGGCGCCATCGCCGATCCAGCCCGAGGCTATTTTGGTGTCGCCCTGGATCGCCGACGCCATGGCCCAGCCCACGGCCTGGATGAACTGCGTCGCCAGGTTGCCCGAGATCGAAAAGAACCCGGCCCGCTTGTACGAGTACATGACCGGCAGCTGCCGCCCCTTGAGCGGGTCGCGCTCGTTGCTCATGAGCTGGCAGATCATCTCGGCCAGGGGAATGTCTTCGCGCGCGAGCAGCAGGCCCTGCTGGCGGTAGGTCGGAAAGCACATGTCGCCCGGCTCCAGCGCCAGCGCATGGGCCACCGCGATCGCCTCCTCGCCCAGGCACTGCATGTAGAACGAAAGCT
>NZ_JAUJUJ010000184.1 GCF_030711595.1 Stenotrophomonas sp. YIM B06876
AAAGCGTCCGGCGTAGGGTGCCGGGGTGTGCGATGGCGCTGCTTCTGCGCCCGCGTCCAACCACTCAAGTGCATGCAAGAACCGCCCCCCCCACCACACCTGGAACTGGTCTGCCCCGCCGGCAGCCTGCCCGCGCTCAAGGCCGCCGTGGACCACGGCGCCGACTGTGTCTACCTCGGCCTGCGCGACGCCACCAACGCGCGCAACTTCGCCGGCCTGAACTTTGACGAGGCCGCCATCGCCAACGGCATCGCCTACGCCCATGCCAAGGGCTGCAAGGTGTTCATGGCGCTCAACACCTATCCGCAGGCCGGCAACCCCGGGCTGTGGCGCTCGGCGCTCGACCAGGCGGTGCAGCTCGGCGTGGACGCGGTGATTCTGGCCGACCCGGGCCTGATGCAGTACGCCGTGCAGCAGCACCCGCGCCTGCGCCTGCACCTGTCGGTGCAGGGCTCGGCGACCAACTACGACGCCATCAACTTCTACCGCGAGCAGTTCGGCATCGTGCGTGCCGTGCTGCCGCGCGTGCTCTCGCTCGAGCAGGTGCAGCGCGTCATCGAGCGCACGCCGGTCGAGATCGAGGTGTTCGGCTTCGGCAGCCTGTGCGTCATGGTCGAGGGGCGCTGCGCGCTCTCGTCCTATGTGACGGGCGAGTCGCCGAACACGCACGGCGTGTGCTCGCCCCCGAAGGCCGTGCGCTGGCAGGAAACCCCGCAGGGCCTGGAGTCGCGCCTGGGCGGCGTGCTGATAGACCGCTACGCACCGGGCGAGAACGCCGGCTACCCGACGCTGTGCAAGGGGCGCTTCGACGTCGAGGGCGACGAGAACTACTACGCCATCGAAGAGCCCACCAGCCTGAACACGCTCGAACTCCTGCCGCAGCTGATGAAGATGGGCGTGCGCGCCCTCAAGGTCGAGGGCCGCCAGCGCAGCCCCGCCTACGTGGCGCAGGTCACCAAGGTCTTGCGCGAGGCCATCGACCACTGCAGCGCCAACCCGCACCGCTACGCCCCCAAGCCGGCCTGGATGGGNCCCGCCTACGTGGCGCAGGTCACCAAGGTCTTGCGCGAGGCCATCGACCACTGCAGCGCCAACCCGCACCGCTACGCCCCCAAGCCGGCCTGGATGGGCAGCCTCGACCAGGTCGCCGAAGGCCAGCAGCACACGCTGGGCGCCTACCACCGCCCCTGGAAATGACGATGAACCCCGCCCTCCAAATCTCCCTCGGCCCGCTGCTCTACTACTGGCCGCGCGCCACCACGCTGGCCTTCTATGAAGCCGTGGCGCAGATGCCGGTCGACATCGTCTACCTCGGCGAAACCGTCTGCTCGCGCCGCCACGAGCTGCGCCTGCCCGACTGGATCGACATCGCCGAGCGCCTGCGCAGCGCTGGCAAGGAGGTGCTGCTGTCCACCCAGGTGCTGCTCGAATCGGGCGCCGAAGGCGGCAGCATGCACAAGATCGCCGCCCACCCCGACTACTTCGTCGAAGCCAATGACATGGGCGCCGTGCAGCGCCTGGCGGGCCAAAAGGCGTTCGTCGCCGGGCCGCAGCTCA
>NZ_JAUJUJ010000045.1 GCF_030711595.1 Stenotrophomonas sp. YIM B06876
CCGCCGCCCCCGCAGGCGCGGGTGGTGACCAGCGCGCAGGGCGAGGATCCGCAGCCCGATGCGCAGCCACGGCCGCTGCCCGAGCGCCCGCAACCGGAGGCCGCGCAGACCGTCCGCGAACAGCGCGATGCGGAGATGGCGCGGCTGGCGGCCGAGGTGCACCTGCGTTCGGAGCAGTACGCCAAGCGCCCCAACCGGAAATTCGTGTCGGCCAGCACCCGCGAATACGCCTACGCCAATTACCTGCGGGCGTGGGTGGATCGCGCCGAGCGCGTGGGCAACCTCAACTATCCCGACGAGGCGCGGCAGCGGCGACTGGCCGGCCAGGTGGTGATCACGGTGGGCGTCCGCCGCGACGGCAGCGTGGAAAGCAGCCGGGTGCTGCGCAGCAGTGGTGTGGCGATGCTCGATGCCGCCGCGTTGCGGGTGATCCAGCTGGCGCAGCCGTTCCCGGCGCTGCCCAAGACCGAAGACAACATCGACATCCTGCAGGTCACCCGCACCTGGCTGTTCCTGCCCGGCGGCGAACTGCACGACGACCGGTAGCGCCGAGCCGTCACCGGCGCACCGCGCGGTGCGGCAATGGTCAAACCCGACACGCGCCGGCTGCCGCGCGAACCGGACACCGCCAGGGTGTGCGTTGTCGAAATCACCGGGGTTGACCGGACAGGGCGGCGCGGCGGGCTATCGCGACCCAGCAAATCCGGCCTGGGCACAGCCCGCGCCGCGCACCCGGCCCATGTGCGCGATCCCGCGCCGCTGCCGGTCAGGCGTTGAGGGGAACGGAACCGCGCGCAGTCGCGGTGAGCCCGAATCCACGGTTCACGAAGCCTGCTTCGCCGCTCGCGCCGCCTGCTGCTCGACCAGGGTCAGGGCGACGTTGTCGCGCAGATAGGCCGGCTGCACCAGCTCCGGCGCCATCGCCTCGCCGCGCACGAATGCCGGCACCGCGATCTTCAGCACATCCGACGCGCGTGGCAGCGCCTGCGCATCGACACCGTGCAGCCGTGGCTGCAGGCGCGTGGCCAGATGGCCCTCGGCGGCGGCAAAACCGCTGCCCACACCGAACCAGCACGCCGCATCATCGGCCAGCCGCACCGTCTCCGGTGCCAGTACCGCCTCGTCCCCCTGCAGCTGCAGCTCGCCGTCCACGCGCAGATAACGGGCCGCGTAGACCTCGCCCATGCGCGCATCGATGCTTGCCAGGATCCGCGGCGCATCCTGCGGCGCGCGCAATGCCAGCGCCTGCAGGGTCGACACCGGCAGCAGCGGCCGGTCCAGCGCCAGCGCGATTCCCTGGGCCAGGGCGATGGCCAGGCGCACCCCCGTAAACGCCCCGGGGCCGCGTCCCAGCGCGATCGCATCCAGTTGCGCGCGGACGATGCCGGCTTCGGCCAGCAACTGTTCGGCCCACGGCAGGCTCAGTTCGGCATGCCGCCGCGGTGCCAATTCAAACCGTTCCAGCACCTGCCCATCCACATGGAGAGCGACAGAACAGGCTTCGGTGGCGGTTTCAAAGGCGAGCAGTTTCATGGGCAGCAGCTTCAGGACAGGGAGAAAGGCGGCGCGTCGGCAGCGGAATCGGCGGCCCCGGGCCGCAATTGTGGCGCAAAGAAGGCCTGCACATCGGCCAGCGCGCGGGTGCGGCGGAAGGGCGGCAACGAATCGAGGAACACCCGCCCATAGCTTTTTGACAGCAGCCGCGGGTCGCACAGCACCAGCACGCCGCGATCGGTTTCACTGCGGATCAGCCGGCCCACGCCCTGCTTGAGCGCGATCACCGCCTGCGGCAACTGTTCGTCGCGGAACGGATTGCCGCCCTCGCGCCGGATCGCTTCCAGCCGCGCTTCGAACACCGGGTCGTCGGGGGCCGCAAATGGCAGCTTGTCGATCACCACCACGCTCAGCGCATCGCCCACCACATCCACCCCTTCGCGGAAACTGGCCGATCCCAGCAGCACGCCATTGCCCGATTCGCGGAATCGCTGCAGCAGGCTGGCGCGCGGCGCCTCGCCCTGCACGAACAGCGGCCAGGGGCCATCCCGCAGCGCCTCGGCCGCCTCGCGCAAGGCGCGATGCGAGGCGAACAGCAGGAACGCGCGCCCCTGCGAGGCCTCCAGCACCGGCCGCAACGCCGCGATCAGCGCGGTGCCATAGCCGCGCGCGGCCGGGTCCGGCAAGGCCGGCGGCAGATAGCACAGCGCCTGCCGCTGCCAGTCGAACGGACTGGGCTGGATCAGGCTGACCGGATCGTCCAGCCCCAGCCGCGCCGCCAGATGGCTGAAGTCGCCATCCACGGTCAGCGTGGCCGAAGTGAACACCCAGGCCGCCAGCGAGCGCTCGCGATGCTGGCGCAACGGGCCGGACACATCCATCGGCGTGCGCTGGCAGCGGAAGCCGCGCGGGGTCAGTTCGTACCAGAGCACGTCGTTGTCCCCCGCCGCCTCAACCACGGGGGCATCAGCCTCGAAATCCGGCAGTGGCGCATCCTCGCCGAGCCAGCGGGCCAGCCGGGCCACGCCCTCCCGGGCCCGGGCATGGCAGGCGTCCAGCCCGGGCGAGGCTTCGCGCACCTGCTCCAGCGCGTCATGCAGCTGGGTCAGCGCCATCACCAGCGCATCAAAGCCTTCACGCACCTGCGGCTTGGCCAGCGCACGCCACTGGGTGCCGCGTGCCGGCAGATCTTCCATGGCCGCGCGCAACTCGCGCAGCGACAGGTCCAGCCCGGCCACGGCCGGCTGCAGCGCCGCCTGCGCGCCGGCCACGCTGCGGCACTCAGCCAGGCAATCGCGCGCCAGCTCCTGCCACGGGCGCATGCCGAAGCCTTCACCGAAAAAATTGGCGGCCAGCTCCGGCAGCTGGTGCGCCTCGTCGATCACAAACGCCTGCGCACCGGGCAGGATCTCGCCGAAGCCCTCCTGCTTGAGCGCCAGATCGGCCAGCAACAGGTGATGGTTGACCACCACCACATCGGCCGCCTGCGCCCGCTGCCGCGCCTGCACCACGAAGCACTCGTCCCAGAACGGGCACTCGCTGCCCAGGCAGTTGTCGATCGTGGAGGTGACCATCGGCAACAGCGGCGAATCATCGGCCAGCGCCTCCAGTTCGGCGACATCGCCAAAGCGCGTGCGTCCGGCCCAGCTGGCGATGCGCTGGAACTGCGCCACCTGTTCCTGCGAGGAGAAGCGGGGCTCACCGCGCGCCTGCTGCAGGCGGTATTTGCACAGGTAATTGGCGCGCCCCTTGAGCAGCGCGCTGCTGTGGCCGATACCCAGTGCCGCCCGCACCCGCGGCAGATCGCGGTGGTAGAGCTGGTCCTGCAACGCGCGGGTACCGGTGGAGATGATGGTCTTCAACCCCGACAGCAGCGCCGGCACCAGATAGGCGTAGGTCTTGCCGGTGCCGGTACCGGCTTCGGCCAGCAGCACGTCGCGCTGGTCGAAGGCCTCGGCGATGGCGGCGGCCAGGCGCAACTGCGCCGGACGCGGCGTGAATGCATCCAGTTGGCTGGCAAGTGCGCCGCCGCGGTCGAGGGCTTCGCAGCTGGCATGGGCAAGGTGCGACATCGGCGGCGTAGTCGATTCGGGACCGGGGGAAGGCGGCAAGGAGGGTCCGGCCACCGCTCGCCTCAGTACCGTTTCACACCCGGAACGGTGCAACCTTCGATCTGCGCGTGCGCCGAAACGGCGTTTTCCTTCTCCGCACGCGCCAGCCGCGACTGCTCGATCGTGGCCCAGTGGCGGCGGCACAGCGGCCCGGTCCGCGAGCCCAGGTCCACCGCTTTTTTCGCCAAGGCTTCCGCACGCACCCAATCGCCTTGCAGCAAGGCGATCTCGGCGCGCTCCTGGAGGATGCCCGGATCGTGGTCGACCAGACGCAGCGCCTCGTTGAGGGCGTGGGCGGCCCCGTCAAGGTCGCCCGCCGCACGCCTGGCCGCAGCCAGTTCGCGCAGGTCATCCACCTGCGGATCGCGCAGCGGTTGCACCGACAGCTCGGTCTCCTCGCCGCCGGCCTCGGCCTGCACCGCGGCCATCCGCTGCGCCGGTGTGGTCGCATCCAGCGCTGCGGCCGGCGGGGGCGCACTGGTACAGGCGGCCAGCAACAGCGACGCCGCCAGTGCGGTGGACAGGAAACGGAACGCGGCATTCGGATTCATGACGGCATTATCGCGCAGGCGGTTCTGAAGCGGGCGGGGATGGCTCGGTTGCCGGCGCCTTGCGGTCCAGCCCGAACCAGCTGCGCCAGCCGCCACCGTTGCCGCTGCCGCCGGTTTCTTCCTCCGGCAGGCTCTGCGGTGGTGCACAGGGCACATAGGCCGGCGCGTAACCGACCACGAACGGGAAACGCCGCGCGCCCGGACAGTCCTCGTCGGTGGTGCCGGTGCCGCTGGCTTCCACATACTGCCAATCCAGTCCCTTGTTGCTCACCCGCAGCGGGGTGCTGGGCAGCAGCTTGAAGATGCCCGACCACACCCGCATGGCGCCCGTGGCACCGTACAGCCCGGTCTGCTCGTTCTGGTCGTTGCCCATCCAGACCACCGCCAGATGGTCGCCCGTGTAGCCGGCAAACCAGCTGTCGCGGCCGTCATTGGAGGTGCCGGTCTTGCCGGCCGGCTGCAGCCGCGACAACCCGTCGGCGTTCAGCCGCGCGGCGGTCCCGCTGGAGACCACCTGCTGCAGGGCGATGCTGATCAGGTTGGCGGCAATCGAATCGCCTTCCTGCGCCGGCGCCGGGGTCTTGTCATAGCGCTTGAGCAGCTTGCCGTGCGCATCGACCACGCCGCGCACCGCATGCAGCGGCTGGATTTCGCCGCCGGAGGCGAGGAACTGGTACAGCTGCGCCATCGCATACGGGCTCTGGTCGGTCGAACCGAGAATCACCGCCGGATTGGGCTCGGCCTTGATTCCGGCCAGCACGTGGATCAGCTGGGTGACGCGCTCCGGCCCGACCTCCATGCCGATCCGCACGGTGGCCTGGTTGTAGGAGCGGGCCAGCGCGTCGATCAGCCGCACCGTGCCGTGGCTGCGGTTGTCCGAATTGCCTGGCGTCCAGCGCTTGCCGCGGCTGAGTTGCACGGTGACCGGCGAGTCGTCCACCCAACTGGCCAGCGAGAAGCGGTCCGGCTGCGCCAGCGCCAACAGGTACACGAACGGTTTGAGCAGCGACCCGACCGGCCGCTGCGCCTCCAGCGCGCGGTTGAACCCCGGCTCGGCCACGTTGCGGCTGCCGACCACGGCCAGCACATCGCCGTTATGCACGTCGGTCAGCACCAGCCCGGCCTGCAGCTCGGGACGCTTCGGGGTCTGCAGCGACTTGATGGTGTGGGCCACCGCGCCCTCGGCGTAGGCCTGGGCCGACGGCGACATGCCGGTGAACACATTCAGGCCCGCCCCCTGCAGCACGCTTTCCGGGTAGTCGTGGCCCAGCTGGCGACGCACCAGATCGATATAGGCCGGGAAGCGGTTGGCGGCCACCAGCCCGGGCACCTTCGGTACCCCCAGCGGTGCGGCGCGGGCCCGCTTGTATTCGACCGCGTCGATCAGGCGGCTCTCATAGAGCTTGCCGAGCACGAAGTTGCGCCGGTCCAGCGCGCGTTCGGGATTGCGCCGCGGATCGTAATACGACGGCCCTTTCACCAGCCCGATCAGCAGCGCCACCTGCTCGGTGGTCAGCGCAGTGAGGTCGCGTCCGAACCAGAACTCGGCGCCCGAGGCCACGCCATGGATCGCCTGGCTGCCGCGCTGCCCCAGATACACCTGGTTGAGATAGGCCTCCAGGATCGTGCGCTTGTCATAGCGCGCCTCCATGATCAGCGCGTACAGCATCTCGTTGAGCTTGCGGGTCAGCGTCTGTTCCTTGCCGATTCCCAGCAGTCCACTGCGGGCCAGCTGCTGGGTCAGCGTGCTGGCGCCCTGCCGGGTCTTCCCGCCGGATCGCAGCAGCACCCAGCCGGCACGCGCGATACCGCTCAGGTCGATGCCGTGATGACGGTTGAAATCCTTGTCTTCCACCGCCTGCAAGCCGGTCACCAGCAGCTCGGGGGTTTCCTCGACCCGCACCAGCCGGCGCTCTTCCTGCTTCTGCCCGTACAGCGTGGCGATGCGCGCCGGATCCAGCCGCGCCGCCTTCAGCGCCTTCTGGCTGGAGACATCGCGGACCGAGGCGATCTGGCCGCCGGACAGCCCGACTTCAACCTGGCGCGGCGCGATGCGGCCATCGATATCGACATAGCCGCGACTGGAGATGACGAACTTGCCGCCTTCCACCTGATAGGTGCCCGGGCCCTTGCCGATGCCGTCATCGCGATAGGCCGAGGCCGCCAGTTCGGTCTTGAGCGTGGCCGCATCCAGCGCGACCCCGGGGGTGAGCACCAGCGGCCGTGCATAGACCCGGGTGGGAATCTGCCAGCGCAGCTCACCGAAGCGCTGGGTCACCTGGGTATTCAGGTAAACCGTGTAAGGAACAAGGAAGCCCAGTCCCAACGCGACCGTCGCCATGCCCCAGGTGATCAGGCGGCGGCGCCACAGCGGTCCATTGGCTTCGTTATCGTTGTCCTGCCCGTCTTGGTCGTCGTGATCGTAGCGTCGTGGCACGGGAATGAGAGAATGTAGAGTTGCCGCGAGTCTAACGCAGCCATACCGAATGGCGCCGGACCCCGCCTTGCCCTGCTTAAGCTGGAGTTCCAACGGAATGTCGATGTCCCTGGCCGACGCGCGTTACCACTTCAATCGCGTCCTCGGCCTGATCCGCCGCGGCCTGGCCAGCCTGCGCACCCGCGGTTGGCGCGCCACCCTGCAGCGGGTGCAGGTGCACGCGCGCAAGCCCCCGCCGCCGCTGCGCAAGCCGCTGTGGCTGCCGGCCGCCACCGCGTTCGCCCCGTTCGCGGTCCCGGTCAGCGACACCCCGGTGGCGAGCATCGTGATCCCGGTCTACAACCATTGCGCGCATACGCTGGCCTGCCTGCGGGCGCTGGCCGCGCATCCTCCGGCGGCAGCGTGCGAGATCCTGGTGATCGACGACGGCAGCAGCGATCAGACGGCGCAGTGGATGCCGCAGATTTCCGGCGTGCGTTATCACCGGCGCGACCACAACGGCGGTTTCATCGCCGCCTGCAACGACGGCCTGCGCCTGGCCCGTGGCCACTACGTGGTGCTGCTCAACAACGACACCGTGCCGCAGCCCGGCTGGCTGGATGCCCTGCTGGACACCTTCAGCCAGGTGCCCGAGGCCGGCATGGTTGGCGCGCAACTGCTGTATCCCGATGGCCGGCTGCAGGAATCCGGCGGGGTGGTGTTCGCCGATGGCAGCTGCTGGAGCTATGGCCGTTTCGAATCGGCTGAAGACCCGCGCCATGCCAGCCTGCGTGATGCCGATTATTGTTCGGGCGCGGCGCTGGCGATTCCGCGCGCCCTGTTGCAATCCCTGGGCGGCCTAGATACCCGGTACGCGCCGGCCTATTACGAGGACACCGACCTGGCGTTCGCCGTGCGCGCCGCCGGCAAGCGGGTGGTTGTGCAGCCGGCCAGCCGCGTGGTCCACGATGAGGGCACCAGCAACGGCACCGATACCGGCAGCGGCATCAAGGCCTACCAGGTGCGCAACCAGCAGGTGTTCGCCGGAAAATGGCGGGACGCGCTCCAGGCCCAGCCGCCGGCCGGCAGTGTGCCCACGCCGGCACTGCTGCAGCGTGGACGCCGGCAGATCCTGATTCTCGACGAATCGGTGCCACAGCCGGACCGCGACTCGGCCTCGTTGCGGCAATACAACCTGATCCGGATGCTGCTGGCCGCCGGCACCCATGTGGTGTTCGTGCCCACCCGCGGCGAACACGCCGGCGCGGCCACCGAGGCACTGCAACGGCTCGGGGTGGAAGTCTGGTATTCCCCCTATCTGCAAGGCGTGGGCAGCTGGCTGCAGGCGCATGGACGCCGCTTCGCGGTGGTGATGATGGTGCGCCACCACGTTGCCAGCGAATGCCTGCCGCTGCTGCGCCGCTTCGCCCCGCAGGCGCGCACGGTGTTCGACACGGTGGATCTGCATTACCTGCGCGAGCGGCGCGGCGCGGAACTGGCCGCCGATGCCGCCTTGCTGCGCAGCGCCGAGCGCACCCGCACGCGCGAACTGGCGGTGATGGCGCGGACCGATGTGACCTTGCTGGTCAGCGCCGCCGAACGCGAGCAGCTGGCCGTCGACGCACCGGCGGTGCGGGTGGAGCTGCTATCCAACCTGCATGAGGTCGCCGGCCAGGGCCACGCGTGGGAAGCCCGCCATGACCTGGTGTTTGTCGGCGGCTTCCGGCATCCGCCCAATCTCGACGCCATGCGCTGGTTCATCAGCGAGATCTTCCCGCAGGTCCGCCAACAGCTGCCGGACGTGCGTTTCCACTGCATCGGCGCCGACGTGCCCGAGCAGATCCGCACGCTGGGCGCGCAACAGCCCGGAGTCCACATCCACGGCTATGTGCCGGACGTGGTGCCCTACATGGAAGGCGGCAGGATCGCCGTGGCCCCGCTGCGCTTCGGCGCCGGGGTCAAAGGCAAGATCAACCTGAGCATGGCCCACGGCCAACCGATCGTGGCCACCACCTGCGCGGTGGAAGGCATGTACCTGCAGGCGGGGGAAAGCGTGCTGGTAGCCGACGATGCGGCCGGGTTCGCCGACGCCATCGTGCGCCTGTACCAGGACCGCGAGCTGTGGCAACGGCTGGCGGACAATGGGCTGGACAACATCGCCACCCATTTTTCGCTGGAGGCCGCACGCGCCACGGTGGCCAGGGTATTCCTGCAGTAACCGCTCAGCGCGGCGGCGAGACGCTGCCCAGGCGCTCGGCGAACGCCGCGATTTCCGGGGTAGTCGCATCCAGTTCACGCGCCTGCGCCAGCGCCTGCTGCGCGAAGCCGGCATCGCCAGCGCCCAGGCGTTCGCTGCCTACCGCGATCCAGCGTTGCGCCAGCCGCCGCCGTGCGGTGGCCAGCCCGTCGCCACCTGGCGCCAGCACCTGCCATGCCTCCAGGCAGGTGCGGGCCGCGCGCAGGCGGTTGTCGCGCAGGTTCTGTTCAAGGCACTGCCGCGCCGCAGGCACCAACCGCTGCCCGGCATGGCGTACGCGCGGGTCGCGCGGCGCCAGCGCCTGCACCGCCTTGTACTTGTCATAGGCGCTGTTGCCCGGCGGCACCAGCCAGTGCCCCCGGGTCGCAGCCGTTTCCATCTGCGTCAACAGCAGACGCACCCGGCGCTCGCGTTCGGCCGGGGCCAGCGGAGACTCCATCGCATGCTGCGCCTGCCGGGCACGGACCATCGCCTGCTGCGCGGTCGCCACCTCGGCCGAGGCCGGGGCCAGCCTCCGTGCCTGGTCCAGGGCGGCAGCGGCCTCGGCAAACTTGAAATCCGCAGCCAGGCGCATCGCCTCGCGCGCCTGTGCGGCGGCCACCGCCTCCAGCCCGTGCCGCGCGCCCACATCGTCGGGAGAGGCCTGCAACACCTGCTGGAAACCCTCGGTCGCGGCGGCCAGCCGCAGCCGTGCCAGATCGCGCGCGGCACGGCGGCGGCGCTGCTCCAGCGCCACGCTCAACGCCGCCTGCGTCGCCGGCAGATCGAAGTGCCCGGGGTCGTAGCCTTGCACGCGCCGCACCCGCCCGGCGGCGGCCACCACGTCCCCGGCAGTGGTCAATGAGCGCGCCTGCAGCAACAGGTCGGACAGGGCATCCTCGCGCCCTTCCAATGCCTGCAGGCGATCGGGCTGCCGCGCCAGTACCCGTTGATAGAGCGGCAAGGCGCTGTCCTCGCCGTCATCCAGATGCCCTTGCGCCTGGGCCGCCTGCGCCTGCTGCAACAGCCGCTCGACGCCGGCGTTGTCGCGTTCGCGCAGGCGCAGCTGATCGGCGATCGGCGAGGTTTCGGCCTGCGGCATCTGCAGTTCACGTGCCAGCGCCAGTGCCTGGCGGGCGCGTGGGTAGTCGGCGCGGCGCATGGCTTCGCGGGCGCGGTCCAGCGCGGCAGCGCCGGTCCTGGCCAGCGCCAGCTGCGCATCACCGCGATCGCGGTCCAACGCGGCGGCGGCTTGGAACAGTTCGCGCGCGCCACTGCCATCGGCCGCAGTCAGGTGGCCACGGGCCAGGGCGAGGTTGCCCCGATCCAGCAGTTGCTGGATGCGCGGCTCCGGCCACAGCCAGTCGCCCAATGGCTGCCGGAACACAGCCAACGCAATCGCGAAAAAAACGCCAAACAGCAGCAGTCCCCGCCATGCACGCGGACTGCGCCAGCCCACGCTCACCCACCAGCGCGCGTAGAGCCGTATCCGGTCCCAATGCTTGCGCACCCATCCGGGGGGCCTGGCACGTAGCGTTTCCATGGCGACAGCTTAGCGGCTGCCAAGCGGCCTCAGCTCAGCCGCCGGGCTTCGCTGACGCCGGGCAATGCGTCCAGCTTGCCGAGCAAGGTGGAAAGCTGGCCGTAATCGCTGACCTTCAACCGCAGCCGCAGCTGCACCCGGCCGCTGTCGCGGACGTTGTCGCTGTTGATGTCCAGCACGTAGGCGTCTTCCTGCGCAATCAGGTTGGTGACGTCCTTCAGCAACCAGCGCCGGTCCACCGCGCGCACCAGCACGTCCACCTCGTAACCGGATCCGGCGCGGCCCCACTCCACCGGCAGCACGCGCTGCGGGTTGGCTGCCGACAGCCGCGCCAGCGAGGCGCAGTCCACCCGGTGCACGGTGACGCCGCGGGTGCGGGTGAGATAGCCGACGATCGGTTCGCCGGCCACCGGCTGGCAACAGCGCGCCAGCTGCATCAGCAGGTTGCCCACGCCCTGCACGGTGAAATCGGATTTGCCCGGACGGTCGCGGCGCGCGGTCGGGCGCGGCAGCACCGGCGCGGCCGGCTGCGTCAGCGCCTTCTCCGCTTCCAGCAGTGCGCGGCTGATCTGGTTGGGGCCGGTATCGCCGAGCGCCACCTGGATATACAGGTCATCGACGCTGTCGGCGTGGAACTTCTTGGCCGCCTGCATCAGATCCGAGTGCTGCAGGCCGAGCCGCTTCAACTCGCGCTCCAGCAGTTCGCGCCCGGCCTGCACGTTGCGCGCGCGGTCGAGCTTGTGGAACCAGCCACGGACTTTTTCCCGTGAGCGGTTGCTGGCCAGGAATCCGCTGGACACCATCAGCCAGTCGCGGCGCGGATCGGCCTGCTTGCCGGTGAGGATCTCCACCCGGTCGCCGCTGCGCAGCTTGTAGGTCAGCGGCACGATGCGGCCGTTGACCTTGGCGCCCCGGCAGCGGTGCCCGACCATCGTGTGGATCTGGTAGGCGAAATCCAGCGGCGTGGCGCCGGCGGGCAGATCCAGCACCTCCCCCTTGGGACTCAGCGCGTACACCCGGTCCTCGATCAGCTCCGCATCCAGCGCGCCAGCCAGATCCGCGCCGCCGGCCTCGTGCGACTGCTCCAGCAGTTGCCGCATCCAGGTGATCTTGCGGTCGAACGCCTTCTCCGCGCCCTTGCCGCCTTCCTTGTACTTCCAGTGCGCGGCCACGCCCAGCTCGGCCTGCGCGTGCATGTCGTGGGTGCGGATCTGCACCTCGATGGTGCGCCCTTCCGGGCCGATCACCGCGGTGTGCAGCGAACGGTAATCATTGGCCTTGGGCCGCGCGATGTAGTCATCGAACTCGCTGGGAATCGGCGTCCACAACGCATGCACGACCCCCAGCGCCGCATAGCAGGCACCGACATCGCCCACCATCACCCGCACCGCGCGCAGGTCGTAGAGCTGGTCGAATTCTAGCCGTTTCTTCTGCATCTTCCGCCAGATGCTGTAGATGTGCTTCGGCCGGCCGCTGACCTCGGCACGGATGTCCTGCGCGGCCAGCGCCCGCGACAGCGTGGCCTTCACCGCCTCCACGTAGCGTTCGCGCGCGATCCGGGTTTCATCCACCTCGCGGGCGATATGGCGGTAGGTTTCCGGGTCCAGATAGCGGAACGCCAGGTCCTCCAGCTCCCATTTGAGTTGCCAGATGCCCAGCCGGTTGGCCAGCGGCGCATGGATGTCGCGCGTCAGTTGCGCAAGCGCCCGCCGTTCCTGATCCGGCAGCGCGCCGGCCGCGCGCATCCGCGCCAGCTGCCGTGCCAGCAGGATCGGCACCACCCGCAGATCATGGATGATCGACAGCAGCAGCCGGCGCAGCCCCTCACTGTTGCGCCCGGCCTCGCGACCGGCATGCAGCGCCCACACCTGGTCGGCCGCATCCTGGCCGTCAAGCAGGCCGCCCACAGCGGTGGCCGTCGCGCCCAGCGGCAGCTCGGACAGGCGCGCACGCAGCCCCGGCAGGTCGAACAGCAGCGCCGCCACAATCACGCTTTCATCGGCCGACAGCAGCGCCAGCGCATCCACCGTGTCGGCCAGCACCGGCCATGGCAGCTGCGGGGTGGGGTCGGTCCCGGCCTGTTGCCAGCATTGCCGCAGGGCGTCGCGCAGGCCGGCGGACAACGCCGCCGTCGAGGGGCGTTGCAACAGGGCATCCAAGCCGGAGGAGGGAGAGCGGTTCACAGCATTCAATCGCAAGCGGATGCCCCTACACTAGCGCCCACCCTCCCTGGGAACAATCACACATGGCCCTTCCACGCTTCTCCGTGTTGTTTGCCGGTACCGCGGTTTCAATGATGCTTTGCTGCCCGGTACTCGCGCAGCGGGTGATACAGGGCGAGCTGCAGCAGCAGATGTCGGCCAGCGAATTCAAGGCGGCCGGCCTGGACAAGCTCGATGCCGATGANACTCGCGCAGCGGGTGATACAGGGCGAGCTGCAGCAGCAGATGTCGGCCAGCGAATTCAAGGCGGCCGGCCTGGACAAGCTCGATGCCGATGAACTGGCTGCGCTGAACCGCTGGCTGCAGGGCAAGGTGGAACAGGCCTCGGCCAGCGTGGTGGAACAGGCACGCGAGGAAGGTCGCCAGGAGGTGATCGTCAAGAATCGCGGCTTCTTCGATTTCGGTTCAAGCGAGCCGATCGAAGCCCGCATCGTGGGCGAGTTCAGCGGTTTCGGCAAAGGCCGGCAGTTCACCCTGGATAACGGTCAGCACTGGGAACAGATCGATGCGGCCACGCTGTCGGGCATCCGCAGGCAATCCCCCACGGTGAAAATCACCCCGGGCATCATGGGCGCCTGGTACCTGCAGATCGAGGGTTACAACACCCGCGCCAAGGTCCGGCGCATCAAATGATTCATCCGTCCGTGGAGCTTCCCGCATGCGTCGACTGATCCTGACCGTCCTGGCCAGTGCCCTGCCGCTGTCGTTGGCCATCGCCGGCAACGACGGCTACATCCCGCTCGAACAGCGTCTGGACCGCATGCAGATGCAGCAGACCGGGCTGGACCAGCTGAGCCCGGCGCAGCTGCACCTGCTCAACCGGCTGCTCAGCGAAGAACAGAGCAGCCAGATCGCAACCGCCAAGGCGCAGGGCAGCCGTGAAGCGGCCGCCGGCAAGCCGCTCGCGCGCGACCGCGAACCGGTAACGAGCCGGATCGTGGGGCCAGTGCGTGGCTGGTCCACCGGCCAGGTGCTGGCCCTGGAAAACGGCCAGCACTGGCGCGTCCTCCAGGGCGAGCTGTTCCTGCGCAAGCCGGTGGATGATCCGCAGGTGCATCTGGCGCCAAGCAACATGGGCGCCTGGTATCTGCAGATGCCGGGGCAGAACCAGCGCGCCAAGGTCGAGCGTATCGACTGATCATCCGTCTGCCGGCAAACCGCCGGCAGCACGCCACATTGTTCCGGGGAGCACCATGCGACGGACTTCCACTGCTGTATTTGTGCTGTTGTTCGCTTCCGCTGCCAGCGGCGCCGAGGTGTACCGGTGCAAGGGCAAATCCGGTGCCACGATCTATTCCGAGTCCCCGTGCGAGGCCGGCGCGCAGCCGCTGAAGTTGCGCGACAGCCGCCTGGCCGGCATCAGCGAGGCGACCACGACGACCGCGGCGGATACCCCAGGCATTGATGCCGATGACGCCCGCGACGCCGAGCGCAGTTGCACCGCCTCGGCCACCGCCTCGATCTACGGCCCCTCCAATGACCGTATCGCCGGCTATCAGCAGCAACTGCTGGCGTTGCGCCAGCAACTGGACAGCGCCGGCGCGGACAACGCCGCGGCCGTCCGCGCGCGCATGGCCGCGCTCCGGCAATCAATCTCGGGCGAACACGCCAGCGCCCATGCCCAGGATGCCGCGGCACGCCGGCGCTGCGCGCAGCAGCACCGGACAACCGGCGCGGCGCCGGCGTTCTAGCGGCGCCCGTTCAACCGCGCAGTGCCGCCACCCGTTGCGCAAGCTTCTTCGGTGAAATCCCGTTCCTGAAGCCCAGCTCCTGTGCGAACAGCGCCACCCGCAACTCCTCGATATCCCAGCGCAACGCCTGCCACTGCGGATGGTCGCGGGGGCCGGCCTGCTCCAGCGCATCCACAAACGGCTTCAGCTCCAGCATCCGCGCCTGGTCGCGCGGCGGATCGCGCTTGGCCCGTTCAGTGCGCAGGATCATCGCTTTCAGGTAACGCGGCAGTTGTGCCAGCGCATCGGCCGGGGTTTCGCGCAGGAAGCCGGGATGGATCAGCGACGCCAGCTGCCGCTCCATGTCGTCCAGGTTGCCGCGCGCCCAGCCCATCAACGGCGCCTCCAGCAACGGTTTGAGCTCGGCGACCAGTGACAGGATGTTCTCGGCCAGCTTCAACCGCGCCATCGCCTCGGCAAACAGCTCCTTGCCCGCTGCCTCGCGCCGCAGCGCGAATGCGGCCGGATCGCGGATCTCACCGAGTCCCTCGGCCAGCACCGCATTGATCGCCGCGTCCACCAGGTCGCCGCGCAGCCGCTCCTGGGTTTCAATCGCGGCGTACAGCAGCCCGGTCTTGGGCGCGACCGGCAACTGCTTGCGCGCCTGTTTGGCCTTGTCGGCCAGGGCGATTTCCAGCAGCCGGCGCACCCCCTGCGGATGCCGCTGCTGCGCCTCGGCCGGATCGGCAAAAATCCGCAGCGCCGCGACCTCGCCTTCGTCCACCAGCGCCGGATAGGCCGGCACGCCGGCTTCGCCTGGCACCTGCAGCGGAATCGGCGCGGCGGGGAACTCACGCAACCCTTCGGCCGCCAGCGCCCTGCCCGCACGCGCGGCAAACGCGCGGCCGGCACGCTCGCCGAAGCGGGCGCGCAGGCCCTCCAGATCGCGCGAGACCGCCAGCACCTTGCCCTCGTCATCGCGCAGACGCAGGTTCATCAGCAGATGCGACTCGAGGCAAGTCTCGTCGAAGTCGATGGCGGCCACGTGGGTGCCCGTGGTCCTGGACAGGAACCGCGCCAGTTCGCCGCGGATGTCATCGGCCGAGGGCGCGGGAAAGGCCTCGAAGAAGGCGCGGCCGAAGTCCGGCGCCGGCACATAATTGCGGCGCATCGCCTTGGGCAGGCTGCGGATCAGCTCGGCGGCCTTTTCGGCGACAAAGCCCGGGGCCAGCCACGACAGCCGCGCCGGATCGAGCGCATTGAGCAGATGCAGCGGCACTTCCAGGGTCACCCCGTCATCCTCGGCGCCAGGTTCGAAGCGGTACTGCAGCGCCAGCCGCGCATCGCCGAGCGGGAAATATTTCGGATACCGGTCCTGCTCACTGCCCTCACCCGGCAGCAGGTCGATCAGCGACCACTGCACCGCGCGCCGCTTGTCGGTGGGCAGCGACTTCCACCAGGTGTCCAGCCCGGCCGCCGAACAGATGTCGGCCGGCACCCGGTCCAGATACCAGCGCGCCTGCCAGCCCTCGTCGGCGACGATGCCGGCCCGGCGCAGCTTGGCCTCTTCCTCGCGTGCCTGCTCCAGCACCTTGAGGTTGTCGGCGACGAAACCGGCACGGGTGTTGATCTCGCCAGTCACCAGCGCCTGCCGCACGAAGATCTCGTGCGCCTCGGCCGGCTCGATCCGGCCGTAGTGCACCGGTTTCTTGGGCGCCAGCACCAGCCCGAACAGGCTGATCTGCTCCGACGCCAGCACCTGCCCCTGCGCGCGCGACCAGTGCGGATCGAAATGCTTGCGCGCCAGCAGGTGCGCCAGTTCGGCAATCACCCAGTCCGGCTCGATCGCGGCATTGGTCATGCCCCAGATCCGCTGGGTGTCCAGCAAAGTGGCACTCAACACCCACGGCGGCGGCTTCCTGGCCAGCACCGAGCCCGGGAACAGATGGAAACGACGCTGGCGCGGCGCCTGGAAATCCCCCTTCTCGGTGCGATGGCCGACCTGGGTCGGCAGGCCGGCCAGGATCGCGCGGTGCAGGGCCTGGTAGGCCGATGCGCGGGCGCGCTCGCTGACCTTCGGGCCGCCCTCTCCGCTGGCCAGCGCCTTCTGCGTTGCTGCGGATACGGCTGCGGCG
>NZ_JAUJUJ010000185.1 GCF_030711595.1 Stenotrophomonas sp. YIM B06876
CATCTTTATTTCTTCAACGAACCTCCAACTCACGACACTAGAACGCGCCCAGCCCCTTCAGCATCACCACCAGGATCAGCAGCGGCGACACCCAGCGCGTCACCAGGAACAGCGCTGCCAGCAGGCGCCGGTTGGCCAGCGTGCCGCCGTTCGACAGCGCATCGGCAAAGCGCCGCGGCCCCCAGACCCAGCCGGTGAACAGGCACAGCAGGATGCCGCCGAGCGGCAGCAGCACGTTCGAGGTCAGCGCGTCGAACAGGTCGAACATCGTCATGCCGAACCACTTGAAGTCGGCCAGCACGCTGTTCGAGAGTGCGGCCGAGGCGCCGATCAGCGCCAGCGCCAGCAGCGTGCACACGGTGGCCTGGGCGCGGCTCCAGCCCAAGCGCTCGCTCAGCACCGACACCGGCACCTCCAGGATCGACAGCATCGCCCCGGTGGCCGCGATGGCCGTCAGCACGAAGAACACCACCATGAACAGACCGCCGAACGGCATCTGGGCGAACACCGCCGGAATGGTGATGAACAGCAGCGACGGGCCGGCGGCCGGCGCGAAACCAAAGGCAAAGACGGCCGGAAAGATCGCTATGCCGGCCAGCATCGACACCAGCAGGTCGGCGCTCATCACGCGCAGCGCGGTGGCCGGGATGTTCTGGTCGTCGCGGAAGTAGCTGCCGTAGGTCAGCATGGTGCCCATGCCGATCGACAGCTTGAAGAACGCCAGCCCCATCGCGGTCAGCACCACGCCGGAGCTGATCTTGGAAAAATCGGGCTGGAACAGGAAGCGCAGGCCGGCATCGGCGCCCGGCAGCAGCAGGCTGCGCACGCCCACCACCACCAGCAGGATGAACAGCAGGGGCATCAGCTTCTTGGTGACCGCCTCGATGCCCTTGGACACGCCCAGCAGCAGGATGCCGCCGATCAGCACCAGCACCGCCCACTGCCACAGCAGGGACTGGAGCGGGTCGTGGATCAGTTGGTCGAAGGCCGCCGAGGTGTGCGCCGGATCGCTCGACAGCGCGCTGCCGGCCAGCGACTTGAAGACATAGGCCAGCACCCAGGCGGCCACCTCGGAGTAGAAGGCCATGATCAGGAACGCGGCCAGCACGCCAAAGCCGCCGATCAGCCACCACGGCGTGCCCGGTGCCAGCTTCTTGAAGGTGCCGACAGAGTCGGCCTTGGCGGTGCGGCCCAGCATGATCTCCGTGATCATCACCGGCAAACCGATCAGCAAGGTCGCCAGCAGGTAGACCAGCAGAAAGCCGGCGCCGCCGTTGGCGCCGGTCAGGTAGGGGAATTTCCAGATATTGCCCAGGCCGACCGCCGAGCCAAGGGTGGCCGCGAGCACGCCGAAGCTGGAGGAAAAACCGTCGCGCGGAGCGGCGGCAACAGAAGCGTCGGTCTGGCGCATGGCGGATGTCCTTCGGTTGTGCCGGCCTGCGGCTTGCTTAACGCCGTGGTTTCCTGGCCGGCGTGCCGCCGCGCCGGCTGGTCGCCTGCCCCGAGGCGCGCGCAGTTTTCTGGACGGCGGGTTTCTGCGCGGCG
>NZ_JAUJUJ010000186.1 GCF_030711595.1 Stenotrophomonas sp. YIM B06876
CGGCACGCCGAGAAAATGCTCCAGCGCCGTGATCTGGCGCGAGACGGCGCTTTGCGTCAGCGCCAGCTCTTGCGCGGCGCGCGTGTAGCTCTCGTGCCGGGCGGCGGCTTCAAAACAGGCCAGGGCCTGGGTGGACGGCAGGGTGCGGCGCATGGTGCAGGTCTGGGGCTGTGTCGTAGCGCGCCATTGTGGCGCAGCTCACGCAATGGAGTGCATTTTTCTCATACCTGAGTTCTGCATTTTCGCTTGCAGCGCAATATCCATGCGCGCTACCATCGCTCACCCGATTGCGCTTCATGCGCTTTTTGCACAACATCTTGCAACACTTCAGGAGACCGCCATGGCCCGCACGACTTTTCAATGGGACGACCCCTTCCTGCTCGACCAGCAACTGAGCGAAGACGAGCGCATGGTGCGCGACGCCGCCGCCGCCTACTGCCAGGACAGGCTGGCACCGCGCGTGCTCGAAGCCTTCCGCCACGAGAAGATGGACACCAGCATCTTCCGCGAGATGGGCGAAGTCGGCCTGCTCGGCCCGACCATCCCCGAGCAGTACGGCGGCCCTGGCCTCTCCTACGTGGCCTACGGCCTGATCGCGCGCGAAGTCGAGCGCGTGGACTCGGGCTACCGCTCCATGGCCAGCGTGCAAAGCTCGCTGGTGATGGTGCCGATCAACGAGTTCGGCACCGAAGCGCAGAAGCAGAAATACCTGCCCAAGCTGGCGACCGGCGAGTGGATCGGCTGCTTCGGCCTGACCGAGCCCGACCACGGCTCCGACCCCGGCAGCATGGTCAGCCGCGCCAAGAAGGTCGCCGGCGGCTATGAGCTCTCGGGCGCCAAGATGTGGATCACNGGCGACCGGCGAGTGGATCGGCTGCTTCGGCCTGACCGAGCCCGACCACGGCTCCGACCCCGGCAGCATGGTCAGCCGCGCCAAGAAGGTCGCCGGCGGCTATGAGCTCTCGGGCGCCAAGATGTGGATCACCAACAGCCCGGTGGCCGACGTGTTCGTGGTCTGGGCCAAGGAAGTGAGCGAGGGCGGCAGCGTCGGCCCGATCCGCGGCTTCATCCTGGACAAGGGCATGAAGGGGCTCTCCGCCCCGGCCATCCACGGCAAGGTCGGCCTGCGCGCCTCGATCACTGGCGAGATCGTCATGGACAAGGTGTTCGTGCCCAACGAGAACGCCTTCCCCGAGGTGCAGGGCCTCAAGGGCCCGTTCACCTGCCTCAACAGCGCGCGCTTCGGCATCGCCTGGGGCGCCATGGGTGCGGCCGAGTTCTGCTGGCACACCTCGCGCCAGTACACGCTGGACCGCAAGCAGTTCGGCCGCCCGCTGGCCGCCAACCAACTCATTCAAAAGAAGCTGGCCGACATGCAGACCGAGATCACGCTGGGCCTGCAGGCCGCGCTGCGCGTCGGGCGCATGAAGGACGAGCACCAGAACGTGGTCGAGATCACGTCCCTCATCAAGCGCAACAACTGTGGCAAGGCGCTCGACATCGCCCGCATGGCGCGCGACATGATGGGCGGCA
>NZ_JAUJUJ010000046.1 GCF_030711595.1 Stenotrophomonas sp. YIM B06876
CCGTACCGTCGGCGCCGGTGTGGTTGCCAAGATCACCAAGTAATAACCTCAGTGCCAGCAGTTACAGCTGTTGGCCGCGCGAAAGCGGGCCGGTAACCCGGTCCGCTTTCGTCGTCTGAGGGGTGTGTAATAGCCAAGTCATACGCCAGTAGCTCAATTGGCAGAGCAGCGGTCTCCAAAACCGCAGGTTGGGGGTTCGAGTCCCTCCTGGCGTGCCACTTGCCACTCTCTATCCAGTGACCTTGGTCGCATCAGCAGCAAGAGTCGGATGAATAGCAAGATCGAACATTCCAAGGGCGCCGCTTCCGGTGGCGATATCGTCAAGTACGTCATTGCCGCGTTGTTGGTGGTGGCGGGTCTGTTCGTATGGTTCTGGTTCTCTGCGCCTGATCATGCCGCCCAGCTGGGCGCATGGAGTGGCCAGCTGCGGGCCCTGGCCGTGATCGTCGGCCTGGTTGCCGGTGGTGCGGTATTCATGTTGAGCCGGAAAGGGCGGGAAACCCGTCATTTTCTTTCCGAGTCGCGCTTCGAGCTGCGCAAGGTGGTCTGGCCTACACGGCAGGAAGCGATCCGCACCACGTGGGTGGTGATTGTGGTCGTGATCATCCTGAGTCTGCTGTTGGGTGGATTCGATTTTGTCATCCAGAAGCTGACCCAGTGGTTCCTGGGACGTTGAGGAGAGAGCAGTGAAGCGTTGGTACGTCGTCCACGCCTATTCGGGCTTCGAGAAAACGGTTGCGCAGGCATTGCGTGACCGGATTGTGCGTGACGAGATGCAGGAGCGTTTCGGTGACGTGCTGGTTCCCACTGAGGAAGTGGTGGAAATGCGCGCCGGCCAGAAGCGCCGGTCCGAGCGCAAGTTCTTCCCGGGTTACGTGCTGGTCCAGATCGAAACCCATGAAGAAGCCGGTATTCCACGCATCGACAACGAAAGCTGGCATCTGGTCAAGGAAACCCCGAAGGTCATGGGTTTCATTGGTGGCACGGCGGATCGCCCGTTGCCGATCCGTGACGAAGAGGCTGCCGCTATCCTGGATCGCGTCCAGGAGGGTGTCGAGAAGCCGCGTCCGAAGGTGCTGTTCGAGCCGGGTCAGATGGTGCGCGTGACCGAGGGCCCGTTCAACGACTTCAATGGCGTTGTCGAGGAAGTCAATTACGACAAGAGCCGTGTTCGGGTGGCGGTGCTGATCTTCGGTCGATCGACTCCGGTCGAGCTGGAGTTCGGGCAGGTCGAGAAGGCCTGACCGCGTTTGCTGCCGTATTCATCCGGTGGCGGAAAGTACTGATAGAATACGTGGCTTCCTGCCAGGAAGCTGGCAAAAGCAAGGGCCGCCGCAAGGTGGCCTTCTGCGTGATCTCAAAACGCGATGCCGGGACGCGAGATTCCCGGTCCGATGGGGAGCCTGTTGTCGTAAGGCGCTAGCACCCGGAGAGTACTCAAAATGGCAAAGAAAGTTGTCGGTTACATCAAGCTGCAGGTAAAGGCCGGTCAGGCCAATCCCTCGCCGCCGGTCGGTCCTGCGCTGGGTCAGCGCGGCCTGAACATCATGGAGTTCTGCAAGGCGTTCAATGCCGCCACGCAGAAGCTGGAGCCGGGTCTGCCGGTGCCGGTCATCATTACGGCCTATTCGGACCGTACCTTCACCTTCATCACCAAGAGCACCCCGGCTGCCGTGCTGCTCAAGAAGGCCGCAGGCGTGACCACGGGCTCCAAGCGCCCGAACACCGAGAAGGTGGGCAAGATCACGCGCAAGCAGCTGGAAGAGATCGCCAAGACCAAGGAAGCGGACCTGACGGCCGCCGACCTGGACGCCGCGGTGCGTACGATTGCGGGTTCGGCCCGCAGCATGGGCTTGACGGTAGAGGGCTAAGACATGGCACAGACCAAGCGTAAGAAGGCCATCAAGGCCGCCGTCGTTCCGGGCAAGGCATATGCCTTCGATGAAGCGATCAAGATTCTGAAGACCGCCACCAGCGCCAAGTTCGTCGAAGCGATCGACGTGGCCGTGCGTCTGGGCGTGGATGCCAAGAAGTCCGACCAGCAGGTGCGCGGTTCCACCGTGCTGCCGGCCGGTACCGGCAAGTCGGTCCGTGTGGCGGTGTTCGCCCCGGCCGGTGCCAAGGCTGATGAGGCCCTGGCCGCTGGCGCCGAAGCCGTCGGTATGGACGACCTGGCCGAGAAGATGCAGGCCGGCGATCTGAACTATGATGTCGTCATCGCCACCCCGGACGCCATGCGCGTTGTCGGCAAGCTCGGCACCCTGCTGGGCCCGCGTGGTTTGATGCCGAACCCGAAGGTCGGCACGGTTTCCGCCAACCCGGGTGAAGCGGTCAAGAATGCCAAGTCGGGTCAGGTGCGTTACCGCACCGACAAGGCCGGCATCATCCACTGCACGATCGGCAAGGCCAGCTTCGACGAAGCGGCGCTGAAGTCGAACCTGCAGGCGCTGCTGATGGACCTGGTCAAGGCCAAGCCGGCGACCTCGAAGGGCCTGTACCTGCAGAAGGTTTCGGTCAGCTCGACGATGGGCCCGGGCGTGACCGTGGACCAGTCCTCGCTGTCGCTGAAGTAATTGTTTGAAGCGGCCGCGGTACCCCAGGGTGCCGTGGCCGTCATTTTGAAGGCGTTGCGCGCAGGTTCGCCTGGCGCGATAGCCGTCAAAGACCGCAGGCGCGGTCTGCGCATATCGGCGACGGGCAGGGAAGCTCGCTTTGGCAGGGAGTCGCCGCCGGTACAGCGGGATCGCTTAATGGGTTCCTTCGGGAATCGCCCTGCGTAGATGGTGCCGCCCTTCTGGAGTTTTTCTGGTTCACGCACGTCTGGGGTAACCCGGGTTGGCCCACTCCAGGTCTAGAACGGCCACCACAGGAGCATCGGTCGATGTTCCCGGCATCCAGGAAGGATGCTGTCCAGGACCGCACACGGCAGGAGCCGGAAGCGGAGTTCAATCGGAGAAGTGCAATGGCTCTCAATCTGTCCCAGAAGCAAGAAGTCGTCGCCGAACTGGCAGACGTCGCCGCCAAGGCCCACTCCTTGATCGCAGTCGAATACGCAGGCACCACGGTCGCCCAGATGACCGCGATGCGCAAGCAGGCCCGTGAAACCGGTGTTTTCTTGAAAGTTGTCAAGAACACGCTGGCGGCACGTGCTGTTGAAGGTACCGAATACGAGTGCGCCAAAGACGCGCTGGTCGGTCCTTTGCTTTATGCGTTCTCGCTTGAGGAGCCCGGCGCAGCCGGTCGCCTGATCAAGGATTTCGCCAAGGGTAATGACAAGCTGCAGGCGAAAGTCGTGGCCATCGGGGGAGAGCTTTTCCCGGGTAGCCACCTCGAAGTGCTGGCATCGTTGCCGACCCGTGATCAGGCGTTGGCCATGTTGGCCCGTGTCCTGACCGAGCCGGTCACCATGTTCGCGCGCGCCATCAAGGCTGTTGGTGAGAAGCAGGAAGGTGGCGCAGCGGTCGATGCTGCCGAGCCGGCTGCTGAAACCGCCTGAGTTCGACGTCCCACGTGGTTCCGCGAAGAACCTCAATCCAGAATATTTTTCAAAGGTAATCAAAATGTCCCTTACCAACGAACAGATCGTCGACTCCATCGCCGAGAAGTCCCTGATGGAAGTGATGGAGCTGGTCAAGGCCATCGAAGAGAAGTTTGGCGTTTCCGCCGCTGCTCCGGTTGCCGTCGCTGCTGCCGGCCCGGCCGCTGTCGTCGAAGAGCAGACCGAATTCAACGTCATCCTGAAGGAAGCCGGCGCCAAGAAGGTCGAAGTGATTAAGGCCGTTCGCGCCATCACCGGCCTGGGCCTGAAGGAAGCGAAGGATCTGGCCGAAGCCGGTGGCGTCGTGAAGGAAGGCGCTTCGAAGGAAGACGCCGAGAAGATGAAGAAGGACCTCGAAGCCGCTGGTGCGACTGTCGAACTGAAGTAATCGGTACCTTGCGTCGCCATCGAATCACGGCGATGCAGCCAAGGCTGGGGGCGTAAGCCCCCGGCCTTTGGCCGTTTCAAACCGCAAAGGGATTGCGGCAGCGGGTGCCGGTGCGCGCCAGCCAGTGAGGGCTGGAACGGCCGGGCAGTCCAGCTCCGGATCCACGCGAGTTGGCAGTTGGAAGTAGCAAAAGAAGGCGTGCTGGTGCCGGCAATACCAGCGACTTCCAACTGACAATTCAATGTTTTTTTCGGGTCGCGGACGCGCGGCCTGCACAGCCAAGGCGGAAGACCTCATGACGTCATATTCGTTCACCGAAAAGAAGCGCATCCGCAAGGATTTCGGCAAGCAGAGCTCGATTCTGGAAGTGCCGTTCCTGCTCGCCATCCAGGTGGATTCCTACCGCGCATTCCTGCAGGAAGATGTGGAGCCGGCCAAGCGTTCGGACCACGGCCTGCACGCGGCCCTGAAGTCGGTGTTCCCGATCTCCAGCTACAGCGGCAACGCCGCGCTGGAATATGTGGGCTACAAGCTCGGCGATCCCGTGTTCGACGAGCGCGAGTGCCGCCAGCGTGGCATGAGCTACGGCGCGCCGCTGCGCGTGACCGTGCGTCTGGTCATCTATGACCGCGAGTCGTCCACCAAGGCGATCAAGTATGTGAAGGAGCAGGAGGTCTATCTGGGTGAAATCCCGCTGATGACCGACAACGGCACCTTCATCGTCAACGGTACCGAGCGCGTCATCGTGTCGCAGCTGCACCGTTCGCCGGGCGTGTTCTTCGACCACGACCGTGGCAAGACCCACAGCTCGGGCAAGCTGCTGTACAGCGCCCGCATCATTCCCTACCGCGGCTCGTGGCTGGACTTCGAGTTCGACCCGAAGGACGCGCTGTTCACCCGTATCGACCGTCGCCGCAAACTGCCGGTGTCGATCCTGCTGCGTGCGCTGGGCTACAACAACGAAGAAATGCTGGCCGAGTTCTTCGAGATCAACACCTTCCACATCAACCCCGATGAAGGTGTGCAGCTCGAACTGGTCTCCGAGCGCCTGCGCGGCGAGACCCTGAACTTCGATCTGGCCGATGGCGACAAGGTCATCGTCGAAGCCGGCAAGCGCATCACCGCGCGCCACGTCAAGCAGCTGGAATCCTCGGGCATTGCCGCCCTGGCGGTGCCGGACGACTATCTGGTCGGTCGCATCCTGTCGCACGACGTGGTCGACGCCAATACCGGTGAGCTGCTGGCCCAGGCCAACGACGAAATCACCGAAGAACAGTTGCAGGCGTTCCGCAAGGCCGGCGTGGATGCCGTGGGCACGCTGTGGGTGAACGACCTGGATCGTGGTCCGTACCTGTCCAACACCCTGCGCATCGATCCGACCAAGACCCAGCTCGAAGCGCTGGTCGAGATCTACCGCATGATGCGTCCGGGCGAGCCGCCGACCAAGGATGCCGCGCAGAACCTGTTCCACAACCTGTTCTTCACCTTCGAGCGCTACGACCTGTCCACGGTCGGCCGCATGAAGTTCAACCGCCGGGTCGGCCGCAAGGAAGTCACCGGCGAGTCGGTGCTGTACGACCGCAAGTATTTCGGCGAGCGCAACGACGAAGAGTCCAAGCGCCTGGTGGCCGAGCATGGCGACAGCTCCGACATCCTGGAAGTGCTCAAGGTGCTGACCGAGATCCGCAACGGTCGCGGCATGGTCGATGACATCGACCATCTGGGTAACCGTCGCGTGCGTTCGGTCGGTGAAATGGCCGAGAACGTGTTCCGCGTGGGCCTGGTCCGCGTCGAGCGCGCGGTCAAGGAGCGGCTGTCGATGGCCGAGTCCGAAGGCTTGACCCCGCAGGAGCTGATCAACGCCAAGCCGGTCGCCGCGGCCATCAAGGAATTCTTCGGCTCCTCGCAGCTGTCGCAGTTCATGGACCAGAACAACCCGCTGTCGGAAGTGACGCACAAGCGTCGCGTCTCGGCGCTGGGCCCGGGCGGTCTGACCCGCGAGCGTGCCGGCTTCGAAGTGCGCGACGTGCACCCGACCCATTACGGCCGCGTCTGCACCATCGAAACCCCGGAAGGCCCGAACATCGGCCTGATCAACTCGCTGGCCGTGTATGCCCGCACCAACGAGTACGGGTTCCTGGAGACCCCGTACCGCAAGGTGGTGGACGGCCAGGTCACCGACGACGTCGAATACCTGTCGGCGATCGAGGAGAACGAGTACGTCATCGCCCAGGCCAACGCCCTGACCGATGCCAAGAACACGCTCACCGAGCTGTTCGTCCCGTGCCGTTACCAGGGTGAGTCGCTGCTCAAGCCGCCGGCCGAGGTCCACTTCATGGACGTCTCGCCGATGCAGACCGTGTCGATCGCCGCGGCGCTGGTGCCGTTCCTGGAGCACGATGACGCCAACCGTGCACTGATGGGCGCCAACATGCAGCGCCAGGCGGTGCCGACCCTGCGCGCGCAAAAGCCGCTGGTGGGTACCGGTATCGAACGCGCCGTGGCGCGCGACTCGGGCGTCACCGTGAACGCGCTGCGGGGTGGCGAGATCGTGCAGATCGACGCCGGCCGCATCGTGGTCAAGGTCAACGAGGTGGAGATCACCGATGCGGCCGATGCCGGCGTGGATATCTACAACCTGATCAAGTACACCCGTTCCAACCAGAACACCTGCATCAACCAGCGTCCGCTGGTGAACGTGGGTGACGTGATCGCGCGCGGCGACGTGCTGGCCGACGGCCCGTCCACCGACATCGGCGAGCTGGCGCTGGGCCAGAACATGCTGATCGCGTTCATGCCGTGGAACGGCTACAACTTCGAAGACTCCATCCTGCTGTCCGAGCGGGTGGTGGAAGAGGACCGTTACACCACGATCCACATCGAGGAGCTGACCTGCGTTGCGCGTGACACCAAGCTGGGGCCGGAGGAGATTTCCGCCGATATCCCCAACGTGTCCGAGCATGCATTGAACCGTCTGGACGAATCGGGCGTGGTGTACATCGGTGCCGAAGTGCGCGCCGGCGACATCATGGTCGGCAAGGTGACGCCGAAGGGCGAAAGCCAGCTGACCCCGGAAGAAAAGCTGCTGCGCGCGATCTTCGGTGAGAAGGCGTCCGACGTTAAGGACAGCTCGCTGCGCGTGCCGCCGGGCATGGACGGCACCGTCATCGACGTGCAGGTCTTCACCCGCGACGGCATCGAGAAGGACAAGCGTGCGCGCCAGATCGAAGAGAGCGAGATCAAGCGCGTCAAGAAGGACTTCGACGACCAGTTCCGCATCCTCGAAGGCGCCATCTACGCGCGTCTGCGTTCGCAGATCGTCGGCAAGGTGGCCAATGGCGGCACCGGCCTGAAGAAGGGCGACGTCATCTCCGACGCCTACCTGGATGGCCTGAAGAAGGCGGACTGGTTCCTGCTGCGGATGAAGGACGAAGATGCTTCCGACGCCATCGAGCGTGCGCAGAAGCAGATCCAGGCGCACGAGAAGGAGTTCGAGCGTCGCTTCGCCGACAAGCGCGGCAAGATCACCCAGGGCGATGATCTGGCCCCGGGCGTGCTGAAGATGGTCAAGGTGTTCCTGGCCGTGAAGCGCCGCATCCAGCCGGGCGACAAGATGGCCGGCCGCCACGGCAACAAGGGTGTGGTGTCCAACGTGGTTCCGGTCGAGGACATGCCGTACATGGAGAACGGCGAGACGGTCGACATCGTGCTCAATCCGCTCGGCGTGCCGTCNGTCCAACGTGGTTCCGGTCGAGGACATGCCGTACATGGAGAACGGCGAGACGGTCGACATCGTGCTCAATCCGCTCGGCGTGCCGTCGCGTATGAACATCGGCCAGATTCTGGAAGTGCACCTGGGCTGGGCGGCCAAGGGCCTGGGTCGCAAG
Organism: Stenotrophomonas sp. YIM B06876; assembly: GCF_030711595.1. GTDB lineage: Bacteria > Pseudomonadota > Gammaproteobacteria > Xanthomonadales > Xanthomonadaceae > Stenotrophomonas. The sequence goes on from NZ_JAUJUJ010000046.1 coordinate 7,814, forward strand.
ATCCAGGGCATGCTGGAGGCCCAGAACGCGGTCGCCAACCTGCGCTCGTTCCTGAACGAGATCTACAACCACGACATCGCCAGCCATGCCGAGCGGGTGGACCTGACCCAGTTCAGCGACGAAGAGCTGTTGCGCCTGGCCAAGAACCTGACCGACGGCGTGCCGATGGCCACCCCGGTGTTCGACGGTGCCAGCGAGGCCGAGATCAAGCGCATGCTGGAACTGGCCGAGCTGCCGCAGAGTGGCCAGACCCAGCTGTACGACGGTCGCACCGGTGAGGCGTTCGATCGCCACACCACGGTCGGTTACATGCATTACCTGAAGCTGAACCACCTGGTCGACGACAAGATGCACGCCCGTTCGACCGGCCCGTACTCGCTCGTTACCCAGCAGCCGCTGGGCGGCAAGGCGCAGTTCGGTGGCCAGCGCTTCGGTGAAATGGAAGTCTGGGCGCTGGAAGCCTACGGCGCGGCCTACACCCTGCAGGAAATGCTGACGGTGAAGTCCGATGACGTGCAGGGCCGCAACCAGATGTACAAGAACATCGTTGACGGTGAGCACGAGATGGTCGCGGGCATGCCGGAATCCTTCAACGTCCTGGTGAAGGAAATCCGCTCGCTGGCCATCAACATGGAACTGGAAGAGAACTGATCGCGCGCCGCGCCGGTGCCTTCGGGTACCGGCGCCGCCGACAAGTGAACCGACAGCCCCATCGACACGTATTCCTCCTTCTGGAGAACACCATGAAAGACCTGCTCAACCTCTTCAACCAGCCGCGCCAGACGCTGGATTTCGACGCGATCAAGATCGCGCTGGCCTCGCCGGACCTGATCCGCTCGTGGTCCTTTGGCGAAGTGAAGAAGCCCGAGACCATCAACTACCGCACCTTCAAGCCGGAGCGTGACGGCCTGTTCTGCGCCGCCATCTTCGGGCCGGTCAAGGACTACGAGTGCCTGTGCGGCAAGTACAAGCGCATGAAGCACCGCGGCGTCGTGTGCGAGAAGTGCGGCACCGAAGTGACCCTGGCCAAGGTGCGCCGCGAGCGCATGGGCCATATCGATCTGGCCTCGCCGGTCGCGCACATCTGGTTCCTGAAGTCGCTGCCGTCGCGCATCGGCCTGATGCTGGACATGACCCTGCGCGATATCGAGCGCGTGCTGTACTTCGAAGCCTATGTGGTGACCGAGCCGGGCCTGACCACGCTCGAGCGCCGCCAGCTGCTGACCGAAGAGCAGTACCTGACCGCGCGTCAGGAACACGGTGACGATTTCGACGCCGCCATGGGCGCCGAGGCGGTGTTCGACCTGCTGCGCACGATCGACCTGCAGGCGGAGATGGTCCGTTTGCGCGAGGAGATCGCCAGCACCGGTTCGGAAACCAAGCTCAAGCGCCTGACCAAGCGCATCAAGCTGGTCGAAGCCTTCCTCGAGTCGGGCAACCGTCCGGAGTGGATGGTGATGACCGTGCTGCCGGTATTGCCGCCGGACCTGCGTCCGCTGGTGCCGCTGGACGGTGGCCGTTTCGCGACCTCGGATCTGAACGATCTGTACCGCCGCGTCATCAACCGCAACAACCGCCTGCGTCGCCTGCTGGAGCTCAATGCGCCGGACATCATCGTGCGCAACGAAAAGCGCATGCTGCAGGAATCGGTTGACGCGCTGCTGGACAACGGCCGTCGCGGCCGTGCCATCACCGGCACCAACAAGCGCCCGCTGAAGTCGCTGGCCGACATGATCAAGGGCAAGCAGGGCCGCTTCCGCCAGAACCTGCTGGGCAAGCGCGTGGACTACTCGGGCCGTTCGGTCATCGTGGTCGGTCCGTACCTGCGCCTGCACCAGTGCGGCCTGCCGAAGAAGATGGCGCTGGAGCTGTTCAAGCCGTTCGTGTTCGCCAAGCTGCAGCGTCGTGGCCTGGCCACCACCATCAAGGCCGCCAAGAAGCTGGTCGAGCGCGAAGAAGCCGAAGTCTGGGACATCCTGGAAGAGGTCATCCGCGAACATCCGGTGATGTTGAACCGCGCGCCGACCCTGCACCGTCTGGGCATCCAGGCGTTCGAGCCGGTGCTGATCGAAGGCAAGGCGATCCAGCTGCATCCGCTGGTCTGTACCGCGTTCAACGCCGACTTCGACGGTGACCAGATGGCCGTCCACGTACCGCTCTCGCTGGAAGCCCAGCTCGAGGCGCGTGCGCTGATGATGTCCACCAACAACATCCTGTCGCCGGCCAACGGCGAGCCGATCATCGTGCCGTCGCAGGACGTGGTGCTGGGTCTGTACTACATGACCCGCTCGCTGGTGAACAAGAAGGGCGAGGGCATGGCCTTCGCCAACCTCGCCGAAGTCAAGCGCGCCTATGACAACCGCGTGGTGGAACTGCACGCACGCGTCAAGGTCCGCATCACCGAAGTGGTGACCGACGAGGAAGGCAACAAGCAGAACAGGAACTCGATCGTGGAAACCACGATCGGGCGCGCGTTGCTGGCCGAGATCCTGCCCGAGGGCCTGCCGTTCGAGCTGGCCAACGTCGAGCTGACCAAGAAGAACATCAGCCGCCTGATCAACTCCAGCTATCGCCAGCTGGGCCTGAAGGACACGGTCGTATTCGCCGACAAGCTGATGTACACCGGCTTCGCCTACGCGACCCGTGCCGGCGTGTCGATCGGTATCGACGACATGCTGATCCCGGACGCGAAGAAGGGCATCCTCACCGAGGCCGAAGCCGAAGTGCTGGAAATCCAGGAGCAGTACCAGTCGGGCCTGGTCACCGCCGGCGAGCGCTACAACAAGGTGGTCGACATCTGGTCGCGCACCAACGAGCGCATTGCCAAGGCGATGATGGAAACCATCGGTACCGAGAAGGTGGTCAATGCCGAGGGCGAGACGATCGACCAGAAGTCGATGAACTCGCTGTACATCATGGCCGACTCCGGTGCGCGTGGTAGTCAGGCGCAGATCCGTCAGCTGGCCGGTATGCGTGGCCTGATGGCGCGTCCGGACGGCTCGATCATCGAGACGCCCATCAAGGCGAACTTCCGTGAAGGTCTGAACGTGCAGGAGTACTTCAACTCCACCCACGGTGCCCGTAAGGGTCTGGCCGATACCGCGCTGAAGACGGCGAACTCGGGTTATCTGACCCGTCGTCTGGTCGACGTGGCACAGGACGTGGTCATCACCGAGACCGATTGCGGCACCATCGAAGGTCTCACCATGACGCCGATCGTGGAAGGCGGCGACGTTGTGGAGCCGTTGAAGGACCGCGTGCTGGGCCGTGTCGTGGCCGAAGATGTGTTCCTGCCGGGCAATGACGAAGATCCGATCGTGACCCGCAACACGCTGCTCGACGAGCAGTGGGTGGCCAAGCTGGAAGACGCCGGCGTGCAGTCGATCAAGGTGCGTTCGACCATCACCTGCGCCTCGTCCTTCGGCGTGTGTTCGCATTGCTACGGCCGCGATCTGGCCCGTGGCCACATCGTCAACATCGGCGAGGCGGTGGGTGTCATTGCCGCGCAGTCGATCGGTGAGCCGGGTACCCAGCTGACCATGCGTACGTTCCACATCGGTGGTGCGGCCTCGCGTGCGGCAGCGGTGGACAACATCACGGTCAAGACCACCGGTTCGGTGAAGTTCAACAACCTCAAGCATGTCGAGCACACCAGCGGCAATCTGGTGGCGGTGTCGCGTTCGGGCGAGCTGTCCATCCTCGACGGCCACGGCCGCGAGCGCGAGCGTTACAAGCTGCCTTACGGTGCCACCATCACCTCCAAGGACGGTGATGCGGTCAAGGCCGGGCAGTCGGTCGCCAACTGGGACCCGCATAACCACCCGATCGTGTCGGAAGTGGCCGGTTTCATCCGCTTCATCGACTTCATCGATGGCGTCACCGTCATCGAGAAGACCGATGAGCTGACCGGCCTGGCCTCGCGCGAGATCACCGATCCGAAGCGCCGCGGTTCGCAGGCCAAGGATCTGCGCCCGATCGTGCGCATCGTCGATGCCAAGGGCAACGATCTGACCATCCCGAACACCGACCTGCCGGCGCAGTACCTGCTGCCGCCGCGCTCGATCGTCAACCTGCAGGACGGCGCCGCCGTCGGCGTGGGTGACGTGGTTGCCAAGATCCCGCAGGAAGCGTCCAAGACCCGTGACATCACCGGTGGTCTGCCGCGCGTGGCCGATCTGTTCGAGGCCCGCAAGCCGAAGGATCCGGCGATCCTGGCCGAGCGTTCGGGCATCATCAGCTTCGGCAAGGACACCAAGGGCAAGCAGCGCCTGATCATCAAGGACACCGATGGTTCGGAGCACGAAGAGCTGATTCCGAAGTACCGCCAGGTCATCGTGTTCGAAGGTGAGCACGTGTCCAAGGGTGAAACCATCGTGGACGGCGAGCCGAGCCCGCAGGACATCCTGCGCTTGAAGGGCATCGAGGATCTGGCCGCGTATCTGGTGAAGGAAATCCAGGACGTGTACCGTCTGCAGGGTGTGAAGATCAACGACAAGCACATCGAGGTGATCACCCGTCAGATGCTGCGCAAGGTCGAGATCACCGATCAGGGCGGCAGCAAGTTCCTGAATGGCGAGCAGGCCGAACGCCAGCGCGTCATCGAGGAAAACGCCCGCCTGGTCACGCGCAATGAACTGGTTGCCAAGTACGATCCGGTGCTGCTTGGCATCACCAAGGCATCGCTGGCGACCGAATCGTTCATTTCGGCCGCCTCGTTCCAGGAAACCACCCGCGTGCTGACCGAGGCTGCCGTGCGCGGCACCAGCGACAACCTGCGCGGCCTGAAGGAAAACGTCATCGTGGGTCGCCTGATTCCGGCCGGTACCGGTCTGGCATACCACACCAAGCGCCGTCGTGGCGCCTCCGGTCTGACCGATTCGGAGATGGCGACCCTGGCCGGTACGGCAGTGGCTCCCGAGGCGGTGGCGGAAGCGGCGGAAGCCGAGCCGGCGACCGGCGCCGAAGAGTAAGAGCGAAAACCTGGCGCTCCGTTCGCGGAGCGGCATGTTGGACCTGAACGGGGCACAAGGAGGCGCCCCTGTAACGACCCAGGATCAGGGTCGGCCGGGCGGAGCGCGGTTGACTGCGTTTTCGCCAGGTTGCTACAATCGTCTGTCTCAGCAGGCCAAAATTCTGGCCTGCTATTCAATTTCCGTATCTATGGCCGTTTTTTACCGGCCCCACTCAGAAGAACCTACTGATGGCGACGATCAACCAGCTTGTCCGCAAGCCGCGGCAAGCGACCACTTACAAGAGTGCCTCGCCGGCGCTGGACAAGTGTCCGCAGCGCCGTGGCGTGTGCACGCGCGTTTACACCACCACCCCGAAGAAGCCGAACTCGGCCCTGCGTAAGGTTGCCAAAGTGCGCCTGACGAACCAGGAAGAGGTCATCAGCTACATCGGTGGTGAAGGCCACAACCTGCAGGAGCATTCCGTGGTCCTGATCCGCGGTGGCCGCGTCAAGGATCTGCCGGGTGTGCGTTACCACACCGTGCGTGGCTCGCTCGACGCCGCCGGCGTTGCCAAGCGCCGCCAGGCCCGTTCCAAGTACGGCGCCAAGCGTCCGAAGGCTTAAGGAATAACTCATGTCCCGTAAAGGTAATACTCCGCAGCGCGCTGTCCTGCCGGATCCGAAGCACGGAAGCGAGACCATTGCCCGCTTCATCAACATGGTGATGTTGAGCGGCAAGAAGTCGGTCGCAGAAAAGATCGTCTATGGCGCCATGGACGTGATCGGCGAGAAGAACGGCAATGCCGTCGAGCTGGTGCAGAAGGCGCTGGACAACGTGTCGCCGGCCGTCGAAGTGAAGTCGCGCCGCGTTGGTGGTGCCACCTACCAGGTGCCGGTCGAGGTGCGTACCTCCCGCCGGATGGCGCTGGCAATGCGCTGGCTGATCGACTCGGCGCGCAAGCGTGGCGAGAACACCATGCCGCGCAAGCTGGCTGCCGAACTGATCGATGCCTCGGAAAGCCGTGGTGGCGCGATCAAGAAGCGTGAAGAAACTCACCGTATGGCGGAAGCGAACAAGGCCTTCGCTCACTACCGCTGGTGATTTCCATGGGCCCTGGCAACGGGGCCCCTGGCACTTGCAAAGTGCCGTTCGTGGCGCAACAGCGCCGCGTCAAACCGAAGGCCGCCGCAAGGCGGCGTTCGGCCATCCTAATTCCGTGAAATTGAGAGGCTCCCCGTGGCCCGCACCACTCCTATCGAGCGTTACCGCAACTTCGGCATCATGGCCCACATCGATGCCGGCAAGACCACCACGTCCGAGCGCATCCTGTTCTACACGGGTGTGAACCACAAGCTGGGCGAGACCCATGACGGTTCGGCCACCATGGACTGGATGGAGCAGGAGCAGGAGCGTGGCATCACGATCCAGTCCGCTGCCACCACCGCGTTCTGGAAGGGCATGGACAAGTCGATGGAGGAGCATCGCTTCAACATCATCGACACCCCCGGGCACGTCGACTTCACCATCGAAGTGGAGCGCTCGCTGCGCGTGCTCGACGGTGCGGTGTTCGTGCTGTGCGCCGTCGGCGGCGTGCAGCCGCAGTCCGAGACGGTGTGGCGCCAGGCCAACAAGTACAAGGTGCCGCGCATCGCGTTCGTCAACAAGATGGACCGTACCGGCGCCAATTTCGAGAAGGTCCGTGACCAGCTGAAGAGCCGCCTGGGCGCCGTGCCGGTGCCGATGCAGGTGCCGATCGGTGCCGAGGACAATTTCGAGGGCGTCGTCGACCTGCTGAAGATGAAGGCCATCCATTGGGATTCGGCCAGCCAGGGCCTGACCTTCGAATACCGTGATATCCCGGCCGAACTGGTTGCAAAGGCCGAAGACGCCCGTGCATTCATGGTCGAGTCGGCTGCCGAAGCCAGCGAAGAGCTGATGGAGAAGTACCTTGCCGGCGAAGAGCTGAGCGAGGTGGAGATCGTCGAGGCGCTGCGTGTACGTACGCTGGCCACCGAGATCGTGCCGATGTTCTGCGGCACCGCGTTCAAGAACAAGGGCGTGCAGGCGATGCTGGACGGTGTTGTCCGTCTGCTGCCGTCGCCGGTGGACGTGCCGTCGGTGACGGGTACGGACGTACATGACGAAGAGAAGGTGCTGGAGCGCGCGTCCGACGACAAGGCGCCTTTCTCGGCGCTGGCGTTCAAGATCATCACCGATCCGTTCGTGGGCTCGCTGACCTTCTTCCGTGTCTACTCGGGCGTGCTCAATGCCGGTGATCAGGTGCTGAACTCGGTCAAGGGCAAGAAGGAGCGCATCGGCCGTCTGCTGCAGATGCATTCCAACGACCGCACCGAGATCAAGGCCGTGTGTGCCGGCGATATCGCCGCAGCGGTGGGTCTGAAGGATGTCACCACCGGCGACACCATGTGCGACCTGGCCAATCCGATCATCCTGGAGCGCATGGTGTTCCCGGAGCCGGTGATCTCGATGGCGGTGGAGCCGAAGACCAAGTCGGACCAGGAGAAGATGGGCAACGCCCTGAGCCGTCTGGCGCAGGAAGATCCCTCGTTCCGTGTCAAGACCGACGAAGAATCCGGCCAGACGATCATCTCGGGCATGGGCGAGTTGCACCTGGACATCATCGTCGACCGCATGCGTCGCGAATTCAGTGTCGAGGCCAACGTCGGCAAGCCGCAGGTGGCGTACCGCGAGACCATCCAGAAGTCGGACGTCAAGTCGGACTACAAGCACGCCAAGCAGTCCGGTGGTAAGGGCCAGTACGGTCACGTGGTGATCGAGCTGTCGCCGATGACCGAAGAGGACCGCAAGAACCCGAACGTGAAGGACGACTTCCTGTTCATCAACGACATCACCGGTGGCGTGATTCCGAAGGAATTCATTCCGTCAGTTGAAAAGGGTCTGCGTGAAACCATCACCAGTGGTCCGCTGGCCGGTTATCCGGTGGTGGGCGTCAAGGTCAAGCTGGTGTTCGGCTCGTACCATGACGTCGACTCCTCGGAAATGGCGTTCAAGCTGGCCGCCTCGATGGCGTTCAAGGAAGGTTTCCGCAAGGCCTCCCCGGTTCTGCTGGAGCCGATCATGAAGGTCGAGATCGTGACCCCGGAGGAATACCTGGGTGACGTGATGGGTGACGTGAGCCGCCGTCGCGGCGTGCTGCAGGGTTCGGACGAAACGCCGTCGGGCAAGATCATCAACGCGATGATTCCGCTGGGCGAGATGTTCGGATATGCCACCTCGCTGCGTTCGCAGAGCCAGGGGCGTGCCACCTTCACGATGGAATTCGACCATTACGAGCCGGCGCCGTCCAACATCGCCGAAACCGTCGTCAAGAAGTCCTGAGCCTCGCGCTCAGGATGTTCCAAAACAAATTGAATTGAGGATCAAGAGAAATGGCCAAGGGTAAGTTTGAGCGCACCAAGCCGCACGTCAACGTCGGCACCATCGGTCACGTC
>NZ_JAUJUJ010000187.1 GCF_030711595.1 Stenotrophomonas sp. YIM B06876
GGCATCCCCGAGGACGACCCGCGCAACCCCGCCGTGATCGCCGACAACGTGGGCGACAACGTGGGCGACTGCGCCGGCATGGCGGCCGACCTGTTCGAGACCTACGCCGTCACGCTGATCGCCACCATGGTGCTGGGCGCGCTGATGGTGGCCAGCGCACCCGTCAACGCCGTGCTGTACCCGCTGGCGCTGGGCGCCGTGTCAATCGTGGCCAGCATCATCGGCTGCTTCTTCGTCAAGGCCTCGCCCGGCATGAAGAACGTCATGCCGGCGCTCTACAAGGGCCTGGCGATTGCCGGCGTGCTCTCGCTGATCGCCTTCTGGTTCGTCACCGCCTGGATCATTCCCGACAACGCCATTGCCGCCAGCGGCAGCCAGCTCAAGCTGTTCGGCGCCTGCGCCACCGGCCTGGTGCTGACGGCCGCGCTGGTCTGGATCACCGAGTTCTACACCGGCACGCAGTACGCGCCCGTGCAGCACATCGCCCAGGCCTCGACCACCGGCCACGGCACCAACATCATCGCCGGCCTGGGCGTGTCGATGCGCTCCACGGCGTGGCCGGTGATCTGCGTCTGCATCGCCATCCTGGTGTCCTACCAGCTGGCCGGCCTGTACGGCATCGCCACTGCCGCCACCGCCATGCTCAGCATGGCCGGCATCGTGGTGGCGCTCGATGCCTACGGTCCCATCACCGACAACGCCGGCGGCATCGCCGAGATGGCCGAACTGCCCAGCAGCGTGCGCGACATCACCGACCCGCTCGACGCCGTCGGCAACACCACCAAGGCCGTCACCAAGGGCTATGCCATCGGCTCGGCGGGTCTCGCCGCGCTGGTGCTGTTCGCCGACTACACGCACAAGCTCGAAAGCTACGGCCAGGCGATCAGCTTCAACCTGAGCGACCCGATGGTGATCGTCGGCCTGTTCATCGGCGGGCTGATCCCCTACCTGTTCGGCGCCATGGCCATGGAGGCCGTGGGCCGCGCGGCCGGCGCCGTGGTGGTCGAGGTACGGCGCCAGTTCCGCGACATCCCCGGCATCATGGAAGGCACGGGCAAGCCCGAATACGGCCGCGCCGTGGACATGCTGACCAGCGCCGCCATCAAGGAAATGGTCATCCCCAGCCTGCTGCCCGTGGTCGTGCCGATCGCCGTCGGCCTGCTGCTCGGGCCAAAAGCGCTGGGCGGCCTCTTGATGGGCACCATCGTCACCGGCCTGTTCGTGGCGATTTCGATGTGCACGGGCGGCGGCGCCTGGGACAACGCCAAGAAGTACATAGAAGACGGCCACCACGGCGGCAAGGGCAGCGAGGCGCACAAGGCCGCCGTCACCGGCGACACCGTGGGCGACCCTTACAAGGACACGGCCGGCCCGGCCGTCAACCCGCTGATCAAGATCATCAACATCGTGGCGCTGCTGATCGTGCCGCTGGTGGTGAAATTCCACGGCGTTTGAAGACTCGGCCGCCCCATACCAAGCCCGCTCCAGCGGGCTTTTTTACGGCCGCAGCAAGTGCAGATCAT
>NZ_JAUJUJ010000188.1 GCF_030711595.1 Stenotrophomonas sp. YIM B06876
CCGGCTCCGGGCCGGGCTTTACAACACCAGGAATCCGATGCCGAGCAGAAATGCAATGCTTGTCAGCGTCGTCACGATGCGTGCCGTCATGAAGCGGTTCAAGAACTCCGCCATGCATTGCAGGGCAAAAACGAACCCATTCGCGCATGTGCAACGGCGCAAGTGCTCGCACAGCGCAGAGAATTCTGCCGGCACTGGACCGGGGCTGGTGTCTAAGGAGGTGGTGCGCCAATTCGCCGAGGCGTTGCCATTGCTATCCATGGAAATTTCCTGCCATCCAGACTGCAAGCCGCGCGGGGAAATGCAGGGCGCCGTGGCGGCTGGGAACGCCCGGCTGCGGCCGCGCAGTGCAAGCATCTTACGAACAGTGCGCCCGCAGTCTGTTTGCAAGCGTAGCGTGGCAAGGTGCGTCTGGCGGCTGGCCTGCCGGTCAGTGCCGTGACCAGCGCCGGGGGCCTATGGCCCCCCGGGTTTCTTGCTCTGCCAGAGCGGTTTCGCTGTTGCGATTTTTTACATCAATCCGTGCAGGAGCTTGCCAGGGCGGCCATCTTCGATGGCGGAGCCAAGCGACAGTGCCCTTGGCAGCGGGGAGCCCGGCCCCTCGCGGGGGTCATTGCCGCAGCCATTTCCGCTTCAACCAGGCGAGCCACGGCGATGCGTGCGCGCAGGCGCAGGCGTGGGCCGCTTGTCTTATGGCGGCGCCCTGGGTCGGGTAGGAATGGATCACCCCGGCCAGGCGGCGCAGGCCGATGCCGGCCACCATCGCCAGCGACACGGTGTTGATCATTTCCCCGGCGTACCGGCCCACGATGGTGGCGCCCAGGATGTGGTCACTGCCTTCGCGGACATGGATTTTCACGAAGCCGTCTTCTTCGCTGTCCGTGACCGCACGGTCGACGTCGTGCATAGGCACGGTGAAGGTCTTGACCGGAATGTTGCGCTCGCGCGCCTGCTTCACATACAGGCCCACGTGCGCAACCTGCGGGTCGGTATAGGTGCACCACGGGACCGTCAGCGCGCTCATGCGCTGGCGGCCGAGGAACAGCGCATTGCCCACCACGATGCGCGCGGAGGCCTCGGCCGTGTTGGTGAACTGGTGTTCCAGGCAGACATCGCCCGCCGCGTAGATGCAAGGGTTGCTGGTGCGCAAAAAGTCGTCGACCTGGATGCCCGCATCGGGGTCGTAGGTGACGCCGGCCCGCTCCAGGTCCAGGCCCTGCACTGCAGGCATGCGGCCGATTCCGGTCAATATCTCGTCGACCACGGTTGTCGAGATATTGCCGGCGTTGAGCATCTCGACGCGCTTGCGACCGCCGTCCTGGCGCACGCTGACGACCCGGCAATTCAGATGAATTTCGACGCCGTCGCGGGCCAGGGCATCGGACACCATCTGTGCGGCGTCGCGTTCCTCCCTGGGCAGGAACAGCGGTTCGCTGTGGGAAATGACGGTGCGTGTGCCAAAGCGCGCGAAGGCCTGGGCCAGCTCGCAGCCCAGCGGGCCGCCGCCGATGACCAACAGGCT
>NZ_JAUJUJ010000189.1 GCF_030711595.1 Stenotrophomonas sp. YIM B06876
GCGCGGCAACACCGGCCAGGCCGTGCGCGCGTCCAGCAGCATTCCCGGCGTGTTCCAGTCCGTCAGCATCGGCAAATACCATTTCGTCGACGGCGGCATCACCAGCCCCGTGCCCGTCGATGCGGCGCGCGAGCTGGGCGCCGACGTGGTGATTGCCGTGGACATCTCGAACAAGGCCCGGGGCAAGACGCCGGACGGCATGCTGGGCACGCTGGGCCAGTCGATTGCCATCATGGGCCAGAAGCTCGGCCAGGCCGAGCTGGCGCGCGCCGACGTCATCATCCGCCCCAAGGTGCTCGACATCGGTTCTGCCGACTTCAGCCAGCGCGCCCAGGCCATCGTCGAAGGCGAAAAAGCCGCCCTGGCCGCCATGCCGCAGATCCGCGAGCGCATCGCCCAACTGCAGACCGAACGCGCCCAGGCGGCACGCCTGGCCCAGCAAAAAACAGCCGAAGCCCAGCACCAGGCCTGCCTGGACAACCGCTCGCGCCTGAAAAAACTGGCGGCAATGACCGGGCTGGACGACACCTGCGCTTTACCTTGAATGGAGCGGAGGGCAAAACTCCGCTGCAGAGGGTCTTGTGCTGGCTGGCTTTTTGTAAATGCACTGCAGTCAAACCTGCCCACCCACACCTTTGAACTTTTCAACAAAAGCGGCAATTTTCTGGAACACGCTCTGCTTTTTGGTCAGGTATTGCGGATTCAGCGGACTCATCTTGGGCAGCACCGCATTGAGCTCGGTGCCACTGTCACTGGCGAATTCACGCTTCAGTGAGGCGGTGATATAGCGCTTGGCCGCATCTGCATTCAAGTTCTCGGCACTGATCAGCTCTTGGGCCTCGCGCTGTTGTTCCGCTTGAGCAAAGGTGAAGAAGGCATCCATCACACTGGCCTTGTCACCGATCCCGTCCAGATCCGTCTGGTTAATGAAGTCCACCAGCAAACCCTCTTTGGCGCGGTTACCCAGGCTGGCGCGGATCACCCGACGCACGTCCTCCACCAGCGCGGCTTTGTCCTTGACTTTCTTGTTGTTCTCAAAAATCAGTTCCAGGATGTAGTCCAGGTTGATTTCTTGCGACTTCAGCAGGTCGACCTCAAAGACCACGTCGTCCCAGTCGATGGTGGACTTTTCCTTTTCAGCGGAAGATTTTTCCCGCCGTAGCCAANCTGGCGCGGATCACCCGACGCACGTCCTCCACCAGCGCGGCTTTGTCCTTGACTTTCTTGTTGTTCTCAAAAATCAGTTCCAGGATGTAGTCCAGGTTGATTTCTTGCGACTTCAGCAGGTCGACCTCAAAGACCACGTCGTCCCAGTCGATGGTGGACTTTTCCTTTTCAGCGGAAGATTTTTCCCGCCGTAGCCAATCGCGAATGTCGTTGTAGGTTGAACGGTAGTCCTGGATCTTGCGCTCGGCAGGCATCTGGATGGTTTGCAGCGCTGCCAAATCGGCGTCAGCCAAGTAATGCTTGGCCTTGAACGCATCCACCGCCGCCGGGTCATTCATGTCCAGGCCTTG
>NZ_JAUJUJ010000047.1 GCF_030711595.1 Stenotrophomonas sp. YIM B06876
GGATCCGTACCGACGCCAACGGACCGGGCACCGTGCCCCTGCTGCACGATGCTGCCGGCACGCCGCTGGGCGCGTGGACCGCGCACGGGCGCGGCCGCATCGGCGTGCTGCCGCTCAGCGACAGCTTCAGCTGGGTGCTGGCCGGGCGTGATGACCTGCATGGCGAACTGTGGAGCGGGGTGTTCGCCACCCTCGCCCGTCCGCTGCCGGTGGACACGTCGCCGCCCGCGTTGCCGACCACCGCATGGGCCGGCGAGCGGCTGGCGTTGTGCAGGCTGGGCGGGGACGCGGCGGTGGTCGCACCGGACGGCCAGCGCACCGCGTTGCAGCCCGACCCGGCCACCGGTCCCTCCCCCTGCGCCGGTTACTGGCCGCACCAGTCCGGCTGGCACGCGCTGGTGCAGGGCGAGCAGCGCTGGCCGTTCCTGGTGTTCGCCGCGGACGAAGCCGTCCCCATGCACCGCTACCGCCAGCGCGAGGCGACATTGCAATTGGCCGCTGGCGCATCGCCCGGCGCCCCCACCGGCACGCCGGTTCCCCGCCCCGGTCGCCGCTGGCCCTGGCTGGCCGGCTTCCTCGTCTGCGCGACGCTGCTGTGGTGGCTGGAACGCCGAAGGCCGGTCGCTCACTCCTGAAATACGCCCAAAGCAGGAGGGCAGCCGGGCGTTGCCCGGCTCTACCGGTGTGCCGACACCCCGGTGCCGGCGACGCGGCGGACGCCCCGTGCCGGCAGGGCCGGCTTCCTGTAGTGCCGACCAGCGGTCGGCAAACACACCGGCCGCCGTGCCACCGCAACGATCCCCCGGACCTGCCCCGGCATGTGTGGTCCCGGATTGAAAGGCAGCCGGGCGTTGCCCGGCTCTACCGGTGTGCCGACACCCCGGTGCCGGCGACGCGGCGGACTCCCCGTGCCGGCAGGGCCGGCTTCCTGTAGTGCCGACCAGCGGTCGGCAAACACACCGGCGATGGGCGGGCTCCCCGTAGCGGCAGGGCGGGCTCCCCGTAGTGCCGACCAGCGGTCGGCAAACACACCGGCCGCCGTTCCACCGCAACGATCACCCGGACCTGCCCCTGCATGTGTGGTCCCGGATTGAAAGGCAGCCGGGCGTTGCCCGGCTCTACCGGTGTGCCGACACCCCGGTGCCGGCGACGCGGCGGACTCCCCGTGCCGGCAGGGCCGGCTCTTTGTAGTGCCGACCAACGGTCGGCACTCACGCTGAATCGGCGGTGGCAAGCAATGACCCGAGGCCGGACATCGCAGTGGGCACAACATCGCAGATGACACAGGCAGAAGGCCCCGCATCGCCAAGGCAATGCGGGGCGCTGCCTGGTCCCGCTTACTTGCGCGCGCTCAGGATCGGCGTCAGGTAGTCGGGGGTGCCTTCGATGCGCTCCAGGTGCGGGTAGCGCAGGCCGCCGTGGTAGGCGATGTGCAGGGTGCGGTACACATCCATCTCCTTCACCAGCAGCACCAGCGGCTGCGCGCTGTCCTTGGCCGCGCGCACCGCGTCTTCCATATCACTGGCGTTGTACTGCAGGCCGTTGACCGCCATCACCTGCATGCCGCTGCCCACGCCCGCAGCAAAGGCGGGGCTGTCCCAGCGCACTTCGGTGACCTTGCCGGCCGCATCCAGCGCGATGCCCAGCGAGTAGATGAAGTTGGCGCCGCGGCCTTTCATCTGCGCCTTGTAATAGGCCGACGGCTTGTCGCGATAGACCAGCTTCCAGCCGCTGGCGGCCAGTCCGCCGGTCAGGTCGATCCTGCCCTCCACCCGCGCGTGCAGGAACTGCGCCCAGTCGCCGGTGGGCTGCACCTGCTCCAGGGTCGCGGCGACCTCGTCGAAGGTGTACGGGTCCGGCCGCTGCCACTGGCCATCGTTGCGGCCGAAGAAGGCCTGGGCGAAATCATCCAGCCGGCGCTTGCCGCCACTGAGCTTGCGGATGCGCGCGTCGGCTTCCAGCCACAGCATCTGCCCGCCCTGGTAGTAGTCCTCGCTCATCTGGTAGCCGCGGTACGGCTTGGGCCGGCGCCGTGCGATCACCGGGTCGTTGGTGGTATCGCCCAGCGTGCGCCATTCCAGCCCCGGACGGTTGTCGGCGTAGGTGGCCGCCACCAGCGCCAGCGCATCACGCGAGGCCTCCATCGGCCGCAGTCCGGACCGCGCGGTCAGCACGTTGCCCCAATACTGGGTCTGCCCTTCGTACACCCACAGCAGGCTGCCCTGCATCGGCACGTTGTAGTTCAGCGTGGCCAGATCGGCCGGGCGCCGGTATTTGCCGTCCCACGAATGGGTGTACTCGTGGCCGAGCAGATCGCTGCTGCCGATCTTGGCGTCCCAGCCGCTGAAGTAATCGCGGCCTTCGCTGTTCTCGCTGGAGCGCTGATGCTCCAGGCCGATGCCGCCGAGCTGACTGGTCACCGCGAACAGGAAATCATAGTGGTCGTAGTGCTCGGCGCCGAACAGCTTGCGCGCCTGGGTGACCAGCGCGCGGTGCTGGGCGATGTGCTCGGGCTTGGCTTCCAGATCCCGGGCGCGGTCGGCAAACACGTTCAGCCGCACCGGGCGGGTGCCGGCCGCGGACAGCTCGAAGGTGCGGTGGTAGCGGCCGGCGAACACCGGCGAGTCCACCAGGATTTCCAGATTGACCGGCGCGTAATGCACGGTGTCGCCGTCACGGCTGGCCACGCCCAGCGCGCTGGCCGCCTCCCAGCCCTGCGGGTAGCGCACGCTGGCCTGGTAGGTGATGGCGTGCGCGGCGTGCCCGGCCGGATACAGCACCATCGCGTTCCACTGCAGGTTGAGCATGTTCGGGGTCATCACCGCGCGGCCCTGCGCGGCGTCGGTGGGGCTGAGGAACTGGTAGTCCATCTGCAGCGTGGCCACGCCCTCGGGCACCTGCACGTTGAAGGTGTAGACATCCAGCGGGTCGCGCATCCACTCCAGCCGCTGGCCGTTGGCGGTGATCACCAGCCCGGCCAGCTTCTCGATCGCCCCGCTCGGCGAATGGGTGCCCGGCAGCCACGCCGGGTAATGGAAGCGCTGCAGGCCGGCGGCCACCGGCACGCTCTGGCGGATCTTGAACACGCGCTGGCCCAGGTCGGTGGCATCCACGTCCAGCGTGATCGTGCCCGGATATGGCGCCTCGCTGATCGCCACCCCGCGGGCATCCGTCGTCGGCACGTTCGGTACCGCTGCCGCAAGCCCGGTGGCCGTCAACAACGCCACACCCAACGCCGCCAGTTGCAATACACGCATCACGCAGACCTCGCTCGAAAAAGAACGCCCATGGTCTGCGCAGGATGCCGGGCGCGCATGAGCCGAAGGGCATGGCCACCGTGCCTGGTGCCATTTTCTGTGCGGCGGGCATGCTCGGCGGCTGCCGGATGATCGCCGTCCCGGCGAAACCCCGTGATCGCGGACGCGATGGCGGCCGCGGCGCTGGTGCGAACCGGCGTCAGTCGGCGTCGGTGCCGGGAATCGGGGTATCGGTGTGCAGCGCCTCTTTCACGTACAGGCGCTTGACCAGCACGAAGATCACCACCGTCATCGGTGCGGCCAGCACCACGCCGGGCAGCCCGAACAGCGAGCCGATGCCGAACAGCGAGACCAGCAGCAGCGCCGGCGGCAGGTGCACCACCCGCTGCTGGATCAGCGGCTGCAACAGGTGGCTTTCCAGCTGCTGCATCACCACGAACACCAGCAACGCGCCCAGCGCCACCTGCGGGCTCACCGTGAAGCCCAGCAGCACCGCCGGAATCGCCGCCAGGATCGGCCCGACGATGGGCACGAAATCCAGCAGCGCGGTGATCAGCCCCAGCCCGAACGCCACCGGTACGCCCAGCAGCCACAGGCCGATGCCGGTCAACGTGCCCACCACCGTCATCGCCAGCAACTGCCCGCCCAGCCACGCCCGCAACGCATGGCCGCTGGCATCCATCGCCTCGCCCACCAGCGCGCGCCGGTCGGCCGGAAACAGCTTCAACGTGCCGCGCCGGTACAGCGCCGGCTGCGCGGCCAGATAGATGCCGCCCACTGCCATCAACACCATATCGGTGAGGCTGCCCGAGGCCGACATCGCCAGCGCCCCGACCTTGGCCGCCAGCCCGCTCATGCTGGCGTGCAGCTGGTCGATCCCCTGTTTGGCGATCGGCCCGGCCGGGCCGGCATCCAGCCATTGCCGGAAATGCGTCCAGGCATCGGGCAGGGTCTTTTTCAGCGACTCCATTTCCCCGGCCAGCTGCGCCCCGAACAGCCAGATCAACAAGCCGAACCCGGCCACCAGCAATACCAGCACCACGCCCAACGCCAGCCCCGGCGACAACCGCGTGTAGCGCGTCACCCGCGCGCCCAGCGCATGCAGCAGCACCGCCACCACCACCGCACCGAAGATCACCAGCACCAGATTCGACAGCTGCCATACCAGCAGGGCCAAACCCACCAGCGCCAGCGTGACCAGCACCCGCGCCACATACGGCCGCAAGGACGAAGACGATTGCATACCCGCTCCCTGCCGGCGAAATCCCGGCTGAGCGCGCACGTTAGTGCCCCGGCTGCCGCCATTTCGTGATGAGCGCAGCCGTGCGGGTGGGGTTTCGGCGCCGCCAGCGCAGCAGCAACCGCGAGCGTCCACCCCGCCGCTGCCCGGGCACCGGCTTGAATAAAGCCGCCGCGTCGGCGACTCTCCGTCCAGTCCGATTCCCGCAGGAATCACAGGGGGACACATGGAATGTGGCAATACCGGCGCACGCCAAGGCGTGTCTTGGATGTTTATCGCGCTGCTGCTGTGCACCGCTGCCGCCCCGGCGCAGACAGTGCGTTCGGCGGTGGGCGTGCAGCCGCGCAAACATATTCGGCCACCGCGCCAGCCGCACAACTCGATGGCGCGCGACACCACCCCATTCAATTGCGAGCAGTACCGCGGTCATCCGCCTCCCGGCATGGCCGGTTACTGCCAGGGCATCGAGAACATCACCCTGCGCAACGAAGCCCGCCGCCAGGGCCGACCCGCGCCGTCCGATTCGATCATCCATCTACCGCCACTGGGCTCCGACCACGCCAAGACGCTGGGCTACGCCTGCGTGGGCGGGCAGGCGTTCAAGCGCCTGAAGAACGGATGGGAGCAGGTCTCGGCCGCGGAAGGTGGTTGGCAGCGATGCCAAGGTGGATAAGTGAACCTGACCCTTTTTACTCTTTCAGCTGTCGCGGCAGCTATCCATTTATATCTCAAACAACTAAGGACAGATGAATGACTTCAATATCTAAGGTCCGCAGCCCGTGGATTGACACGCTGCGCTTAGCTGCTGCCGCACTGGAACAAGGAACCGTAGATCTGGAGCTGGCAAAAAAGATACGTGGGATTGCCCAATCCGCCTCGGCGCCGCAGTGTTTTACTATCAGTATTTCTGGAAGCATTTGTTACGATGTATTCGCTTGCATGCCTGATATTGCTGAAAAAAAATTGGCTGATTGCATTCATCCGTGCGACAAAGACTATGAGATTGTTCCGTTGCTCCGCCTACCACCCCTGCCGGTGGAAAAATAGGCGTGCAACGTCAGTAGGCAGATGAAAAACCCTTTGAGAGATCACAGCTAGCCATCATCATTCGTCGTCGCCAAATATTCCGGACAGGACGGACGAGAGTGTTACTCTGTTTGCAGAACGCGGGCTGATAAAATCTTCCGCGGATCGATATGAAAATAGCGGGATCTGCTTTTTTGTCTTTGCATCAAGTGCAACCGGATCCGCACCACGTATTTGCCCATAATTCGAGTCAATGCTCTTCAACATTTGCTTCAAATCTTCGGAGAAATTCCACTCTTCGTTAATGTAATGGTGCTGCTGAAGGTCAAACCCGGAATTGCTTCTATTAAAATTTAAACGCAGGCGCCATGGGCTCCTTGGATTACCGTACTCAAGAAATAGATTGGAAACCAAGCTCGCCAAACGAATTACCGAGTTCTGTTTAACAATATATAAAACTTCGTTCCCATGAATGACCTGTAGCGACCATCGCGGTCCGAACCATCGGATAATCATGTGCATGCATAGTCTCCGTGATATTGAGCATAAAAATAAATGGGGCGCTGATTAATTAGCAAGCGAACTGGACTTTGCCGCAAAAACTGGAGTCAGAGCCAAGTTTCCTGAAAACAGGCACTAGAGTCCAATTTCGTTGCGTTGGGGGCGCGATATTAATGTTAAATCCAACCAGTTGTAGAAGATCCCTTATTGGCGTTGGCTTGCTGCTAGCAACTTGCACCGCAGCCCACGCGCATTCCGGTGGCTTGAACAAAGAGGGTTGCCATAACGACCGCAAGAACGGGGGCTATCACTGTCATCGGGGTGCACCAAGCTACAGCGCACCGCGCTCCAGCTTTCAGCCGGCGGCGCTTGCGCCTTCCCCCGCTCGGCCGTCGCCCAGCAATGGGCGGGTATTCCGTAATTGCGATGAAGCCCGCGCCGCGGGAGCGGCGCCTGTTCGTCGCGGCGACCCCGGCTATGGCCCGCACTTGGACCGCGATAGCGACGGAGTCGGCTGCGAGCCGTATCGCGGCAGATAGCAAGCGCTATCTACTGACGGAAACAAAAAGAACAAGGGCCAGAATCGATTTACCTCTTCCGATTACGAGCGGCCCCGGGTTCTTCGATCAGCCGAACGTAAACGCATAGACGCTTACGCCCGGATCGAGGAACTCGATCTCGAACAGGCGTTCGCCGCCGCCGTCCTTCTGCCGCACGAGTTGATACAGCCGGTGTTCGCTGATCACGCCCTGACCGTCGGCGTCGGTATCCACGCCGTGGTCGGTGCCCGGGGCCAGTCCGTCCAGGCGGATGCGGAAGCGGCGCGGTTTGCCATCGGCCGCGGCCCCCATCACCAGGTGCAGGTCGCGGCCGCGGAAGCGGTACAGCACCCGCGCACCGGCCTGGTCGGCATGGGCGAACTGGCGCTGCACGGTCCAGTGGCCATCCAGCGCCCATTGATCGGGGCGCAGTTGCGAGGGGGCGTGATAGTTCCAGCTGTCGTCGTAGACCAGCCGGCCACCGGCGAAATTGCTGGCGCGCTCGTAGCCGACATAGGTTTCCGGTGACTGCTGCATGTTGCTGGAGGCGGCGGCCTGCGCGCCGGCGGCGGTAGGCCGGGTGCCGGCCTGCGGCAGACGGGTATCGCCCGCCTCGCGCAGCAGCTGGCGGATCACCGCTTCGCTGCGGTCGTATTCGCCTTCGCCAAAATGGGCGTAGCGGATGCGGCCCCTGGCGTCGATGAAGTAGTGCGCGGGCCAGTACTGGTTGTTGAACGCGCGCCAGATGGCGTAGTCGTTGTCCAGCGCCACCGGGTAGTGGATGCCCAGTTCGCGCACCGCATCGCGCACGTTGCCGGGGTCTTTTTCAAAGGCGAATTCCGGTGCATGCACGCCGATCACCACCAGCCCCTGCTTGGCGTATTTCTCCGCCCAGGCGCGCACATAAGGCAGCGCGCGCAGGCAGTTGATGCAGGAGTAGGTCCAGAAATCGACCAGCACCACCTTGCCACGCAGCCCGGCGGTGGTCAGCGGCGGGCTGTTCAACCAGAGCGTGGCGCCGGCCAGCGACGGCATCGGGCCCAGGTCGGCCAGCAGCACATTGGTTTCGGCGCCCGGTGCCGCCGCGCGGGTGACGGGCGCTGGGTGCAGTGCCTGCAGCAGTTTCTGTTCCAGCGGCCCGGTACTGGCCAGCGATACCCGGGTAAGCAGGCCGGTATCCAGCCCGAGGGCGATGGCGGCCACACCCGCCAGCACCAGCACGCCCAGCGCGCGGCGCAGCCATTCGCCGGCGCCCAGAGTGCGTTTCATCGCCGCGAACACCCGCCCGCCGATCAGCAGCGCCAACGCCAGCGAGGTGGCGGCACCGGCCGAGTACACCAGCAGCAGCAACGCGGTGGCCACGCTAGCGCCGTTGATCGCCGCGGCGGTCAGCAGCAGGCCGAGGATCGGCCCGGCACAGGGCACCCACAGCAACCCGGTGGCCACGCCCAGTCCGAGCGATGCCCATACCGAATCGCCATGGGCATCGGCGCGCTGCGACAGCGATTGTCCCAGGCGCACGAACGGCCGGCTGAGGGCGGCGGCTATGTGCGGCGAGATCAGGGTCAGACCGAGCAGCGCCAACACCGCCATCGCCACCCAGCGCCCGTACTGGTTGGCCCGCACCACCCAGGCGCCCCCTACGGTTGCCAGGCTGGCGACCAGCGCGAAGGTCACGCCCATGCCGATCAGCATCGGCAGCCCGTTGCGCCGGAATGGCCGGTCGGCACGGGCAAAGACAAATGGCAGCACCGGCAGGATGCAGGGGCTGAGGATGGTAAGCACACCGCCCAGATAGGCGATCAGCAGGAAGATCATCGGGGGACACCATCAGATCCGGGGCATGCGCAGCGTGTGGCGCGGGCAATACCGACAGTGCGCCGGCGCCGATTTGCGCACTGTGAAGTGCAGGTGTCACCGGGCTTGGACGATGGCGTTGCGGCCTGGGTTCAAGCAGCGGCGATGCTGCCGCGGGCCGCCGCCAAATGCCTGTCCAGGAGCGGTGCGGGGGGCAAGCGATTCAATCGGCTCTGACCCCGGTTTTTGACCCCGGTTTTCTTCACGGCAGCGCCGTCACCAGCCCGCCGGCAACCCCGGTGCCAAGCACGACCAGCCACGGCGGCCACTTCCAGAACATCAGTGCCACCAGTGCGACCAGGGCCAGGGCGAAGTCCTGCGGTGCGTGGATCGCACTGCGCCACACCGGTTGATACAGCGCGGCCAACAACAGGCCGACCACGCCGGCATTGATGCCGGACAACGCCGCCCGGGTGCGCACGTTGCGGCGCAGCTGCTCCCAGAACGGCAATGCGCCCAGCACCAGCAGGAACGAGGGGGCAAAGATCGCCAGCAGACAGACCAGCCCGCCCAGCCAGCCGGACGGCGCGCCCTGCATCGATGCACCCAGAAAGGCGGCGAAGGTGAACAGCGGTCCCGGCACGGCCTGCGCGGCGCCGTACCCCGCCAGGAAGGCGTCATCGCCGACCCAGCCGGGCGGCACGACCTCGGCCTGCAGCAACGGCAGCACCACATGGCCGCCGCCAAACACCAGTGAGCCGGTGCGGTAGAACGCGTCGACCCGCGCCAGCATCGCCCCTGGAAACAGCGCATCCAACAACGGCAGCCCGAGCAGCAGCGCGAAAAACAGCGTCAACCACAGCCCGCCGGCGCGGCGCCGGACCATCACCGGCAAGGACTCGTGCACGGCTTCCTGACCGGACTTGAACAGCCCCATGCCGATGAGCCCCGCGCACAGGATCACGCCCACCTGCGCCCACGCCGCCGGCACCAGCAGCACGCAACACGCCGCCGCGGCCATCAGCGTGACCCGCGCACGGTCCGGGCACAGCGTGCGGGCCATGCCCCACACCGCCTGGGCGACCACGGCCACCGCCACCGTTTTCAGCCCGTGCAGCACCCCGGCGGGAACAACCTGCCCGTAGCGGGTCAGGCCCAGCGCAAACAGGACCAGCGCGATGGCCGAGGGCAGCGTGAAGCCGGCCCAGGCCGCCAATGCGCCGCGGTAGCCCGCCCGCGACAGCCCCAGCGCAATCCCGACCTGGCTGCTGGCCGGCCCGGGCAGGAACTGGCACAGTGCCACCAGGTCGGCATAGCTGCGCTCGCTCAGCCAGTGGCGCCGGGTGACGAACTCATGGCGGAAGTAGCCCAGGTGCGCGACGGGCCCGCCGAAGCTGGTCAGGCCCAGGCGCAGAAAGACCAGGAACACCGCCCCGGGGCCGTCATCGGTTTTTGCGGTCTCGGTCATGGCCCGCATTCTGCTCGACGTCCGCCCCGCTCGGGGCACCCCGGGATGGGTGATATCCGTCGCCGGCCCGGTTTGACGGCGCCCGGCTGCGCCCCCTTCGCGCACCCATGAACGGGGCGCACTGCGCCGGTGCGCCGTGCCAGGCGCCCGCTTCTACAAAAGTACAGTGTTGGAACCCCTGGCAGGTTGCTACTGTCGGGGCCGTTTCTGCAGTCGGCACACCCATGTCCCAGGTCACCCAAGACAGTCTTTCCGCGCGCTTCGCCTTGCGCTGCGCCCGCTTTTCCGAGCGCTGGTTCCCCGATTCGTGGGTGTTCGCCGCGCTGGCGTTGTTTGCCGTGAGCGTGGCCGCCATTGCCAACGGCGGCGCGCCGACCGAGACCGCCAAGGCCTTCGGTGACGGCTTCTGGAGCCTGATTCCCTTCACCATGCAGATGGCGTTCGTGGTGATCGGCGGTTACGTGGTGGCCAGTTCGGGGCCGGCGTCGAAGTTGATCGACAAGCTGGCGCGCCTGCCCCGGACCGGCCGCAGCGCGGTGTGCTGGGTGGCCGCGGTATCGATGGTGTCCTCGTTGCTCAACTGGGGCCTGAGCCTGGTGTTTGCCGGCCTGCTGGTGCGCGCACTGGCCCGCCGCAGCGACCTGAAGATGGATTACCGCGCTGCCGGTGCCGCCGGTTATCTGGGGCTGGGTGCGACCTGGGCGCTGGGGCTGTCGTCCTCGGCCGCGCAGCTGCAGGCCAACCCGGCCAGCCTGCCGCCATCGATCCTGTCGATCACCGGCGTCATCCCGTTCACCGAAACCATCTTCCTGTGGCAGTCCGGGGTATTGCTGGGCGCGCTGGTCATCGCCTCGCTGATCGTGGCCTACGTCACCGCGCCGGGCGAAGCCACGGCCAGGAGTGCGGCCGACTGCGGCGTGGATGTGCAGCCTGCGGCGGCGCCGGTGGCGAAAAAGGCATCGCGTCCAGGTGAGTGGCTGGAATACAGCCCGCTGTTGATCCTGCTGCTGGTGGTGCTGGCCGGCGGCTGGCTGGTGAACGAGTTCTCGACCAAGCCGGCCATCCAGGCCATCTCCGGACTCAACACCTACAACCTGCTGTTCCTGATGGTCGGCGCGCTGCTGCACTGGCGCCCGCGCAGCTTCCTGGATGCGGTGACGCGCGCGGTGCCGTCCACCGCCGGGGTGCTGATCCAGTTCCCGCTGTACGGCTCGATCGCCGCGATCATGACCGACGTGACCGGCACCGGCGGCCACAGCGTCGCCCACCTGATCTCCACCGCGTTCACCACCGTGGCCAGCCACGACACCTACGCGCTGCTGATGGGCAGCTACTCGGCGGTGCTGGGCTTCTTCATCCCGTCCGGTGGCGGCAAATGGATCATCGAAGCCCCTTACGTGATGCTGGTGGCCAACGACCTGAAGTACCACCTGGGCTGGGCGGTGCAGATCTACAACGCGGCCGAAGCGCTGCCGAACCTGATCAACCCGTTCTACATGCTGCCGCTGCTCGGCGTGCTGGGGCTGAAGGCGCGCGACCTGATCGGCTTCACTTTCGTGCAGCTGCTGGTGCACACCCCGTTGCTGCTGGTCCTGTTGTGGTGGCTGGGCAGCACGCTCACCTACCACCCGCCGGTGATGCCGTAACCGCACGTTGGCGCAACCGGATGGCACCGCCACGCTCCGGCGAGGCGGTGCTGTTTGACAGGGCCGGAACATCCGCGCGCAGCGGTTGCCGGCCGACCCTCCGCCGGCTCACTGCAGTCACGATCTGCAGCGCCGCGGGCAGCGTCGACGCATTCGACTCCTATCCCGGTTTTCAGTTATGGGTGCTGCCGCGATGGATCCGCTTTGCCCGAGGCATCGGCCATATCGAACACGGCCAATGCCACATGGCCGAACAGGATGGTGGCCATGCATGCGAAGGTCAGTGGCAGCAGCCCGAGCAGCGCGCCCGGAAGCATGCCAAATCCGCCAGAACCGCCTTGAAGCCAGGAGATGCCCGTGATCGCAACGATCACAAGAATGGCGAATGCAATCAGGATGGCCCAGCCGAGTTTGATGAAAATCCGGGCGGCAAGGCGCCCAGCACGGTAATAGGTCAGCACGTCGATCCTCGAAGTCGGGTCAGGTGAATAGCGTATTCACATATACCCGAAACCCGGCGCGACCAGAACCGGCGGCGCCGGTTGAAGGCGCGCGCCGGGGCGTTCAGCAGCCCTGTGCTTCGCAGTTCATCGCCGCCCGGCGCAGCTGCGCGTCGCTCAACGGCGGTGGCCGTGCGGTGGCGGTCTGGATCTGGTCGCGACCGCCGCTGAGTTTGTGCAGGCCCTTGGCCGCCGCCATCAGGCCGTAATTGATGCCAAGCAGCAGATAGCCGCCGCCCTGGCTGACCTGTTCCGGCGATGGCGGTTCGCTCCAATCGCGACTGAACCGGTTCGGCGCCGGCTGCATCGGATTGCGGAAACGGTACAGATCCAGCGGCTGCCCGTCTTCCGGCTTCAGCGCACGTACCTGGCCCAGGGTGGTGATGTCACCTTGCGCGGCGTCGGGCGCGGGCGCGGGCTCGGCGGCGGCGCGGGCCAGCGGCGCATCGGTCTGCTGCGCCTGGGCCTGCGCTGCGCCCGCCATCATCAGCAGCGCCATGGCTGCCCCCTGCCGGAACCACCGAACCATCGTCAACGGACCCGCTCGTGCGAAAGCCGGCAGCATACGGATGCCACCTTCAATTTCTGTTGTCGGGGCGGCTGAACCTTTCAGTTTCCCGTCTCACAACCTGAGACCTCGCTGTGCTTCCATGCCGACCTTTGATCAGAACTCCGCACCATGGCTTACGCGCTTGCCCCCCGTACCGCCGCCAGCGAACAGGCGCTGGCCACCACCGATGGTCTGCCTTCGCGCGATGGCGCGGTGCTGACCCGGCGGCTGGAACAGCGTTACCACGACCGCATCACCGGCAGCTTCACCGTTGCCGGGCGCGAAGGCCGCTATGCGCCGATTCCCGATGACGTGCCCGCGGCGCTGAAGGCGGCGTTGCAGGCGCGCAGCATCGAACAGCTGTATTCGCACCAGGCCGAAGCATGGCAGGCCACCCAACGCGGTGAGCACGTGGCCATCGTCACCCCGACCGCCTCGGGCAAGTCGCTGTGCTACACCCTGCCGGTGGTGAGCGCGGCGATGGGCGGGCGCGATGGCAAGGCGCCGGCTGCAAAAGCGCTGTTCCTGTTCCCGACCAAGGCGCTGGCGCAGGACCAGGTGGCCGAACTGCTGGAGTTGAATCGCGCCGGCGATCTGGGGGTCAAAGCCTTCACCTTCGACGGCGATACCCCCGGCGACGCGCGCCAGGCGATCCGCCTGCATGGCGACATCGTGGTCAGCAATCCGGACATGCTGCACCAGGCGATCCTGCCGCATCACACCAAGTGGGCGCAGTTCTTCGAGAATCTGCGCTATGTGGTGATCGACGAGGTACACACCTATCGTGGCGTGTTCGGCAGCCATGTCACCAACGTGCTGCGCCGGCTCAAGCGCATCTGCGCGTTCTACGGCGTGGAGCCGCAGTTCATCCTGTGCTCGGCCACCATCGGCAATCCGCAGGCGCATGCCGAGGCGTTGATCGAACACGACGTGCGCGCGATCACCGAGTCCGGCGCGCCGTCGGGTGACAAGCACGTGCTGCTGTGGAACCCGCCGGTGGTCAATGCCGATCTGGGCCTGCGCGCCTCGGCGCGTTCGCAGGCCAACCGCATCGCCCGCATCGCGATCAAATCCGGATTGAAGACGCTGGTGTTCGCGCAGAGCCGCTTGATGGTGGAAGTGCTGACCAAATACCTGAAGGACATCTTCGACCACGATCCGCGCAAGCCGCCCCGCATCCGCGCCTATCGCGGCGGCTATCTGCCGACCGAGCGCCGCGAGGTGGAGCGGGCGATGCGCGCCGGCACCATCGACGGCATCATCTCGACCTCGGCGCTGGAGTTGGGGGTGGATATCGGCGCGCTGGATGTGGTGATCCTCAACGGTTACCCGGGCAGCGTGGCGGCGACGTGGCAGCGCTTCGGCCGCGCCGGCCGCCGCCTGCAGCCGTCACTCGGCGTGATGGTGGCCAGCAGCCAGCCGCTGGACCAGTACGTGGTGCGGCACCCGGATTTCTTCATCAACGCCTCGCCCGAACATGCGCGCATCGCCCCGGACCAGCCGCTGATCCTGTTCGACCACATCCGCTGCGCCGCGTTCGAGCTGCCGTTCATGAGCGGCGAACCGTTCGGGCCGATCGACCCGCTGGTGTTCCTCGAAGCGCTGGCCGAGACCGAAGTGATCCATCGCGAAGGCGAGCGCTGGGAATGGATCGCCGACAGCTATCCGGCCAACGCGGTGAGCCTGCGCGCGGTGGCCGACGGCAATTTCGTGGTGGTGGACCGCAGCGACGGCAAGCAGCAGATCATCGCCGAGGTGGATTACTCGGCCGCCGCGCTGACACTGTATGAAGGCGCGATCCACATGGTGCAGAGCACGCCCTACCAGGTGGAGCGGCTGGACTGGGAGGGCCGCAAGGCCTACGTCACCCGCACCCATGTCGATTACTACACCGACAGCATCGACTTCACCAGGCTCAAGGTGCTGGACCGCTTTGACGGCGACGCGGCCGGGCGCGGCGATTCGCATCACGGCGAAGTGCATGTGGTGCGCCGCGTGGCCGGCTACAAGAAGATCCGTTACTACACCCACGAGAACATCGGCTACGGCCCGGTCAACCTGCCCGACCAGGAGCTGCACACCACCGCGGTGTGGTGGCAGTTGCCGCAGGCCACGCTGCTCAAATCATTCCAGGCGCGGCAGGACGCGCTGGATGGTTTCCTCGGTGCGGCCTATGCGCTGCACATCGTCGCCACGGTGGCGGTGATGGCCGATGCACGCGACCTGCAGAAGGCGGTGGGCAACGGCGACGGTGCGTGGTTCGCGGTGGCCGATGCCAGCGGCCGCGGCCAGCTGCGCGGCGCAGAGGGCGGCGAAGATGCGGTGGAGCTGCAGCAGAGCTTCGTGCCGACGGTGTACCTGTACGACAACTTCCCCGGCGGCGTGGGCCTGAGCGAACCGCTGTGGCAGCGCCAGGCCGAACTGGTACTGCGCGCGCGTGAACTGGTGCAGCGTTGCGACTGCAAGGCCGGCTGTCCGGCCTGCGTGGGCCCGGTGCTGGCCGCGCAGGAGCAGGATGGGACGACGCCCAAGGCGCTGGGCTTGAAGGTGCTGTCGCTGCTGTCGGCCGCCCATTGCGACACGGTGCCTGCCGCCACCGCGACCGACGAAGCCCTCGACCTGCTGCCATGAGCATCAGCCTGGACAAACTGAAGGCGCTGCGCCGGCAGGCCGGGCACGCGCCGGCGCCACGCGCCTCGGCAGAAGCCCGGCCGGGCGGCGTGCCGTCCTCCGCCGCGCCCTTCCTCTCGCAGGATCCCCGTGCAGGAGCGGCGTCCAGTGGCCACGGGCCATCAGTCGCCACTGGACCGTCCCCGGCAGCGCCGATCACTGCCATGGGTGCGGCCCGCGAGGATCCCGGGGCACCCATCGATGTCACGACCTTGCCTTCGGAAACATNGTGCCGTCCTCCGCCGCGCCCTTCCTCTCGCAGGATCCCCGTGCAGGAGCGGCGTCCAGTGGCCACGGGCCATCAGTCGCCACTGGACCGTCCCCGGCAGCGCCGATCACTGCCATGGGTGCGGCCCGCGAGGATCCCGGGGCACCCATCGATGTCACGACCTTGCCTTCGGAAACATCCGGCCCGGATCCTGCTCCGGACAGCTCCGCGGCCTCGCGACGGATGCCTCTCCGACCTGCTCCGCAGCAGACGTCGGTCTTCGGCTGGGTCGAGCAGCTCCAGCACAAGCCGATCACGTCTGCGCCCGCCGAGGTCACCGGTAGCGAGAGGAATACCGCGCCAATGCCGTCGGCACCCGCGCCGCCGCGCCGGCCACAGGACAGTGCTTCGCTGCGACGCCTGCTCGGGCTGCGCGCGCGCGCGG
>NZ_JAUJUJ010000190.1 GCF_030711595.1 Stenotrophomonas sp. YIM B06876
GCGAACCCTTTGACGCCGAAGCCGTCAAGTTC
This sequence comes from Stenotrophomonas sp. YIM B06876, assembly GCF_030711595.1. Classification (GTDB taxonomy): domain Bacteria; phylum Pseudomonadota; class Gammaproteobacteria; order Xanthomonadales; family Xanthomonadaceae; genus Stenotrophomonas. The sequence goes on from NZ_JAUJUJ010000190.1 coordinate 33, forward strand.
ACCTTCGACCGCCTGCTCGGCGAAGAAGGCAAGAAAGGCCCGCAGCAGTCCAACTACAACGCCATCGACAAGGTGGTGGTGGTCAACCCGAACACGGTCGATTTCATCCTCAAGAACCCCGACCCGGTGCTGCTGACCAAGCTGGCCGGCTACGGCGCCATGATCGTGCCGCCCAAGTACATCAAGGAAAAGGGCAGCCAGTACTTCGGCATGAACCCGGTCGGCACCGGCCCGTTCAAGTTCACGGACTACAAGCCCAAGGTCAGCCTGTCCTTTGCGCGCAACGACGCCTATTGGGGCGGCGCTCCCAAGCTGGACAACTTGGTGTACCGCTTCATCAGCGAGCCGGCCACGCAGGCGGCCGAGCTGCAGGCCGGCCGCGTCGACGTGGCCAACCAGATTCCACTGGCGCTGATCGACACGCTCAAGAAAGACAGCAAACTGGACGTGGTCAGCATGGACGGCCCCGTGGCCCTGGCGCTGCGCTACAACACCCAGCGCGGCATCATGAAGAACCCCGAGGTGCGCAAGGCCCTGACCATGGCCGTTGACCGCGACGCCATCATCAAGACCATCCTGCTCGGCCAGGCCAAGCCTATCGCCAGCTTCCAGGGCGCGCTATCGTTCGGCAACGACCCGAACCTGAAGCCCCTGCCGTTCAACCCCGCGCAGGCCAAGGCCATGCTGCAGAAGGCGGGCGTCAAGCCCGGCACGCAGATCCAGCTCGACTTCCGCGGCCCGGACAGCAACTTCCGCGAAGTGGCGCAGGCCGTGGCCGGCTACCTCGGTGCCGTGGGCATCACGGTGAACCTCAAGCCCTACGAAACCAATGTGCTGATCAACGACATCATCCCGAGCGGCAAGACCGGCGAGATGTGGCAGAACCAGTGGGGCGGCTGGACCTTCGACTACGNAAGCCCGGCACGCAGATCCAGCTCGACTTCCGCGGCCCGGACAGCAACTTCCGCGAAGTGGCGCAGGCCGTGGCCGGCTACCTCGGTGCCGTGGGCATCACGGTGAACCTCAAGCCCTACGAAACCAATGTGCTGATCAACGACATCATCCCGAGCGGCAAGACCGGCGAGATGTGGCAGAACCAGTGGGGCGGCTGGACCTTCGACTACGACAACACGGCCTACGCCATGTACTACACCAAGCAGCGCTGGAACCCGTTTGACGACGACCCCAAGCTCAACGCCCTGCTGCACACCCAGCGCAACACCTGGGACCAGGTGGCGCGCAAGGCCACGCTGCAGGAAATCGCCCGCTACGTCGCCAACCAGGCGCTGGAGATGCCGCTCTACAGCCTCGACACCGTCTACGGCGTGAACAAGCGCGCCAAGAACCTCGGCCTGCCGGGCGACGGGCGCTTGCGCTTCGTCGATGCCACCGTCGAATGAACGCTTGAACCTTCTGCCCTGAATCGACCGACACCATGAGCGGATTCCTCTTCAAGCGGCTGCTGCAGGCGATCTTCGTCGTGC
>NZ_JAUJUJ010000048.1 GCF_030711595.1 Stenotrophomonas sp. YIM B06876
GGGGGCGCCGGGCGGCGGCCAGCGCCGTGGCGGGCAGTCGCGTGGCAGCCAGGGCCGTGTCGGCTGATCCAGCCGCACAGCCTTCCGGCCGCAGCACCAGCAACGCCTCCGCACGGGGGCGTTGTTGTTTCCGCGCCGGCCTAACCCCTCGCCGTCAGCTGCACCGGACGACGGGTTCGCCCGGCCCGCGAACACGACGGCGCCCAGCGGGATGCCCGCGGCTGCACGTTACAATTGCGCCATGGAAATTTTCAAAGACTTCACCCTCGAAGCCGCCCACCGGCTGCCCAACGTGCCGCCCGGCCACAAGTGTTCGCGGTTGCACGGGCACTCGTTCCGGGTGCGGCTGGAAGTCAGTGGCGAGCCCGACGCGGACACCGGCTGGATCATGGATTTCGGCGACATCAAGGCCGCTTTCCAGCCGCTGTATGACCGGCTCGACCACCACTATCTCAACGACATTCCGGGGCTGGAAAACCCGACCAGCGAGGTGCTGGCCAAGTGGATCTGGGACCGGCTCAAGCCGCGGCTGCCGCAGCTGAGCCAGATCACCGTGCATGAGACCTGCACGTCCGGCTGCCGCTACCGCGGCTGAGCAGGCGCGGTAGCGGCACCGCCGCGCTGGCGCGCACACCCTCCGCTGTCGCCCCCGCCAAGGGCAGCAGACCCCGATACCGGCCAGCGCGGCTGCACGCCGGGCCTGCAACACCGGACCCGGCGGCGCACTCGCGATGCCGGGTTTTCTATGACGTGTTTTCTATGCCTGGCCGCCCAGCCGCAGACAGCGCGCCAGCGTGGCCGGATCGGTCCCCGGCGCNCCAAGGGCAGCAGACCCCGATACCGGCCAGCGCGGCTGCACGCCGGGCCTGCAACACCGGACCCGGCGGCGCACTCGCGATGCCGGGTTTTCTATGACGTGTTTTCTATGCCTGGCCGCCCAGCCGCAGACAGCGCGCCAGCGTGGCCGGATCGGTCCCCGGCGCGTACGGCAAACGCCCCCAGCACGGCAGCGGCAGGCGTGTGCGCAGCAGCGCGAAATTCTCATCGCGACGGGCCATCTGCGGATCAACCTCGTTGCCGATCCAGCCGATGCAGTGCGCGCCGGAGGCGGCAATCGCCTGCGCGGTCAGCCGCGCGTGGTTGAGGCAGCCCAGCCGCATGCCCACCACCATCACCACCGGCAACTGCAGCGCGCGCACCACGTCCATCTGCTCCAGCGTGGCCGACAACGGCGCCAGCCAGCCGCCCACGCCTTCCACCACCACGCTGTCGGCCGTGGCCTGCAGGCGGGCGAAGGCGGCTTCGATCGGCGCCAGCGACAGCGTCACTCCCGCTTCGGCCGCGGCGATTTCCGGCGCCAGCGGTTGCGGCAAGGCGAACGGGTTGAGATCCGCATAGCGTGGGGCCGGGTCACTGGCGGCCAGCAGCGCCAGCGCGTCGTCGTTGCGCCAGCCCTGCGGCGTGGCGTGGCAGCCGCTGGCGACCGGCTTCATTCCGCTCGCACGGCGCCCGCTCTGGCGCAAGGCGTGCAGCAACACACAGCTGCTGAAGGTTTTACCGATACCGGTGTCGGTGCCGGTGATGTAGAGCGCGGGTAATTGCATGGAACTCAACTCGGGTGGCGGACGCGGCCAGTGGCGGCCGGGGTGCGCCAGCATACGCCGCGTGTGCGCGGTAGACTTCGGTCATGTTCGCCACTTCCTCGCTTACCGGCAGCAAGCCGGAACAGTACGCCCAGCTGCTTGCCCAGGCCCGTGCCCTGGTGCACGGTGAGCGCGACCGGATTGCCAATGCCGCCAACCTGTCGGCGCTGGTCTACCACGCGCTGCCGCAGCTGAACTGGGTGGGTTTCTATTTCTTCGACGGCACCGAACTGGTGGTGGGTCCGTTCCAGGGACTGCCGGCCTGCGTGCGCATTCCGCTGCACAAGGGCGTGTGCGGTGCCGCGGCCAGCACCCGCCAGACCCAGCGCATCGAAGACGTGGATGCCTTCCCCGGCCATATCGCCTGTGATTCGGCCTCGCGTTCGGAGCTGGTGGTGCCGCTGCTACACAACGGGGAACTGGTCGGCGTGTTCGATATCGACAGCCCGGTGACGGCCCGCTTCGACAGCGACGACCAGCAGGGACTGGAAGCCATCGCACAGGTCTTCGTCGAGGCGCTGCAATGAGCGCCGACAAGCTGCGCAACATCGGCCCCAAGAGCGCGGCATGGCTGCGCCAGGTGGGCTTGCGCACGCGTGCGGACCTGGTGGCCGCCGGCCCGGTCGGGGCGTTCGTGAAGGTGCGCCGCGCCGGCTTCAAACCCAGCCTCAACCTGCTGTACTCGCTGGAAGGTGCCCTGGTGGACTGCCATTGGCAGGAGATCCCCGAAGCACGGCGCCAGCAACTGGTGCGCGATTACGAAACTGTGGTGGCCGGGCTGCCGCCGGCACGTGGTGCGCAAGTCGCCGGACCGGTGCGTGAAACCCGCATGCAAGCCGAATCGTGTGCAGAAGAAGCGTGCGACGACCCCCGCGAAGTCGACTGCATCGAGGACTGAGCCCCGGTTGCAGCGATCTCATTCGCGATGGGGTCATACCGGGGGATCTGTTCGCGACTGACGGCGTTCCTGCGGCAATCGCGTTCGTCGTGCGAAATACATGGACGCGCGCCCTTCCGACTACCGGCAAATCCGCGCGGCGCGGATGCATCTGCGGCAGCACTCAGCTCGGCGGCGGCGGGCTCGTGGTGCGCGAATCTGCTCGCGATCCATCACCCAGACCCCTCCATCGCGCCCCTATGCGCCCGGCAGGGCGATCTCCGACAGCAGCACCAGCGCAAGCAGCAGCAACGTTTCCAGCACTTCGACGCTGGCGCCGAGGCAATCGCCGGAAATGCCGCCCAGACGCCTGCGCCAGTACCCGCCGATCAGTGGCACCAGCGGCAGGGCCAGCAACAGCGGCGGCACCAACAGCACGCTGATCACCGCCAGCGCCGCTGCCCACCCCCACACCGCGCGCAGGCTCAGCTGCCAGGAAAAGCGCTCGGCCATGCCGCTGGCATGCAGCGACGGCAGGCGTTGGCTCCACCACAGCGTGCCCCAGCGGGCCCAGGCCGGCACCAGCACGATCCCGAACCACCATGGGCTGCCACTGAGCTCGGCCAGCAGCACGAATTTCAGCAGCATCTGCATGACCACGGTGACCACGCCGAACACACCCATATGCGGATCTTTCAGCACTTCCAGAAACCGCTGCGGGTCGCGGTGGGCCGCGCCAAATGCATCGGCGACATCGCCCAGCCCATCCAGGTGCAGCGCCCCGGTTACCCACACCCAAAGCAACAGCGCCAGCACGGCGGCCAGCCACGGCCGCTGATCCAGCCCGTACAGCGGCAGCGCCAGCAGCGCGCCGATGATCGCGCCCACCAGCGGGTAATACACCGCAGAGCGGCTCAGCTCGTCATGCTGGAAGTCCTTGACCTGCGGGGTCGGCAGGCGGGTCAGGAACTGGATGGCCAGGATCAACCGGCGCATGCTCATGGCTGGCGCAGCTCCAGCAGTTCACCCCACAGCTGGCCGTCGTCGCCGCGCTCCATGCGCAGGCGCAGGCGGGTGCCGTAATCGATCCGCACCGCCCAGGTGGCCGCCAGCGGCATGCCGCAGATCCGCGACAGCGCGAAGCGCAGCACCCCGGCATGGCTGACCACCAGCACCGGGCCGGCGTGCGCGTGTTCGTCCGCGTCCTCATCCAGCAAGCGCTGCAGCTGGGCCTCGATACGCGCGGCGAATGCCGCCCAGGACTCGCCGTTGGGCGGCACCACGGCATGCGGCTCGTCGTAGAAACCGGCCAGCTGCTCGGCCGGGATCGCGTCGAAATGGCGGCCGTCCCAGTCGCCGAAATCCAGTTCGGCCCAGTCCGGATGGATCTCGCAGAACAGGTCCGAGCCGGCTACCAGCGCGGTGGCGGTATCCAGCGCGCGCCGGCGCGGCGAGCTGATCACCCGCGCCCAGCCGATACCCGAATGGCGGCGGCATACCGGGTCGAGCGCATCGTCGAGCAGCGGCGGATCGGTGCGGCCGTCCAGATAGCCGTGACGGCCGGTGGAGGCATGGCGCAGCAGGTCGAGAATCATGGCGCCATCCCGCGATCGGCCACCGCCGCTTCGGCAAACGTCGCCATGCCGTTGTGCAGCGCGCAGGCCAGCCGCAGCAGCGGCACGGCCAGCGCCGCGCCCGAACCCTCGCCCAGGCGCAGATCCAGCTGCAGCAGCGCGTCGGCCTGCAGCACATCGAGCACCCGGCCATGGCCACGTTCGGCCGAACGGTGCGAAAACAGCAGCCAGTCGCGCACGTCCGGATTCAACCGCACCGCCGCCAATGCCGCGGCCGAGACGATGAAGCCGTCCACCAGTACCGGGATGCCGCGCTGCGCGGCGGCGATCATCGCCCCGGCCAATGCGGCGATCTCCAGGCCACCGACCCGGCGCAGCGCCTCCAACGCCGGTTGCGGTGCCGCGGCCACCGCGTCGCCGTGCAGGGCCAGCGCCCGGCCGACAACCGCCTGCTTGTGCAGCCTGCCCGCCGCATCCAGGCCGGTGCCGGCCCCAATCACTTCGTCCAGCGGCAGCGGACCGAGCAGCGCCGCCAGCGCTGCGGCCGCGGTGGTATTGCCGATGCCCATCTCGCCGCACACCAGCAGGTCCGCGCCGTCGCCACAGGCGTCCTCCACCGCGCGCGCGCCGGCGGACAGCGCCTGATCCAGCTCATCGGCCTGCATCGCCGCGGCCACGCTGAAATCGGCGGTGCCGTAGCGGCTCTTGTCGGCCACCACGCCCGCTACCGGCTCGATGCTGCAGGTACCGACATCCCGCACATGCAGCGGCAGCCCCAGCTCGCGGGCCAGCACCGAGATCGCAGCGCCACCGCAGGTGAAGTTGTGCAGCATCTGCACCGTGACTTCGGCCGGATAGGCCGAGACGCCCTGCGCCACGACGCCGTGGTCGGCGGCAAACACGATTACCGGCACCTGTGTGGCCTGTGGCCGGTCGCTCGCCTGCAGCGCGGCCAGCTCGATCGCCAGTCCCTCCAGCCGGCCCAATGCGCCTTGCGGCTTGGTCAACCGCCGTTGGCGCTCGAGGGCGCGCTGCCGATGCAGCTGCGAGGGCAACGCGCAGCGCTGCTGGAACCATGGTTCTGTCACGTCAATCCCGGACTGCATTTACAGCGGTGCATTCTAGCCGGCCATTATCCCCGCCACGGAGGTGGCCACGCCCGCCGCGGCAATGCTCTAGAATGCGCGCACTTTCTGGTGACCGGCGGAGCTTCCTCCAATGGTTGAAACGGGAAGCCGGTGACCCGCGCAGGCGCAATCTCCTGCGCATGGCATTCCGGCGCTGCCCCCGCAACGGTAAGCAGGACAAGTCCAGGCAACCCGCCACTGTGCCGATGCACGGGAAGGCGCCTGGACGGAAGCGTGATCCGCTTCGCCTGCAAGCCCGGAGACCGGCCCGAAAGACGACTGGTTGCGATGCGGAGGGCATGGCGGCGGCAGCCTTGCGTGCCCGCACGTGTGCTCCGTCTTCTCCCTCTTCTGGCAGCCCCCACCCCACCCGGTCGCGCGGGCGTGCGCGACGCCAGGAGCACTGCATGAAATTGCCACACCACACCCTTTCCCTCGCCTTGGCGCTGGCCCTGCCGGGCGTTGCCGCCGCACAGGGGCCGGCGACCGAACTGGACGAAGTCTCCGTCACCGCCACCCGCACCGCGATCGCCGTCGAAGACAGCCTGGTGCCGGTACAGGTCATCGACCGCGGCCAGATCGATCGCAGCCAGGCCGGCTCGCTGCTGGAACTGCTGCGCGGCCGCGCCGGCCTGGACTTCACCAACCAGGGCGGTCCGGGCAAGCTGAGCTCGCTGTTCCTGCGCGGCACCGCCTCCAACCAGGTGCTGGTGCTGGTGGACGGCGTGCGTATCGGCGCGGCCACCACCGGCATGCCGGCGCTGCAGGACCTGCCGATCGACCAGATCGATCGGGTCGAAATCGTGCGTGGCCCGCGTTCGAGCCTGTACGGTTCGGAGGCGATCGGCGGCGTGATCCAGATCTTCACCCGCAGCGCCGGCACCGGCCTGCAGCAGAACCTGGCGTTGACCGCCGGCAGCCACAACCTGCGCCAGGCCAGCGCCGGCTTCAGCAACCGCGGCGAGCGCGGCTGGCTCTCGGTGCAGGGCGGCTACCAGGCCACCGACGGCATCAACGCCTGCAATGGCTCGTCGATCCTGTTCCAGGGGTGCTATGTCGAAGAGCCCGACCGCGACGGCTACCGCAACACCTCGATCAATCTGCGCGGCGGCCATGCCCTGGGCGACACGCTGACGCTGGAAGGCCATGCGCTGAACTCGGACAGCTTCAACGAATTTGACGGCAGCATCTTCAGCGGCAACCAGGCGAAGAACCGCCAGCAGGTGCTGGGCGCCAAACTGGACTGGACCCCGGGCGAGCGCCTGCGCGTGACCACGCAGGTGGCCCGCAGCCAGGACCAGGCCGACGGCTACTACGCCGATGGCGGCAGCCGCGACAAGGTCAGCGTGTTCGACACCCGTCGTGATACCGCCTCGCTGCAGGGCGACTTCACCCTGGCCGAGGGCCAGCTGCTCAGCGCCGGCGCCGACTGGCAGCGCGACGAGGTCACCAGCGATACCGTGTTCGCCATCGACCACCGCGACAACCTCGGCGGCTTCGTCGAATACCAGGGCAGCTTCGGCGCGCACTCGCTGCAGCTGAGCGTGCGCAACGACGACAACGAACAGTTCGGCAACCACGCCACCGGCAGCCTCGGTTACGGCCTGGCGCTGGGCAATGGCCTGCGTTTCACCGCCAGCGCCGGCACCGGCTTCAAGGCGCCTACCTTCAACGACCTGTACTTCCCGTGGTCGAGCAATCCGGCGCTGAAACCGGAGCGGTCCAAGAGCCTGAACCTCGGCCTCGCCCAGTACGCAGACAGCTGGAACTGGACCTTCAACGCCTATGAAACCCGGATCGACCAGCTGATTGCGCTGGACAACACCTATACCCCGTACAACACCGCCGAAGCCCGCATCCGCGGCGCCGAGTTGACCGGCTTCCTGTCACTGGCCGGCTTCGACCTCAACGCCCAGGCCAGCTTCACCGATCCGCGTGACCACACCGCCGGTACCGCCAGCTACGGCAACTGGCTGGCCCGCCGCGCCCGCACCCACGGCCGTCTAGACGTGGACAGGAACTTTGGCCCGCTGCGGGTGGGGATGAGCGCGTTCGGCAGCGGCCACCGTTTCGACAACGCCGCCAACAGCGTGCGGCTGGCCGGCTACGGCACGCTCGACCTGCGCGTGGAGTACGCCCTCAACGAGGCGTGGAAGCTGCAGGCCAAGGCGGCCAACGTGTTCGACCGCGGGTATGAAACCATCGCCTGGTACAACCAGCCCGGCCGCGAGTACCAGCTGAGCGTGCGGTACCGCGGCAGCGCGCTCTGAGCCAGCGCCACTGCAGCATCCGAAGCCCGGCCGCAATGCCGGGCTTTCGGTATGCGGCACCCCAGATGGTCAGAGCAGCTGGCGCAGATCATCGACCACCGCCACCGCGCCGGCCGCCTCCAGATCCAGTTCGCGCCGGTAGCCATAACGCACCAGCGCGATCGGCATACCGGCATTGTCCGCCGCGCCCAGATCGGTGGCCGAATCGCCGACCATCAGGCATTGCCCCGGCGCCAGTTGCAGCGCCTGCGCCAGATACAGCAGCGGGGCCGCATCGGGTTTGCGTTGCGGCAGCGAATCACCGCCGACCACATGCGCGAAGAACCCGGCGATGCGCAGGTGTTCCAGCAGCGGTGGCAGCAGCGCCGACGGCTTGTTGGTGCAGATCGCCATCGGCGTGCCGCGTGCCTGCAACCGGGTCAAGGTTTCGATAACGCCCGGATACAGGCGCGGACTGCGCAGCAGGCAATCGCGGTAGTGGCGCATGAACTCCGGCATCACCTCCTCAGGCAGCCGCGCGCTGCCGGCCGCGTCCAGTGCGGTACGCAGCAGCGCGCGTACCCCGTCGCCGATCCAGCCACGCACGGTGGCTTCCGGCACCGGTGGCAGCGCATATGCCTGCAACGTCCGGTTGACCGCCTCGGCGATATCACCGGCACTGTCCACCAGGGTGCCGTCCAGATCGAAAATCACCGCCGCATAGCTCACGCGTTGTTCCTTGTCTGTCCGATCAGCGGTGGATTGTAGCGACGGCGCCTGCCACGCATCGGCAGCAGGCCATGACCGTGCAGGCCGTGTCGCCGGTCACCGCTGCGGCGACAACGGCTATATGTCCAGATGATCGAACAGGCCGGGCTGGCTCACCGCGCCGGGTTCGCGGAAGCCCCCCAGGCCGACACCGACCAGCCGGTAGCGGGTTCCGGCGGCCAGCTGCACCCGTGCCCGCAATGCCAGCGCGATATCGCGCAGCTCTTCCAGCGTTTGCGGCGGCGACTCGGGGGTGAAGCTGCGGGTGATGATGCGGAACTGCGAGGTCTTCAGCTTCAACACCACGGTGTGGCCGATGCGCTCGGTCTTGCGCGTGGCCTGCCAGGTTTTCGCGGCCAGCTGCACGATGGCCGGCTCCAGCGCCTCCAGTGGCAGGTCCTCGGCGAAGGTGTCTTCCGAGGAGATCGACTGGACCGGCTGGTCCGGCTCCACCGGCCGTTCGTCGATGCCGCGGGCGCGGTGGTACAGCCGCCGGCCGAAGCTGCCGAACTGCGCCTCCAGTTGCTCCAGTGGCAACTGGCGCAGCTCGCCCACGGTGGCGATGCCCAGCGCGGTGAGCCTGGCTTCCATCACCTTGCCGACGCCGGGGATCCGGTTGACCGGCAACGGCAGCAGGAACTGGTCGATGCGCGTGGGTGGAATCACGAACTGGCCATCGGGCTTGCGCCAGTCCGAAGCGACCTTGGCGAGGAACTTGTTCGGCGCGATCCCGGCCGATGCGGTCAACGCGGTCTCCTCGCGGATCTGGGCGCGGATGGTGCGCGCGATCTCGGTGGCGATACCGCCGTTGCTCGGCGAGTGCGTGACATCCAGATACGCCTCGTCCAGCGACAGCGGCTCGACCAGCGCGGTATGCCGCAGGAAGATCGCGCGCACCTGCTGCGATACCGCCTTGTAGCGGGCGAAATCGGGCGGCACGAAGATCGCCTCCGGACACAACCGCTCGGCGCGCACCGCCGGCATCGCCGAACGCACCCCGAAGACCCGCGCCTCATACGAGGCCGCACACACCACCGAGCGCGCCCCGCGCCAGGCCACGACCACCGGTTTGCCGCGCAATTCCGGGGCATCGCGCTGCTCCACGGACGCATAGAAGGCGTCCATGTCCACATGGATGATCTTTCGAACAGGGGCCACGACAACATCCGGAACGGTCGCCAACATGATAGCTGTTGTCGCTAAATGCACACTTGTCCTTACAATTGTGCAATTCCGAATCTGCGACAACAGCCAGCAACGGGCTGCCAACTGCCGCGAACATACGCAACCGTCCAGTTAAAACGTTTGATTGAATACAACCGGGTGACGCATGCTCGCCCGCTCGCTCCTGTTTTTGGATTACCCCCGGATGACCCGTCTGCATACGTTCTCGCGCGACCAGTTGCTGGCCAGCGCACGTGGCGAACTCTTCGGCCCCAACAAGGGTCGCCTGCCCAATGACCCGATGCTGATGTTCGACCGCATCACCGACATCCGCGAGGACGGTGGCCCGCACGGCAAGGGCATGATCCGGGCCGAACTGGATATCCATCCGGACCTGTGGTTCTTCGGCTGCCATTTCCTCGGTGACCCGGTGATGCCCGGCTGTCTGGGCCTGGATGCGATGTGGCAGCTGACCGGCTTCTTCCTCACCTGGCTGGGTGCCGAAGGCCGCGGCCGCGCGCTGGGCTGCGGCGAGGTCAAGTTCACCGGCCAGGTGCTGCCCAGCGCCAAACTGGTGCAGTACGAAATCGATGTCTCGCGCGTGATCAACCGCAAGCTGGTGATGGCCCAGACCGATGCGCGCATGCTGGTCGACGGCCGCGAGATCTATACCGCCAAGGACCTGAAGGTCGGCCTGTTCACCTCCACGGAGAGCTTCTGATGCGTCGCGTCGTCATTACCGGCATGGGCATCACCTCGTGCCTGGGCAACGATCTGGACACCATCTCCTCGGCGTTGCGCGAAAGCCGCGCCGGCATCGTCGCCCTGCCCGATCACGCGGAAGCCGGGCTGCGCAGCCAGGTCGGCGGTTACGTCGATATCGACCTGGACGCGCAGATCGACCGCAAGCTCAAACGCTTCATGAGCGATGCGGCCGCCTACGCCTACATCGCCACCCGCGATGCGATCGCCGACGCCGGCCTGAGCGAAGACCAGGTCAGCCACGTGCGCACCGGGCTGATTGCCGGCTCCGGCGGCGGCTCCAGCGAATGGCAGGTGGAAACGGCCGATCTGCTGCGCAACCGTGGCGTGCGCAAGGTCGGCCCGTACATGGTGCCGCGCACGATGTGCTCGACCGTGTCGGCCAACCTCGCCACCGCGTTCAGCATCAAGGGCCTGAGCTACTCGCTGTCCGCCGCCTGCGCCACCTCGGCGCACTGCATCGGCGCGGCGGCCGACCTGATCCGCCATGGCGCGCAGGACGTGATGCTCGCGGGCGGCGGCGAAGACCTGCACTGGTCGATGAGCGTGATGTTCGACGCCATGGGCGCGCTGTCCACCCACTTCAACGAAACCCCGCAAACCGCCTCGCGTCCGTATGACAACGACCGCGACGGCTTCGTCATCGCCGGCGGTGGCGGCATGCTGGTGCTGGAAGACTACGACCACGCCGTGGCGCGCGGAGCGCGCATCCATGCCGAGCTGGTCGGCTATGGCGTCACCTCCGATGGCGCCGACATGGTCGCCCCGTCCGGTGAAGGCGCGGTGCGCTGCATGCAGATGGCGATGGCCGGGCTGGACCGCCCGATCGATTACCTCAACACCCACGGCACCTCGACCCCGCTGGGCGATGTCACCGAGCTGGGCGCGGTGCGCGAAGTGTTCGGCGACGCGGTGCCGCCGCTGTCCTCGACCAAGGCGCTGTCCGGCCATTCGCTGGGCGCGGCCAGCGTGCACGAGGCGATCTACAGCCTGCTGATGATGCGCGATGGCTTCATCGCCGGCTCGGCCAACATCGGCACGCTCGACCCGCGCGCCGAAGGCTTCCCGATCGTGCGCGAAAGCCGCGAGGCCAGACTGGACACGGTGATGTCCAACAGCTTCGGCTTCGGCGGGACCAACGCCACGCTGGTGTTCGGCCGGGTCTGACCGCGCCGGTTGCGGCGGTACCAGCCCCCCCCCCCCCCGGAGGTGCCACCGGACCCGGAAAAACAGCCGCGAAAGCGGCTGTTTTACTTTTTGACCAGACAAAAGCGGCTCGCGCCTTTCGGCGCGAAAGCCTTTGACAGAAAAGTTCAAGCCGCCTGCCGAGACTGCCACCCGATTACCGCGCCGAATGGACAGTTCAACCGCCCGGCGAGGCCGTCTCGATCACCACCCCGATCTGCCGGCCCGCATCGGCCAGACGCACCCGCTGGCCATCGCTGCGGGCGATCAGATAGTCCGCCGCGGCCCAGCCGCGCTGATCGCCATACCGCACCTGGCACCAGCTCAGATCCTTCAGGCAGCGCTGCACTTCCACCCTGGTTCCCACCGGCAATATCGTCACCCGCTGCGCCCGCGCATCGGGGGCACTGCGCAGGTTCAAGCCGTTGCTGACCGTGACCGACGGTTGCACGATCCGTGGCTGGACCCACAGCACCACGGCCACCAGGGCCGCAGACACTGCAAGACGGGTGATGAGCCGGGGCATGCGCGGTTCTGCAGTGAAAAAAGGTCCGGCATCAATAGCGCGCGGCGGGAAACCCCCAGCTGAATCGCCACCAGCGACCGGGTCCAGAACCGCCCTTTCTCAGCCGCCCATCCCGTGGTGGCGCAGCAATGCCTCGATAGCCGGCGCGCGGCCGCGGAAGGCCTGGAAATTGTCGGCGGCGCTGCGGCTGCCGCCCCGCGCCAGCACCTCGGCGCGGAAACGCGCGCCGGTTTCGGCCAATTCGCCGGGCGTTTCCTCGAACGCCGCATAGGCATCGGCGCTGAGCACTTCGGCCCACTTGTAGCTGTAGTACCCGGCCGCGTAACCACCGGCGAAGATATGGCTGAACTGGTGCGGGAAGCGGCTCCATGCCGGCGGAAAATTCACCGCCACCGCCTGCCGCACCCGGTCAAGCAGCTCCAGCACGCTGTCCCGGGCCGGATCAAAGCCACTGTGCAGCTGCATGTCGAACAGTGCGAATTCGAGCTGGCGCACGGTGAACATGCCGCTCTGGAAGTTCCTGGCCGCCAGCAGCTTGTCGAACAGCGGCCGTGGCAGCGGTTCGCCGCTATCCACATGGGCGCTCATCGCCTGCACGTGCGCCCACTCCCAGCAGAAGTTCTCCATGAACTGGCTGGGCAGCTCCACCGCATCCCACTCCACGCCATTGATCCCGGCCACGCCCAGTTCGCCCACCCGGGTGAGCAGCTGGTGCAGGCCGTGCCCCATTTCGTGGAACAGCGTGGTGACTTCGTTGTGGGTGAAGGTGGCCGGCTTGCCGTCGGCGCCGCGGCCGAAATTGCATACCAGGTACACCAGCGGCGTCTGCACCCCGGCCGGGGTGTCGCGGCGGTTGCGGCAGTCATCCATCCACGCCCCGCCGCGCTTGCCTTCGCGCGCGTACAGATCCAGATAGAACTGGCCGACCAGCGTGCCGTCGGCCTCTACCAGCCGGAAGAAGCGCACCTCCTCGTGCCAGACCGGCGCGGTATCGGCCTGCACCTGCAGCCCGTACAGCCGCTGGATCACATCGAACAGGCCGGCAAGCACGGCCGGTTCGCTGAAATACTGTTTCACCTCCTGCTCGGAATAGCTGTAGCGCGCCTGCTTGAGCTTCTCGCTGGCATAGCCCAGATCCCACGCCTCCAGCGTCGCCAGTCCCAACGCATCGCGGGCGAAGGTTTCCAGTTCCTCGCGGTCGCGCTGAGCGTACGGCTTGGCGCGGTCGGCCAGATCCTGCAGGAACGCCAGCACCTGGCTCGGGTGGTCGGCCATCTTGGTGGCGATGGAATAGGCGGCGTAACTGTCAAAGCCCAGCAGCGCGGCCAGCTCGGCGCGCAGGGCGAGGATGCGGTTGATGGTGCTGCTGTTGTCGAGCGCGGCATCGCCGAACTCCGAGGCCCGGATCGCACTGGCGCGGTACAGCTGCTCGCGCAGCGCGCGGTTGTCGGCATAGGCCTGCACCGGCAGGTAGCACGGCATCTGCAGGGTGAGCTTGAAACCGGACCTGCCCTCCTTCTGCGCCGCAGTGCGGCAGGCGGCGATCACCTCGGCCGGCAATCCCGCCAGCTCCTTCTCGTCTTCGACATACAGCGCGAACGCATCGGTGGCATCGAGCACGTTCTGCGAGAACTTCGCCGACAGCGCCGAGAGCTCCTCCTTGATTTCGCTGAAACGCGCCTTGCCGGCTTCATCCAGCTCGGCGCCGCCGAGGCGGAAATCGCGCAGCGCGTTGTCCAGCACCTTGCGCCGCGCCGCATCGTAGTGCACCGCTTCCGGCGTGGCCGCCAGCGCCCGGTACTGCGCGAACAGCACCAGGTTCTGGCCCAGTGCGCTGCCGAAGCGGGTGACCTTGGGCAGGTTGGCGTTGTAGGCCTCGCGCAGCGCCGGCGTGTTCATCACCGCCTGCAGGTGGCCGACCTGGCCCCAGGCCCGGTACAGCCGTTCGGTGGCGTCGTCCAGCGGTGCCACGAAGCGCTCCCAGCTCAATGGCACCACCGTTTCGGCCGCCTTCACCGCGGCTTCGGCCTGGCCCAGCAGGTGGTCGATTGCCGGGCCGACATGCTCCGGGCGGATTTCGTCGAAACGCGGCAGGCCGGAAAAGTCGAGCAGCGGGTTGGTCATCGGGTTCTCCGTCAATCCATGCCCGGCGGTTCCGGGATCAGACCTGATATGGCGACGGCTCCAGCCAGGCACAAGGCAGCTGCGGCATTCCCTGCCCGGCCACGGCGGCGGCAACCAGCGCATCGGCTTGCTCCACCTCGATGCCCTGCGCCGCGTACCACGCGGGGTTGTAGTAGCTGTGCGCGTAGCGGTCGCCCGCATCGCACAGGATGGTGACGATCGAACCCTCACGGCCAGCCGCGCGCATCTGCTGGGCGGCATACAGCACGCCGATGAAATTGGTGCCGGTGGAACCGCCCACATGTCGGCCCAGGGTGGCGCTGACATGGCGCATTGCCGCCAGGCTCAGCGCATCGGGCACCTTCACCATCACATCGACACAGGTGGGAATGAAGCTGGATTCCACCCGCGGCCGGCCGATCCCCTCCACCCGGGAGCCGCCCGCGCAGGTCAGCTCGCGCCACGGTTTGCCGGCCAGCGCGGCGCAGTAGCCGTCGTAGAACACCGACACTTCCGGGTCCGCGCACAGGATCAGGGTGTCGTGGCGGCGGTAGCTGACATACCGCCCCAGCGTGGCCGCGGTACCCCCGGTGCCGGGGCTGCAGACGATCCAGTCCGGAACCGGGTGCGGTTCTTCGGCCATCTGCTTGAAGATCGACTCGGCGATGTTGTTGTTCGCGCGCCAGTCGGTGGCGCGTTCGGCATAGGTGAACTGGTCCATGAAATGCCCGCCGGTTTCACGCGCCAGCCGTTCCGATTCGCAGTTCAGATCGCAGGCACGCTCGACCAGATGGCAGCGGCCGCCATGGAATTCGATCGCCGCGATTTTCTCCGGCGAGGTGCTGGCCGGCATCACCGCGATGAACGGCAGCCCCAGCAGGCGCGCGAAATACGCTTCGGACACCGCGGTGGAACCGCTGGACGCCTCGATCACCGGGCAGCCTTCGCGCAACCAGCCGTTGGCCAGCGCGTACAGGAACAGCGAGCGCGCCAGCCGGTGCTTGAGGCTGCCGGTGGGATGGCTGGACTCGTCCTTCAGATAGACCTCGATGCCGGGAAAACCGGGCAGGTCGATCGGGATCAGGTGGGTATCGGCCGAGCGGTTGTAGTCGGCTTCGATCTTGCGGATGGCGGCGGCCACCCATTCGCGTTGGGACATGGATGATCACCTGAAAGGAAGCTGGACTGATTCTACTTCGCCCACTGACCGGGCAGCGGCACTGCATCGCGGTTAACGGCGGCAGTGGTATGGTGTGCGCCGCATTGCACCCGCCCCTTTTTCCGACCGCCTCTTGCTTCGCATCCTGCTGCCCCTGCTGTTGTGTCTGACCCTGATCGCCAGTGCGATCGGTTCGGTGTGGGCGGGCACCGCGATGGCAATGCCGATGTCGGCCGCGGCGCCGGCGCAATCGCAGCACGCCTGCCACGAGTTGCCGGCAGACGCCGGCGACAGCGTCCCCCCGGAGCAACCGCTGCCGGGCGCGCCGTGTGCCGATGGCCACCCGTGCGACTGCACCGGCCACAACAACCTGCTGCCGGCGGCCGTGT
>NZ_JAUJUJ010000191.1 GCF_030711595.1 Stenotrophomonas sp. YIM B06876
AGCCGCCCGAGATACAGCTTATGCGTGCGCCCGTCGCGTTCAATTACTCCTTCGCGCATCAGTCCCTGGACGATGCGAAACACTGTGGTTGCGCTTAGCCCACTGGCCAGCGTGAGGTCGCAAATCCGCATGCCCCGTTGGCCCTGGTTAGCAATGAGCCGGACTTGCATCCAGCCGCGCTCAATGCTCTGCGTTCCGCTTCGGAGGGATGAAGGTTGTTCGGACATGGGCTCCAACCTGTTGTAGTACGCGCTACGCTGTCATCCGTGGTTCGGAACCAGTTGCGGTATCTGATTTTCGATCACGGCCCCGTGATGAGGGATCATTCTTCGCTCGCGAGGAATGCGGCGCGGATTTCCGCCGGGTCGCAGACGCGACGAACTTGGATATTCTCTTGTGGTTGTCGACCGTTGCTCCATCGATTTGGTTGTCGTAGTTGTGGCAGCGATCGACGCGACGGGACAGCCGTCGTGAAAGTGAAATCTTTCACCCGGTGGTTATGCCCCAGTCCCGCAGCACTTCTTGCGTGTGCTCACCTGGCGTCGGCGGCGGGCGCTGTACCGCGGAAGGCGTGCGGCTGAAGCGCGGCGCCGGCGCAGGTTGCAGCACATCTTCGATGCGAATGAAAGTGTCACGTGCCTCCATGTGCGTATGCTGCGGCGCTTCTTCCATGGAAAGCACGGGCGCGAAACACACGTCCGTGCCCTCCAACGCATCCTGCCATTGCTGCCGCGTGCGGGCAATGATTCGCCCCGCGATGGCTGCGCGCAGTTGCGGCCAGCGCTGGCGATCCTTCCGCGCTGGCAGCTGCGCTTCGTCGAGGTCCAGGCGCTGCAGCAGGTCGCTATAGAAGCGTGGTTCGATCGCGCCGAGCGAAACGTACTCGCCATCGGCCGTCATGTAGACGCCGTACCAGGGCGCGCCGCCGTCCAGGATGTTGTTGCCGCGCCCGGGCTGCCAGACGCCGGCCGCCTTGAGCCCGAAGGTGCTGGCCATCAGTAGCGCTGATCCATCGACCATGGCCGCGTCGACGACCTGACCCTGCCCCGATTGCTTGGTTTCAACATAGGCAGCGAGCAGGCCTACGGCCAGTAGCATCCCGCCGCCGCCGAAGTCGCCTACAAGGTTGAGCGGCAGTGCCGGCGGCCCATCTGCGGCTCCCATCGCGGCCAGTGCGCCGGTCAGCGCAATGTNTCAACATAGGCAGCGAGCAGGCCTACGGCCAGTAGCATCCCGCCGCCGCCGAAGTCGCCTACAAGGTTGAGCGGCAGTGCCGGCGGCCCATCTGCGGCTCCCATCGCGGCCAGTGCGCCGGTCAGCGCAATGTAGTTCACGTCATGGCCGGCCGCTCGGGCGAGGGGGCCGTCCTGGCCGAAGCCCGTCATGCGGCCATAAACCAGGCGCGGATTCACCGCATGGCATTCCTGTGGCCCCGCCCCTAGACGTTCCATCGCGCCGGGGCGAAAGCCTTCCAGCAGGATGTCGGCGCGCTCCAC
>NZ_JAUJUJ010000192.1 GCF_030711595.1 Stenotrophomonas sp. YIM B06876
TCCCACGATTTCCCTGCTGGAGACAAGCCCATGAACGCCCCCCTGCCCGAGCACATCCGCCAAGCCCTGGAAACGGTTTCGCTCGACGACAAATACGCCCTCGAACATGGCCGCGCCTTCATGAGCGGCGTGCAGGCCCTGGTGCGCCTGCCCATGCTGCAGCGCCAGCGCGACGCCGCCGCCGGCCTGAACACCGCCGGCTTCATCAGCGGCTACCGCGGCAGCCCGCTGGGCACTTACGACCAGTCGCTGTGGGCCGCCAAGAAGCACCTGGCGGCGAACAACATCGTGTTCCAGCCCGGCGTCAACGAAGAGCTGGGTGCCACCGCCGTGTGGGGCACGCAGCAGCTCGACCTGTACCCGCAGAGCAAAAAGTTCGACGGCGTGTTCGGCATCTGGTACGGCAAGGGCCCGGGCGTGGACCGCTGCGGCGACGTGTTCAAGCACGCCAATGCCGCCGGCACCTCGCAGCACGGGGGCGTGCTGGCGCTGGCCGCCGACGACCACGCCTGCCGCAGCTCGACCCTGCCGCACGGCAGCGAGGACGANTGGTACGGCAAGGGCCCGGGCGTGGACCGCTGCTCGGACGTGTTCAAGCACGCCAACATGGCCGGCACGGCGCAGCACGGCGGCGTGATCGCCATCGCCGGCGACGACCACATTTCCAAAAGCTCCACCGCCGCGCACCAGAGCGACCACATCTTCAAGGCCTGCGGCCTGCCGGTGTTCTTCCCGTCGAATGTGCAGGACATCCTGGACATGGGCCTGCACGCCTTCGCCATGAGCCGCTTCTCGGGCGTCTGGTCGGGCATGAAGACCATCCAGGAGGTGGTCGAGTCCTCGGCCAGCGTGTCGGTCGACCCCGACCGCGTGCAGATCATCACCCCCGAAGACTTCGCCATGCCGCCGGGCGGCCTGCACATCCGCTGGCCCGACGCGCCGCTGGAGCAGGAGGCGCGCCTGATGGACTACAAGTGGTATGCCGCCCTGGCCTACATCCGCGCCAACAAGCTCAACTACAACGTCATCGCAGGCCAGAACGACCGCTTCGGCATCATCGCCAGCGGCAAGGCCTTCAACGACACGCGCCAGGCGCTGGTCGACCTGGGGCTGGACGACGACACCTGCCGCGGCCTGGGCATCCGCCTGCACAAGGTCAACGTGGTCTGGCCTTTGGAGGCCACCATCACGCGCGACTTCGCCATGGGCCTGCAGGAGATCCTGGTGGTCGAGGAAAAGCGCCAGGTCATCGAATACCAGATCAAGGAGCAGCTCTACAACTGGCGCGCCGACGTGCGTCCGGACGTGCTGGGCAAGTTCGACGAAGTCGCGGGCGACCACTCCGGTGGCGAGTGGGGCATGCCCAACCCGAGCCAGAACTGGCTGCTGCGCGCCAAGGCCGACCTGACGCCGGCGATCATCGCGCGCGCCATCGCCAAGCGCCTGAACAAGCTCGGCGTGCCGGCTGACATCGCCGCG
>NZ_JAUJUJ010000049.1 GCF_030711595.1 Stenotrophomonas sp. YIM B06876
GCGACGGCCGCGTGCTGCTGGCCGAGTGAGCGCGCGCGCCGGCCGCGGCTGCCGGCATCCCACGGTTTTCCGTGCCGGCGGGGCAGGATCATGCTGGCGGTGCGGGCGCCATGATCCCGACCGGGGGGGTTGCCGCGCCCGACGGGGTGTGATCGCGCAGGTGGCGACTGTCGCCATGGGCGCTGACGTATCACTGCAGTGCATGGCCGAACCGGCCGGCGCCCGTTGCCGCCCGCTAGAACATGATGTTGATCATGATCACCACCACCACGGTATAGATCAGCGACAACGGCGCGCCCACGCGCCACAGTTCGCGTGGCACGTATTTGGCCGGGCCAGTGATCATCGAGATGGTCGGGTTGGAGGCGGTCATCAGGTTGTTGGATGCCGACAGCGCCACGATCAGGGCGAAGGCGGTGGGATTGCCGCTCGCGGCCAGCGCCAGGTTCACCGCGATCGGCACCATCACGATGGTCGCGCCGACATGGCTGATCACCAGTGAGAACGCGGTGGTCAGCAACGCCAGCGCCAGCTCCAGCACCCAGATCGGAATGCCGCTGGGCAGGCGGTCGATGCTGTGGCCGGCAATCCACGCCGCCGCGCCCGAGCTGTCCATCGCCCAGCCGAGCGGGATCAACCCGGCCATCATGAAAATGGTCTTCCAGTTGATCGAGGCGTAGGCCTCGTCCATGCGCAGCACGCCGGTCAGCAGCATCCCGGCCACGCCGGTCATCAGGGTCAGGGCGACCGGCAGCCTGGAGGTCAGCGCGATCACGATGGTGATGGCGAAGATGGTCATCGCGATCTTGAATTTGTGTGGCCGCTGCTCCCCCTTTGGGTAGTCGGTCACGACCACGAAATCGCGGCTTTCGGCGGCCTGCGCCAGGTCCAGCCAGATGCTGTGGAACACCAGCATGTCGCCGGCGCGCAGCACCACATTGCGCACGTCCTCGCGGATCACCTGCTTGTCGCGGTTGATCGCCAGCAGGCTGATACCGCGCTCCTTGCGCAGGCGCAATTCGCCGGCGCTCTTGCCGATCAGGCGCGAGGTGGGCGGCAGCACCGCTTCGGAGATGCCGGCGCGGCTGGGGTTGAACAGGTCACCCAGATGCCGCAGGCGCGAGGATTGCCGCAGGAACTGGTTCTGCGCGAAGTCGGTCACCTGCCGCCGCGCGCCCATCACCCCCAGCACGCTGCCGACCCAGATGCGCATGTCCGCCGGCGGCGCCAGGCGGGTGTCATTGCCGGTCTTCAACGCCAGCAGCAGCGGCGCGTTGTACAGGGTTTCCGCCTCGCCCACGGTCATGCCCACCAGCGGGCTTTCGGCGGTGACCAGCAGCTCGAACACATCGCCTTCGATGCCGTAGGTCTTGGCGAAATAGCTGTCGGTGCGTGCCGGGGTGGTGCCGCCGTTGAGCTCGGTTTCTTCGCGGGCGAGCACGCGGTCGCCGTGGAAACGGAAATACAGCACCGAGGCCAGCACCAGCGCCACGCCGATCGGCAGCGGCGCGAACATCCGCAACGGCTCGATCGTGGCCATGCCCGAGGGCAGGTTGTTGTTGGCCGAGGCCAGCAGGTCGTTGAGCAGGATCAGCGGCGAGTTGCCGACCATGGTCAGCGCGCCGCCCATCACGATGGCCGAGGAAATCGGCAGCAGCAGCCGTTGCAGGGTCAGCCCGGTACGCGAGGCCAGGCGCGAGGCGACCGGCAGGTACAGCGCCATCACCGACGGGTTCTGCATGAAGGAGGAGTTCAGCCCGGCAATGGCGCTGGTCATCATCAGCAGCCGCTGTTCCTTGCCGTGCGAGCGCCGCAGCAGCCACGCCGCCAGCCGGTTCAGCGCGCCGGTGCGGTCCAGCCCGGCGCCCAGGATGGTGGTGGCGATGATGCTCATCACCGCGTTGCCGGAGAAGCCGCCGAAGATCTCCTCCGGCGCGATCAGGCCGGTAATGCCCAGCACCACCAGCACCACCAGCGCCACCACGTCGGCGCGGATGCGTTCGAACAGGAACATCGCCATCGTGAAACCGACCAACCCGAGCACGAGCTTCATATCGGTAGTCAGCGTCAGCGTGGTTTCCATGGGGGCGACGTTCCTGTCAGTGGCCGGTCAGGCCCGGTCGTACAGCAGATCCCAGACGCCATGGCCGAGCTTCTGGCCGCGGGTCTCGAAATGGGTCTGTGGCCGCCAGTCCGGTCGCGGCACCTGGCCACGCGGGCCGGCGCGGTTGACCAGCCCTTCGGTGGCATCGAGCACGTCCCACATCTGTTCGGCGTAGTCCTCCCAGTCGGTGGCGCAATGCAGGCGGCCGCCGCTGCGCAGTTTGCGCACCAGCAGTCCGGCAAAGGCCGGCTGGATCAGGCGACGCTTGTTGTGGCGTTTCTTGTGCCATGGATCGGGAAAATAGATGCGTATTTCGTCCAGTGCACCATCGGCGACTTCCTTTTCCAGCACTTCCACCGCGTCGTGGTGGTACAGGCGCACGTGGTCGGCGTTGTCATCGGCCAGCGCGTTGAGCAGCCGGCCCACGCCGGGGGCGTGCACTTCGATGCCGATGTAGTCGCGGGATGGATCGAACCGGGCGGCGTAGCGCAGCGCGGCGCCATTGCCGAAGCCGATCTCCAGCACCTTGGGCGCGGTGCGGCCGAAGGTCGCGTCGAGATCGCGGGTTTCGCCGCTGAAATCCAGGCCGAAACGCGGCCAGCGCTCATCGAACGCGCGCTGCTGGGCCGGGGTGAAGCGGCCCTGGCGCAGCACGAAGCTGCGCACCTCGCGGCGGCCTTCGGTGACGGTGAAGGGTTTGGGCGGTGCCTTGGAACCGGCGCTTTCAAAGGGATTGGTCATCAGCCCGGCCGCCCTTCCAGCGGCGAAGACGCGCCGGCGCAATGCCTGCGCGCAATGCGCCCGGCCATCAGCACCGGGTTGCCGGTCAGCAGCCGGGACGGATAAGTCTTGCCGGCGATGACCAGCGAAGCGGTGGGGGCATGTACGTTCATCATGAAATTATCACCCATCGCGCCGGCCGCTGTCCGGGCGGGCGGCCACCCGCGCCGCGCAGGAAGCGCTGTGCGTGGAACCAGGGGGTGCCGGTGCAGCCTTGCCGGGCCGACAGGACGGGGTCTGGGTTTCGCGCAGCCCAGCGTGGGGCGGCCGCACACGTGCGGTGACGCATCATTCACCCGCCACCCGGCGCGTGCACGATTTCCACCGCGTCGCCCTCGGCCAGGAGCCGTTGGCCATGCTGGCTGTGCGGCACGATGTCAGCGTTGACCTCACCGGCAACCCGGCGCTGCGCCAGGCCTTCATCGCCCGCCCGCGGGGCGCGGGTAAGGTGGTCGCGGAGCTGGCGCGCGCCGCCGTTCACCTGGAGATGCAGGGCCCATTCCTGCATCACCGGGAAGCTTTCCGGCGATCATGCGGCGGCGCAGCGTGAGTGTCTTGCGGAGCAGTGAAACCATCACACCGTGCGGCAGCGTACGTGCCGTTTCATTCCCTATCTTGCAGGAGCCCGCAATGAAATTTCCCGCACTTCCGGTCCGTACCACGATCGCGCTGGCCATCGCCCTGGCCGCCACGCCGGCGCTGGCGCAGTCGCCTTACACCCGGACCGTGTTCTTCGGCGACAGCCTGACCGATTCCGGGTATTTCCGGCCGCTGCTGCCGCCGGCGGTACAGTCGGCCACCGGCCAGTTCACCACCAACCCGGGCTGGGTCTGGGCGCAGTACGTAGCCGATTACTACGGCACCAATTCGCTGCCCAACGGCAACGGCCAGAAGGGTGACGACTATGCCGCCGGTGGTGCCCGCGTCGGCGTGGACGTGCCCAATCCGCTCAATCCGGCATTGCCGCCGGTGCCGTCGCTGAAGTCGCAGGCTGCCGCCTACCTGGCCGCCAATGGTGGCAAGGCCGACCCCAACGCGCTGTACACGGTGTGGGGCGGCGCCAATGACCTGTTCGCGGTCTCCGCTGGCGCTCCCGCCCAGGCCACCATCGGTGCGGCGGTGACGGCCCAGGTCGGCATCGTCGGCACCCTCAAGGCGGCCGGCGCGCAATACATCATGGTGCCGAACCTGCCCGACATCGGCCTGACCCCGGGCACGCGCGTGCAGGGCCCGGTGGCGATGGCGCAGGGCACCGCGCTGGCCCAGGCCTACAACGACGCGCTGTTCGGGGGCCTGAAGACCGCCGGCCTGCAGGTGATTCCGCTGGATACCTTCCATGTGCTGCAGGAACTGGTCGCCAATCCGGGCATGTACGGCTTCACCAATGTCACCGGCACCGCCTGCCAGCCGCAGATCACCGCTTCCTCGTTGACCTGCAATCCCACCAGTTACGTCACCCCCAACGCGGCGCATACCTATGTGTTCGCCGACGGGGTGCATCCCAGCAGCGCCGCCCATGAAATGCTGGGCCAATACGCGCTGTCGATTCTGGAGGCGCCGCGGCTGCAGCAGATCCTCACCCATTCGGCGCAGACCGTGGGCCGCGCGCGTGCCGACCAGGTCGGTTTCCATGCCCAGGGCCGTCCGGCCGATGGCATGAGCTGGTGGGGCAACGTGCGCGGCGACATGCAGCGCTATGCGCATGCCGACCTGTACGACGGCATGGCGCCGGCGGGTCTGTTCGGTATCGACTGGGCGCGTGACGGCATGATGCTGGGCGGCTTCGCCGGCTATGGCCGCATGGACGCCGATTTCGGCCACCGCAAGGGCGATTTCACCCAGTCCGACACCACCGCAGGTGTGTTCGCAGGCTGGTATGGCGAACAGGCGTGGGTCAACGCGCAGCTCAGCTACAGCTGGCTCGATTACGACGTCACCCGCAAACTGCAGCTCGGCCCGGCCGAGCGCGTGCACCGCGGCTCGCCGAAGGGCAGCAATGTGACCGCCGCGGTGAATGTTGGTTACGAGTTCGGCCAGCAAGGCGGTTTCCGCACCGGGCCGGTAGCGGCGGTGATCTGGCAGAAGGTCAAGCTCGATGGCTACACCGAGAGCAACCCCAGTGCCTCGGCGTTGGGGTATGCCGACCAGAAGGCCGATTCCACCGTCGGCCGTATCGGCTGGCAGGCGCGTTTTGACGGCGGCAGCGTCCAACCGTACGTGCAGGTGACCTACGACCACGAGTTCGAGGATGGCCAGCAGGCCAGTGCCTGGTTGCAGACCATGCCGGACGTGGGCATGTACAAGGTGCCGGGACTGGCGTTCGACCGCAACTACGCCACCGCGGTAGTGGGCGCGCGCCTGAGTCTGTGGGGCCTGCACAGCAACGTTGGCCTGAGCACCACCGCCGCGCAGAAGAGCGCGCGCGATACCAGTGTATTCGCCAGCTTCAGCGGCAGCTTCTAAGCCGCCGCCGGGCACCGCGTCGCCGCCGGATACCCTCCGGCGGCTCCGCAATCGCAATCCCATGTAGGGCGGGGCAACGCCCCGCTGTACTCCGCGCCCGCCCAGCTAAACAGCTCCCGGGCTTCGCATCACGCTGCAAATACGCTTCCACCCGTTGCGCTTTTGCGCCCCGGCCGCATAGACTTCCCTTCGCCGCGCGGGCGTAGCTCAATGGTAGAGCTGTAGCTTCCCAAGCTACTGACGAGGGTTCGATTCCCTTCGCCCGCTCCATCTTCCAGGTACGGCAACGGCCCTGAGGCGTTCCGCCTGGCCCGGGCAAGATGTGTCCGGCCTGCTTCCCGGCCGGTACCGCGATGAAACTCGCCATCCTCTCCCGCAACAGCCAGCTGTATTCGACCCGACGTCTGGTCGAGGCCGGGCGCGAGCGTGGACACAGCGTGCGCGTGCTCGACCCGCTGCGCTGCTATATGCGCATCACCGCCGGCGATTTCAGCATGCATTACAAGAGCAAGCCGCTGACCGGCTATGACGCGGTGATCCCGCGCATCGGTGCCTCGATCACCCGTTACGGCACCGCGGTGCTGCGCCAGTTCGAGATGATGGGCACGCGCACGCCCAATTCGTCCGATGCCATCCTGCGTGCCCGCGACAAGCTGCGGGCGCACCAGCTGTTGGCGGCCAAGGGCATCGACATGCCGGTGACCGTGTTCGGCGACAACCCGGACGACACCCATGATCTGCTGTCGATGCTGGGGCCGCCGCCGCACGTGGTGAAGTTGAACGAAGGCACCCAGGGCCGCGGCGTGATCCTCACCGAAAAATCCAGCGCCTCGCGCGGCATCGTCGAAGCCCTGCGCGGTCTCTATGCCAACTTCCTGGTGCAGGAATTCATCGCCGAGGCCGAGGGCGCGGACCTGCGCTGTCTGGTGGTCGGTGACCAGGTGGTGGCGAGCATGCGCCGGCAGGCCGCGGAAGGGGATTTCCGTTCCAACCTGCACGCCGGCGGCAGTGCCCAGCAGGTGCTGGCCAGCCGCGCCGAACAGGCGGTTGCCGTGCGCTCGGCCAAGGCGTTGGGGCTGGGCGTGGCCGGTGTGGACCTGATCCGCTCCGCCCGCGGTCCGCTGGTGCTGGAAGTGAACTCCACGCCGGGGCTGGAAGGGGTGGAAAGCGTGTGTGGGGTGGACGTGGCCGGGCGCATCATCGACCACGTTGCGGCGCTGAAAAAAGCCTGATTGCCCCGGTGGCATCGGCATCCGCCACCTTCTTTGTCGATACGTTTTTTTAACGGCCCTTTAATTGGCGCGCCCGTAGTCTCGGATGCGTCGCTCTGCTCAGCGGCAACGGCAATCGGGATGGATTTTCTTGGGCCCAGGCAATTCGTCTGGGCCTTGTTTTTGGGGCGGGAGTTGCGCATTCAGCGGGCTTGCGGAGGCGGCGGCCACGCCGTTACATTGCAAAGCCACCCAAAAAGGGAATTCCGACATGTATCGCAAGGCCGCATTTCTGGTGTTATTCGGGTTTTCCGCGACGTGCATGGCGCAGGGGAAATCTGCGCAGCTGGATGCGAAAGCTCCTTTCGGTGAGCAGCGCCAGAGCATCGAAGCCGCATTGGCCGCAGGCAAGGTCTACAGCGAGATCAGCCCGCAGGACCGCAGCACGGTGATGGCCGCGCTTGCGCGCATGGGCCAGAAGCTGGGCGAAAACGGCGTGGCCGCGAGCTTGGGTGAAAGCGACAAGGTGCAGGTGTTCAACGATCAGGAGCTGGTCAATACCCTGCTCACCCAGGCGCAGGCCGACAGCCGCCTGATCTGCCGCCGCGAGCGGGTGGTGGGAAGCAACCTGCCGCAGAACGTCTGCCAGACCGTGGCCGAGCGCCGCGAAGCGCGGGAAAACGGCGTTGAAATTCTGCGCAACCAGCGCACCAGTCAGGAGCCGGTAGGTGCGCGATAAGCATCCGGGACGCGACTTTCGGCGTGTGGCTGCCCGGCAGGATGCTGCAGGCGTGGGAAGGCGCTGATTTTCCCGCTGCCGGCTTTCTGTTGGAGCACCGGCAGCCCGGCGCGCGTTGAAGCGTGCGCCGGGGGGCCGATCTGCAGGCTCCAGGCAGTCGGGTTGGGTGTGGGGGCCTGGCGCACGCCGGAGCCAAAAGCGCGGTGCCGGCGGGCAGGGCCGCTTAGTGCAAACGGCGGTCCGGGAGATGCAGCAGTAACGACGCGCAGGATTTTCACCTCGATCAAGAAGAGGTGAACGCACTTTTGACATGGATGCGTGAAGATAGCCGTCTAATATGCCGGCATTGGGCGACAATCGATTGCAACCGCGCAGGACCCGTTGTCTGGCGGCAGTCCAGCGACTTCGCCTGCCGGGCCAGGGCTGATATCGCGACCGCGCAAGCCACGGGTCGCTCCGACAAAACATAGAGGTCAAAGTGCGCATTCTAGTAATCGAAGACAACAGCGACATTGCGGCCAACCTCGGGGATTACCTCGAGGAGCGTGGCCATACCGTGGATTTCGCCGCTGACGGCGTCACCGGCCTGCATCTGGCGGTGGTGCACGAGTTCGATGCCATCGTGCTCGACCTCAACCTGCCCGGCATGGATGGCATCGAGGTCTGCCGCAAGCTGCGCAACGATGCGCGCAAGCAGACGCCGGTGTTGATGCTGACCGCGCGCGATTCGCTGGACAACAAGCTGGCCGGGTTCGACTCCGGCGCCGACGACTATCTGATCAAGCCGTTCGCGCTGCAGGAAGTGGAAGTGCGCCTGAACGCGTTGTCGCGGCGTGGCAAGGGCGTGCACACGCGGGTGCTGGAAACCGGCGATCTGGAATACAACCTGGATACGCTGGAAGTGCGGCGCCAGGGCAAGTTGCTGCAACTCAATCCGACCGCGTTGAAGATCCTGCAGGCACTGATGGAAGCGTCGCCGGCGGTGGTCACGCGGCAGGAGCTGGAGACCCGCGTATGGGGCGAGGAACTGCCCGATTCGGATTCGCTGCGGGTGCATATCCACGGCCTGCGCGCCATGGTCGACAAACCGTTCGATGTGCCGATGATCCAGACCCGGCACGGTATCGGCTATCGCATCGCCGCACCCGATGCCTGAAGCCGCACTGCCCAAGGAGGTCCGGCGTCGCGGTCGCTACCGGCGCCGGTTGCGCAGCCGCATCATCCTCTCCTTCGTCCTGCTGGGTTTTTGCCTGACCACGCTGTTCGCGTTCGCCACCAACTGGGCGCGCGCACGCGTGGAGAACCAGCTGGTCGAAGATGTGATGAACCGCAACATCGACGAGTACGCGCGGCGCTATTACTCCGATCCGCAGCGCAACCCCGACCTGCCGGTGCAGCAGATGCGGGCGCGGCTGGTAAAGGCGGACAAGTTCGAGACGCTGCGGTTGGAGCAGCCGGAGTGGTACGAACTGCCCGATGGCATCCACACCATCAGTGGCGTGGATGACGCGGGCAAGCCGTTCGCCTACAAACTGGCGGTGCGCAAGACCCCCGAGGAGTGGTTCTTCCTTGCCTATGACACCACCGAGAGCATTCGCGGCGAGACCCAGCTCAAACGCGCGCTGCTGGTCGCGGTACTGGTGTTCAGCGGCCTGTCGCTGGTGCTGGGCTGGTGGTCGGCCTCGCGGGTGATGCGGCCGGTGTCGGACCTGGCCGCGCGGCTGCGCGCCTATCGTGGCGGCAGTGGCGATCCCGAGCCGTTGGCGCCGCGCTTCCCGGACGATGAGGTGGGGCAGTTGGCCGAGGCGCTGGACGACTACTCGACACGCCTGACCCACGTGGTGCAGCGCGACCGCGAGTTCAACGCCGACGTCAGCCATGAGCTGCGCACCCCGTTGGCGGTGATCCGCGGCGCCACCGAGCTGCTGCTGGCGCGCCCCGGGCTGGACGAGAAAATGCTGCAGCGGCTGCAGCGCATCCAACGTGCGGAGCAGCAATGCACCGATCTGATCGGTTCGCTGTTGTTGCTGTCGCGCAACGAGCGTGGGCAGGGCAGCAGCAATGTGGCGCGGGTGGCCGAGCAGCTGCTGGATTCCCATCGCGCGCAGCTGGGCGGCAAGCCGCTGGAGCTGGTGCTGGAAGGCGAACGTGACCTGGTGATCGATGCGCCCGAGGCCGCCTTGTCGGTGGCGCTGGGCAATCTGGTAGGTAATGCAGTGAAGTATTCGCAGAGCGGCCAGGTGCGGGTGCGGGTGCTGCAGAACGCGATCGAGGTGATTGATACCGGCCCGGGGCTGAGCGCGGAAGATGCGGCCAGCCTGTTCCAGCGCGGCTATCGCGGCACCCACGCCGGCCATTCGCAAGGCGGTGGCATCGGGCTGTCCATCGTCAGCCGTCTGTGCGACCTGTATGGCTGGCAGGTCAGCGTGCGGCCCGGCGCCGAGCAGGGCGTGGTGGCGACGTTGAAGTTCTCCCCGGCGGCACCGCAGTAAGCCGGTCCAGCATTCCCGAAAGTGATCTGGCGCCTGCGGCTAACGGGCCCCGGGCAGCCAAGGAGCACCGGTAGAGCCGGGCAGCGCCCGGCCACCCGAAATCAATGATGAGCCTGTAGTGCCGGGCAACGCCCGGCAGCCGTCCCCGACGCCGGCGGCCCGAAATCGCCGGCGCCGGATCGAACAGCCGCCGACCGCGGGTCGGCTCTACAGGTGGACCCGCAACAACCCGTCAAATGTAGGGCCGGGCAACGCCCGCCAGCCGTCACCGCCGCCGGCGCCCCGAAGTCCCCGGCGCCGGATCGAACACCCGCCGACCGCGGGTGGGCTCTACAGGTGGAATTGCCGGCACGCCGCCGGTGCCAGGCCAGGCGACCGGCCGTAGAACAACAGCCGACCGTTGGTCGGCTCTACAGGTGGACCCGCAACAACCCGTCAAATGTAGTGCCGGGCAACGCCCGGCAGCCGTCTCCGAAGCCGGCGGCCCGAAGTCACCGGCGCCGGATCGAACAACAGCCGACCGCGGGTCGGCTCTACAGGGGGAATTGCCGGCACGCCGCAGGTGCCAGGCCAGGCGACCTGCCGGAGAACAACAGCCGACCGGTGGTCGGCTCCACAGGTGGACCCGCAACAACCCGTCAAATGTAGTGCCGGGCCACGCCCGGCAGCCGTCCCGAAGCCGGCGGCCCGAAATCGCCGGCGCCGGATCGAACAGCCGCCGTCCGCGGGTCGGCTCTACAGGTGGACCCGCAACACCCCGTCAAATGTAGTGCCGGGCAACGCCCGGCAGCCGTCTCCGAAGCCGGCGGCCCGAAGTCACCGGCGCCGGATCGAACAACAGCCGACCGCGGGTCGGCTCTACAGGTGGAATTGCCGGCACGCCGCAGGTGCCAGGCCAGGCGACCTGCCGTAGAACAACAGCCGACCGTTGGTCGGCTCTACAGGTGGACCCGCAACAACCCGTCAAATGTAGTGCCGGGCCACGCCCGCCAGCCGTCCCGAAGCCGGCGGCCCGACATCGCCGGCGCCGGATCGAACAGCCGCCGACCGAGGGTCGGCTCTACAGGTGGAATTGCCCGCACGCCGCAGGTGCCAGGCCAGGCGCCCTGCCGTAGAAAAACAGCCGACCGTTGGTCGGCTCTACAGGTGGACCCGCAACAACCCGTCAAATGTAGTGCCGGGCAACGCCCGGCAGCCGTCCCGAAGCCGGCGGCCCGAAATCGCCGGCGCCGGATCGAACAACCGCCGACCGTGGGTCGGCTCTACAGGTGGAATTGCCAGCAGCCGCAGGTACCAGGCCAGGCGACCTGCGCCCAGCCCGCAACAACCCGTCAACTGTAGTGCCGGGCAGCGCCCGGCAGCCGTCTCCGACGCCGGTGGCCCGAAATCGCCGGCGCCGGATCGAACAACAGCCGACCGCGGGTCGGCTCTACAGGTGGAATTGCCGGCAGCCGCAGGTACCAGGCCAGGCGACCTGCGCCCAGCCCGCAACAACCCGTCAACTGTAGTGCCGGGCAGCGCCCGGCAGCCGTCTCCGACGCCGGTGGCCCGAAATCGCCGGCGCCGGATCGAACAACAGCCGACCGCGGGTCGGCTCTACAGGTGGAATTGCCCGCACGCCGCAGGTGCCAGGCCAGGCGACGTGCGCCCAGCCCGCAACAATCCGTCAAATGTAGTGCCGGGCAACGCCCGGCAGCCGCCCCCGAAGCCGGCGGCCCGAAATCGCCGGCGCCGGATCGAACAGCAGCCGACCGCGGGTCGGCTCTACAGCGGCGCCGCGCTACGCGGGTGTGTGGCGGCCAGCTCGCGGTAGCGAAGATCCAGCTGCTCCACATGGGCCTGCAAATGGTCCGGCTGGCCATCGTTGACGATTACATCGTCCGCCAGTGCCAGCCGAGCCTCGCGGCTGGCCTGGGCTGCGATCATGCGCTGGGCCAGTTCCGCGTCAATGTCGTCGCGTTGCATCACTCGGGCATGCTGCAACGACTCGGGTGCATCAACCACGAGGATGCGGGCCAGCCACGGATAGTGAGCCCGGCCGCCGGCTTCGGTCAGCAGCGGGATTGCCGCAATCGCATACGGGCTCTGCGCCGATTCGCACTGCTCACGCAGCCGCGCGCGGATGGCGGGGTGGGTGATGGCCTCCAGTGACCGCCGCGATTCATCGCAGGCGAACACGATCTGCCGCAGGCGTGCGCGGTCCAGGCTGCCGTCGGGGTGCAGGATGTCCCTGCCGAAATGCGCGGCGATGGCGGCAAGTGCCGGGCTGCCCGGCGCCACCACCTCGCGCGCGGCCACGTCGGCGTCGGCCACCACAATGCCCAGTGCTTCAAAGCGACGGCTGACCTCGCTTTTGCCGGACGCGATGCCGCCGGTCAGGCCGATGATGAAATTGCTCATGGGCGCATTCTAGGGCGGACAGCGCTTACTGATTGTGGTCGGCAGGAGTACCGGGCACCACTCGCCGGCGAGATTGCAAGAAGGGCCCCGGTGAAGCGCTGCTCCGCGACAGGTCTATGCGGCGGGTATTTCCCGGGAACTCGACCAGCCCAGTAGTGCCGAGCAACGCTCGGCAACCTCATCAGCAGCTGGCTCACCGGGAAAGGCCACCGCGGGGCGTTGCTCCGCTCTACATCTCCGGGTGGATCAGGCCAGCCCGGCCACCCGCATGTAGGCGCCGATCATCTGGTCGCCCCACATGAAGACCAGCCACCCGGCGATGGCCAGGTACGGGCCAAACGGAATCGGCGTGGCCTTGTCGCGGCCGCGCGAATACAGCCAGATCGAGCCAATGATCGCGCCCACCAGCGAGGACAGCAGGATGATCGGCAAGATGCCCTTCAACCCGCACCACGCGCCCAGCGCCGCCAGCAGTTTGAAATCGCCGTGGCCCATGCCTTCCTTGCCGGTGATCTGCTTGAACAGCCACCACACCGTCCACAGCGACAGGTAGCCCACCGCCGCGCCGATCAGGGCCGGCTTGGCCGGCATGTACAGGTTGTCCATGCTGCCGATCAGGCCCAGCCACATCAGCGGCAGGGTGAGCTGGTCGGGCAGCAGCTGGGTGCGCAGGTCGATGCCCGACAACGCGACCAGGAAGCAGCTCAGCACGATGGCGCCAAAGCCCTGCCAGCCGAAACCGAACTGCCACACGCTGGCCACCACCAGCAGCGCGGTCAGTGCTTCCACCAGCGGGTACTGGATGGAAATCGGCGCGCTGCAATGCCGGCACTTGCCGCGCTGGATCAGCCAGCTGAGCAGCGGGATGTTCTCGTACCACGACAGCCTGTGTTTGCAGTGCGGGCAGTGCGACGGCTCCACCACGATCCCCGGCGGCGGCGGTTCGTAGATTTCCGGCTGCTCAAGAACTTCGTGGGCATCACGCTTCCACTGCCACTCCATGCGCCTGGGCAGGCGCAGGATCACCACGTTGAGGAAGCTGCCGATCAGCAGCCCCAACCCGGCGGCGAGGGGGTAGCCCAGGCCGGGGTTCTGGTCCAGAAATGCCATTGATTACTTATCCGACCACTGCGCCGAGTTTGAAGATCGGCAGGTACATGCCGATGACCATGCCGCCGACGATGGTGCCGATGAACACCATGATCATCGGTTCCAGCAGGCTGCTCAGCGCATCCACGGCGTTGTTCACTTCCTGCTCGTAGTACTCGGCCACCTTGAACAGCATCGCATCCAGTGCACCGGCCTCTTCGCCGATCGCGGTCATCTGGATCACCATGTGTGGAAACAAATTCACCTGCTTCATCGCCATGTTGACCGGATAGCCGACCGACACGTCATCGCGCATGCGCAGCACGGCTTTTTCGTAGACGCTGTTGCCGGTGGCACCGGCCACGATTCCCAAGGCCTCCACCAGCGGCACGCCGGCTTTGAAGGTGACTGCGGTGGTGCGGGCGAAGCGGGCGATCGAGCTGTTGTGCATGATCTGGCCGATTACCGGCACCTTCAGGATCAGCTTGTCCATCGTATGCTGCATGGCCGGTGAGCGCTTGTAGGCGAAGATGAAGCCGGCGATGGCCCCTATCGTTACCAATAACAGCATCCACCAATAAGAGACCATAAAGCGGGATGCAGCCACGATCAGCTGTGTAAAAGCAGGCAGTTCTGCGCCGAAACCGTTGAAGACGTCCTCAAATTGCGGAACTACCCAGACCAGGAGGATCGCGCTCACCAGTACTGCTACGACCATTACCATTGCTGGATAGAACAGCGCCTTCTTGATCTTGCCCTTCAGGCCTTCGATGTTTTCCTTGTAGGTGGCAATCGTGTCGAGCACGGTTTCCAGCACACCGGCGCCTTCACCGGCCTTGACCAGGTTGCGGTACAGCTCGTCGAACTGCACCGGGTGCCTACTGATCGCCTCGTACAGCGAGGAGCCGCCCTCGATATCGGCACGGATCTGACCCACCAACTTGCGCATGCGGGGGTTCTTGTGGCCTTCGCCGATGATTTCCAGCGAGCCAACGATTGGCACGCCGGATTTCATCATCGTCGCCATCTGGCGGCTGAAGAAGGCGATCTCCTTGGCTGTGACCGCACTGCCCGTTGCACCGAACAACGGCTTTGGCTTGGGTTTGACCACGCTGGGGGTGATGCCCTGCTTGCGCAGTTCGGCGCGCAGCATATTGGCATTCTTGGCGGGCTGTTCGCCCTTCATTTTGATGCCGCGCTTGTCGGTTCCCTCCCAGACAAACGGCAGCATCTGGCTGGTGCTGCGGACAACCGGCTCTTTCTTGATGGCACTACGGGTGACAGACATGTTCGCTCCCCAGCCAGCCCTCCCCGGGCCGGCGACCACCGCATGTTATCCGGATAACGATGTTGCGGCATCCTGCCTGCCGAAATAGGCGCAGCCCATCACGCTCCGCGTAGATCCAGTCGCCCCAGTAGAGCGGGGCACCGCCCCGCTGTGGCCTTCCCCCATTGCCCTGTAGAGCGGGGCAACGCCCCGCTGGGCCTTCCCGAAGATGCGAGCTGCCGGGCGTTGCCCGGCACTACAGGGCCTACCCGCCCCCAATTCCCCATGTAGAGCGGGGCACCGCCCCGCTGGGCCTTCCCGAAGATGCCCGCTGCCGGGCGTTGCCCGGCACTACAGGGCCCACCCGCGCCCATTCCCCATGTAGAGCGGGGCACCGCCCCGCTGTGGCCTTTCCCGGTAATGCCCGTTGCCGGGCGCTGCCCGGCACTACAAGGCCTACCGGCCCCCATTCT
>NZ_JAUJUJ010000193.1 GCF_030711595.1 Stenotrophomonas sp. YIM B06876
GACCCGATTGCGAAGCCGGTTGGTATTGCGAGCCGGAGCCGACCGAAAAACGACCGCACACCTATCGAAGTAACAACTACCCCAAACGCTTTTGCACACGGCCTAACGCCTGAATTAAGCCGCGCCGCGAAGCGGCGTCGGCTTGAATGAATTGTTGGGCTGCATCTCGGCTACAAATTGGAGCTAAAGAAGCCAGCAGCGTCACTGCTAATGCGATTATGAAGTTCAAACCGATCTATCTTGCTGGAGTCCTTGCACAATGCGGCCACAAACATCTTCCCGCGGAAACTGCAGGGAGCGAGGAAAGCGTAGTGTCCCGCTCCTNATTGGAGCTAAAGAAGCCAGCAGCGTCACTGCTAATGCGATTATGAAGTTCAAACCGATCTATCTTGCTGGAGTCCTTGCACAATGCGGCCACAAACATCTTCCCGCGGAAACTGCAGGGAGCGAGGAAAGCGTAGTGTCCCGCTCCTGAAATGGAGTTTATTGAAGCATGCGGGATGTTTTTACCGACATAATTCAATGTCTCCGAGAATAAAATCTGCCGATCTTCTTCAGCCAACACAATCCGTGTCGGGACATGAAAAGAAGAAAAGTCATTCCTGTTCATTATTGAAACAAATGCCGGAGCGATTGCATAAACGGCTCGGATTCGTGGGTCATTGACAGGCTGTTCATCCCGGACGAGAGCAGCTTTGAACGTGTCATCGGAGTTGGCAAGAACCTGTATATCAGCCTCTGAGAAACCGGCTTCCGGAGGAAGTTGGCAAACGGGATTCTCGGGCTGACTCTGACAACGCAACGCCCTGTCACGCATTGTCAGGTGCGCGCCCGACGAGGCCAGGACAGTGTAGCCGCCGATGGAAAATCCCGCAGCGCCGATGCGAGCAGGATCGATATGGGATGAGAGACCTTCATCAGCGAGTAGTTGGTCGATCAATACTGGTAGGTCGCGAGCTCGCTCCGCCGGCAGAACAAAGCCATGTGGCCAACTTTTGTCTTCTGCTGCCGTATTGCCATGATGATTGACAGCAGCGACCACGAAGCCTGCGGCTACCAAGCCCTCAGCCAACCAAGATAGTTGCGCTGCGCTACCTCCGGTGCCGTGCGACAAGATGATTAGTGGTCGCTTTTTGGTGTCAGAGAACGGCGCATTCAAAGCATTGCGACCAAATTGGAATATATCAACACTCCATTCCGACTCGATGCTATCCAGGGATGCCTGATACCAGACGGTAGTCGCAAGGGGGCGCGGCCCAGCATTGGCCCAGTCGGCTCTTGTGTCATCAGCATAGGTGCGATGCATGCGCCCAGTCTTTACATCTTGGCTGGTGGATTGCGAACATCCAGTTAGCAAGAAGAGAGCTGTCATCATAAGAGCGGAGATTGAGCGCATGTTTGACTTTCCTGAAGGCTGTAAATGCAGCCCAACGCCTGAATTAAGCCGACCCGCGAAGCGGGTTCGGCTTGAATG
>NZ_JAUJUJ010000194.1 GCF_030711595.1 Stenotrophomonas sp. YIM B06876
TGCCGGTGCTGCTGGTGCTGTCCTCGATGGTGCCGGGGGGCTGGGTGCTGTCGTCTGAAAACCTGATGCCCAAGCTCAACCGGCTCAGCCCCATGAGCAACCTGGGGCGCATGTTCAAGGGCAAGCACCTGGTGGGCGTGCTCACCTCCATCTTCAAGGCCCTGCTGCTGGGCAGCGTGCTCTGGTACCTGTGCAGCCGCAGCGCGCAATACTACCTGCGCCTGCAGGGGCTGTCGCTCGGCGAAGCCATCGACACGGGCGCCGGCATGGTGCTCTCGGGCGTGCTGTCCATGGCCATGGTGTTCGTGCTGTTCGGCCTGATCGACCTGCCGGTGCAGGTGTTCTTCTTTCTGCGCGGCCAGCGCATGAGCAAGCAGGACCTCAAGGAAGAGCACAAGGGCAACGAGGGCCGCCCCGAAGTCAAGAACCGCATCCGCCAGCTGCAGCGCCAGCTCTCGCGGCGCAGCGTGCGCAGCGCCGTGCCCACGGCCGACGTGGTGATCGTCAACCCCGAGCACTATGCCGTCGCGCTCAAGTACGACGAGCAGCGCGCCCAGGCGCCCTACGTGGTGGCCAAGGGCGTGGATGAAATGGCCCTCTACATCCGCGAGATCGCGCGCGAGCACCAGGTCGAGGTGGTCTCCATGCCGCCGCTGGCCCGCGCCATCTACAACACCAGCCAGGTGCAGCAGCAGATCCCGATCCCGCTGTACAACGCCGTGGCGCTGGTTCTCAACTACGTGCTGCAGCTCAAGGCCTTCCAGACCGGCCAGCGGCCCAGCGAGCCACGGTTGCCCGCCGACCTGGCCGTTCCCTCCCATTTGACTTGAGTCGCCCGACATGAAACTCCCGCAGCCCGGACTCTTCGACGCCTTGCGCCGCTACAGCTATGCCACGCCGCTGATGGTGCTGGCCCTGCTGGCCATGATCATCCTGCCGCTGCCGCCGGCGGTGCTCGACGTGCTGTTCACGTTCAACATCGTGCTGGCGATCATCGTCATCCTGATCAGCGTCTCGGTCAGCCGCCCGCTCGAATTCTCGACCTTTCCGACCGTCATCCTCGCCACCACGCTGATGCGGCTGGCGCTCAACGTCGCCTCGACGCGGGTGGTGCTGCTCAAGGGCCATGAGGGCACGCACGCGGCGGGCCAGGTGATCGAGGCCTTCGGTAACGTGGTGATCGGCGGCAACTTCGTCGTCGGCCTGGTGGTGTTCGTTATCCTGATGATCATCAACTTCGTGGTGGTGACCAAGGGCGCGGAGCGCATTTCGGAAGTGTCGGCGCGCTTCACGCTCGACGCGCTGCCGGGCAAGCAGATGGCGATTGACGCCGACCTCAACGCCGGCCTGATCAACCAGGAAAAGGCCCAGACGCGCCGCCGCGAAGTCGGCATGGAGGCCGACTTCTACGGCGCCATGGACGGCGCCTCGAAGTTCGTGCGCGGCGACGCCATCGCAGGCATTTTGATTT
>NZ_JAUJUJ010000195.1 GCF_030711595.1 Stenotrophomonas sp. YIM B06876
GCCGCGCCGGTTCTGTCTTGTCCCGGGCGTCCCCCAAACGACAGGACTAATCGGTCTGCGCGCTCAGCTGGGTGATGGCGTAGCCTTTTTCACGGATCTGGCGGCCGGGCTCGGCGATCCCGTAGCGGTCCCAATGCCGCGCGTCCTCATCGAGTTCGATGCCGCGGTGTTCGCTCTCCCAGTCCACATTGATCGCTTCCTGGGGAATCGGCCGCCCCTCGGGCACGGCGAGGTGGGAGAACTTCTCTTGGGCCTCGGCTCGGCGATAGATGTCCATGCGCATGGTCGATCCTTGTGCAGGTTGATGAGCGATCCACTGTACGCCGCGCGGCTCGGCAGCGCCAGACGGCCGCGCTATCGCCGCACGGCGCGCCAGTTCCCATTACTATGCGCGGCACCAAACCACACAACGGAGAAAAATCCATGGGCTTCATGACCTGGAGGGAGAAAAGCGCCGACGCGCTGCAGCAGGGCGGCGTGATCGGACCCGACGAGCGCCTGCCGTGGCCGCAGACCGGGGCCATGGGCGTGCAGCACGTCATCGCCATGTTCGGCTCGACCGTGCTGGCGCCCATCCTGATGGGGTTCGATCCCAACCTGGCGATCTTGATGAGCGGCATAGGCACGCTGATCTTCTTTTTGATCACCGGCGGCAAGGTGCCCAGCTACCTGGGCTCGAGCTTTGCCTTCATCGGCGTGGTGATCGCGGCCACGGCCTACGCCGGCAAGGGGCCGAACGCCAACATCGGCCTGGCGCTGGGCGGCATCATCGCCTGCGGCCTGCTCTACACGCTGGTCGGCGTGGTGGTGCAGCTGGCGGGCACGGGCTGGATCGAGCGTTTCATGCCGCCCGTGGTCACCGGTTCGGTGGTGGCGGTGATCGGGCTCAACCTGGCCAGCATCCCCGTCAAGAACATGGCGGCGAGCAATTTCGACAGCTGGATGCAGGCACTCACTTTTGTCAGCGTCGGCCTGGTGGCGGTGCTGACGCGCGGCATGGTGCAGCGCCTGTTGATCCTGGTCGGCCTGGTCGTGGCCAGCATCCTGTATGCCGTGCTGGCCAATGGCATGGGCCTGGGCAAGCCGCTCGACCTGTCGGCCGTGCTGGCCGCGCCCTGGGTCGGCATGCCGGGCTTCCACGCGCCGGTGTTCAGTGCGCCGGCCATGCTGCTGATCGCTCCGGTGGTCATCATCCTGGTGGCCGAGAACCTGGGCCACATCAAGGCCGTGACCGCGATGACGGGCAAGAACCTGGACCAGTACATGGGCCGCGCCTTCATCGGCGATGGCATCGCCACCATGGTCAGCGGCAGCGCCGGCGGCACCGGAGTGACCACTTACGCCGAGAACATCGGCGTGATGGCGGCCACCAAGATCTATTCCACCGCCGTGTTCCTGGTGGCGGCGCTGATCGCCATCGTGCTCGGCTTCTCGCCCAAGTTCGGCGCCGTGATCCAGGCCATTC
>NZ_JAUJUJ010000005.1 GCF_030711595.1 Stenotrophomonas sp. YIM B06876
ACGCCGCGCTCTATGTCCATGCCCAGATCGGGGTACTCCTCCAGCGCCACTCCCTTCGCGCGTAAGGTTTCGGCGATGGCCACGACGTCATCGCCGCCGCTCCAAGCCACAGCGTTGCCCGTGCCCGGCCGGACGCCTTCGGACCGGTAGACCACGAGCGTCGTGTCGCCCGTGCGGTATCCCACCACGCCGTCCATGTCGTCGTCGCGCGGTTCCAGGCCTAGGGTATTGCTGTAGAAATCCCGCGCGCGGTCCAGGTCGCTCACCGCGACGATGGCGCTTGAGGTCTTGTCCTTCAACATGGGGCTCTCCTCTTAGCAAGTGCGCCGCGAGCTAGCGAGCACCCGCCGCGGCCCTGCGACCCTGCGCGGGCTGGCGTTGGAGCGGCGTCAAGTCGGCGTTAACCCGCCGCCCACGTGGCGCTCAGCCGAGCCTACGGTCCTTTGTCAGGCGATCTTTCGTGCAAACACTGATCTGTGGTGCTCTAGGAACTTCGCTTGTTCCGGACGGAACTTCTCGACACGCTTAGAAGGGTCGATGAACCATCGTTCAAGCACGTCCCCCGGCAAAGAGAGGTGTGTAAGCATCCTCCCGTTATCGTCGAATGTGATTAGGTGGTCATCGAACAATGCATCTACGTGGGGCGACAGCAGAATGCCGTTGTAGCCGCTGATGCGTTCAGCGTTGGATGAGTCCCTCCACGCTTTGATATGGCTCGCAACCAACACGCGCTTGTCGGTCACGCCCGTCACCCGGCAGGCTGGATCGAGAAGAATCACACGTTTGCGGAAAAGGCCTTGACCCACACGAGCCTTGGCCAGCTGCATTCGCTGGGTGACCGGAATGGTTTTGTCATCCTCGATGCGATGCAGCTCTGCGAGTACGTCAGCATCGGGCTCGGACTCGCGCACAAAATTTAACAGGAACGGGGTCAGGTTCACTTCGTAGGCTGGGCCCTCTCTATCGCGTCGATAAGGCGATAAGGTTGGCCCAGCAGCGGCTCGATGCTGCGATTGACGCAAAGCGTCATCACACCAACCAGAATCTGGCAAACGAGGCCGTCAAAGAGGCGCGCGAAGCACTCAAGAAGGCGGAAAAGTTGCGTGTCCTCAAAATTGCGGAACTCGCAGCCTCTGCAAAAGCATGGCGAGAAAACCGCCCGGCGGAGTGAATGAAGCGAACTTCTTGCCCTCCGCTCCGTGCTCGCCGTAGGCCGTGGTGGGTTGCAGTGGCAGCGTCATCTGACTTTAAGAAGGGTTGTGGCAGCCTGCGCATCCGACAACGTCAGGAGGTGTGCGGTGAAGATCGTTACCAGTCTGAGCTTTCGCGGCCAGTGTCGCGAGGCATTCGAGTTCTACGCGAAAGTCCTGGGCGGAAAGATTACTGCCGCCATGCCTTACACCGAGGCGCCGCCGGAAATGCAGTTGGCCGATCCGAAGTACAAGGATTGGCTGATGCATTGCTGGCTGGAGGTCGGCGACCAGGCGCTGATGGGGGCGGATATGGATACCAAGTGGGCCCCCAATGTCGACAAGCCCAAGAATGGCTTCGATGTAACCTTGCATACCAATAATGCCGACCAGGCACGTCGCTGGTTCGATGCCCTCAAGGAAGGCGGCAGAGTAGTCATGGATTTCAACAAGACCTTCTGGTCACCCGGGTTCGGTTCGCTGGTCGATCGGTTCGGCGTGCCGTGGGTGGTGAACACGATTCCCGCCGCACATACTGGCCAGGCAAATCCCCATTGAGAACGTCAGTGAAGGCGGAAGTCAGAGGTGATTTGTATTACTGGCAACCATGAAAAATAGTGGTGAGAGTAAATATTTATTGCTGGCCTTTCCGATAAGAGATCAGGTTGGAGTATACGACGTCGGCTGCGCGCGCCCATCAGCTGTGTACCACGGGAAAATCAAAGGCGCTGGGTTGGTGAGCCAACCCAGCCTACAGCTTTCATGGTGATTGATCGGCGCTTTTCGACTTCTCATGCATCGTTTGGCGATGCTTGACGATGAATTCTTGGCTCGGCGCGAAGCGTTCCGGTAGCTCGATTTGTTTCCCTTCAGTGGGGAAGAATACGTCGCGCACGAACGTGTCCTTGCTGGTCTTGAGCCGTTCGGAAAGCAAGATACGGGAATCATCCGTCAGCGAAAATAAGTAGGTGTCGAACGCCTTGTCATGAATGGCGGAAAGGCATAGGCCGTTGCTGGGGTTCAGGCGGTTGGCCTTGTCAGCACTCCAAGGAACGATGTGGCTGGCGACAAGCAATCGCGGGTCACTCAAGCCGGTGATGCAGCAACGCCCGCGATAGCTGGCAAGTACTGCTCGACGAAAGAAGTTCTGCTTGATGCGCTGTTGCACAACTGCTTGCCGCACTTCGCCGGTGAAATCGGCCAGTGCATCGTCATCAGTGGATTGGAGCGCGGCTGCGTGTACCAGTCCACGTTCCTGCTGCAGATGTTGCAGGTGCTGCTCGCACTCGACGGCCAGCGCTTCCCAGTCCGCGTGGAATCTGGCCCATATTTCACGATCCATTTTGGATGCGCCGCGGAGTCCTTTACGACCAGTGCGAGTGATGGAGGGATCGAGACTGGCGAAGTTCACCAGCTTCATCGCCAGTGCGCTTGGCGTTCGCCCAATTAGCTGAGC
Source organism: Stenotrophomonas sp. YIM B06876 (assembly GCF_030711595.1). GTDB lineage: Bacteria > Pseudomonadota > Gammaproteobacteria > Xanthomonadales > Xanthomonadaceae > Stenotrophomonas. Next base: position 2,647 of record NZ_JAUJUJ010000005.1, read on the forward strand.
CAATTCGACGATATCTGGGTTCTTGCTGTGCAGCTTGCCAAAGGGCGTTTGGCAATAAAAGTTGAACGCAAGCTTGAGCTGCGTAGGTGTCCAGTTTGAGGCGGCATTTCCCATTGCATTCCCCCTGATGCTGGTTGCCAGGATACGAGAAGGAAGGGGGTGCAGCGACTGCTGCGGCTGCGTGAGTGGTCGCAGCCATTGCGACCGACTCCGTTCAACATGCAGGCAACGGAAGGGAGGCGGTGATGAGCGAACAAGAGCAAGTGGGATTGAGCGTGCTTGAGTATCTGTACCGCGATGCCGGCAACTTCAAGACGCATGGCGCGTTGCTGTTGAGCGGTTATGAGGTTGGCGCGGAGGCCGCGATGCTCGGATGCTTGGACTGGGGCAGGCAATTCGTCGCCGAGCAAATCGGCGTCCCTTCGCTATGCGAGGCGCACTGGGCGGCCGTGGGGGACGGTCCGTCGGACCTCGATCATGCGTACCACGAACTTTCGTGCCTGAGGCCGGCCAATCCAAACGAGCTGCATTCGACTGCACACGGCACACTGGATGCTTTGCTGGGGCGGATGCGCGCGGCCAAGGGACGCTGGGATGTGCGGTTGTCGCCTAATTGCGAGCTTTAGGAGAACAGAGTTCGTTTTGGTCTTTTGTGGCCGAACCAAGGATCAGTGGCGATGGCTATTGCTCGCACCTCGTACAACGAAAAGCCCCGCATTGCGGGGCTTTTTGGGGTCAACGATTCTGGCTGGCCCACCTTGGGCGGTCAGCGCCACGCTGGCATGCCGCGAGCTGGTCCCGTTCGCGCATCAGCCGCGGCGAAGGAGGGAGGCACCGGCGCCGGGTGGATCATGCGTTGCTTTTCTTTTCGCGCTTCTCGGCCTTTTTTTCCTTCATGGTCTTTGCCGGTTTCTTCTTCTGTTCCTTTTTCTGGTCCATGCCCTTGCTCATCGTCTTCTCCTGGGTGTGAGTGGTGGCGAGCTGCAGTGGCAGCCGCTGGCGCGGTTTACGCGGCCCAGCATAGCCGAGCGGGGTGCGTTGAAGGCGTTTCGGCACCGGCGGCCGGGGCGGTGGCGGCCCGTCTTGTTGTGATCCCGGCCAGGGCGCGCTGTGCGCCGCGTGCCGCCCGAACTTGCCGTCTTGCCAAGGCGCATCCTTGTTGCCTGACGAGGGTGGTTGTCTGGTTCACCCGCCTCGCGGGCGGGACGCATCGTGCCGGTCCGTGGCTGGGGCCGGAAGGACAGGCCCCCTCCCATGGCTACCACTGCAGCATGATCTTGCCGATATGCGCGCTGCTCTCCATCAGCGCATGCGCCTTGGCCGCCTCGCGCGCCGGGAAGACCTGGTGGATCACCGGGCGGGCCTTGCCGGCTTCCAGCAGCGGCCACACCCGCTCGTGCAGTTGGCGGGCCACCGCGGCCTTGAACGCAACCGGGCGCGCCCGCAGCGTGGAGCCGGTGATGGTCAGCCGCCGCTGCATGATCAGCAGGGCATCGATGTCGACCTGTCTGCCCCCCAGGGCGGCAATGAATACCAGTCGGCCCTCTTCGGCCAGCAGCCCCAGTTCGCGGGCCACGTAGTCGCCGGCCACCATGTCCAGGATCACATCCACCCCGCGGCCGTCGGTGTGCTGCTGCACCTCCGCGACGAAATCCTGCTCGCGGTAGTTGATGGCGTGGGCTCCCAGTTTCTCGCAGGCCGCGCACTTTTCGGCATTGCCTGCGGTGGCGAACACGCGGTGGCCGAACGCCCGGGCCAGTTGGATGGCGGTGACGCCGATCCCGCTGGAGCCGCCCTGCACCAGCAGCGATTCGGGCGTGCCGTGGTCGGTGGTGCCAAGGCGTCCGCGCTGGAACAGGTTGCTCCACACGGTGAAGTAGTTTTCCGGCAGCGCCGCCGCTTCGATAAGGGTCAGCCCCTTGGGTACTGGCAGGCATTGCAGCAGCGGCGCCACGGCGTACTGGGCATAGCCGCCCCCGGTGAGCAGCGCGCAGACGGCATCGCCGGGCTTGAGGCCGAACGGGTTGTCGCCGCCGAAGTCGCCTTCGACCAGTTCGCCGGCCACTTCCAGTCCGGGCAGGTCGGAGGCGCCCGGCGGCGCGGGGTAATTGCCTTGTCGCTGGGCGACATCCGGGCGATTGACGCCGGCGGCCGCGACCTTGATCAGCACTTCGCCCGGTCCCGGGCGCGGGATCGCGCGTTCGGTTGGCTGCAGTGTGTCCGGTGCACCGGGTCGGGTGATTTCGATGGCTTGCATGGTGACCATGTGGGCTCCGTTTCGAGTAGGAAAACCGGGGTCAGAGTGAAGTGGCCCGGGTTGAAATTGGGTGAGCGTGCAGGTTCGACATCGCTCCGCCTATCGGAATGTGCGAAGCGGTCGCGGTGTCGCGGCCCGGGGTCGATTTCTCGCGGCGTTGTCGAGACCGAACCGGCCCGGACATCACGATATCTTTTCACGGCAGGGCAGGTGCATGCCAGGAACTATGCAACTCACGGCGCCCGCTGTGATGACACGCCCCGCACTGGGGGATTTTTTCTGCATGGTGGGGAGGGCCGCGCTTCGGAGCGGCGCAACCCCGGTGATTGAGGCGGTCCTGACGCGCCGGGTGCAATGATGCCTGCTGCGGGTTGCTGCAGGGGGCAGATGTCCCGGTACCACCTGGCGATTTTCTCAACGGAGTATTCGATATGTACGATCCAGCGGTTTTCCGGCTCGACGGCCAGGTTGCAGTGATCACCGGGGCCGGGGCGGGCATCGGCCGGGCCATTGCCGAGACGCTGTCCGGCGCGGGTGCGGCAGTGGTGGTCAGTGACCGCGATATCGAGGCGGCGCAGAGCGTTGCCAAGGCGATCCTCGCCAATGGCGGTCAGGCGGCCGCACTGGCCTGCGATGTGACCAGAGAGGAGGATCTGGTCGCACTGGTCCAGCGCAGTGTGCAGACTTTCGGCAAGTTGACGGTGCTGGTCAGCAATGCCGGCGGCGGTGGGCCGAAGCCGTTCGATATGCCGATGGCCGATTTCCGCCGCGCGTTCGATCTCAACGTGTTCTCGCTTTTCCGCCTGGCGCAGCTGGCCGCACCGGAAATGGAAAAGGCCGGCGGCGGTGCGATCCTGGCGATCACCTCGATGGCGGCCGAGAACAGGAACAGGCGCATGGCCGCCTACGGTTCGTCCAAAGCGGCGACCAGCCATCTGGTGCGCAATATCGCCTTCGACCTGGGGCCGAAAAATATCCGCGTGAACGGCATTGCCCCCGGCGCGACGCGGACGGACGCCCTGAAGTCGGTGCTGAATGACGCGATCGAAAAGAAGATGCTCGAACACACGCCGATCAACCGCCTGGGCGAGCCGCAGGACATGGCGAACGCGGCGCTGTTCCTGTGCTCGCAGGCGGCAGGCTGGGTCAGTGGCCAGATTTTGACCGTATCCGGTGGCGGGGTGCAGGAACTGGATTGAGACCGGACCGGGTCGATTCTGCGGTCGATTCCGGACGGGAACCGGTGGATAACAGAAAGCCCCGCAATGCGGGGCCTTCTGTCGATATCGCCAATGGGTGCCGCCGGCGGGTCAAGCGCCGGTCAGCGGGTCTTCACCAGTTTGAGCAGGGCATGGGCCGCCTCTTCCGAGGAGGCGGGGTTCTGGCCCGTCACCAGGGTGCCGTCGGTGAGCACATGCGGGGCGAAATCCGGACCGCTGGAGTAATGGCCGCCATTGGCCTTGAGCATGTCTTCCACCAGGAACGGCACGATCGCGGTCAGGCCGACGGCATCCTCCTCGGCGTTGCTGAAGCCGGTGACGTTGCGACCGCTCACCAGCGGCGCGCCGTCTTTGCCGCGCGTGTGTTTGAAGATGGCCGGCGCATGGCAGACCGCGCCCAGCGGGATGCCGGCGACTATGGTGGATTCGAGCAGGGCGATCGAGTCGCGGTCTTCGGCCAGATCCCACAGCGGGCCGTGGCCACCGGGATAGAACACCGCATCGAACGGCTGGCCAGCGACGTCGGCCAGTTTGCGGGTATGCGCCAATGCCTCGCGCGCGGCGGCATCGCTGGCAAAGCGGGTGGTCGCGGCGGTTTGCGCGTCGGGCGCGTCGCTCTTGGGGTCCAGTGGTGGTTGCCCGCCCTGGGGCGAGGCCAGCACGATTTCGGCGCCGGCATCGCGGAACACGTAGTAGGGCGCGGCGAATTCCTCCAGCCAGAAACCGGTTTTCTGGCCGGTATCGCCCAGTTGGTCGTGAGAGGTCAGGACCATCAGGATCTTCATGGAGTGTCATTCCGGAACGGGGGGAGGACGAACCTTAGCGGGGCCGCCATTGCCATGGCGTGACTGTGGCGGCCACGTCGATCGGCCCGCGTCAGATCGCGCTTTTCTGGACTTGCGTCGTGGTGGTGGGGGAGCCGGTTTGTTTGCGTCTTCTGCCGGTGGAACAGACGCGCGTGATGAGCATGCTGTCCCACAAGTCACCGCCGCAGTGACGGCGCGGGCGCGGCAGTCCGCCCTCCGGTGCGGTGTCAACCGGTAGGGTGGAAACGCGGTGCAGGCGATCTGCGCCAGCGGCGATCACGCGCCGCACTGGAGTCGGCCGGGTCGTAGCGTGGCGGGTTGCGCAGGAGCGCCGCAGTTGGCGACACCGGGCTGCCTGTGTGGAGTGGGCAGCGTCAACGCCAATGCATAAGGCGATACCGCGGTAGCTGAAGGCCGGTGCGCGCGATGATGGGTACAACGGTAACGCCGGCAGCCGGAACAGCGGGTGCCTGGGCGGTGGGATTGCTGCATGGAAACGGACGCCGCCGGCGTGGCGGCGTCCGTTCCAGCATTGCGTGCTCAGCCCTTGGCGGCGGCGGGCTTCGCGGTGACCGGCGTGGCGGCGCGGCGGGTGTTGCCGCGGGAGCGCGCTGCGGTGACATTCACCCGCAGCGGCGTGATGCCCAGCACTTCGATATGGCCGCCCTGCTTGCGGAAGGCTGCGACGTCGGAAGCGATGCTCTCGCTGGTGATGTGCGGGCCGGCATTTTTGCCCTGCGCCGTGCGCTTGAGCTGCGGGGAGGAGGTGCTGCGGGTTTTTGTGGCCTTGCGTGGCATGGGATTTCCTTCTGTCGATTCGCCGTTGGCCAGCAGTCTGCTGGCCGGCGGAGCGGCAACGGTGCCGGGGCGGCGGGGTTGCCAGGATCGGAACTTCCCATCGGAGGCGCGACATATGCGCCGATACGCCGCGACAATGCAGTGGCGTGAAGGAGTGACAGGAAGTGCGCGCATGGTGCCAGCTCCCCCCTGAACATGATGTTATTTGTGCTTGACTCCGCGCCGTAGATGGTGTTTCGACGGCTCGCGTCGGTCCGCTCATGGCGCCGGGGCGGCGGTATCCGGTGAGGCTCAGCGCAGTGCCAGCCACAGCCCGGTACCGGCCATCGCCAGCAGGTTGGCGAACGTGAGCATCGCGCCCAGCACGCGTCCGGGCGAGCTGCCGCTGTTATGGCTCAGCCCATAGGCATGCAACAGACGCGCGCACATCAGCACGCCACCGAAGCTCCACAGCCACGTTGCCGGCAGCCCGCACAATTCCAGCAGCGCCAGCAGCAATGCCATCGGCCCGTATTCGATGAAGTTGCCCTGCACGCGGATGCGTCGCTCGGATCGGGTCGGCGCCGGTGCCCAGCCCCGCCCGATCCGCTGGCGCCGCCGCTGCCGCACGATGGGGATCACCGGCACCAGCAATAGCAGCACGCGCAGCGCGCTGAGGATCAGCGTGATTCCGGGCATGAGGGTTCCGGCAGGAGTCGCCGCCAACGGTGCGTGGCCAAAGATCCTTGGGCCTTTGTGTGCCAATAGTGGCATGCGGGCGCAGCCGCCGATCCGGGCCGCTCGCGCCCATTTCCGGCGCTGCCCATCAGGAGGGCAGATGACGCAGCGCGCTGCCCTTGTGCATGGCGATATGGTCGGTGGTGTCGCTCTTGATCTCGTACTGCGGATCGTCTTCGCTGCAATGGCGGATATGGCCTTTGTAGGTCGTATCGCGGGTATGCACTTGGCGGATGTGGCCACTGACCTGTCCGGCTTCGGAGTTCCAGCAGACGTGGTCGCCTACCTTGAAGGTGGTCATGGATTTTCCTTGCGCTCAGGGTGGGGGGCGTGCGGCTGTCCGCCGGCCGTTGGCGGATAGATCACCGCGGTGCCGCGCACAATCGCCCCCGGGGTCAACGTGGCGGCGCTGATATGGCCTCGGCCGAGGATGTGGAGCACCTGCACCCCGCGTGCCAGCAGGTGGTCGGCGATGATGCGGCGGTGACAGCGCCACCACACCGCTTCGGAGCACATCAATGTGCAGCGCTGGCTTGATGCGCGGTCAAGCAGCTCCTGCAGGCCCTTGTCGAAGGCGCTGCTGCGCGCATAGGCCGCATAGCGGGCGAAGCTGGCGTTTTGCCAGAAACCCTCGGGGGCCGCGCCCTCCAGTTCGCGACGGGTGCGGCGTCCACACAGCGCTTCCAGGTGCCAATAGTCGATGTTGCGCGTCGCCAACGCGTGGGCCAGGGCATCGGCGTTGTAGTGCGGGAAACGGCGGGAGCCGGGCAGCCGGCGTACGTCCACCACGCAGCCGATGGCGGATTCCGACAGCAGCGCCAGGAATTCGTCCAGTGGCCGGGTGGAATGACCGACGGTGAAAACGGGATTGGAGATGCACGCCATGGCACAACGCTAGAGGCGTGGCCGGGATTGATCCGTGAACACGCACCGCCACCGGCTGGAGGTGGGGCTCCTTCGCGCCACCTCGGTTGGCGACACCTCGTGCACATCGGGCCGACTACGGTTCGGCGGTACGCCTTGCACGCGTCCGGTCGTCCGCCTCGTCGGGCACGCCGGCGACCCCGTTCCCGAGATGGATACAGAGAACCCCGGCCATGAATACCGGTGACGCACCTCGCCGCTCTATTGCTGCCAATGCCATTTATGGCCTGCTCAATCCGCTCCCGTTCGGCTTCTTCGTGGCCGCGCTGGTTTTCGACATCCTTTACGCCCGCAGCGCGGTGGTGATGTGGGGCAAAAGTGCCGCATGGCTGATTGTCTTCGGCCTGCTGTGTGCGGTGATTCCGCGCCTGATCAACCTGGTGCAGGTGTGGGTGACCCTGCGCCACGGTGCGATGCGCGGCGACCGCTTCGACTTCTGGTGCAATCTGCTGGCCATTGTCGCGGCGACCTTCAATGCGTTCGTGCACAGCCGCGATGCCTATGCGGTGATACCCGCCGCGCTCTGGTTGTCGGCGGTGACGGTGGTGTTGTTGGCCATGGGCCGCGTCGCCATTGCGATACAGCACGACATCGCGGGAGTGCCGGCGCATGAGTGAGGTCTTCAGAAGCGGGGCGCTGGCCTTGGCCTGTGCGGTAATGGTGGCCGGCTGCAGTGGCAGGGCCACGCTTGAGCCGAACCAGCAGTCCGGCGGCGATCCGCCGCTGCCCACGGCCCGCAACTTCCTGGTCCCGCCGATGCAGGTGCCCGAAGGCGTGGGCTGGAAACAGGGACAGACGCCGCAGGTGGCGCCGGGATTGCAGATCGAGAAGATCGCCGATGGACTGATGCATCCACGCCAGCTCTACCTGTTGCCCAACGGCGATGTGCTGGTGGCCGAAGCCAACAGTCCCGGTACCGAACCGGTCACCACGCCCAAACAGCTGATTGCCGGCAAGGTCAAGACGGCTTCGGGCAAGGGCGCCAGGGGCGGCAACCGGATCACCCTGCTGCGCCGCAATGGCAGCGCGCCGGGGATGTGGGAAAAACACGTCTTCATCGAGAACCTGAATTCGCCCTTCGGCATACAGCTGCTCGGCGATTGGCTGTATGTCGCCAACACCGACGCCATCGTCCGCTTTCCCTACGTCAGCGGCGTCACCCGGATCACCGCGCCGGGCGTGGAGTTCGCCGATCTGCCCGGCACCCTCAACCACCATTGGACCAAGGCGCTGCTGGCCAGTCCGGATGGCGGAAAGCTGTATGTGGGCGTCGGCTCCAACAGCAACATCACCGAGAACGGTCTGGACGTGGAGTACCGCCGCGCCAACGTGCTGGAGGTGGATGTGGCCAGTGGTGGCAGCCGCATCTATGCCTCGGGCCTGCGCAATCCGACCGGCCTGCAATGGGAGCCGCAGAGCGGCAGGTTGTGGACCATCGTCAACGAACGCGATGAGATCGGCCCCGACCTGGTGCCGGATTACCTGACCTCGGTGCAGGAAGGCGGCTTCTACGGCTGGCCTTACAGCTATTTCGGGCAGCATCTGGACCGCCGCGTCATGCCGCAACGCCCGGACCTGGTGAAGAAGGCGATCAAGCCGGATTACGCGCTGGGCTCGCACGTGGCGCCGCTGGGGCTGTTGATCTGCGACAGCAGCGCGCTGCCGGGGAAATATCGCAGCGGGGCGTTCATCAGCGAACACGGCAGCTGGGACCGCTCGCCGCTCAGCGGCTACCGGGTGACCCACGTCGCCTTCGAGCAGGGCAAACCGGTGGGCGTGCCCGAACCGATCGTCACCGGGTTCCATTCCAGGGATGAAAAACAGCTGTACGGAGCGCCGGTGGGACTGGTGCTGGACCGGGAAGGCGCGCTGCTGATCGCCGACGATGTCGGCGATGCGGTCTGGCGGGTTTCCGCGGCCACGCATTGAACCGGAGCTGCGGCGCCGCAACGAGCGGGCCACAGCGCGGGTCGTGGGGGTGGGGGAAAACCGGGCGTGAGGCGGCGACATTCCCGCTATGGGAGGGTCGCGGGCATGTGTGCCCGGCGCGCTCAGGCGTGGGCGATGCGCACCACCAGCTTGCCGAAGTTGCGCCCTTCCAGCAGGCCGATAAAGGCCTGTGGCGCATTCTCCAGCCCGTCGACGATATCTTCGCGGAACTTGATCCGGCCCTGCTTGACCCAGTTGCCCATGGCCTTGAGAAACTCGCCGTAGCGGTCGCCATAGTCATCGAAGATGATGAAACCCTGCATCTTGATGCGCTTGGTCAACAGCGTGCGGGTCAGCAGACCCAGGCGGTCGGGCCCGGGCGGCAGCGCGGTGTCGTTGTAGTGCGCGATCAGCCCGCACAACGGGATACGCGCCTTTGCGTTCAACAGCGGCAGGACCGCATCGAATACCGCGCCGCCGACATTCTCGAAATAGACATCGATGCCGTTGGCGCAGGCCGCTTGCAGCTGCTGCGGCAGATCGGCCGCGCGATGATCGATGCAGGCATCAAGGCCGAGTTCGTCGACCACGTAGCGGCACTTCTCCGCACCCCCGGCAATGCCCACCACGCGGCAGCCTTTGAGCTTGGCGATCTGCCCGACCACCGCGCCGACCGCGCCACTGGCGGCGGCCACCACCACGGTTTCGCCGGCCTTGGGCTGGGCGATATCGAGCAGGCCCATGAACGCGGTGAAGCCCGGCATGCCCAGCACGCCCAGGGCGAGCGACGGATGCGTCATCTGCGGGTCGAGCCGGTGCAGGCCGCTGCCGTCGGACAGTACGTAGTCCTGCCAGCCGCCATAGGCCAGCACCAGATCGCCGGGCTGGTAGTCGGGATGATGCGAAGCCTGCACGCGCGCCACGGTGCCGCCGCCCATCACCTCGCCGATGCCCACCGGATCGGCATAGGAAGCCGCATCGCTCATGCGCCCGCGCATGTAGGGGTCCAGTGACAGATACAGGTTGCGCAACAGCACCTGTCCCGCCGCCGGGATCGGCGCCGGCGTTTCCACCTGTTTGAAATTGGCCGTGGTGGGGGCGCCGACCGGGCGCGAGGCCAGCGTGATCTGGCGATTGACGGCGTGTGGAATGGACATGGTGCTTGCCTCGTTGGGTAGGTGTCAGGGGCGGTGGGCAGATTCCCGGGACGCAACGGGTGGCCGCGAACCTGCCGGCAACGGTCGCAATGATCACCGCCTTCGGCTGCATTGCAGCCGGTGGCTGAAGCCAAGGGTTGCCGGTGCCAGTGCGCGACACTTTTGCCGCTTACCGCAACGAACGGCTGCGGTGATCTGTACTGGTCTGATCCTTTGACGTTTCGCGTTGGCCGCCCGGGGACCCGTCTCGAATACTTCGAAGAGTGTGAACGCCGTGCGTACTGGGGCGCTGCCACCAGTGTGAGAGCGCTGCCCCGTGGCACAAATTAACCTATTCATTTTCGTTGCCGCGGGTAGCACGGGGCGCGGCACTTGTCGCCCTGTACAGGCCGGGGGACACTCGGCGCGCGAGGGGTGCCGGCCCCGCGTAGACGCATGGGGGGGAGCGGGCACCAGCCTCCGGCTCGACAGGATTGAGGGAACTATCATGATGAGGTTTTCCGCTTTCGTCGTACTGTCCGGCATGGCGTTTTGCGCCCATGCATCGGGACAGGCTGCAGATCCGCCCAGCGCGTCGCCGCCGGTCGTGGGGAGCGAGTCGGGGGTGTCGGTCGGTATCGATGCCAAGACCGGTCGGCTGCGGCCATTGACCGATGCTGAAATCCTGCAGTTGTCGCAGGCGGCAGACCGGGCAATGCCGGCCGCCCGCCCGGGCGCAACCGATCTTTTCAGCAGAATGCCGCGCACCGCGACCGATGCGCGCGCCACGATGCACATGGATCGCAAGGGCATGCTGACGATGCAGTTGCCGCTGTCGGCGATGTCGTCGATGACCGCCACCCAGGGGGCGGACGGCAGTCTGCGTATCAGTGAGGACGAAGGAGTGAGCGTCCCCGCTGCACAGGAGGTGCTGAAATGAAAAGGCAGATGATGGCGGCCCTGGTGGCCGCCGCTCTTTTTGGGGGTTCCGGTGCCCAGGCCGGCGTGATTACCCCGGTCAATCTCGATCCGGCCGGGCAGGGCCTCAATGACACCACCCCGCGCGCTGCCGAAGGCGGCAATCCGGGCAGTACGGTGGGTGAGCAGCGCCGGATCGTGTACCAGTTCGCGGCGGACCTGTGGGGCTCGTTGCTGCAGAACACGCCTGAAATCCGCGTCGGTGCAAGTTTCCAGCCACTGGCGTGCACCGATACCGGCGGTACGCTGGGATCGGCAGGTGCGTACTGGATCGCCGCGGATTTCCCCGGCGCACCGCTCCCCGGCGCGGTCTATCACGGTGCATTGGCGAAGGCGATTTCCGGCCAGGAGCTGGAGTCCTACCCGGTGGATATCACCAGCCGGTTCAACGCCAACCTGGGCTCGCCGGGCTGTCTGACCAGTTCCGGCTGGTACTACGGGCTGGATGGCAATACCCCGGCAGGCAAGATCAGTTTCCTCGATGTGGTGATGCATGAAATCGCCCATGGCCTGGGGTTCTCCGGCTTCGTCGGCTACAGCAGCGGGGTACTGGGCGAGCGCGCCGGTGCAGTGGGCTATTCCGATCCCTACACCCACAACGCGTTCGACAACATCCGCAACCTGCGCTTCACCGCGGCCGGCATGACCAACAGTGACCGCGCCGCGGCCATCCGCACCCGCGGCCGGCCCGGCTGGGACGGTGCCAACGTCAAGGCGCAGGTGCCGATGTGGCTGGAAGGGGCGACGGTGCTGCAGGTCAGTGGCGGCACCTTGAACCTGGTGTCGCAGTTCTACGGTGTCGCTTCGTTCGGGCCGCCGGCAACGGCGAGCAATTTCAATGCACCGGTGAAGCTGGTCAACGACGGTGTCGGCGATCCCACCGACGCCTGTGAACCGCTGGCGGCCGGCAGCCTGACCGGCAAGATCGCAATCATCAGTCGAGGTAGCTGCAGTTTCGAGCCGAAAACGGTCAACGCGCAGAATGCCGGGGCAGTGGGAGTGATCATTGCCAATGTCGCCACCTCGGCCGATCCGGGAACGGCGCCGGGCATGGCCGATGACGCGACGGTGGTGGCGACCATTCCGGCACTCAGCGTGAACCTGAGCGATGGCAACGCGATCAAGGCGGCGGCACAGGGCGCCAGCGTGGTGACCGCGTCGCTGGGCAAGGTGGCCGGGCAGTACGCCGGTGCCGATCCTGCGGGTCGGGCATTGCTGTACGCCCCCGCGGTGGTGGCCAGTGGCTCATCGTTCTCGCATTTCGAGACGGTGCTGACACCCAATGCATTGATGGAGCCTTCAATCAACGACTCGCTGTCATCCAGCTATCTGGTTGATCTGACGCTGGCCCTGTTCGCCGATGAAGGCTGGCGGCTCAACACCGGCACCGCCAAGGTCAATGGCTGTGACACCGGGGTAAAACTGTTCATGAACCCCGGGGTGATTGCCGGTGCCAATCTGGTGGCCAACGAGCGCGTATGCCGGGTGGAGGCGGCGGGCAACCGCATCCACTATCTGGGCTGCATGGACGGGCTGGCGCGGGATCTGCAGGCGCTGGGCATGATCGGCACGGCTGACAAGGCCAAGGTCCGTCTCTGTGCCACCAAGGCCGCCTTGTAACCGGGGGCAGGTGCAGTGAGGAAGGGCAGGCACGGGAATGCCTGCCCTTTTTTTGTGCAGGTTGATGTGGGGTGGGCGGTGGGGAGTGCGGCTGCCCCCTGCGGTCACGGTGGAGACGCCACGGGCCTGGCGACCGGTGGTGATGCGCGGCACGGCGCCCAGGTGCCGGTGCTAAAGTTCGCAGCCTCGAATTTCCGTCTATGAGAGGCAGCTTTATGAATCCCGTTTCCTCCGGGTTCTATCCCATCGGCACGCCGGGTCAGCCGTGGGGCGCGGCAGAGAAGGCGCAGTGGCGCGCGGCGCAGCTCGGACAGCGCAGTTACGCCGATGAGGTGCTGGGCAGGATCGAAGCACTGCGCGGGCGGTTCCAGGTTGAACAGTACGGCGAGCTGGATTACGGCGATGGCCGCTACCCGCTGTTGGCGATCCGCAGCAGCCACTGGGATGAGCGCCTGCCGGTGGTGCTGGTGACCGGTGGCGTGCACGGCTATGAAACCAGTGGCGTGCAGGGCGCGCTGCAGTTCGTTGACCGGCACGCGGCCGGGTATGCCGGCAAGATCAATCTGCTGGTCGCGCCCTGTGTGAGCCCGTGGGGCTACGAGCGCATCCAGCGCTGGAATGCGCTGGCGATCGATCCCAACCGTTCATTCGTGGCGGACAGTCCCGCGCCGGAATCGGCGGCACTGATGGCGTTGCTGGCGCCGCTGGCCGGACGCTGTCTGGTGCATATCGACCTGCATGAGACCACCGACACCGACGAATCCGAGTTCCGCCCGGCCTTGGCCGCGCGCGATGGCAAGCCGTTCGAGCCGGGCGGCATTCCCGATGGCTTCTATCTGGTGGACGACACCGAAAACCGGCAGCCCGGTTTCCAGCAGGCGGTGATCGCCGCGGTGGCGGCGGTGACGCATATCGCGCCGGCCGATGAACGCGGCCAGATCATCGGCTCGACGGTGGTCGCACCCGGGGTGATCGAATATCCACTGAAGGCGCTGGGGTTGTGCGCGGGGATGACTGGCGCCCGCTATACGACCACGACCGAGGTCTATCCCGACAGCCCGCGCGCCACCGCGCAGCAGTGCAATGACGCCCAGGTGGCGGCGGTGCGCAGCGCGATCGACTACGCGCTGGCCCACGCCCGCTGACCCTGGACATGAACGCGGATGGCCGCCCGGGCGTGCAGCAAGGGCGGCGGTCACAGCGCTGACGTGACTGGGGAATGGCGGCGGGCACCCGGATTTCGCTGCTGGGGCACTGTGCGGAGCGGTGGCTGTCGACTTCCGCCACGCCGGCGCGCGCTGCAACGGCAGCTGTCCATGGCTGCTGCGATCAGCGCTGGAACAGCCGTTGGCCGGCGAAATGGAGGATCATGTGCGCCCGTCCAAGTACCTCGCTCCTGAATGAAGACCCCCAATGGCCTGCAACCGCTGATCGACGATGGTGTTATCGACGAGGTGATGCGTCCGCTCAAGAGTGGCAAGGAAGCTGCCGTGTACGTGGTGCGTGCGGGCGATGAAGTGGTTTGCGCCAAGGTCTACAAAGACATGGGCCAGCGCAGTTTCCAGAAACGGGTGCAGTACCAGGAAGGCCGCAAGGTGCGGGGCAGCCGCGAGGCCCGTGCCATCGGCAAGGCCAGCAAGTACGGCCGCAAGCAGCAGGAAACCGCGTGGAAAAACACCGAGGTCGAGGCGCTGTACCAGCTGCGCGAAGCCGGCGTGCGCGTACCCGAGCCGCATGGGTATTTCCACGGCGTGCTGGTGATGGAGCTGGTGGTGGACGCCGATGGCCGCTCCGCGCCGCGGCTGGGCGAGGTCGAGCTGGCGCCGGAGCAGGCGTGTGAATTCCACACCTTCCTGGTCCGTCAGGTGGTCAAGATGCTGTGCGCCGGCCTGATCCATGGCGATCTGTCCGAATACAACGTGCTGGTCGGCCCCGACGGTCCGGTGATCATCGATTTCCCGCAGGTGGTCAGCGCGGCCGGCAACAATGCCGCGCGCACCATGCTGCTGCGTGACGTCAACAACCTCACCGCCAGTCTGGGCGCGTGGGAACCGGCGCTGCTGGAAACCTGGTACGGCGAGGAGATGTGGGCGCTGTTCGAGGCCGGCGAATTGCGGCCGGACAGCGAACTCACCGGCGTGTTTGTTCCCGACCAGTCGCACGCCGATGTCGACGGCGTGCGCGAGGCGATCAACGAGGCGCGGATGGAAGCGCTGATCCGGCAGCAGGGCCGGGAGATGGCCGAGCAAGACTGAATCGCGCCACGGCGCGGCGGCGGGGTGGGCTATCTTCGCTTTCGCACCAGCGCCGAGGAGGCGGCAAGGATGGCGCGGGTCAGCAGCGCCATGGTGGTGACTTCGCCTTTCCAGTGCTGCCAGTACAGCGGCACGTCTTCCCATGCACGCTGTTTGACGTAGACCAGCCGGCCGCTTTCCAGGTGCCGGCGCACCAGTGGCAGCGGATTCATGGTCCAGCCCAGGCCGCCGAGATTGGCCTGGACAAAGGCGCGGGTCGACGGAATCCACCAGGTCGGCGCGTCGAGTGGCTGCCCGGCCCCGGCCAGGCGGCGGGCGTAGCGGGCCTGCAGATCGTCCTTGCGGTTGAACACCAGTACCGGCGCCTGCGCCAGGGATTGCGCGTTGACGCCTTTGGCGAAGTGGCGGGCGTGGAATTCCGGGGTGCAGGTGGCGGCGTAGCGGATGCTGCCCAATGCATGGATCTGGCAGCCCTGCACCGGTTCGGACAGGGTGGTGACCGCGCCGAGGACGGCGCCCTGGCGCAGCAGTGCGGCCGTGTGGTCCTGGTCTTCGGTGTGCAAGTCCAGCGTGGTGCCGGTGGATTGGGCGAAGGTCAGTGCCGCCTCGGGAAACCAGGTTTCCAGACTGTCGTGGTTGACCGCGATCGGGATGGACGCCCGTGGCAGGTCCTCATCGGCAATGCCCATCCGGTGCAGCGCATCATGTTCGAGCAGCGCGGTCTGTTCGGCCAGCTGCACCAGGATCTGGCCTTCGCTGGTGGCTTCGGTGGGGATTGAACGACGCACCAGCAGGTGGCCGACGCGATCCTCCAGCGCTTTGATCCGCTGCGAAACGGCGGAGGCGGTGACATTCAGTGCCTGTGCGGCGCGCTCGAAACTGCCCTCGCGGATCACCGCGGCCAAGGCGCGCAGCTGTGCATGGTCGATGCGCATGTATTTAGTTTTTCTAAAGTTGGTTAAACAAGTTTAGCTCTACTTTTTGATGTTGCGCTGCGACAATTCGCCCGTTCGCGGTGCTGCCGGCCTCTGCCCACGCCGCTTCCCCCCTCGCAGCAGGCAATAACGTCATGTTTTCGGTAATTTCCGGCAGCGCCGGCCTCGGCGCGTGGTTCAGCGGCGCCGCCATCGGTATCGGCTTGTTCGCCATCGTCGGCGCGCAGAGCGCGTTCATCCTGCGCCAGGGCATCCTGCGCCAGCACGTGGTTCCGATCATCGCCACCTGCGCCACCATCGATGCGGTGTTTATTTTCGCCAGCGTCGCCGGCCTGAAGACAGTGACGGCCAGCCTGCCGTGGTTGACGGCCGTGCTGCTATGGGGCGGCGTGGCATTCCTGGGCTGGTATGCACTGCAATCGGCGCGGCGGGCGATGACGGGCGGCGGCGGCATGCAGGTGGACGACAGCGCCGAGCCTTCGCGAAAGGCGGCGATGCTGGCGGCGGCCGGATTTTCCATCATCAATCCGCACTTCTGGCTGGACATGATGGTGATCGGTTCGATCGCCGAGAATTTCGGCAATGCCCGGATGGCCTTCGCCGCCGGCGTGGTCACCGCCAGCTGTGTGTGGCTGACGGCGCAGGGGCTGGGCGCGCGCCTGCTGGCACCGCTGTTCACCAGGCCCGGCACCTGGCGGGTACTGGATGGCACCATCGCGGTGATCCTCAGTGCACTGGCGTTGACGCTGGCCATCCGCGGCGTCAACTGACTCCTGCGGGCTTCTGCAGCGCGGGTCGGCATTGCAGAAGCCCACCGCGTTCGGCGCCGCGCAGGCGTCGCTGCATGGAAGCCATCACGTGGCACTCAGCCGCGGCGGTGCTGGAACAGCCACTGCCACATGGCCGGATTGCGGTAGGTGGGGTCCCATGCATTGTGGTTGGTGCCGGGGTATTCGGTGTAGCGGATATTGGCGTGCTGCTTGAGGCCGGCCCGATAGATGCGCCGGTCGTTGTCAGGTGGGACCAGGTCGTCTTCGGCACCGTGGAACATCCAGACCGGCACCGTGCGCAGGCGGGTGGCGAGCGCGGTATAGGGATCGGCCTCGCCGGCAAGCTGGTCGACCAGCAGCCCGGGCTGCTCATCGGGCGGGGCGTGGATCGCGCCACAGACCGGCACCAGCGCGGCAAAGCGGTATGGCTGCATCAGTGCCAGTTCCCAGGTGCCATAGCCGCCCATCGACATGCCGGTGAGGTAGGTGCGGTGCGGATCGCCGTGGAATTCGGCGCTGGCCGCGTCCAGGGTGGCCAGCGCCATGCGTGCGCTGCGTCCCAGCCATTCGGTGTCCTGCGGCGCCTGCGGCAGGACCACCAGCGCGGGGAAGCTGGCGGCCTGGTGTTTCAACCACGGGCCCAGACCGGCTTCCAGTTGGCGCCGGTTGTCATTGCCGCGCTCGCCCGAGCCGTGCAGGAACAGCACGATCGGGGTTGCCGCTGGACCACGCTGCGCCGGGACGAACACCTGGTAGGCAAACGTGTGGCCTTCGACCTGCAATGAGCGCGCCACGAAATGGCCGCCGGCCGCCGGCGGCACTGGAGCGCTGGCACAGCCAACTCCCAGAATCGATAT
The DNA here is from genome assembly GCF_030711595.1 of Stenotrophomonas sp. YIM B06876. GTDB lineage: Bacteria > Pseudomonadota > Gammaproteobacteria > Xanthomonadales > Xanthomonadaceae > Stenotrophomonas. The sequence continues at coordinate 19,849 of NZ_JAUJUJ010000005.1, forward strand.
CGAAAGCAGGATCCGCAGGCGGTTCATGAACAGTCCTGACAGTGCTGTTGCCCCTCAGCTTAGGCGCTGTGGCGACGCCTGGCGAGGTTGCCGCGCCGCGCAGGGAGTGCCTGCATCCAGTCATGCCGCAGGTGGGAAATGGCGGCAATCTGGCCAGTCCTGGCGTTGTGAAGTGCGCCGGTAGGCCATGCCAGCTGCATCATGCCAATCGCCCGCGGGGCCCGGCGTCGGGCAGCACTGCCGAGCGCCATCGGCAGGCGTCGACATTGGGCAGGTATGTCCGCGCCCGCTGAACGTCGGTCGCGGAGACAGGCGCAGGCCGCACAGGCGCTCGCCGCCGTGCAGGCAAGGCAAGAGCAGGGCAGTGGCCGCGGATATACGCCTACGATATGGAAACCGTTGCCAGGGAGGTACCCATGGCGGAACAACAGGCAAAGCGCCCGTGGCATCAGCGCGTGCGGCGCGGCTACCGTGCGGCGTGGCTGCCGGGCCTGCTGGTCGCTGGCATTGGCGCCACCTTCCTGCTCAGCCCGTGGCCATCGGCGCTGCTGATACGGGCGGTATTCGACTATGGCGGAAGCCAGGCCAACCGCGCGCTGGCGCAGCGGGTGCCGCCCGGCGTGGTCTCGCTGCAGGACCAGCGCTATGACCCGGCCGACGCCGATGCCCGGTTCGATCTGTACCGCCCGCAACAGGCGCTGGATGGCGGCAGGCCGTTGCCCGTGGTGGTGTGGATGCATGGCGGGGGTTTTGTCGGCGGTACCCGCCGCCATGTCGAAAACTACGCACGCATGCTTGCCGCGCAGGGCTATGCGGTCGCCGCCGTGGGATATTCACTGGCGCCCGGGCAGCACTATCCCAGGCCGTTGTTGCAGCTCAACCGTGCTCTGGGCTATCTGCAAGCCCACGCCGGCGCGCTGCAGCTGGATATGCAGCGGGTGGCGCTGGCCGGTGATTCGGCCGGCGCCCAGCTGGCGGCGCAGATGGCGGTGGTGGTGAGCGATCCCGCCTACGCCCGGTGGATGCAGCTGCAGCCCGCCATAGGCGCCGACCAGTTGCGCGCGACGGTGCTGTTCTGTGGTCCGTATGACGCGCTGGCCATGGCGCGGGACGTCAACACCTCGTGGTTCGTGCATACGGTGGTGTGGTCGTATTTCGGCTCGCGCAAGCCGGATCTGGAGGCCGTGGCGCAGTTCTCGGTCGCCGGCGCGGTGACCGCCGCGTTTCCGCCGACCTTCATCTCGGTGGGCAACGACGACCCGCTGCAGGCGCAGTCCTACGCGATGGCGCGCGCACTCCAGCGGCAGGGTGTTCCTCTGCGGACGCTGTTCTTCTCCGACCAGCCGGCGTTGGCGTTGCCGCACGAATACCAGTTCGATCTGCAGTTGCCGCAGGCGCGGCAGGCATTTGCCGGGCTGTCGGATTTTCTGCGGCAGCGGCTCGCATCGCCGCCCTGAATTCCGGACTGCGCGTGCCCGGCCGGGCCTCCCGTTCCCGGGAAGGTCATGCGCCCCCCACTACACTGCGTGGTTATGAATTTGATCAAGCCTGTCCTGTGGACACCGGGTTTCCTGTTGGCCTGTATTGCCAATTTCCTGCTGGGCATGTCGTTCTACCTGCTGATGCCGACCTTGCCGTTCCATCTGCTGGAGCAGTTGCAGGTGGGTGAGGCCACGGTCGGCGGCATCCTCGCCAGCTATGTGATTGCGGCCCTGCTGGTCCGACCGTTTTCCGGTTTCATCGTCGAGCACTTCAACGCCAAACATGCGTACCTGGTCGCGCTGGCGGCGTATGTGGTGTTCACCAGCGGCTATCTGTTTGCGCATACCGTGCTGGCGTTCGTGATCGTGCGGCTGGGCATCGGCGTCACCTTCGCGGTGCTGAGCACCGCAGCCAGCACCCAGGCAATCGACATCATTCCCTCGGCGCGGCGGGGCGAGGGCATCGGCTTGTTCGGGTTGATGAGCAGCCTGGCGATGGCGCTGGGACCGATGTCCGGGCTGTGGTTGATGGACCGCTACCCGTTCGCGGTGATCTTCAAGGCGGCGGTCATCGCCGGCGTGGCTGGCCTGCTGGTGGCGTGCCGGGTGCGTTCGCCGCGCAAGCGGCGGCGGCCTGCGGTGGCGGTGTTGTCACTGGATCGCTTCCTGCTGGTGCGCGGCCTGCCGCTGGCGTTCACCCTGGCGGTGATCGGGCTGGGCTACGGCATGCTGCTGGCGTTTGCCGCGATCTACGGCAAGCAGCTGGGGGCGCTGAACACCGGCCTGTTCTTCACCTTGATGGCGGTTGGAATGATGGTGTCACGGGCGTTCTCCGGACGCCTGATCGACGGCGGCCGGGTGGTGCTGGTCACCAACAGCGGAACCGCCGCGGTGGTGCTGGGGCTGGGATTGATCGCGCTGGCCCAGGGCCCGGCGCTGTATCTGCTGTCGGGGCTGCTGGCCGGCTTCGGCTTTGGCGTGGTCTATCCGGCGTACCAGACGATGATGGTCAACCTTGGCGGCCACGCCCAGCGCGGTACTGCGGTAGCCACGTATTTTTCGGCACTGGACGTGGGGATCGGTCTGGGCATGCTGCTGGCCGGCGTTATCGCCGCGCGCTTTGGATTGGCGGCGGCATTCGCCACTGGCGCAGCGTTGTCGCTGGTCGCCGGGATGTTGTTTGCGCTGCGCTTGTCGCAGCGTGATATCGGGGGCGCTGCCGAAACCGTGATTGCGCCGGTCGAAACGCAGCGCGAGCACTGAGTGCCAATCGCCCGCACCGCGGCAAGCGCGTGATCCGCGGCGTGGCGGCGCGGCCGGTCAGCAGCGCGGCACCTGCGTGCGCCGGAAATGCAGTACCCGTGGCGTATGCGCAGGCAGCGTCGCAGCGACAACCGGCAGCGGCGGGTCCAGCGCGAACCCTTGCGCGTGCAGCAGGCGGGTAAACAGTCCGCCACTGCCGCGGCCCGGATCGGTGATGACCACTTCCGCCACGGGTAGCGCGTGGCGTTCGACCAGTCCGGCCAGCAGCAGGGCATGGTCGCGCTCGTACATCACGTCGCTGGCGATGATGACGTCGAACATGCCCAAGGAGGGGAGCGGCGCATCCCAGTCCATATTGCGGAAATGGACCGATGGCAGCCCGTTCATCGCCGAGTTGTAGGCAAGGAAGGATTCGGCCAGCGGGTGGATGTCCGAAGCCACCACCTGTGCGCCGCGCCGTTGCAGCACCAGGCTCGGCAGGCCGATGCCGCAGCCGACTTCAAGGATGCGCTTGTCCTCGATGTTGAAACTGTCCATCGCCAATGCCAGCAATTCGGCCGCCGGCCATACCTGCCCGAACAGGCTCCACTGCGCCGAGGAGATACCCAGGCGTGCGCCGTGTCCATCGGGGTCGGAGAACTGCTGCAGATCGCGCAGCACGCGCAGCCGGTAAGGCTTTGGGCCCACCTCGAGTTCGAGGTGGCGTACTTCATAACCTGGCATGTGCTCTCCCGGGAGCGTTGCAGCCTGCATGCAGGCCGGTAAAAGTGAAGGGAGAGGCCGGCGGTCGCCTTGAAGGCGGGCCGGGCGAAGGCGTTGCAATGCCGGTGTCAGATGGCCGCGTACCGCCTGGGCAGGACGGCCATCAGCACCATCGGGCAGGAGGGCGTGAGCCCGGTGTGGCGGTCACGCCAGACAGCCGATGACGCCGGTGGTGCGCTTGCCTGCAAATACCGCTGTACGGCGTCGCGCAGGCCCGGCATCCACCGGGCAGCGGGAATACGCACTGTATGCGGGTGGAGCGTGCGATCAGTCGTGCTGCGACGGCGGCGTCGCGACAGCGGGAGAGCCGTCGGCTTCGGCTTTGGCGGCTTCCTTGGCCTGGCGCTTGCGCGCCTCTTTTTCATCCTGCTGTTTCTTTTTGGCGATCTCGCGCTGCCGCTTTTCGAACGAGTAATTGGGCTTGGCCAAAGGGCGTATCTCAATTGAAAGATGCACCAGTGTAGGCCCTGGCGGCCATTTTCCCTCACCCCAGCTGAAGCGAGGCCGGAAAAAGGCTGTTTTGCAGCTGAACCAGGCGCTTTCCGGGAGCGCCGGATTCCTGCCGCTTGCGCCGCTTGCACGCAGCCAGGCTCCGCCTGCGCGGCAGATGCGGCTCAGCGCAGGTCGATCGTGCCGACCTTGTCCTTGTAGTCCTCCTGCGGCTTGATGCCCAGCATCATCTTTGCGCCGGCCAACAGGTTGGATTCGTTCAGCCAGATCTCCGCCTCGGTGGGGTCCAGTCGCAGCAGCACCAGCGACGGATCATCCTTGCCGCCTTCATACCAGGCCGCCACGAACGCGTTCCACAGGCGATCGACCATTTCGCGGTCATCGGTGAGGTGCAAGGTGCCGCGGATGCTGGCGAAAAGATCATGCGACTTGGAGCTGAACGCGGCGATCGCCTGATTGCCTTGCGCCAGATGCTGGACCAGCGCGTTGTTGCGACTGGTGAAAAACCAGATCGGCCCGCGTGCGCCTTCTTCCACTTGCGCCGTCATCGGCCGCGAATGGCCGTTTTCCACGCCATCCAGACCGAGCATCAGCGTCCGGTCGGAATGCAGTGCTTTCCAGAATTTATGTTCCAGATCCTTGAGGTCGGTCATCGCTGTGCTCCGTATATTCCGGGAGTTCCAGTATTCGGGGGCGGCGCGAACCGGGCGTGAAGTCGCCCCGGATTGGCATCGGGCCACGACCGCCCGATAGACTGCGCGGCTTGCCGTGGCGGCGGTGTCGCCGACGGGATCGATCGCATCCACAGGAAGCCCCAATGAAAAAACTGCTGGCCATTGCGCTGCTGTGCCTGTTGTCGGCCTGCAGCCAGGGCATAAAAGGCGTCTACGCCGATGACATGGGAGCTACCCGGTATACGTTCCAGTCCGATGGCAGGCTCGGCATCGAGGTGATGGGTGTGCAGCAGTACGCCAGCTACACCCGCGACGGCGACCGCCTGGAAATCGCGCTGGCCGGGCACGGCGCTTCACTGGGTTTCACCATCAACCCGGATGGCTCGTTGACCGGGCCGATGGGCGTGCGCCTGCGAAAGCACAAAGACTGAACCGTGGCGCCGCTGCTGGTGGCAGTCGCGGCGGGCGCCTGCTGCATCCGGTGGTCGCGGCGTTGCCGCTGTGCCGGCAAGGGCACTAAAGATCTGCCGGGTATGGTCGATATCGTCGGCAGGATCGCGCATGGATTGCAGGCCGCCCACTTATGACCACCCTGATTCCCGTCCTGGCCGCATTGGTCGCGGCTCTGCTGGTGCTGGTGATTTTCCGTGTCCGCCATCGCCGTGGGCGTGCTGTCGGCGTGACCGCAACGGCATGGCCGGTCACGGCCAAGGCCGAGGCGATGGACGACGCGATGTGCGTGGATGGCGAACAGGCGTGGCGGATCCTGCAACAGGCACAACGCGGCTTCCACGCGCTGGCATTGGGCGTGCCCGGTACGGACGCGGCGGACGAGGAGCTGGACCCGCCGCACCGGGCGGTGATCGCGGCGGTGATCACGGCGTTGGGCCGTGCAGATCTGTCGCCGCGCTACACCCCGCGGCGGCCGCAGTTGCTGCCGCAGTTGATCCAGAGCGTCAACGATACGGCCGCCTCGTCACGTTCGATCAGCGCCATCATCGGCCAGGACCCGGTCCTGGCCGGCAATCTGCTGCGCATTGCCAACAGCCCGCTGTACCGGTTGCAGTCACGCCCGGTGGAAAGCATCGAGCGCGCGGTCACGCTGGTCGGCACCGATGGCATCCGCCAGATCATCTCCGCGGCGCTGGTGCAGCCGGTAATGCACGCCGGTGGCGGGGATGGCAGCCGCTTCCCGGTCCTGATCTGGGAATACTCGTTGCGGGTGTCGGCCGCCGCTGCCGACCACGCGCGCGGCGTGGAACGCGACGACGGCTTTGCCGCGCAGCTGGCGGGGTTGCTGCACGGTCTGGGCGCGGTGGTGGTGATGCAGGCCGCGCATGACGAATACGCCCGGCAGCCGGCGCTGGCGCCCTCGGCCCTGGCGTTGCGGGAATTGCTGGAGCGCTGCACCCAGCCCACGGCGGCGCGGATCGCGCTGCACTGGGAGCTGGCAGACGTCATCCATCAGGCCTTGCACGACGGCGACAGTCCGGCGGCGCAGGACAGCGCACTGGGACGTTCGCTGCGCTTCGCGCGCACGGCCGCCGCGCTGGCCGTGCTGTGCGCTGAACAGCAAATGGAAGACGCCCGGGCGTTGGACCTGCTCGCCCAGCTGGCGCCGGCGCATGTGGCCGGCTGGATCTGGAAACGTATCCGCCAGCCCGCCGCATAGCGTCGCGCCGGTCAGCGTGTGGCGTTGCCGGGTGGTCCGGTTACAGCTGCGATTCCAGTGGCAGCCAGCTGATGCCGCGGGCCAGCGCCCGTTGCATGAACGAGGTCTCCGGCTCGACGCTGTAGCTTCGCGGCGGTTGCGTGCCGCGGTCCAGCCAGCGCACCCGCCCGCGCGGATCCAGATAGACCCGGTAGGCCAGGGCGGGACTGGCCAGTCGCAGGTATTCATCGCGCAGCTGCGCGGCGAGGGTGGGATCGTCGAACAGCACACCCATCTCGGTGTTGAGATAGGCCGAGCGCGGGTCCAGGTTGAACGAGCCGACGAAGCCGCGCTGGTCATCGATGACGAACGCCTTGGTGTGCAGGCTGGCGCCACTGCTGCCGAACAGCGTGGACTTGCCATGCCCGCCGTGGGCCTTGAGCTCGTACAGCTGCACCCCGCCGCGCAGCAGGGAGGTGCGATAGCGCATATAGCCGCCATGCACCGCAGCCACGTCGTTGGCGGCCAGGGAGTTGGTGATCACTCCCACCTGCCTGCCGTCGGCCACCATCTGGGTCATGGCCCAGGTGCCGCTTTTGCCGGGCACGAAGTAGGGCGAGATCAGCAGTGCCTTGTGCCGCGTGCCGGTCAGTTCCCTGACCAACCGGGTAACCAGCCAATCGCTGCGGTCGGCCTGGCGATGCTTGAGCGGTGGATCGGAGCGCACCTCGACGTGGGCGGTCCAGTGCAATGGAATGTGGTCTTCCAGATAGCGCGCCTGCGCCTGGTCGCGCACCCGTTGCAGGTAAGGCCGCGCGCGTTGCAGCAGCCATTCCGGTTCCGCCTTGCGGAGCAGTGTCTGCAGTGGCGCGCTGTGGCGGTTCAGCGCGGTGATCGGCACCGCGGCATCACTGTTCCAGTAGTCGTCGAAAATACCGCTGGCCTGGGCCACCACCGGGCCGGCCAGCAGCAGGTCGAGGTCGCGGAAATTCACATCCGGGCGGGCATCGAAATACTCCTCGCCGATATTGCGCCCGCCGACAATCGCCATGCGGCCATCGGCAATCCACGCCTTGTTGTGCATGCGGTGGTTGACGCTGAATGCCCGTTGCACCATTTCCAGCGATCGCCACAGCCCGCCGCGGTTGCGGAACGGGTTGTACAGGCGCAGCTCGATGTTGGGATGCGCATCGAGCGCGACCAGCATCGGGTCCAGCCCTTTTGCGTTCATGTCGTCGAGCAGCAGCCGTACCCGCACGCCGCGCTCGGCGGCTTCGTACAGGTCGCGGGCCAGCAGATGGCCGACCAGGTCGTCATGCCAGATGTAGTACTGCAGATCCAGACTGCGCCCGGCATAGCGGGTGATGACCGCGCGCGCGGCATAGGCATCCAGCCCGTCGGACAGGTAGGCCACGCCGCTCTGGCCGGGGTGGGCGGCCAGCAGCGGCTGCAGCTCGCGGTCGATCCGGGTCTGCGCCGGCTGCAACGGCAGGGTATGCGACGCGCTGCCCAGTGCCTTGGGGGTCAGCCGGTCGGCCAGCAGCAGGCCGCTGGCGACCAGCACCAGCAGCGCGGCCAGGACAATACCGAACAGGCGCAGCAGCCGTTTTGCACGGGATCGGGTCGCATTCATGGCCGCTATCGTAATCGCGCCCCGCGCCGCTGCAACCAGACCGGCAACGCAGGGCACCCAGTGCATGACGTTGGAGGGATGCCGGCTTTCGCGCATTCGGAGACAATCCGGGACTTATTTGTCCGAGCGCTTCCCATGACCGACCGCCTCTCACGCCTGCGCGCGCCCAGCCTGGTTACCCAGATCGTCATCGGTTTACTGGCCGGCAGCGTGTTCGCGCTGCTGTTCCCGCAGGCCGGCTCGGCGGTGGGCCTGCTTGGCACGCTGTTCGTCGCCGCGTTGAAGGCGGTGGCGCCGGTGCTGGTGCTGGTGCTGGTGGCCGCGTCCATCGCCAATCACCGCCAGGGGCAGCAGACCCATATCCGCGGCATCCTGCTGCTGTATGTGCTCGGCACTCTGGCAGCGGCCATGGTCGGGGTGCTGGCCAGCTTCCTGTTTCCCAGCGTGCTGACGCTGACGGTGCCGGCCGATACCGGACTCAGTGCACCGGGCGGGATCGGCGAGGTGTTGAAGACGCTGGTGCTGAAGATCTTCGACAATCCGGTCAATGCGCTGGTCAACGCCAACTACATCGGCCTGCTGGCCTGGGGTGTGGGACTGGGTCTGGCGCTGCGCCACGCCAGCGCAACCACCCGGCAGATGCTGGCGGACCTTTCCGCCGCGGTCACCTGGGTGGTAAGGGCGGTGATCAAGCTGGCGCCGCTGGGCGTGTTCGGCATCGTCGCCTCGCTGCTGTCCGAATCGGGACTGGGCGTACTGCAGGACTACCTGCATCTGCTCGCCGTGCTGGTCGGGGCGATGCTGTTCATGGCGCTGGTGGGCAATCCGCTGATCGTGTTCGCGGTGACCCGGCGCAATCCCTATCCGCTGGTGCTGCGCTGCCTTCGCGAAAGCGGCATCACCGCATTCTTCACCCGCTCATCGGCAGCCAATATCCCGGTGAACATGGAGCTGTGCCGCAAGCTCGGCCTGCACCAGGAAACCTATTCGGTGGCCATTCCGCTGGGCGCAACGGTCAACATGGCCGGCGCGGCGATCACCATTTCGGTGCTGACCTTGGCGGCGGTGAGCACGCTGGGCATCACCGTCGATCTGCCGACCGCGCTGGTGCTGAGCATCGTGGCGGCCGTGGGCGCCTGCGGGGCCTCCGGGGTGCCGGGTGGTTCACTGCTGCTGATTCCGCTGGCCTGCGGGCTGTTCGGCATCGGTGACGACATCGCGATGCAGGTGGTGGCAGTGGGGTTCATTGTCGGTGTGGTGCAGGATTCGGCCGAGACCGCGCTCAACTCGTCCACCGACGTGCTGTTCGTGGCCGCGGCCGAACAGGCGCGGAGCGGCCGGCGCTGACCGATGGCCGGGCGTTTTACTCCTGCGGTCCGCATCGGGCTGTCCATCGCGCTGGCAACCGGCCTGTACGGCATTTCCTTCGGCGCGCTGGCGGTGGCTTCCGGTTTCAGCGTGGGCCAGACCGTGGCACTGAGCCTGCTGATGTTCACCGGTGGCTCGCAGTTCGCCTTTATCGGCGTGGTGGCCGGCGGCGGCAGCGGTGTGGCGGCCTTCGGCGCGGCCACGTTGCTGGGCATCCGCAACGCGGTCTATGGCGCGCAGATCAACCAGATGGTGCGCCCGCGCGGCTGGCGCCGGGTGGCGGCCGCGCAGGTGACGATCGACGAGTCGGCGGCCACCGCGGCCGGGCAGACGCTGCGCGACGAGCAGCGGCGCGGCTTCTGGGTCGCCGGGATTGGCGTGTATGGGCTGTGGAACCTGTCCACCCTGCTGGGCGCGGTGCTCGGCGATGCGCTGGGCGACCCGCGCCAGTGGGGGCTGGATGGCGCCGCGGTGGCGGCCTTCCTCGGGCTGCTGTGGCCGCGCCTGCGTGGCCGCGAGCCGGTGGCCATCACCGTCAGCTGCGCCTTGATCACCGTGATTGCGTTGCCGTGGGTGCCGCCGGGCGTGCCGATCCTGCTGGCCGCGGTGGGGGCGGCGCTGTGGGGCGGGTTCGGCCGCGGTCGCGCCGATGAAGGTCTGGAGCCGGACATCGCGCCGCCGCTGACCCGGCCGGAGCCGCGCTGATGCCGCTGTGGGGGTGGATCCTGGCCGCCTGCGCGGCGGCCTATGCGCTCAAGCTGGCCGGCTACCTGGTGCCGGCGCGCTGGCTGGAAACGCCGCGGATGACGCGGGTGGCCGGCACCCTGACCATCGGCCTGCTGGCCTCGTTGACCGCAATGAACGCTTTTTCGGCAGGGCAGGGGCTGGCGTTGGACGCGCGGCTGGGCGCGTTGCTCGCCGCCGCCCTCGCATTGTGGTGGCGGCTGCCGTTCCTGCTGGTGGTTATCGCCGGCGCGGGCGCTGCGGCCACGCTGCGGCTGGCCGGCTGGGGCTGATCAGAAACGCTGTCCTGCCGCCAGATAGCGCCACTGGCCTTCGGGCATCTTGCTCAGGCCGACGCGGCCGATGCGCAGGCGGCGGATCGCCACCACGTCCAGCCCGACTTCCCTGCACATGTAGCGCAACTGCCCGGGCCGCACGTTCTTGATCGCAAACCGCAGGCGGTCCTCGTTCTGCCAGCTGACCTTACACGGCGGCAGCTCGCGGCCTTCATGGCGCAGGCCATGGGCCAGGCGCAGCATGCCGTAGGGTTTCAGCTCGCCGCTGATCTCGACGTTGAATTCCTGTTCCAGCAGCGCCTGCTCTTCTTCCAGACAGCGGCGGATGCGCCAGTCCTGGCTGAAGACCACCAGCCCGCTGGCAGCCGCTTCCAGCGGCATCAGCGCCTGCAGCCTGTGGAAATGCCGCTGCAGCAGGCGGATGCCACTGGCATCGGACTCGGCGCGGGTGGCTTCGGTGATCTGCGCCAAGGCTTCGGCAGCAGACATCCCGGCCGGTTTGTTGAACAGCAGCGTGGCCGACTCGAGGCCCTTGGCCTCGGCATCGGCGTCCAATACGACGGTTTCGGCGCCCACCATCGTCTGCGGGGTATCCACCACCACACCGTCCACGGTGACGCAGCCGCCCTCGATGTATTGCTGGGCTTCGGCGCGGGAACACTGGAACAGGGCGACGACACGCTTGTCGAGGCGGATGGGTGCGGACATGGAAAGCGGCTCGGTACGACGGGCAGGGAGTGTAGCGGCTGATGGCCGCCGCTGCTGGGGCGGGGCCAGGCTCAGCCCGGCTGGGCGCATTCCAGCTGGGTCAGGTACAGGCGCAGATCGAATTCGAGCTGGTGGTAGTCCGGCGCCATATGCGTGCACAGCTGGTAGAAGGGCTTGTTGTGGTCGGCCTCCTTCAGGTGCGCCAGCTCGTGCACCACGATCATCTTCAGGAATTCGGCCGGGGCATCGCGGAACACGCTGGCGATGCGGATCTCGCGGCTGGCCTTGAGTTTGCCGCCGTGGATCCGCGAGATCGCGGTATGCGTGCCCAGTGCGTGTTTCATCACCTGCAGCTTGCTGTCATAGATCACCTTGCCCAGCGGCACCGACTTGCGCAGGTAGCGGTCCTTCAGCTCCTGCGCGTATTCATACAATTGCCGGTCGTTGCGCACTGTATGTGGCTGCTGGTACTTGTCGCGCAGCAGCGGCCCGAGCTTTTCCTGTTGCAGCATCGTGCGCACCTGCTGCTGCACGTGTTCGGGATAGCCGGCGAGATATTTCAACGGTTGCATTGGCAGAGCGCGGGCGCCAGCGGCGCGGATCGGGGCAGGCCAGTATGATGGCAGCCATCGCTGACAGAAGAACATGCAGGCACATGGCGAAGGCAAATCCCCTTCAGGAACAGTTGCTCAAGGCCGGACTGGTCAAGAAGTCCGCAGTGGCGCAGGCCGCCCGCGAACAGGTCAAGGCGCGCCACGGCAAGACCCCGGTGGCGCCCACCGAAAGCCAGCGCGAAGCCGAACGCGCGCGCGCCGAAAAAGCCGAGCGCGACCGGCTGCTGGCCGCCGAGCGCAACGCGCAGGCGCGGGCCAACGAGTTGCGGGCGCAGGCGCGGCAGATCATCCAGGACCGCAAGGTCCCGCGCAGCGGCGAGCTGGAATACCGCTTCAACGACGGCAAGCTGATCCGCACCCTGCGGGTGGACGAGGCGCTGCGCAAACAGCTGGCCTCCGGTGCGCTGGTGGTGGTGCAGCACGGCGAGGGCTACGAGCTGCTGCCGCGGATGGCGGCCGACAAGGTGCGCGAGCGCGATGCCTCGCTGATCGTGGTCGACCACGGCCAGCCGGATGAAAGCCCGGTGTCCACCGGCAACGCCGAGGACGACGCCTATTACGCCCAGTTCCAGGTGCCTGACGACCTGGTCTGGTGATGGCGCCGGCCCCCGCGTCGGCGGGCCGTCCTGCGCCGGTCGATTGACGGAATGCTTTGACCGCCTCGGGTAGGCTGGGGCCGGGTCATCAATGGAGCCGACCATCATGGCGACCGGTTGGGCAGGAGACGACGCGGTACAGGAGCAGATCGACGCCACCGTCGAGGATGCGATCAAACGGGCCCGCAGCAAGCTGCACCATGGGCCCGGTTTGGAACGTTGCGAGGAATGTGATGCGCCCATTCCCGAGGCACGCCGCAAGGCGGTGCCGGGCGTGCGGCTGTGCGTGAGCTGCCAGGAGGTGCAGGATCGCGCGGAGAGCGAGTCCAGCGGTTACAACCGCCGCGGCAGCAAGGACAGCCAGCTGCGCTAGATCGTCAGCATCAGCCCGAGATGCGCGATGGGCATGTTGAAACCGGCACCGATGGCGCTGGGCAGGCCGGGCGGGACGAATCCGCGGGTGTTGAAAACGAATGCACCCAGTGCCAGCGCGATCACGCTGAGCCAGCGTGAGGGCGGAAGTCGCGGGAGCGGGGGGGCGGCTTCCGGCGCGTTGCGCGGACACGAAGGTCGGGAAGTGGCAGGCATGGGGGGCAGAAGCTGCAGCGGCAACGCAGCGGGGGCACCGCAACCGGGGTGCGAATCTTGACATGCCTGCCCCGTACGTCGGCCCAACGCTGTGGTGCATATCCGGCAATGGCGCTGGCCTGCCGGGGGGGGGGGAGGGGGGCAGCCCGGTGCGACAGCTGGTTCCCAGGACGTTGCGCGCCAATGGCAACCCGTTGCGCGAACTGTCCCGTCCGCGCCAGAAAGTGTCGAATCACAAGGTTGCAGGGGCCTCGTGGCGGTATCTGCGGACACTTCGCGCCGCGCAGCGGAAGTCGGCTCCTGGGCTGGGCAAGGCCGGAAGTCGGTGTGCGCGGTCAGCGGCGACGTGAACGGCCACCCAGCCAGGCGCCAAGCTGAGCCAGCAAGCCACAGAAAATGCTGCCCTGCAGTGCCCAGGTGACGATGTGTCCCCCCAGCAGATAGGCGCCTGCGATACCCATGGCGGCACCGGCAAGTGCAGCACGGGCAACCTTGCGTTGACGCGCCAAGGCCACGGCCTGTTTTTCGCGCTTGCGCACGAACTCTTCCCGGGCACGCAGGTCAGGTTCCAGAATGGCCTGGGCGATCGCTTCTGCTTGTGTCTTGTCCATGCGGAAAATTTCCGTTGAGCACTCCGGGGACTCAGCTCGTGCGGCCCAGCGGTGCGGGTTTGAAAGGACGGGTCGAGCGCAGTGCGCCGAGGCCAGCCAGCAGGGTGGCGGCAACCGCCAGCCAGAAGCCGCCTTTCACCTCACCCCACAGGTGGACGCTGGCGAAGTACAGGCACGCGCAGAACGCCAGCGATGCAAATAGTCCCGGCCACGGTCGCCGATAGGGCAGTACCACCGCGGCGGCACCGATCACGCTCGCCAGCGCCCACAGCAGCTTTGTCCCGAACGTGGCCGCCCACAGGGTCCGGAATGCTTCGGTACCCGGGAACAGGTTGAAAAAAAGATCGAGCGTGACAACGGAATGCATGACCACCAGCGGCACGAAAGCCGCTGCGGCCAATCGACTCGGTAATGGCGTGCTGGCGTGCATGGAACCCCCTGCGATTCAACAACCGGGTTGAAGTGGCCGATGCGGGCGCGTCGGCTGGAATGGGCATCTTGCCGTCACCGCACCGGCCTTGGAGCAGCTTGAACGGCAACCGTCCGCATGGCGCTGGCGGCTGGCGCGGCCATGCGGGGCCCGGGCGCGGAAACAATTGCAGCGGCCCGGTTTGCGCATGCCAAAACGCAGTGGCCTGCCAGCGGTGGAGCGGGCACGGCGGCCGTTTGCGATTCTTGCTTCATGGAGTCTCCAGCGTCAGGGGGAAGCCGGCCTCGGGGATGGCCATGGATATTCCGGTCCGCAGCTTGGAACTGTCAATTGCGACGGCTTCCGGAGCGTTGGGCAGAAGGCCGGATGGTCACCTCGCCGCATCCGATCGCCGCCGCTTCAGCGGGCTGGAAATGGTCAACCCCGCCGCAGCGGGGTTGGTTCGGTGATGTGCGTGGATATGGATGCAGCAGGAGTTCAGCCGTCGCCTTGAACCGGCGCCTGCGCATTGCCGCCATTTTCGCGCCATCTGCGCAGGCCGCGCTGGAAGAACAGGCTGTTGGGAATCTGCATGAAGGTGGCGTCGGCCGGGCCGTCGATCTCCTGCAAGGTGGTGTAGATCATGTTGACGTCGATCACGCGGCCCTTGAGGCCGGGCTTCTCGCCGTTTTCCAGCAGTTCGATGCGGTCGCCGATGCGGAACGGGCGGGTGGTGAAAATAAGCAGGGTGCAGAAGATATTCGACAGCACGCTCCAGGCGGCGAAGAACGCGACCGCACCGACCGCGGCAAAACCGGTAAAAGCGGTCCACAGCACGGTGGCCGAAACGCCCAGCCGGTCCAGGATCACGATCAGCGTGGCGCTCCAGATGATGAAGTTGAACAGGCGCCGGGCGGCGACTTCCAGTTGCGGTGGCAAGGTGTAATGCGTGCCCAGGCGGGCGAGCAGGCGACGGGCCAGCACCCGCAGCAGCCAGGCGGCGGCCAGCACCAGCAGGATGCTCAGGCCGGTCTGCAGGGTGCCGATCCATTCGTGCATCCAGGCGGGGAGGTAATGCGTCATACGGAGTTCTCTTGGCGGTGCCTGGGCAGCCGGTGCGCACAGGCGTGAGGGATCATGGAAGGGATTTCAGCGCCGCCGCGGTACGCACGGGATGGCCGTCGTTGTGCGCCGGCGTGATCGCCAGCAAGTGGGCCAACAGAGGATAGACGTCGACATTGTCGATGGGCGCAATCACCGCACCGCGTTTGAAGGCAGGACCGTGGGCAATGAACAGCGAATGCATATCCGGATGCCGGGTGTCGTAGCCGTGTTCACCGCGCGTGCGATAGCGCTTGAGTTGCAGCCTCTCGCGGGTCGTGACCTGCCAGCCGTGCTCGGCGATGCAGAGGTAGGCGGGAACGCGGCGGTGCTGGCCGAACTGGAAACGCGCTGGAATCTGTTCGCGGGTCATGCACTGCATATGCGGGTGTTTGCCCAGCAGCTTTGCGGCGTGCGCTTCGCCGCCGGGAAGGGCGTCGAACGAGGCGTAGGCGCCGGTCCAGCTGACATCCAGCGCGCTCACATCCACCAGGTCATCCAGCAGCACCTCGCGCTCCGGTCCGGTGCTGGCCATGCCGTGATCGGAGCCGATCACCAGATTGACCCGCTGGCCCAGCCCTTGCGACCGGATGCCGGCGACGAGCGCGGCCATCGCCGTATCCACTTCGCCCAGCGCGGCATTGAGTTGCGGTGAATCCGGGCCATGCACATGGCCCATGGTGTCGACCAGATCGAAGTACAGGGTGATGAAGTGCGGCCGTTGTGCCGCCGGCAGCGCCAGCCATTGCAGGACCTGTTGCACCCGCTGGGCCGAGGTCACCTTGATGTCGAACGCCCGCCAGAATTCCGGCCGGGCGCCATGGATCGGCGCTTCCGAGCCGACCCAGAACATCGAGGCGGCACGGCCGCCGTGTTCCCGCACGCTGGTCCACAGCGGCTTGCCGCCATTCCACCAGCGCGCGTCGGCCACCGTGGCCGGGTCGAACATGCTGAAGCGCACGCCGGGGATCTGCGGGTCGGTCATGAAGTTGGAGATCACGCCGTGATTGTCCGGGCGCAGGCCGGTCACCAGGGTGTAGTGGTTGGGAAACGTGATCGAGGGATACGACGGCCGCATGTACTGCGCGCGCACGCCGTCGGCGGCCAGCGCGGCCAGTGTGGGGGTCAGCCCGCGCTCGAGATATTCGTTGCGGAAGCCATCGATCGACACCAGGATCAGTGGCGCCTCGGCGTTTGCCGGCATCGGCTGTGCGGCGGGCGTGGCAAGCGCAGGAGACGGCGTTCCGGTCAGGGACGTACAGCCGGCCAGCGCCAGCGCCGAGAACAGCAGGAGTGCGGAAAATCGGAGCATGCAGTCACAACATCAGGAGGGTGGCCGATTGTCGGCCACCAGCCGCGGTCGTGTCAGCTGATCGTCATCGGTCGCAAGACCGGCGCAGAGGATCGGCGTCGCAGCCGGGCGCGTGCTGCCGTTTGCGGAAAACCAGCACGTTCCGCTGTGACCGGGGCCGTGATGGCAATGCGCGGCCCGGCAGCGGGGAGCGAAGAACGCCGCTGCCTCCGGCACGCAGCGGCAGGCGCGCGCAGAGTGCTGTACGGCCGCGATGCAGCGGCGGCCGGGGTCGCCTCAGCCTTCTGCGGCCTTGGCCTCTGCGATCTTCTTCAGGGTATTGGTGTTGCCCAACACCTCGATCTTGCCACCGGCCTTGCGGAAGGCGGCGAGGTCGGCGGCCAGGCTTTCATGGCTCAGTGCCGACGATGCCTGCTTGCGGTCGGGACGGTTGATGCGCGGCTGGTTGGCGGTCTTCAAAGGCAAGCGTGACATTTAAGCTCCTTTCTAGCGGTACAGGGTGAGGGGAATGCCGCGGCTCATCTGATCCTGGTAGGCGCTGCGGACTTCCCGGCAATACGGGGCGCCCATGACAAAGCGCCGGCAGATGGAGGGACGCTGTTCGTAGATGGTGCAATTCAGGTGATGGCCGTCCACCGCCACGCACCAGCCCTCTTCATCCCGGGCCATGACGTGCAGTCCGGCTTCGGTGTATTCGGTCAGATGCTCGGGGACCTTGTCCTCGGGCATCAGCAGTACCGTCAGGCGACAGCACACCGCATCGCAGCGGCTGCAGCTGATGTCGGATTTACGCTCGGCAGGGGGGTTGGCAGCAGCAGTGGCGGTAGCCATGCGTCGGCCTCCAGGTTGTCGGCGCGCGACCGTCGCAGACGAATGCGGGAGGGGCGCGTCCAGATCGGCAGGCACCAGAGACCACCGGCGCCCTCAGGACGGGTGGCGCTCGGCGATGGGTGGGGCGGCTAGGGCGCAGGGCGCGCAACGCAAGCGCGGCAGGGCGGCGATGCAACGAGACGCGCCAATGCCGGTGGAAGGCCCGTCGCGAGAAAGTTCAGCGCGCTTATCATACGCGGCTTTGTGCCGACAAGCGTTAATGGCCTCGCATGGCGACGTGGAGCCGCCGCTCGTGTGCGCATCCCGGAGGGCAATCGCACCGGTTGCGCGTGCCGGCAGCGGTGCGCCTTTTACCGCGAGGCCGACAGGGCCAGGCCCTGCACCACGCCAAAGGACGGATCGCCATGCACCAGCCGCGACTGCGGGAACGCGGCGGCGGTGGCCTGCTGGATATAGCCGGCACGCGACATGCCTCCGGTCAGGAAGACCGCGGCCGGTTCGGTGCCGATATCGGTACGCACCTGCTGCAGCAGGTCGCCCAGTTCGCGCAGATACGTGGTGGCGGCGTCGCCCAGACGGCTGGCAGCGATCTCCACGGCCAGTCCGCGCTCGATGAAATCCAGCGCGCTGGTGTGGGTGGCGGCGTCGCTGAGGCCGATCTTGCACTGCTCCACCGCGCGATACAGGCGGGCGGTGTTGCCGGTGTCCTGCAACGCCCGCAGTCGCGGGCCGTAGGGCGCATCGACATCGCGATAGCTGTGCTGGCGGAAATCCTTCTGCCGGGTCATGTCCTGCACCATTGCCGCTTCCACATAGTGATGGGCCGGGACGCGGGTGATGCCGCGGCCGAACAATGGCATATAGCCGGTCAGGCTCAGCGCCAGGTCGATATCGGTACCGCCGCGGGGAATACCCCAGGCGCGATGGACTTCCGGCACGCCGTCACCGCCGACGCGGGCGTGGGCGATATCGGTGGTGCCGCCGCCGATATCCACCACCACCACGTCATGCGGATCGCGGCTGCCGGCGTGGTAATGCATGGCTGCCGCGGCCGGCTCTTCAAGGAAATCGATGCTGTCAAAGCCGGCGGCGATTGCGGCGCTGTGCAGGATGTCCAGCGCCTGCGCATTGCCGGCCTCGCCGATCGAACTGCGGAACTGCACCGGGCGCCCGAGCGTGGCGCGGCGCACATTGGCGCCGAGCTGCCGCGAGGCGGTCAGGCGGATGTGTTCAAGGATATGGGTGGCGATACCGGTGATGGTCTGCCGCGCGCGCGGATGCAGGTTGTAGCCGAGCATCGATTTGGGGCTCTGCACCAGGTTGCCTTCGTTTTCCTCGAAGTAGGCTTCCAGCGCCGCATCGCCGTAGACCGCGTTCTGCAACAGCGCGGTCGAGCTGCGCGGTTCGCGGATCCGCTCTTCCATCCATTGCCGGCGCACCACCCGGACCGCATCGCGGCGCAGCTGTTCCGCGGTGCGTTCCTGCCCGGCGGCGCGGGCATCGCGGCGACCGGATTCAACCAGTTCGCCCACCTGGTGTTCCAGTGCCGGAGTCAGCGCGAAGTCGTTCGGATCGCGCATCACCTCGGGGAAATACACCGTGGTGCGGAACTGCATGGCCTGGCCGAAGCGGATTGGCACCACACGCCCGTCAATGACCGCCGCGGCGGCGGAGTTGCTGGTGCCGAAGTCGATGCCGAGTTTCATGCGCGGTGCCGCTGATGCGAGGGCCGCGCACTTTACTATGGCCGGCCGGGACGCGCGTCACTGCGTCGATGCGGGGGGATCCAGTTGCTGCAGGCGTTGCTGCCAGGTCTGTGGCGTCTGCGGCTTCACAAACAGCGCCACCAGTTCGGGATGGCGCGCGTGCGCGGCGGCCTCGATGCGGCCGATGCAGGCTTCGATCTGCGGGGTGGTGCGGTGGTCCTCGAACTCGGCGCTGAGCGCGGCCATCACCTGGTTGGGGCCCATCTGCACGGTCAGCACGCCATTGGCCGAATGCACGTCCGGATCGCGCGAGGCGATCTCCAGCAACGAGCGCGCGACGTCCGGATCGGCCGATTCGCCGAGCAGCAGGCCCTTGGTTTCGCGCGCCAGCAGGAAAGCGGTCACCGCCAGCACCGCGCCGATGCCGATGGAGGCGATGCCGTCGAGTTCGGGCATCTGCAGCAGCTGCGCACCGAGCAGCCCGGCCAGGGCGATGAGCAGGCCGATCAGCGCGGCGCTGTCTTCCAGCAACACGGTGAAGGTGCTCGGGTCCTTGCTGCGCCGGAAAGCTTCGAAATAGCCAAGCTGGCCCTTGGTGGCGCGGAATTCGCGCACTGCCACGGTCCACGAGATTCCCTCGAACACCAGCGATACCCCCAGCACCAGATAGGCCAGGCTATGGCTGCCGCCCGGGACCGGATGGCGCAGCCGCGTGATGCCTTCGTAGATCGAGATGCCCGCGCCCATCGCAAACACCAGCAAGGCGACGATGAAACTCCAGAAATACAGTTCGCGGCCGTGGCCCAGCGGATGGGCGTGGTCGGCAGGGCGGTTGGCGCGGCGCAGGCCGTAGAGCAACAGCACTTCGTTGATCGTATCCACCAGCGAGTGCACGCCTTCGCTGAGCATGGCTGAACTGCCGGACACCGCGGCGGCGATGAACTTGGCTACCGCGATGGCCAGATTCCCGGCCAGCGCCACATGGATGACCCGCCGCGGACCGCTGGTTCCCGTCACGTTCTGCTCCGTAGCTGCGGTGGCGTTCCGCCGCGCAACTTTCCGCGGCCGGCTGTCGCCATGACGTGAGCGGCTACAATTGACAGCCTTTCCTGATGTCCGGGTCATGCCATGTCTGTTACTTCCTGTCCCCAGTGCTCACTTCAGAACGTCTATCCCGATGGCGCGTTGTGGGTCTGCGCCGATTGCGGCCACGAGTGGGCGGCCGGCGATACCGCCGAGGCGGCTTCGGGGGTGGTGGTGCGCGACAGCAACGGCAACGTGCTGGTGGCCGGCGATACCGTCACCGTGATCAAGGATCTGAAGGTCAAGGGCTCGTCGATCCCGCTCAAGCAGGGCACGGTGATCCGCAATATCCGCCTGGTGGAAGACGATGCCGAAAACATCGAAGGCAATTCCGACAAGATCAAGGGTCTGGTGCTGAAGACCTGCTTCCTGCGCAAGGCCTGAGCGCCGTTCTGCGATCGGTGGCCAGTGGGCAGCGCTGTGCGTGCCGGGCCGGGCCGGTACAGGTTTTTTGCGGTTGCCCGGTAGCGGACACCGCCCGCAGCCCGAACCGGTCCGTCTGCTCGCCGCTTTTTTCATCGTTCGCGTCGCGGGGCCCCGGTAGGGCGCGCGGTTTGGCCGCGGGCGGGCGCAGCGTGGCGCGCGCCAGATAGCGCCGATGCAGGCGCCGCACTCCATCCACAGCGCATGTGGACGAGGGCCGGGTAAACATGTGGATAACCTCCCGCAGCCGTTGCGTTGCAAGGCGCAGGGGGTGCGTGCTCAAAAAATGGCCAGCGCCGGTGGAGCGGGGCGCTGCGGGTCGAACCGGCCACCGCCCATGGCGCGGGTTTGAGCCGGCGCCAGCCGCGTTGGGGCGGCGGCCCGGAACCGGGCGGTCTCTGCTAGTATCCGCGGCCTTCCATTAGTGCGGTTCGTCGCGACAGGACGCGCCTCTGCTGGCTTGCGACATCATGAAGACGTTTCTTCCCTCTGCCGATGCGCAAATGGCGCTGGGCTTCGGTAACGATATTCCGACCGAACGCCTGTTTTTCGCGGTGATGCCCGATGCGCAGACCGCGGCGCGGATCGTCGAGATCGCCGCCGGCCTGCGCGAGGAACATGGCTTGAGCGGACGGTTGCTGGCGCGCGAGCGCCTGCACATCACCTTGCATCATCTGGGCGATTACGCCGGGTTGCCGCCGAGCCTGCTGGCCCGCGTGCAGCAGATGGCCGCACGGGTGCGCCTGCCCGAATTCGAGGTCTGTTTCGACCAGGCCGGCAGTTTTGCCGGGCACCGGCAGAGCCCGTTCGTGCTGCGCAGCGAAGGGGGCGCGGAACTGCTGCACGGTCTGCACCAGGAACTGGCGCGTTGCCTGCAGGGGGTGGGGAGCAGGTCCGAACATGCGTTCACCCCGCACCTGACCCTGCTGTACGACACGCGCCGGCTGCCGGTGCAGCCGGTACAGCCGATCCGCTGGTGGGTGCGCGAATTCGTGCTGATCCGCAGCTTTCTCGGGCAGACCCGTTACCAGCTGGAAGGACGCTGGCCGCTGGGGTGAGGCGCGCTTGCGCATCGCCGGCCCTGCGCCAATCATGAGCATATGGATCTGCTTCCCTTTGCACTGCCGGCGCCGCTGCTGGCCCAGATCGAGACGGCCTACGCCACGCCGCCGCGGGCATATCACAACCTGGCCCATGTGCAGGCGCTGCTGCGGCACTACCGCGACGTGGCTGCCGGGCCGGGTTGGCAACAGCCGCGCGAGGTGTGCCTGGCCGTGCTCTATCACGATGCGATCTACGAAGCCGGCCGCCGCGACAACGAAGCGCGCTCCGCGCAGCTGGCGCTGCAGGCGATCACGCGCTGGCTGCCTGACGCCGGGATCGATGCGGCGCGGGTGGGGGCGCTGATCAACCTCACCGCCCGCCATGGCCAACTGCGTGCGGAACAGCTCGATGCCGATGCCGCCTTGTTTCTTGACAGCGACATGGCCATCCTCGGCGCCGCGGCCGAGGTGTTCGACGCCTATGATCGCGGTATCGCCGAGGAATACCGCGGCAAGGTGCCGGGCGTGCTGTTCCGGCTCAACCGCCGGCGCTTCCTCGCCGGCGTGTTGGCACAACCGCGGATCTTCTTCAGCGATTTTTTCCACACCCGCTACGATGCGGCCGCGCGCGCCAACCTGCGTCGCGTCACCACTGCTTGAAGCAGGCGCGGCACATGCCACTCCCGATGTGCTTCTTTTCGACACGCTCCTCCTGTATCGCGCAATGACCCGGATTCCCGACGCTTTTCCCGACCCGCGCCCGCAGCCTCCCGAAGAACCGGGGCCGAACGAATGCTGCGGCAGCGGCTGCCCGCTGTGCGTGCTGGACCTGTATGCGGACGAACTGGCCCGCTACCGCCGCGAGCTGGCCGCGTGGAAACAGCGCCATCCCGACGCGCCGGAATAGGCTTTTCCCGCACTGCGGGCATGCGCCGCTCGCCGCAGCTTTGGCGGTGGCCGGCGTGACGGCGGCCTGATCCGGGGCGCATTATCGTGCCGGAGACCGGGATGGGAGCGGGATGATGCGGCAGCGGCATGGCGTTTGTCTGATGCTGGGTGCGGTGATGGTGCTGTGGTCGATGGCGGCGCTGGCGGCACCGGAGACGGTCAGCCACGGCCGCTTTGAAAACATTGCGGTGGTGAAGCCGGGCACGGCGCCGGCACGGGTGGTGATCTGGTTCCGCGGCGGCCGCAACGATGCCGCACATGCGGCCCGGATCGAGGCGCTGCGGGCCGATGGCGCGATGGTGCTGGACGTGGATACCGCGCATCTGAAGAAGGTGGTGCGGCGTGAGGGGGACGGCTCGTGCGCGTTTTCCGATGGGGACGTGGAAAATTTCTCGCGTTACGTGCAGGCCTATTTCCACATGCCCACCTACCGCCTGCCGATCCTGGGCGGTGATGGCGCCGGTGCGGCGCTGGCGTATGCGGTGGCCGCGCAGGCCTCGTCCGGGATATTCGCCGGGCTGCTGACGGACGGGTTCTGCGCGCACGAGCCGCGGCAGCAGATGATCTGCGGCGACGGGGTGGCGCATGGTCGCCTGCAGCCGGCCCCGCTGCACTTTCCGTGGCTGGCCGCCGCCGATCGAGCGCATGGCGCCTGTGCGGTGGCAGGCACTGCCAGGTTCCTGCAACAGGTGCCACAGGCGCGGATATTCCAGCGCACGCGCAACGCCGATGCATTGCCGGGGCTGGTGGCGGCGGCGCGGGTACTGGGCGCGCAGGCGGGGGTGAGCCTGCCGCCGGCACCGGTGGACCTGAGCGGCATTCCGGTGGTGGAGATGCCGGCGATCGGCCGCGGCGATGGGCGCACGTTCGCCATCTTTGTTTCCGGGGACGGCGGCTGGGCCGGACTCGATCAGGAGGTCGCCACCGCGCTGGCCGCGGCCGGTATCCCGGTGGTCGGGCTGGATTCGCTGCGCTACTTCTGGACCGAGCGTACGCCGCAGGGGTTTGCCGTCGACCTGGAGCGGATCGCCCGCCACTACAGCCAGCAATGGCAGCGTGACCGCTTCGTGTTGATCGGCTTTTCGCAGGGCGCCGATGTGTTGCCGGCGGCGATCAACCAGCTCTCGCCGAACGGCCATCGGCAACTGGCGCTGTCGGTGCTGCTCTCGGCCGGCACCCTGGCCGACTATGAATTCCATGTCGCCAACTGGCTGGGCGGCGATGCCCACGGTTTGCCGATTGCCCCACAGGTGCAGCGCATGGGCGCGGCCACCACGCTGTGCGTGTATGGCGCGGAGGACGACGATGCGTTGTGTCCGCGGCTGCCGGCAGGTGCGGCGCAGATCGTGAAGCTGCCCGGCGACCATCACTTCGAAGGCGACTACGCGGCCTTGGCCAGGACCATCCTGCAGCATCTGCCCAAGCCGTGAGGCGGCGCCGCGGCGTCATTGACTGCGGCGTGGCTCCATCGAGATCAGGCGGGTGGCATCAAGCAACGCTGCCGGCAGATGCATGCCGCCAGGGGCGGCCAGGTAGCGGGTGCGCCAGACCGGTTGGAATTTCGACTTGAACCGGCGCAGACCACTGAAGCCGTAGAAGCGTTCGCCGTGGCGCGCGACCAGGTTGGCGAAGCGGTTCCAGCGCCCGGCCAGGCGGTGTTGCGACATCCCCGACAGCGGCGCCATCCCCAGTGAAAACCGCTCGAAGCCGTGCGCACTGCCCCACAGGAACAGCTCGATGAAAAGGAAATCCATGGTGCCCTTGGGCGCGTCGGGCACATGGCGCATCAGGTCCACCGACAGTTCGTGCCCGGCCGGTGCCTGCCACAGGTTGGCGAAGGCCACGATCTGGTTGCCGGCCATCACCAGGGCCACCGGAAAGCGGCGCAGATAGGCTGGATCGAAACTGCCCAGCGAAAACCCTTTTTCATCGCCGGCCTTGTCTTCCAGCCATTGCTGCGAGATGGCCTGCAGGGTGGGCAGCAGCGCGTCCACCTCCTCCACCGGGGCCACGCGGAAGCCGAGACCGGCGCGCTTGCCGCGGTTCCAGGCCTGGCGCAATTCGGCGCGTTCGCGGCCGTCCAGGGTGAAGCCATGCAACGGAACCATCGCTTCCTCGCCGAGCTTGACCAGGGTCAGGCCCTGGTCCAGATAGGTCTGCCAGTAGGTCTCGCCGACCTGGTAGAACACCGGGCGCAAGCCCAGCCGGTCGGCTTCCTCGCGGAAGCGCCAGATCAGCTCGCGCGCGGTATCGGGCGGGCCGACGGGATCGCCCATGGCGATCAGCGAGCCGCCGTAGCGTTGCATCATCACGAAACCCTGCCGGGCCTCGTCGCGCAGCACCGCCTTGTCGCCGGTCAGCACCAGGCAGGCCTGGGTGTCCTGCGCGCCGGCCAGAACCCCGGCCAGCTCCTCCAGCGTGGCCGGCCCGGCGCCGGGCAACGGCGTGCGGGTGCTGTGCAGCAGCCGCGCCAGGCCGAAGACCGCCACCACCATGCTGACCACCAGCAGCGCCCGCAATGCCCGCGGCGCATTGCCGGAGAGGGCGAACTGCCACCACAGCTCATGTTGATATTCGACGTGGCTGTAGACGAAAAACAGCAGCCACACCGTCGCCACCAGCACCAGCCCGAGATTGCGCAGCCACGGCCATGACCAGGCTTCGTCGAGCAGCGCGCCCTGGCGATAGAACTCCCGGCGCGAGGCCCACAGGGCCCCGGCGGTGATCAGCGCGGCCACGACGATGGTGACATGGCCGCCCCGCAGCCATACCGGGACGGGCACGCCGGCACACATCACCAGGGCCAGCATCCACGCGGCATGGCTGCGCCGCTGCAGGCCCTGGCCGATCAGCAGCAGCACCACGCCGCCGAGGCTGCCGAGCAGGTGCGAGGTTTCCAGCACCGGCAACGAGGCGTTGCGCACCACATGCCGGGGCGTTGGCAGGGTGCCGTCGATCACCAGTGCCGCGCCCACTGCGAACACCGCCAGGGCGATGATCTGCGGCAGCCACGGGCGCACCGTGTGCCAGGCCAGGCGCATGCTGGCCGCACCGCCGGTGTGCAGCGGGGTGCGCAGTCCGGTGGCCAACGCCATCAACGTGGACAGGACCAGCGGCACCACGTAGTAGGTCACCCGGTAGATCATCGCGGCCGCGAGCAGCGCGGCAGGCGCGACATCGGGCAGCAGCTTCAGCAGGCTCCATTCGAACACGCCCAGGCCGGCCGGTACGCTGGAAACCAGTCCGGCGACCACCGCGACCAGATACAGGCCGATGAAGCCGACGTAGCCGGTGCTGGTGTCGTCGGGCAGCAGCACATAGAACGCCGCGGAGGCCAGCGCCAGTTCCAGCACACTGAGCGCGGTGACCGCGGTAATCGTGCGGCGGTCCGGAAGCCACAGCGCATGGGTACGCCAACGCAGCGTGCGGCCGCTGTTGCCGGCCAGCGGCAGCAGCAATACAAAACCCAGCAGTGCGACGATTCCGAGCAGCCGTACCGCCTGTGCGGAGACCGGCAAGGCCAGCGCCGCGGCGCCGGGTTCGAGCACAAAGGCCAGCCCCAGCAGCACCCACGCCCCAAACACGAAGCCCAGGGTGCTCATCAACACCACCTGGCCGATATCCGCCAACCCCAGCCCGGCGCCGCCATAGCCGCGCAGCCGCACCGCGCCGCCGGTCAGTGCCGCAAACCCCAGGGTCTGGCCGACGGCATGGGCGAGAAACGCGGTGATCGCCACGCGCTCCGTGGACACCTGGACCGGGCTCCGGCGCAGGCCGATGGCGTCAAAGCCGATCAGGCAGGCGTAGCTGCTCAGGCCCAAGACCAGGGTCAGGGCGATCTGGCCGGTGCCCAGTGCGGAAAACGCCCGGCGAATCGCGCGGTAGCCGTGTTCGTTGAACTCGTTGGCCAGGGCATGCAGCGCCAGCGCCAGGATGGCCAGGCTGAACGCCACCGCCAGCGCTCGACGCCACGCGGTGGAACGGGGGGCAGGCAACGGGGAGTTCATTGGCAAAGTGTGCACTGCCGCGCGACAGAGGCAAGTCAATGCAAGCCGCCTCTTCAACCGAACCGCGGCGATTGCGCCAGAGTCCCGGCGGACCGGGCACGATGATGCAACGGCGCAACGATGCAGCAAGTGTCCTTCGCGGCACCGGCCGAAGGCGAGGGGCGCGGCTGGATCGCCAATGCACGCGGCGTGTGGAGCCTGTGAGTCCCAGCCGCAGCGCCTGGGCCGCAATCGGGTGACAATGCCGGTGACCCCACAAGGAGCAGCGTCCATGATTGAGCGTTTCGATACCGGCCCGCGCATGTCGGAATTGACCATCCACCAGAAGGTGGCCTACCTCGCCGGACAGGTGGCGGAAGACACCAGCCTGGATATCGTCGGCCAGACCACCCAGGTGCTGGCGGCCATCGACGACCTGCTGCTGTTGGCCGTCACCGACAAGACCAACATTCTGCGGGCCGAGATCTTCCTGGCCGATATGGCCGACTTCGCCGGCATGAACGAAGCCTGGGACCAGTGGGTGCCGGCCGGTGCCACCCCGGCGCGGGCCACGGTGCAGGCCAGGCTGGCCAATCCGGAATGGAAAGTGGAGATCGTGATCACCGCCGCGGTGCCGTAAGCGCACACCCGATGCGATGTACCGGCGAAGGGGGCCGGGATGTTTCAAGGCCCGGCTTGTGACCCGATTGCCGGCGCCCCCCCCGGCGTCGGATCTACACCGGCTCCAGCACGATGCAATCCACCGGGCAGGGCGGGATGCACAGTTCGCAGCCGGTGCACAGGTCGGCAATGACGGTGTGCATGTATTTGGCACCGCCGATGATCGCATCCACCGGACAGGCCTGGATGCACTTGGTGCAGCCGATGCAGTCCTGTTCGATGATCACCGCCACCTGTGGCGGTTTGTGCGCGCCGCGGCTGCGGTCGAAGGGCTGCGCCGGCACGCCGAGGATATGCGCCAGCGCGCGCGCGCCGGCATCACCGCCCGGCGGGCAGTGGTCCACCCCGGCCTCGCCGCGCGCCATCGCCTCGGCATAGGGGCGGCAACCATCGAAGCCGCACTGCCCGCACTGGGTCTGCGGCAATACCCGGTCCAGGCGTTCGATCAGGGTGGAAGCGGTGTCATGCATGCGGGGCGTGGGGCTGCGTGATGGGGTCAGGAAACAAGTTTGCCGCGGTACCAGCGCTCGTGCGCCAGCGCCAGCATCGGTCTGTCTTCGACGCTGTCGCCGTAGGCATGGATGCGCAGGTACCGCGACAGGTCGTAGCGGCGGCGGATCCGCGCGACCTTGTGCGGGCCGCAGTCGCCATCGGCATAGCGCCCGGTCAGGCGTCCCGCGTCGGCTTCCAGGCGGTTGCAGATCAGCTCCAGCCCCTGCTGGTCACACCAGCGCTGCAGGTACAGATCGATGGAGGCGGACACCACGGCGACGGTATGGCCCTGCGCCTTGTGCCAGCGGATCTGTTCCAGCATCTCCGGGCGCATCATCCCGGGCAGGTGTTCGCGGGCGTAATCCTGCGCCATCTGCGCCACTTCGCCGGCATGGCGGCCGCTGAACACCTGCGCGGTGACGCGGCGGCGGATGCACCCGGCGGAGATCAGCTTCAACCGATAGGCCAGCATCCACGGGCCGATCCGCCACCACGCCTGCGCGCGCTGCTCGGGCGTGGCCACCCGCCGCAGGAAGCGGCTGTAGGTGTCGCAGACGGTGATGGTGTGGTCGAAGTCGAACAGGGCCAGTTCCATGTCGGGAAATTCCGGAAGCGGTGCCGTTGCATCGATGGGGGACAGGCGGTGGCGCGGGCGATCCGGGCAGCCGCCCTGCCCGCCGCCGGGCAGGGCGGGGTGGCTCAGCGCACCGGCATCCCCGGCTGTGCGGCGCTGTCGGCGTCCAGCAGCGCCAGCGCGCCACCGTCGAAACCGGCCGACAGGATCATGCCCTCGCTCAGGCCGAAGCGCATCTTGCGCGGCGCCAGGTTGGCGATGAACACCACGTTGCGGCCGACCAGCGCCTCCGGCTCGGCGTAGCTGGCGCGGATGCCGGAGAAGATCTGGCGCTGACCGAGGTCGCCGGCATCCAGCAGGAAGCGCAGCAGCTTGTCCGAGCCTTCGACAAAGCCGCACTCGAGCACCTTGCCGATGCGCAGGTCGAGTTTGGCGAAGTCGTCGATGCCGATGTACGCCGGGGCCGCATCGCTGCCGGCGGTCGCTTCGACCTTGGGCGCGGGCGCGGCGGCCTTGGCCGGCTTGGCCTCGACCACCGGGGCGGAGGCGGGCTGCAGGGTGTCTTTGGAAGCGTCGGTCATGGCGTCGATGTGTTTGGGGTCAATCCGGGTGAAAAGCGCGGTGTATGGCTGGATGGTGTGGGCCGTCAGCGGCGCGGCGATCTGGTCCCAGCCGGTGACCGGCGCGGAGAGGAAGGCTTCGGCTTCGGCCGAGGTGCGCGGCAGTACCGGCTTGAGCGCGGTGACCAGTACCCGGAACAGGTTCAGCCCCTGAGTGCAGACCGCCTGCAGCTGTGCCTCGGCACCTGAGCGGCCGTTATCCAGCTCCTTGGCGATCACCCACGGCTTGTGGTCGTCGATGTACTTGTTGGCCTCATCGGCCAACGCCATGGTCTGGCGGATCGCCGCGGCCGGGTCGTTGCGTTCGTAGGCCTCGCGGATCGGCGCCAGTGCGGCGACGAAGCGGTCGTACTGGGCGGCGTCGGGCAGCGCGTCGGCGAGCCGGCCATCGAAACGCTTGGAGATGAAACCGGCGCAGCGGCTGGCCAGGTTGACGAATTTGCCGACCAGATCGCTGTTCACGCGGGCGATGAAGTCACTCAGGTTCAGATCCAGATCATCGACGCCGCCGGACGACTTGGCCGCGTAGTAGTAGCGCAGTGCCTCCGGCTCCAGACCGGCGTCGAGGAAGGTGCGGGCCATGACGAAGGTGCCGCGCGACTTGCTCATCTTGGCGCCATCCACGGTCAGATAGCCGTTGACGTGCAGCCGGGTCGGTGCGCGGTGGCCGGTGCCGTGCAGCACCGCCGGCCAGAACAGGCCGTGGAAGTTGACGATGTCCTTGCCGATGAAATGGTGCAGTTCGGTCTGGCTGCCGGCCAGCAGGTGCGAGGAAAAATCCTCGCCGCTGTGCTCGCACCACGTCTGGAAGCTGGACAGGTAGCCGATCGGCGCGTCCAGCCACACGTAGAAATACTTGCCCGGCGCGCCCGGAATCTGGAAGCCGAAATACGGCGCATCGCGGGAAATATCCCAGGCGCGCAGGCCGCCGTCGGCCTCCAGCCATTCGGCCAGCTTGGCCTTGACTCCCGGCAGGGCCACATCGCCGGCCAGCCACTCGCGCAGGAAACCTTCGAAACGACCCACTTCGAAGAAGTAATGCTCCGAATCGCGGATTTCCGGGGTGGCGCCGGACACCACCGACTTCGGCTCGATCAGGTCGGTCGGGCCGTAGGTGGCGCCGCAGACTTCGCAGTTGTCGCCGTACTGGTCGGCCGACTTGCACTTCGGGCAGGTGCCCTTGATGTAGCGGTCGGGCAGGAACATGCCCTTGGCCGGGTCGTAGAACTGCGCCACCGAGCGGCGGCTGATGTGGCCGGCCGCTTCCAGCTTCAGGTAGAACGCTTCGGTCATCGCGCGGTTGGCGGCCGAGTTGGTCGAATCGTAGTGGTCGAAAGCCACGCCGAAGGCGGCGAAGTCGCGTTCATGGCTGGCCTGGATATGGGCGATGAAGGCTTCCGGGGTGACCCCGGCCTTTTCCGCGGCCAGCATGATCGGGGTGCCGTGGGTGTCATCCGCGCAGACGAACCAGGTCCGCTCGCCGTTCAGCCGCCGCGCGCGCACCCAGATATCGGCCTGGATGTAACCGACCAGGTGGCCCAGGTGCAGCGGACCGTTGGCATAGGGCAGGGCGGTGGTGACTAGAGCGGTACGGGTCATGGCCGGCAGCGATGCGAGGGGGCGGGGATTATCGCATGACCGAAACAGGCGACCCGGCCGGAGCCGGGTCGCGGGTAGTACCGGGCCGCGGCGGACTTACTCGCGCACCCAGGTCTGCGCACGGCAGATGAAGGCGATGCAGCCGGAGACATCCAGCTTCTTGCCGGCGTCCTTCAGCTCGGCCTTGGACTTGTAGGTCTTGCCCTTGGCCGGATCGAGAATGGTGCCGCCGCTCCAATGACCGGAACCGTCGGACTTGAGGTTCCACAGGATGGTCATGCCCTTGACCGGCTTGTTCTTGTTGGCGCCTTCGCACTTGTCGCAGACCGGGTTGGGGCCGCGGTCCGAATGCAGGATCTCGACCACCTTGCCGGTCAGGGTGCCATTGGCGGCCTCGGTGATTTCGACAATCGATTTCGGCTTGCCGGTGGCATCGTCGATCGTTTTCCAACGACCAACCGCGCCATCATTGGCATTGGCGGCGAAGCCGGCTGCCAGCAGCGGCAGGGCCAACAACAGGGTTTTGAACGTCTTGCGCATGTATCCCCTCCCAGGGTCCGTCTCACAACCGGCGGCGCCGGCATGGGGCCGAATGTAACCGCATTCTGCCCCGTACGGAAACCGTGCCGAAGCCCACCCCGTGCCACTGCGGATTCTGCGGCCATTGCCCCTTGATCCGCTTGCGGTTGCCGGCCGGTACGCCCCGGCCGATCAGCGGGTGGCAAGGCCCGAAGCCGGCCCCGTCCGGGTTCGGCGCGGGCTTCAACATCCCGCGCGTCTTGGCGATCCTGTCGCCGGGGGCGATGCCTGCATGGAGGTCCTGCCCGTGGGCCTGGCCGCCGGGAGTTGCCGGGGCGTGGCGGACGCAGCTTGCCGCTTCAGCGGGCCGGATCCAGCCAGCGGCGGGCGATGCCGACGGCCAGCGGATACGGTTCGGGCTCGTTGCGGTTGCTCAGCACGATCACCGTCAGGCGCTGTTTCGGGTAGCGCACGATCACATTGCGGAAGCCGATGCTTTCCCCGCTGTGCCACAGCGCACCGCCATTGATGCGCCAGCCGAAGCCGTAATACGGCACATCCGGTTCATGGGTTTTCGTCGCCGGGCTGAAGGCCAGCTGCAGCGAGCGGTGGCGCAACAGCCGTTCGTCGTACAGCGCGGCGTCCCACCTGGCCAGATCATCGATGGACGAATAGATGCCGCCATCGCCGAGTACCGCGCTGGTGGGACTCTGGTCGGTACGCTGCCAGCGGCCCTCCATCCGGCTGTAGCCGTAGGCGCGGTCGGGGATGTCGTCCACGCCATCCTGATGTGCCCAGGTGTTGGCCATGCCCAGCGGCAGGAAGATGCGCTGGCGCAGGAAGCTGGCGAAGTCGCTGCCGGAGGCCTTGCCCACCACCAGCGCCAGCAGCGCATAGCCGCTGTTGCTGTAGCGGTAGTCGCTGCCGGGTGCGAAGTAGCGGCGGTCTTGTTTTTCCAGCAGCCCCAGCACATCGCTGTCGTGGACCTGGCGGGTGTCGGCCGGGTCCATCAGGCCTTCGTAGTCGAGCAGGCCGCTGGTATGGCTGAGCAGGTGCCGTAGCGTCATCGCATCGGCCGCCGCGGGCAGGCTGGGCAACCACTTTTTCAGCGGATCGTCGATGCCCAGCTTGCCGTCTTCGGCCAGCAGCAGCACCGCGGCGGCGGTGAACTGTTTGCTCACCGAGGCCAGCCGGTAGTTGCTGGACGGCGAAGCCGGGGTGCCGTCTTCCATCACCGCCAGCCCATAGCTGCGGCGGAACACCGGCTGCCCGTCCTTGAGCACCAGCACCGAGGCGCCCGGCACCTGGCCGTCATAACCTTGCATCAGCGCATCGATGCCGCGATCGGCCGGCGCTGGCGGGCGGGCCATGGCCGCGGCGGAGAACGCGAGCAGGCACGGCGCGGCAAGTTGGAACATCCACTGCGGCATCACGGCTCCTTGCTCAGGGATCAGGTCTTCTTGCTGGCGATCCAGCGGTCGATCTTGGCTTCCAGGATATCCAGCGGCATCGAGCCGTCCTTCAGCACTTCGCTGTGGAATTCGCGCAGGTCGAAACGCGCGCCCAGCGCCGTGGCGGCTTTTTCGCGCAGCTGCAGGATCTTGATCTCGCCGACACGGTAGGCCAGCGTCTGCCCGGGAAGCGCCATGAACCGCTCCACGTCCGCAGCGGCTTCGGCGGCGCTGAGATCGGCATTCTTGACCATGTAGTCGATGGACTGCTGGCGGCTCCAGCCTTGCGCATGCAGGCCGGTGTCCACCACCAGGCGCACGGTGCGCAGCAGCGTGTTGTGCAGATAGCCAAGCTCGTCATACGGGTCCTGGTAGATGCCCATTTCCTGGCCGAGGAATTCAGCGTACAGGCCCCAGCCTTCGACGAAGGCGGTATCGCCACCCAGGCGGCGGAACCGCGGCAGGCTGCTCAGTTCCTGTTGCAGGCCCAGCTGCAGGTGGTGGCCCGGGATGCCCTCGTGCAGGTACTGCATGGGCACCGCCCAGCGTTTGCGCGAGGGCAGGTCGTGCGTGTTGAGGTACAGGATGCCCGGGCGTTTGCCGTCGGCCGACGGTGGCTGGTAACTGGCGCTGCTGGCACTCAGCGCGCGCTCGGGTTCCACTTCGCGGATCTCCAGCCCGGTCTTGGGCAGCGTGGAAAACAGCGTGGGCACCCGGGCATCGACCTGCGTCCGCACCTGCTGGTAGCGGGCGAGCAGGCTGGCGCTGTCCTTGAACACGAACTGGCGGTCGTTGCGCATGGTGCGGAAGGTTTTCTGCAGGGTGCCGCGGATGCGGGCCTGCTTCATCACCGCGCCGATCCGCTCCTGCAGGTCCGCCACTTCCTGGACGCCGAGCTGATGGATTTCAGCCGGGGTACGCGAGGACGTGGTGCTGCTGGCCACATTCTGTGCGTACCAGGCCAGGCCGTTGGGCAGGGCGCCCAGACCTTCGCTGGTGCGGGTGGCCGGCAGGTATTCGGTGGCGATGAAGCCGCGCAGGGCGCGGTAGGCCGGCAGGATCCGGTGCTCGATCATGCGTTTGTATTCGGCGCTCAGACGCTGCTTTTCTTCGTCGGGAAAATTGTCCGGAAGATTGCGGATCGGCCCCCAGAACAGGCTTTCCTCGGCCGTTGGCGTGATCACCGCATCGAGCTGCGGCAGCACTTTTTCCATCAGCGCGCGCGGCTGCACCACGCCGGCGGCCATGCCCTGGCGCATGTTGGCGATGGCCTGCTCGAACAGCGGCGGAATGCCGGCTGCGCGGCGCGACCAGTTTTCATAATCCTTGACGGTGTGGAACGGCTGCGCACCTGCGCCGGAGCCCAGCAGGGCGACGATGCTGGCCAGGTTGTAGTACTGGTTGATCGGCAGCATCCAGCTGGGGAACTGTTCGGCGGCCAGGGCGGAACGGGCGTCACGCACGAAAATCTCATAGCTGAGCAGGTCCTGGCCCTGCAGGCCATCCGCGCCCACCGCTTCCACCTTGCCCAGCCACTCCACGGTGAAGTCGTGGGCCTGTTGGCGCGAGGCGGCGGCCAGGAAATTGGGCAGCTGGTCGTTGTAGCGGCTCTCCCCCTGGAACGTGGCCTGCAGCGGATTGAGCCGCATCGAGGCATCCCAGTATTCGTCGTAGATCCGGTTAAGCCGGCTGGCCTTGCTCTGCCTGGCCGGGGCGGGTGCTGCCGCCCGCGGCTGGGGCCTGGGTTTGGGCTTTGCCGTTCGGGTCTGGGTGGCTGCCGGGCGCTTGGCTTTTTTGGTGGCGGCGGTAACGGGCATTGCCGCGGCAAAGGTCAGGATCGACGCCAGGGCAATCGCGATCACACGGGACAGACTGGAAGACATCGGTGGTTCCGGAAACACACAAGCTCCGGAGCTTGCCCCATATCGCTGCCTGCGACCAGAAACAAATGCGGCCGCTTGCGCGGCATACAGGTGGCGTTGGCACGCTGCGGCCGACGCCGCCCAGCCAGCGTCGCTTCGGTGAAGCCGGATCCTGCCGGCGGTGCCGGGTCCCGCCGGCATCCCTGACGAGGCGCATGTCTATTCCCCGGCAACCGCAGATTGCCGGCGTGAGCGCCGGGCAAACCGGCAAACCGGGGATCGGACGATCACGCCCGCCGGCATCCGCGGTCCGCTTCCGGCACCGGGATTGCGGCCGTCGCGGGGTCGGGGCTCAGAGATCGCCGGCGCGGGTGAAGGGAATGCTGTCCGGGGCGACCGCGCCGCCGGAGATGATGAAACTCATCGCCTGTTCCACGGTCCAGTCGGTCGGGGTGAGCAGCTCCACCGGCACGATTTCCAGATAGCCCGAGGTCGGGTTCGGCGTGGTCGGCACGTACACCGCCGCCAGTTCGCGGCCGCTGCCCTGTTCCTTGATGACGCGGGTGACCAGACCGATCGATTTCATGTCGCGGTGCGGGAAGTCGATCAGCACCACGCGCTGGGTGTTGCCGGGCTTGGTCTGCAGGATATCCAGCAGCTTCCTGGCGCTGTCGTAGATGACGCTGGCCAGCGGAATACGGCGGATCACCGCGCCGAACCAGCGCAGCAGCTGCTGACCGACCACGCGCCGGCTGAGCACGCCCACGGCCAGGATCACCAGCAAGGTGGCCAGCAGGGCGATGACATCCTGCATCCACTCGACCTTGATCCAGTCCAGATAGCCGGGGAACGAGGCGGCGATCTGTTCCGACAGCGGCACCACCAGCGGGCTGCTGATGCCGGACAACAGTACGAACACGAATTTGACAACCACCCAGGTCAACCAGATCGGCAGCAGCGTGAGCAGGCCGGTCAGAAACAGTCGTTGCAGGGAGGGGCGATGGGGGAGGGACACGGCTTCGGGCGACATGCATGGATTGTAACGGCCTGCGGCTGCGGGATAGGCTCGACTCCCCGACGGATACGGGGGCATGGGGAGAATGCTGTGTTGAAGGGAATGCGCTGGCTGGTGCAGGGGCTGTCGACGGTGGTGCTGCTGGTGGTCGCGGTGTGGGCGGTGTCACGGCTGTGGCCGCAGAACCGTGCGCAACGCGAAGCGGTGGCCCTGCTGGAGCAGGCAGCGCCGCAGCCGGGGAGCAACGCGTTTGCCCGGCTGTGGTTGCTGGGCTACGACGGCATCGCCGATGACCGGCTCGATGCGCTGCTGTCCGAGGATGTGGCCCTTCATCGGCAGGCCCTGGCCGCCCTTCCCGCGGATGCTTACCCGGGCGTGCCCGCGTTCGAAAGCGTGGCCGCCCGCCGCTACGAACCGGTGGCAGGGATGGAGAATTTCTGCAGCTGGCGAGAGCCCGGGTGCCTGCGCAAGGTCCGCCTGGATGAAACGCGGGTGGCGGCGGCGCTGGAAGGGCAACAGGCGCTGCTGCAGCGAATCGCACGGCTGGCGCAGGACGGCCACTATCGCAATCCGTTCGCGCCGGATGTGGCGATGCTGATGCCGCCATTCCAGTTGTTGACGCGGGCGCTGCCGGCGCATGCGCTGGCGCACGTGCAGGGACGCAGTGCTGAGGCGCTGCAGGGGCTGTGCACCGATACGTTGACCGCGCGCCTGCTGATGTCGCACAGCGACAGCCTGGTGGCGGCGATGATCGGCGCGGCGATGGTCGAGGGCAACGCCGCGCTGCTGGGTGACGTGCTGGCCGAGCTGCCACGGCAGTATCCGCTTCCCGATGTCTGTCACCGGGCCTTCGTGCCGGCAATGGCGAGCGAACTGGCGATATGCCAGCCGATGCGCGGCGAGTTCGCGCTTTCCAGTGCGGCGATCGGCCATTTCAGCAGCTGGCCACAGGGGTTGCTGCTGGATCGGGAGAAAACCCGTGGCCGGATCGCCCGGCAGATGGCGTGGCCGTGCGGCAAGGACGCGTTGGCGGCGCTGGCGGACGATAGGCCGGTGCGTGCGCCAGCAGTCTCCACTTCGCGGTGGCAACTGGAGTGCGCGGCCAATCCGGTCGGCTGCATCTTGTCCGCCATCGCCGGCCCGGCCTACGCCGATTACCCGCTGCGGCTGCAGGATGCCGGCGCGCACCTGCGGCTGGTGGCCGCCCTGCTGTGGTTGCGGGAACAGCCCGGCGATGGCCCGCTGGAAACATTGCTGGCCCGGTTGCCGGCCGGGCTGGCGGACGGACCGCGCAAAATCCGGGTTTCGGAGGACGGCCGCAGTCTGCAGCTGGACCGGTATGGGCTGAAGCAGGGAGCGGTGCTGTCGGTGCCGCTGCCGGAGGGGCTGGCGCGACCCTGATCAGGGCCTGTTGCGGGCTTCGGGCTTGCGGCGGATGTAGACCTGCTTGCGTACCCGGGCGACCACCTCGCCCTGGGCGTCGAAGATCTCGTTTTCGAACCAGCGCAGGTATTTGTCGCCGCTGGCAGTGGCATGGCGGATCTCATCGAGCACCGGCCCGTCCAGGCGGAATTCGGTCCACACGGTGCCGCGTCCGGGTTTGATGAAATCGATGCTGCCGCTCTTGTCCCACACGTAATAGTCGCGCCCCAGGTTGCGCAGCACCGCAAGCATCCAGAACGGGTCGGTCATCGCGAACAGGCTGCCGCCGAAATGGGTATGCACGTAATTGCGGTTCCACGGGCGCATGCGCAACTCCACGCGCACATGGCGGTAGTCCGCGGCGATGTCGGTGACCTGGATGCCGCTGAACAGGAAGGGCGGCCACAGGTTGATGCCGAGACGGAAGGTGCTGGCTTTCATCGGAATAGCGCCACGGAAGGAACAGTGGCCGAGTTTAACATTCGCAGCCGTATGGTGGCCTTCCGTTCAATCGGCGCTGACCGGGTCGGCGAAGTAGCCATCGCGGCCGGCGATCTTGGCCTTGTGCAGCGCGGCTTTGGCGCGTCCGCTGAACTGCTGCGCGGTGCTCCGTGCATCCGGAATACCGGTGTGCAGGCCGACACTGATCGAGAAGGGGATGGGCACGTCTGTGCTGCCGGCTACTGCCAGCCTCCGCACCTGTCCAATCAGGGTTTCCACCAGGTGGATGGCCCCTTCACGGGGGGTGTCGGGTAACACCAGCGCGAACCCGTCGCCACCCAGGCGCGCGGCCAGATCACCCGGACGGCGCACCTGTTCACCCAGCAGCGCGGCGATTTGCCGCAACCGGCGATCGCCGGCGGGTGGACCAGACGCGGTGTCGCGCGGATTCAACGGATCCAGCTCGATATGCACCAGGCTCAGCGGCTTGTGCAGCTCGCAGCAGTGGTCAAACTGCCGCCGCAGCGCCAGCTCGAACTGGCGCCGGTTGCCGAGCCCGGTCAACCTGTCGCGATGGCGCCAGCCATGGGCCCTGATGCCGGTCCACGCACCGTGCAGCAGGCGCTGATACCACGACATGCCAGGCCGGCTCATGGCCTCACACGCCGCATCCGGCCACATCCGACCACCGCAGAGGCGGTGGCGGCAGGGCCAGGCGGCCACACCAGACGGGGAGCGCATGGCGCAGTAGCGGCGGAGGATTGTTCAAGCATCACTGGACTGCGGGCCTGGTCCCTGCGCTGAAACGGTCAGGTGCCTCTGGTCTCCAATTCCCGCTGGAAGGGACCCGGGCAGAGCGCACCGCCATCGGCACCGATGGCGATGCCAGTTTCGGCCATCATCCCCTCCATTGCCATGGATACGGGGTTTGCCTCAGAACAGCAGCGAGGACATCCGGCGCCGGTAGCGGCCCACGAGGTCTTCATCCTCGATCACGCGGAAGGCGTCGATCAGCGCTTTTTTCGGCAGTCCGTCCTCGAAGCCGCGATCGCGGCGCAGCATCTCGATGAACTGCTCCAGGGCCTGTTCGTCCTCGCCGGCCAGCAGATGGCGCACCCCCAGCAGGTGGCGGGCCTGCAGGTCGCCGGCGTCGGCCGCAAGCCGCGCGGCCAGCGCGTCCGCCGGCGGTGCGGCGTCCAGTACCCTGGCGAAATCCAGCCGCGCGCGGGCGCGCACGGCGCGGTCGTCGGTGGACAGGTTGGCGGGCAGGGCGTCGAGCAGGGTGCCGGCTTCATCGACCACGCCGGTCTTCAGCAGCGCCATTGCCAGGTCAAGTTTCAGTTCTTCCTTGTCGGGGGCCGCGGCGATGGCGTCACGCAGCGCGGCCACTTCGGCCTGCGGGTCCAGCGGCAGTGGCACCGCGTCGGGCGCCGCTGCCGTTGGGGCGGGCAGTGGCTCGATGCCGTGCTGGGTCAGGAATTCACGCAGCTGGCCTTCCGGAATCACTCCGGGAAAGCCATCGGCGATCTGTCCGCCCTTCACCAGGAACACGGTCGGCACCGAGCGGATCTGGAACGCGGCGGCGACCTGCTGTTCCTGGTCCACGTCGACTTTGGCCAGCTCGAAGGCACCGTTGTACTCGGCCGCCAGCTTTTCCAAGAGCGGTCCCAGGGTCTTGCATGGCCCGCACCAGGGCGCCCAGAAGTCGACCAGTACCGGGGTCTGCATCGACTTCTGCAGGACCTCGGTTTCGAAGGTTTCAGTGGTGGCGTCGAAAACGTGGGGTTTGTCGGTCATGGCAGCGTTCGGTGGAGACAGTGGTGCCTCTATGGTGGCTGAGAGCGCGGGGTACAAGGCCATCGAAGCAATAGTTGACATGGATAGGGCGGGAGGTAAGGTCTTTCATCTTGTCTGCGGCGGGGTACGGCACGGATACGCGTCCGCAGGCGCGGCCGGCGCTGGTGCGGCCTGCGGGGTGACCCGGCAGACGCTCATCGCGCTGCAAATGGAGAAGCAGGTGCCCTCGCTGGAGCTGGCGTTCGCTATCGCCACGACATGCAACGCAGGGGTGGAAGAGGTGGTGCGGTGGCGGGAATGAAAAACATGAAAGTGCATGCCGGGCTGCTGGCGGCGTTGTTTGGCGTCGCTGCGGTGTTGGGCTTCGGTGCAGCCTTGCCCGGCTACTCGCAGATGGTGCATCCGGTGTCGCTGCTGGGCGCCACCGGCGTTCCGCATGCGTTGGCCTTCAGCCTGCTGGGTTTTGTGATTCCGGGACTATTGGCGGCGGTGGTGGCCGTGGCGCTGTTGCAGCGGCTGCCGGCGACCGCGTCGTGGACGCTGCGCGTGGGGGGACAGATGATGGTGCTGGCGGCCATGGCGTTTGCCGCGATGGGGCTGTTGCCGCTGGATGGCAGCGATATCGAAAGCCGGGCCAGCCAGTTCCACGCCAGCGCCTGGATGCTGTGGGTGGTGGCCTTCGTACCCGGCGCGCTGATGCTGGCGGTGGGGGGCTGGAAGCAGCCACCGTGGCGTTCGGTGGCGGTGCTCAGCCTGGCCGCCGCGCTGGCGGTGGCGGTGGCCGCGTTCGTGCTGGACGTGCTGATGCCGGTGGCGCTTGCGCAGCGGCTGGCGTTCGCCAGCTGGCTGCTGTGGTTGGCGCTGGTGGCGCGCACCGGCCCGGGGACGCGCACCCGTCATTGAATGGCGCCGACGATTGCCGGCGGCTTACTGCGCCTGCTTGTAGATCACCCCGTCCTTCATCACGAACCGCACGTCCATCACCGCCGTGATGTCCTGTAGCGGATCGGCTGCCAGCGCGATCAGATCGGCGCGCTTGCCCGGTTCCAGCACCCCCTGGTCGTCCACGCCCAGGACGTCGGCCGCATGCACGGTGGCGGCCTGCAGCGCCTTGGCGGCGGGAATGCCGGCTTCGACCATGTAGATGAACTCGCGGGCGTTGTCGCCGTGCGGGCCTACGCCCTGGTCGGTGCCAAAGGCGATCTTGACCCCGTTGCGATACGCCTTGGCGGCGGTGTCCTGGATCTGGGCGCCGATGCGCGCGGCCTTGGGGCGGACGACAGCGGGGTAGTAGCCGTCGATCCTGGCTTTTTCGCTGACAAAGCGGCCGGCATACAGCGTCGGCACATACCAGGTGCCGTGCTGCTTCATCAGCCGCATCACCTCCTCGTCCATGTAGGTGCCGTGTTCGATGCTGGTGACGCCACCCAGCACCGCGCGCTTCATGCCTTCGCTGCCATGGGCATGGGCGGCGACGCGGAAACCGTAATCCCTGGCGGTATCGACGATGGCCTTGATCTCGTCCACCACGAACTGCGGCGCATCCGCGGATTTGGCATAGCTGAGCACGCCCCCGGTGGCGGTGATCTTGATCACGTCGCTGCCCTCCTTGTAGCGCTGGCGCACGGCCTGGCGCGCCTCGTCGGCGGAGTTGATCACCCCGTCGGTGGGGCCGGGCGGACCGATCAGGTGGGAGAGGTGCTCGTTGTAGCCGTTGGTCGGATCGGCATGGCCGCCGGTGGTGGCGATCGATTTGCCGGCGGCGAAGATGCGCGGCCCCTTCACCAGGTTCTGGTTGATGGCATCGCGCAGATGCGGGGCGATTTCACCACCCAGATCGCGGACGCTGGTGAAGCCGGCCATCAGGGTTTTTTCGGCAAAGCCGACCGAGCGGTAGGCGTAATCCACCGGGTCCAGGCGGAAGCCTTCGGAATAGCTGGCCGGGCTGGACTCGCTGCCCAGATGCACGTGCAGATCGGTCCAGCCGGGCAGGCAGACCTTGTCGCGCAGGTCGACCTCGCGCCAGCCCGCCACTGCGGCATTGCCGCCGCTGACGGTCTGCTGGATCCGGCCATCGACCACCAGCAACGTATGCGGCCCGCGCATCTGCCCGCTGCGGGCATCGAACAGCTTGCCGCAGTGGATCGCCAGCGGTGGTTCGGCGGCCATGGCCGTCCCGGTTGCCAGGGCGGCCACGCCGGCCAGGAGCATTCTGCGCATCGGTCATTCCCCAGGTGTCGAGCGCCGAGCATAAGCGCCGGCGCGGCGGTACGGCCACGGGATTGGCGCGGTTGTCCGGCAAGTGGCAATCGGGCGGTCGGGAAAAGTCCATGAATATCAACCGGATCGGGAATTTCGCCGACGCCGGACAGGGACGGTTTGGAGCGGCATGATGCACTGCGGTACCCTTTCCCGCTTTGCCGTCGCCAGCGTTGACATGTCCAGCGTCGAACCGAACTTCTACGATCCCAAGCAGATCGAATCCGCCGCCCAGCAGTATTGGGACACCACTCGTGCGTTCGAGGTCGACGAGACCTCGGAAAAGCCCAAGTTCTACTGCCTGTCGATGCTGCCGTATCCATCCGGCGCATTGCATATGGGCCATGTGCGCAACTACACGATCGGCGACGTCATCAGCCGCTACAAGCGCATGACCGGCCACAACGTGTTGCAGCCGATGGGCTGGGATGCGTTCGGCCTGCCGGCCGAGAACGCGGCGATCAAGAACAAGACCGCGCCGGCGAAGTGGACCTACGCCAACATCGACCACATGCGCACCCAGCTCAAGTCGCTGGGCTATGCGATCGACTGGTCGCGCGAGTTCGCCACCTGCACCCCCGAGTACTACGTGCACGAGCAGCGCATGTTCACCCGGCTGATGCGCAAGGGCCTGGCCTACCGCCGCAACTCGGTGGTGAACTGGGACCCGGTGGACAACACCGTGCTGGCCAACGAGCAGGTGATCGACGGCCGCGGCTGGCGCTCGGGCGCGCTGGTGGAAAAGCGCGAGATCCCGCAGTGGTTCCTGCGCATCACCGACTACGCCCAGGAGCTGCTGGACGGCCTGGATGAACTGCCGGGCTGGCCGGATTCGGTCAAGACCATGCAGCGCAACTGGATCGGCCGCTCGGAGGGGCTGGAAATCCAGTTCGACGTGCGCGACGTGGACGGCGGCGCGCTGGA
The DNA here is from genome assembly GCF_030711595.1 of Stenotrophomonas sp. YIM B06876. Lineage (GTDB taxonomy): Bacteria > Pseudomonadota > Gammaproteobacteria > Xanthomonadales > Xanthomonadaceae > Stenotrophomonas. The sequence continues at coordinate 61,765 of NZ_JAUJUJ010000005.1, forward strand.
CCCGCTGCGCGTGTTCACCACCCGCCCGGACACGGTGATGGGCGTGAGCTTCGTCTCCATCGCCGGTGAACACCCGCTGGCGATGCATGCGGCGAAGAACAACCCGGCGTTGGCGGCGATGCTGGCCGAGCTCAAGCAGGGCGGCGTTTCCGAGGTCGAACTGGAAACCCAGGAAAAGCGCGGCATGGATACCGGCCTGAAGGCCGTCCATCCGGTCAGCGGTGAACAGGTGCCGATCTGGGTCGCCAACTTCGTACTGATGGGCTATGGCACGGGCGCGGTGATGGCGGTGCCGGGCCACGACCAGCGTGATTTCGAATTTGCCAGCAAGTACAACCTGCCCAAGAAGCAAGTGATCGCGCTGAAGTCGCCGAAGAACGACGACGAACGAACCTACGATGCGAGCCGTTGGCAGGACTGGTACGGCGACAAGGCGCGCGCGACCGAACTGGTCAACTCCGCCGAATTCGACGGGCTGGATTTCCAGGGCGCGTTCGAGGCGCTGGCCGAGCGTTTCGAGCGCAAGGGCCAGGGCCAGCGCCGGGTCAACTACCGCCTGCGCGACTGGGGCGTCAGCCGCCAGCGTTACTGGGGCTGCCCGATCCCGGTGATCTACTGCGACAAGTGCGGCGCGGTACCGGTGCCGGAAGACCAGCTGCCGGTGGTGTTGCCGGAAAATGTGACCCTGCTGGGCACCGGTTCGCCGATCAAGGCCGATCCGGAGTGGCGCAAGACCACCTGCCCGGACTGCGGTGGCGCGGCCGAACGCGAAACCGATACCTTCGACACCTTCATGGAGTCGAGCTGGTATTACGCCCGCTACACCTCCCCGGGTGCGCGTGATGCGGTGGACAAGCGTGGCAACTACTGGCTGCCGGTGGACCAGTACATCGGCGGCATCGAGCACGCGATCCTGCACCTGATGTATTTCCGTTTCTTCCACAAGTTGCTGCGCGACGCGCGCATGGTGGACAGCGACGAGCCGGCGCAGAACCTGCTGTGCCAGGGCATGGTGATCGCCGACACCTACTACCGGCAGAACGCGGACGGTTCCAAGGACTGGATCAATCCGGCCGATGTCGATGTGCAGCGCGACGAGCGCGGCCGCATCACCGGCGCCACCCTGATCGCCGACGGCCAGCCAGTGGTGGTGGGGGGCTCGGAAAAGATGTCCAAGTCCAAGAACAACGGGGTCGATCCACAGGCGATGGTAGGCAAGTACGGCGCCGACACGGTGCGCCTGTTCTCGATGTTCGCCGCGCCGCCGGAGCAGTCGCTGGAGTGGAACGAAGCCGGCGTCGATGGCATGGCGCGCTTTCTGCGCCGGTTGTGGACGCTGGTACACAAGCACATCGCCGACGGTGCCGCCCCGGCCCTGGACGTGGCCACGCTCGATGCCGGGCAGAAGGCGTTGCGCCGCAAGACCCACGAGACGATCGGCAAGGTCGGTGACGACTATGGCCGGCGCCATGCCTTCAATACCGCCATTGCCGCGGTGATGGAGCTGCTGAACTCGTTGTCCAAGTTCAACGACGACAGCGCGCAGGGCCGCGCCGTGCGCCAGGAGGCGCTGCAGGCCACGGTGCTGATGCTCAATCCGATCACGCCGCATGCCTGTCACGCGATGTGGCAGCTGCTGGGGAATGCCGAGACGTTGCTGGAAGACCAGCCGTTCCCGCAGGTCGATCCGGCGGCACTGGTGAAAGATGCACTGACGCTCGCGGTGCAGGTCAATGGCAAGCTGCGCGGCACCATCGAGGTGGCCGCGGACACCGCGCGCGACCAGATCGAAGCCATTGCGCTGGCCGAGCCGAACGCGGCCAAGTTCCTGGAAGGCATGACCGTGCGCAAGGTCATCATCGTGCCGGGCAAGATCGTCAACATCGTGGCCGGCTGATCCGGACGGATCTCAAGCCCTGTTCACGCGGCATCAGGCAGGCTTCCCTGCCTGTTGCCGCTCCCGGCCGGCTCCGCCAGACTGTGTCCATGATCCGATCCCTGTTCGCCCTCGTTCTTGCCACCAGCCTTGTCGGCTGCGGCTTCCATCTGCGCAGCAAGTTGACCCTGCCTGACGACACCCCGGCGGTAAAGGTGGAATCGTCGGTGCGCTACAGCGAACTGGTGAAGCTGCTGGAGCGGGGCGTGCGCGCCTCCGGGACGTCGGTGGTGGCTGCCGATGCCGGCACGGCGGGAGAGAAATTTGCCCGCCTGCAGGTCCGCTCCGAACGCTGGGGTGACCTGCCGATCGCAATCGATGCGCAGGGGCGCGCGCAGGAGTTCAGCCTGCGCTATGCGGTGGTGTTCGTGTTCTATCGCCACGATGGCAGCGTGCTGGTGCCGGAGCAGGTGATCGAGCTGTCGCGCGATTACGTCTCGCCGCCGGTGGATGCCACCGGTACCACCACCGAGCGCGAGATCCTGGCCGATGAGCTGCGCCGGGAAATGGCGGCGTCGATTCTTCGCCGGGTCGACAGCGTGGTGCGCGCGGAGCTGCAGCAGGAAAAGAAGTCACCGCTGGATGTGGCGCCGCCCAAGCAGGAAAAGCCGGATGGCAGCGTTGATTGAGTTCCGCCGCGGTTTTCCTGCCCGCTCGGCGCGGTAACCGGGCCGGTCATGGAACTTCGCCCTGAACAGCTGGCCGCGCAGGCGCTCTCGCAGCCGCTGGCACCGGCCTATCTGATAGCCGGGCCGGAAACGCTGCGGGTGCTCGAGGCAGCCGATGCGGTCCGCGCCCGCGCGCGCGCCGATGGGATCGGCGAGCGCGAAATATTCGATGCCGATGGCCGCGATTTCGACTGGGATCGGCTCGATTCCAGCTTCAATGCTCCCAGCCTGTTCAGTGCCAGGCGTCTGGTGGAGCTGCGCCTGCCCAGCGGCAAACCGGGCAAGGACGGCGCCGAGGTCATTTCCCGGTTCTGCGCGCAGCCCGCGCCGGATGTGGTGCTGCTGATCACCGCCAACGAGTGGAGCAAGTCGCATCAGGGCAAGTGGGCCGAGGCGGTTGGCCGTGTCGGGGTGATCTCGGTGGCATGGGCGATCAAACCGCATGAACTGTCTGACTGGATCGAGCGGCGTCTGCGCGGCAAGGGCCTGCGCGCCGATCCGGCGGCGGTCCAGCGCCTGGCCGAACGGGTGGAGGGCAACCTGCTGGCGGCCGCGCAGGAAATCGACAAGCTGGCGTTGCTGGCCGATGGCCAGCCGCTGGACCTGGAAAAAATGGAGTCGCTGGTGGCCGATGCCGCCCGCTACGACGTGTTCCGGTTGTCGGAAGCGGCGTTTTCCGGACAGGCGGCGGGCGTGATCCGCATGCTTGCCGGCCTGCGCGCCGAAGGGGAGGCGGTGGCGGCGCTGACCCCGATCCTGATCCGCGAACTGCTGATCACCGCCGGTCTGGCGCGGGTGCAGGCCGGTGGCGGCAATCTCGGCGCGGAAATGAAGAGCAAGGGCATCTGGGAATCACGCCAGGCGCCGTTCAAGCGCGCGCTGCAGCGTCACCCCGATCCGCGTCGCTGGGAGCGGTTCGTCGCCGAGGCCTCGCTGGTCGACCGCATGGCCAAGGGGCGCGCCGAGGGCGATCCGTGGCTGGCGCTGGAACGTCTGTTGCTGGCGTTGGCGGAAGCGCGCGCGCTGCGCCTGTTGGCGCGCAGTGCACGTTGAGCGGCCGCGGGGCGGGCCTGGCGTGAACGCGCCGCCGGCACTGCGGCTTTACTACGGTGGCACCTTCGATCCGTTCCATCTGGGCCATCTGGCCATCGCACGTTGCGCCCGCGACGAGCTGCAGGTGCCGGTGCGGCTGATGCCCGCGGCCGATCCGCCGCATCGTGCGGCCCCGGGCGCTACCGCCGCACAGCGGACGCGCATGCTGGAACTGGCCATTGCCGGCGAGCCGGGGCTGCAACTGGACCGGCGTGAGCTGCACCGCGCCCAGCGGCACCCCGGGGTGCCGTCCTGGACGGTGGATACGCTGCGCGAACTGCGCGCCGAAACCTCGCCCACCCAGCCATTGGCCCTGCTGGTCGGCGCCGACAGCCTGGCCGGTCTGCCCACCTGGCACGAATGGAAATCGCTGCTCGGGCTGGCCCATTTTGTGGTCGCCGACCGCCCCGGCAGCGGGCTGGACGGCCCGTTGCCGCCAGTGCTGGCCGGATACCTGCACGGAGCGTGGGCGCAGTCGCGCGAAGAACTCCTGCAGCACCCCTGCGGACGGGTCTGGCGGCTGCGCCAGCCGTTGCGGGGCGAGTCCGCCACCGGCATCCGCCAGGCGATCGGGCGCGGCGGGAATTGGCGCGCGCTGGTGCCTGCGGCGGTGGCCGATTACATCGTCCGCCACGGCCTGTACGGTTGCCGCGATCACCCGTGAATGGCGGTTGCGCCCGGGTTCTCTATAATCAGCGTCACATTCTTCGAGTTTTACCGCTTTGACCAGCCAAGCCCAAGTCATCAAGACCCAACTTCCCAGCCCGCCGCCGTCCGTTCCGGCCCTGCTGGCCTGCGTGCATTCCGCACTGGAAGAACTGAAAGCCAAGGATGTGGCCGAGATCGATGTGCGCGGCCGCTCCAGTGTCTGCGATTACATGGTGGTCGCGTCCGGCACCTCCAGCCGTCACGTCAAGTCCATCGCCGATGAAGTCGTGAAGTTCTCCAAGAACCTCGGGGTGATGCCCATCGGGGTGGAAGGCGAGCGCGAGGCCGAGTGGGTGCTGGTGGATCTGGGCGACGTTGTCGTCCATGTGATGCTGCCGCGCGTGCGCGAGTTCTACGCGCTGGAGCGCCTGTGGACCGTGGGCGACCAGCCGCCGACCGATCACGAAGACGGGTCGTTCGAGGACTGAACGGCGGCAAGCAGCATGCCGAAGCGGCGCCGCAGGGCGCCGTTTCCGTTTTTGTCCTGGGTGCAGGCGCTGATAGGGAGGGCTGCCAATGAAAGCCAGATTGATCGCGACCGGCGAGCGTGCGCCGGGATGGGTGGCGCAAGGGTTCGCCGAGTACCAGAAGCGGCTGTCGCACTGGCTGCCGCTGGAGCTGGTGGAAATCGAGCCGGGCCTGCGTGGCAAAGGGCGTGATCCGCGGCGGGCGACCGAGGACGAGGGCCGCCGGGTGCTGGCCGCACTGCCGAAGAACGCCTATGTGGTGGCGTTGGACGTCCCGGGAAAGCAGCTCAGCTCCGCGCAATTGGCGCAGCGGCTGGAGCACTGGCGCACGCAGGGGCGTGATCTGGCGTTCCTGATTGGCGGCCCGGAAGGCCACGCGGCCGACGTTGCAGCGGTGGCCGATGAGACGTGGTCGATCGGACCGCTGACCCTCCCGCACATGCTGGTGCGGCTGGTGGTGGCCGAGCAGTTGTATCGGGCGGCAGCGATGATCGCAAATCACCCTTACCATCGAGCGTAAAGCAGGTTAGAATGCGCGCCCCGCCCGAATAGCTCAGCCGGTTAGAGCACTTGACTGTTAATCAGGGGGTCGTTGGTTCGAGTCCAACTTCGGGCGCCAGTTCAATGAAGAAGCCGCGAGCAATCGCGGCTTCTTTGTTTTCCGGGTTTTGGCCATCGCGGCCCGGCCAGTCCGGGCCACGATGCACGCAGGTCAGCGGAACGTGTACTTGGCTCCCAGNGTTCAATGAAGAAGCCGCGAGCAATCGCGGCTTCTTTGTTTTCCGGGTTTTGGCCATCGCGGCCCGGCCAGTCCGGGCCACGATGCACGCAGGTCAGCGGAACGTGTACTTGGCTCCCAGCGTGTAATAACGGCCCACCGCGCCGCTGTAGTGCAGCGGGTTGTAGTTGACCGCGCCGTAGGTGGCCGGATCCAGCGGCGCGATCCGGTCGAACAGGTTCTGCACCGAGCCGAATATCTCCAGCGCGTCGGTCGCCTTCCAGTTGGCGGACAGGTCGAAGGTGGTGAACGAGCGGATCTCGCATCCGTTCGGTGCCGGGCTGCCGTCGGCGAACAGGTTGAGGCAGTCGGTCTGCTTGTCGTCGCCGGCCTCACCTATGTTGTCCATCTTGCCGATGTAGTTGACGATGCCGCTTACCGACCAGGCGGAGTAGTTCCAGGTGGCGCCGAAATTGACCCGGTCTTTCGGCGTACCGATGCAGTTGGTCACATCGCAATTGCCATGGGTGCCGGCATATTCGGAAGTGCTCCCGCCCTCGGTGCGTTCGAATTTGCGTACATGGCTCCACTGCATGTCCAGGCGCAGGTCGCCGGCGCTTCCCAGCGGAATGTCCTGGCGGATGTCGGTGTCGATGCCTTCAACCGTGGACTGGGCAGCGTTCACGTAAGCGGTGTTGACCGCCAGGATCGAGCCGGTGCCCGGGACGCCATTGAGCAGGTTGGAATCACGCAGCACGTTGCCGGCCAGAATCGCATCGCTGGTGCTGCCCTGGGCGATTTCGTTGGTGCGTTTGATCCGCCACGCATCGACCGTGATCGAGGTGGTGCGGGTCGGCTGCAAGACGATGCCAAGCGAGTAGCTCTTGGACTCTTCCGGCTTCAGGTCGGGGTTGGGCCTGGTGATGATCGCCACCTGCTTGGCGATGCAATCGTCGGCGGTGCCGCCCGGGGCCGGCGCGCCGTTGGGGCAGCGCACGGGATCTTTCGCATTGGAGAACGCGGCCAGCCCGCCATCGCCGTTTTCGGCCGGGTTGGGGGCGCGGAAGCCTTCGGCGTAAGTGCCGCGTAGCGCAAGCCATTCAACCGGCGTCCATTTGAAGCCGACCTTGGGCTTGGTGGCGGCATCACCGCTTTCATACTTGTCGTAGCGGACCGCGCCGGTGAGCTCCAGCGACTCCAGCACCGGCGCCGACAATTCGGCGTAGGCGGCATACACGTTCTGGGTCCCGCTATAAGCCGAGTAGCCCAGACCGATGATGTCGCCCCGGTCGGTATAGGTCTGCGGCGTCAGCGAATTGGAGGTCTTGCGCCATTCAGTACCCAGCGCCAGCCCCAGCGGGCCGCCCTTCAGATCGGTCAGGCTGCGCGAGATCTTGAAGTCGAACATGTCCAGCGCACTCTTGGCGTTGGCACTGATGGTCGGTGAAATGTAGTCGTACAGGCTCTGCGGATTGGTGCCCGAACCCTGGCCGATATTCCACACGCCATAGGCGCAGTTGGGGTTGCCCAGCACGCATTGCACCGCGCTGTAACGCAGGAAGCCGTCGCGCTTGTTCACCAGGTTGGTGCTGGAGTGCAGGTAGGCGGTGTCGTAGTCCCAATCGCCCCAGGTGCCTTTGACCCCGGCAAGGAAGCGGATGAAGTCGTTGCTGTTGTTGGTCACCCGCGGGCCGACATCGGCGGCCGAGTAGCGCACCCGCACCGGTACGCCATACGGGTTGTCCGGGTGGGTGGCGCTGAGTACCGTCGCGCCGGGGCCGCTGTTGGCATTGACCGGGCCGCCCGGATAACCCCAGCCGCCTGAGACGTTGGAGGGAGTGTTGCGGAACCTGGTGTGCTTCCTCGAATAGCCCATCTCGACATAGGCTTGCGAGGTCTCGCCGAAAGCGAACGAGGCGCGGCCGAATACGTTGACGTAGTCCTCTTTCGGGGCCAGGTCACGATAGGTGCCCACATCCCACAGGCAGCCACCACCCGGATCCTGCGGGGTGACCGCGGACAACCCGGCGCAGCCGGGGAGCGAGACCAGCTGTCCCGTCGCGGGATTGAACAGGCTGCCGGCCGGGGAATTGCCGCCACCATTGCGGGCCGCCCCGGTGATCGCGCCGCCCAGGAACTGGCTGCCCGCGACGCTGTAACCCCAGGGGCGCAGGTCTCCGGTGCCGATCCACTTGCGGTTGCGCCGGTCGGAAACGCGGATGGCGTCGGATTTGCCCACGTCCAGGCTGAAGAACGCATTCCAGCCGTCATCGGCCAGGCTGCCGGTACCGGCAGTCAGCGTCGCTTTGCGCTGGGCGCCATCGCTGTCGCCGGAAAGTCCATAGGAGCCGCGCAGGATTGCGCCGGTGAAATCCGAGCGCAGGATGATGTTGACCACGCCGGCGATCGCATCCGAACCGTAGATCGCCGAGGCGCCATCTTTGAGCACGTCGATACGCTCGACCGCATCCAGCGGAATGGTGCTCAGGTCGGTGAATACTTTCTGGCCGTCGTCAGCCAGGCCGTAGGTCGCCATGCGGCGGCCGTTCAACAGCACCAGCGTCGAGCCGGCGCCCAGGCCGCGCAGCGAGATGCCCGCGCCGCCGCCGGCAAAACCGTTGCCGAAGGTTTTGGGGATCGAGCCGGACCCGTCAGCGGTCAGGGTCTGCAGATACTCGGCGACGTTGGTCTTGCCGGTGCGATCGATCTCCTGCCGGGTGATGACCTGCACCGGGGAGGGCGTTTCGGTGTCGGTACGCGGGATGTTGGAGCCTGTGACGGTGATCCGGCCCAGCGTCGTCGCCTTCTCCTGCGCCTGCGCAAAGACGCTGGCCGGCAAGGAAGCGCCGGCAGCGATCGCGACGGTGGCGACGGCAAGGGAAATGCAGCGGCTGAGCGGGGTGCGACGGTGTGGCGATTGCCTGTTGATCGGACGATTCACAGCTTCTCTCCTGAAGGGTAGACCGTTGGTCGGCATAGATCGGTGTCGACGGCGCAATCTAGATTTCAAGGGTGTGCAAAAGCTGTGAAAAAAAGCTTAATTGGCCAGCTCAAGTGGCTGATTTGACAAAATATATTTATGAATGCGCTGCAACGTAAAAGGGCAGGGAATGCGGCCATTCCCTGCCCTCGGGGCGCCGGTGGCAGTGGCGATTACTGCACGTGGAAGTCGATCGGGATCAGCCCATAGGCCTGCACCGGCCGGCCGTGATCCAGCGCCGGATGGAATTTCCAGTAGCGGGCAACCTGGCTGCGGGCGGCATTGTCCAGGCTGCGATGGCCGCTGCTGCGCTCGATCGCCACTTCTACCGGTAGGCCGCGCTCATCCACGCGCACCCGCAGCACCACGGTGCCCTGCGCGCCGCTGCGCAGGGCCTCGCGCGGATAGGCCGGGGCCGGCGCAACGAGGTAGTGCAGGCTCACGCCTTCCAGAGGCACGCCGGGACTGGCGGGCACCGCGGTGGATGTCGCGGCCGTCGCAGCGATCGTCGCGGGGTCGGTGGAAATGACCGCCTCGGCTGTGAAGACCGGCAGCGGTGCGGATTGCAGCGCCGGCGGCAGCGCGAGCGGCCTGGGGGATGGCAGGGTGGGGGTGATCGGCGTCGGTACCGGCACCGGCGGTGGGGTGATGGGGACGATTTCCGGCATCGCCCAGCGCGGTTCGGGGCGGATTGCATCGTTGCGGACCGGAACCTGCGACAGCGGGATCAACAGCAGTGCCAGGGCCAGCGCGTGCAGTGCGATAGCGGTGCTGAAAGCGAGGATGCGGGAAATGTCGAAACGGATAGGGGTTGTGCCAACCTGCATACGGACCATGATCCACCTCCATGACGGGGTCGTAGCAAACAACGCGCGTTGCCGTGGGCCGGGGGTTGAGCGCGTGTGGCCCACGCGCTTCCACTGGGCCAACAAATCTCCGCGGCGGCAAGGCCCGGGCGCTTTCCAGTCAGCTGCCAGATAGGAAGACGGCGCCGCAGGCGCCGTCCAGAGCGGTCACCGGTGCGGGATCTCAGCGGCCGAGTTCAAACACCACATCGAGGTTGACGGAGATGGAGGTCTCGCCGGGCGACACCGCGGTATCCATTTCCATCTTGGCGCCGCGCGAGGCCATGGCCATCATCGGCATGGGCCGGAAGCCGCCCTGGCTGCCCTCGGAGATGCTGACAATGCGACGTACCCGCAGCCCCAGCGCCTTGGCGTAGGTCTGCGCGCGAGCCTGGGCTTTTTCCAGCGCGGCCAGGCGGGCTTCGTCATACACCGGCTCGGGTTTGTCGATCTCGAACGAGGGGCCGTTGATCTGGTTGGCGCCCTGTGCGGCGAGGCTGTCGAGCACCTTGCCGAGCCGGGTGATGTCGCGCACTTTCAGGCTCACGGTGTTGCTGGCCTGGTAGCCGGTGATTTTCGGCGCCTCGTTGTCGGCATAGCGGTACTGCGGGCTGAGGTTGATGCCGCTGGTCTGGATGTCGCGTTCGGCAATGCCGGCAGCCTTGATCGCCTTCATCACCTTGTCCATCTGCACCGCGTTCTCGCGCATGGCGGTATTGCCATCCACGGCCTGGGTGACGACCCCGGCCGACAGCGTGGCGACATCGGGTACGCGCCGGGCTTCGGCCTGGGCGGAGATGTTGAGCAGGGTGGCGTCGCTGGCCACCTGCGGCGCAGGGGACTGGGCGTGGGCGCTCATCGTGCCTCCCATGGCGAGGGAAAGGGAAACAAGCAGCAGGGACAGCGGGTTGTGGCGCATGGAGATCTCCTTGGGCGGGGCCAGAATGTTGGGACAGCGATGAACGCGTGGTGAGTCTGATCGGGGTTTGCCGGCTTTGCAGCGCTTTGCGGATCATTCAGCCAGCCGGCGCGGGTTATCCTTTGAAGATGTTCTATCTTGCCTCCCGTTCCCCCCGTAGAACCCAGTTGCTGTCACGTTTGGGTGTGCCGTTCCAGGCGCTTGATCTCGAGGTTGCTGAAGTGCGCGATCCGGCCGAGTCGGCCGCAGCGTATGTGCAGCGCGTGGCCGCCGACAAGGCACAGGCCGGCCTGGCCCGGGTGGCCGCCGATGCCGAGGCGGTGGTGCTGGGCGCCGATACCGAAGTCGTGCTTGATGACCGGGTGTTCGGCAAGCCGGTCGATGCCGCCGCGGCAGCGGCGATGCTGCGCACGCTGGCCGGGCGTAGCCATACCGTGATCACGGTGGTGGCGTTGGCCGCGCACGGACGCCAGGCGCAGGTGACGGTCGCCTCGGAAGTGACATTCGCGCCGATGACCGCCGCCGAGATCGGGGCCTATGTCGCCACTGGCGAGCCGATGGGCAAGGCCGGCGCCTACGCCATCCAGGGCGATGGCGAGCGGTACATCCGCCACCTGTCGGGCAGTTATTCCGGGGTGATGGGGCTGCCGTTGCAGCAGACCGCCGAGTTGCTGCGTGCATTCGGCGTTACCGGGGCGGCGCGCGGGCGGCCGGTGGCGGCAAACCTATCGATGGACAAGGGGGAATGAGGGACATGACGGAAGAGATCCTGGTGAATGTCACCCCGCGTGAAACCCGGGTAGCGGTGATCGAGAACGGGATGCTGCAGGAGCTGCATTTCGAACGCGGCTGGCGCCGTGGCGTGGTCGGCAACATCTACAAAGGCAAGGTGCAACGGGTGATGCCCGGCATGCAGGCGGCCTTTGTCGAAGTGGGGCTGGAGCGGGCGGCGTTCCTGCATGCCAACGATGTGATCCGGCCGGCCCCGGTGGCCGCCGAAGGCGTGGATGCGGCGTTGCCGTTGCCGCAGCCGTCCTCGGTGCCGATCGTGGAGTTGTTGCGCGACGGCCAGGACATCGTGGTGCAGGTGGTCAAGGACCCGATCGGCAGCAAGGGCGCGCGCCTGACCACCCAGATCAGCATTCCCTCGCGCTACCTGGTGCTGTTGCCGCAGTCCAAGGTGGTGGGCGTGTCGGCACGGATCGAGGACGAGGCCGAGCGACTGCGGCTGAAGACGCTGGTGACCGAACTGTCGGCCCAGCATGGCGGTTACGGTTACATCATCCGCACCAATGCCGAAGGGCAGCCGGCCGAGGCGATTGCCGAGGACGTGGCCTATCTGTCGCGGGTATGGAACGTGGTCGAACGACGCGGCCGCGAAGTGGCCTCGTGCAGCATCATCTATGAAGACCTGAGCCTGCCGCTGCGCTCGGTGCGCGACCTGATCCGCAAGGACGTGGACAAGGTGAAGGTGGATTCGAAAGAGACCTTCGCCCAGTTGCAGGCGTTTGTCGCCAAGTACATGCCGGTACTGGCCGAGCGGATCGAGCTGTATACCGGCGACCGGCCGATCTTCGACCGCTACGGCGTGGAAGACGAGATCGGGCGCGCGCTGGACAAGCAGGTGCCGCTCAAATCCGGCGGTTATCTGATCATCGACCAGACCGAGGCGATGACCACGATCGACGTCAACACCGGTTCGTTCCTGGGCCAGCGCAATCTGGAAGAGACGGTGTTCCGCACCAATCTGGAAGCGGCGCAGGCGGTGGCACGGCAGCTGCGGCTGCGCAACCTGGGCGGCATCATCATTATCGACTTCATCGACATGGACGATGTCGAGCATCGCCGCCAGGTGCTGCGCACGCTGGAGAAGGGGCTCGCACGCGACCACGCCAAGACCACGGTGTACGACTTCTCGCCGCTCGGGCTGGTGGAAATGACCCGCAAGCGCACTGTGGAGAGCCTGGAGCGGCAGCTGTCCGAGCCGTGCCCGGAGTGCAGCGGTCGCGGTTCGATCAAGACCGCCGAAACCGTGACCTACGAGATCTTCCGCGAGATCACCCGCGCCGTGCGCCAGTTCGATGCGGTGCGCCTGCTGGTGATCGCCTCCAACAAGGTGGTGGCGCGGATCACCGACGAAGAGTCGGCGGCGGTGGCCGAGCTGGAGGAGTTCCTCGGCAAGAGCATCCGCTTCCAGGCCGATGAGCAGTACCTGCAGGAACAGTTCGATGTGGTCCTGCTCTGAGCGATTGGCGCTGCCGGCGCCGTTCGAAACCCCGCATAACTTCACCTGCTGATGCCCACACCGTTGCGCCGCCGTTTGCGACTGACCCGCCGCTATGCCCTGTATGCGGCGGCGCTGCTGCTGGTGGGCGTGGCGTTGCTGGTCGGCGCGCTGAGCCAGCTGTTGCCGCTGGCCGAACAGCATCCGCAGCAGGTGGCGGCGTGGCTGAGTGAGCGCGCCGGTCAGCCGGTGACGTTCGATGCGCTGGATACCGCCTGGACCCGGCGTGGCCCGTTGCTGCGCCTGGAGGGGCTGCGCATCGGCGCCGGCGATGGCGTGAAGATCGGCCAGGCCGAGGTGCTGGTGTCCCTGTATGCGGGATTGTTCCCGGGCGCTTCGTTCACCGAGCTGCGCCTGCGCGGGCTGTCGCTGACCTTGCAGCGCGCGGACGACGGCCGCTGGTCGGTACGCGGGCTGCCATCCGCGCAAGGCGGCGGCGATCCACTGGATACGCTGCGCAATCTGGGCGAGTTGCAGATCATCGGCGGCCGTCTGCAGGTGGATGCGCCCTCGATCGGAATCCAGACCCGGGTGCCACGGGTGGATCTGCGCTTGCGCGTGGATGGGCAGCGTCTGCGGGTCGGCGCCAAGGGATGGATCAAGGAGTCGGCACCGCCGTTGACGGCCGTGCTGGATCTGGACCGCAGGCACGGCGATGGCAGTGCCTGGTTTTCGGCCGCCCCGGCTGAACTGGCGGCCTGGTCATCGTTGCTGCGCTTTGCCGGGGTCGGCCTGCAGCACGGCAAGGGCAGCTTGCGCAGCTGGATCCAGATGCGCGATCACCGCGTCATTTCAGTCACCGCCGATGCCGATCTGCGTGGTCTGCAACTGGCCGGGGCCGCCCTGGCCGGGCAGGGCGGCGTGCCCACCGTGGCCTGGGACAGCCTGCAGCTGCGCGCGCGCTGGGCGCTGATCGACGGCGGTTGGCGGCTGGATGCACCGCGCCTGCGCATCGGCGACGGCCGCCAGGTGCAGCAGCTCGACGGTCTGCTGCTTGCGGGCGGGGCGCGGTTCGCGCTGCAGGGCGAGCGGATGGATGTGACCTCGTTGCTGCGCGTGGCCGCGCTCAGCGACCAGCTGGATCCGGCCCTGCGGCTGTGGCTGTACCGGGCGCAGCCGACGCTGCGCTTCTCGCAGGTCAGCCTCGCCGGCAACCGGGGCGGTACGCTGCGCGGCAGCGGTGAATTGGACGAGGCCGCGTTCATTGCGGTGGATGACACCCCGGGAATCAGCGGACTGCGCGGCCATTTCGAGGGGGACGGTGCGGCGGTGGCGTTGACCCTGGAGCCGACGCATGTCCTGCGCTTTGATTGGCCCACCGGCTTCGGGGTGGTCCACGACGTGCAGCTGGCCGGGAAGATCGTGGGCTGGCGCCGCGGCGCCGGCTGGCAGGTGGCCACGCCGGCGATGCGCGTGCAGGGCACCGATTACGCCGCCGATATCCGCGGCGGACTCTGGTTCCAGGGCGATGGCACACGGCCATGGATGGATCTGGCAGCCAAGCTCGACGACGTGCCGATCACCGCGGCCAAACGTTTCTGGGTGCGCTCACACATGAGCGAGGCCGCCATCCACTGGCTGGATACGGCGCTGGTCGATGGCTATCTCCGTGATGGCCGCGGGCTGGTCACCGGTGATCTGGATGACTGGCCGTTCGACGGCCACAACGGCCGGTTCGAGGCCGGCGGCCATATCGAGCACGGCGCCATCCGCTTCCATGAGGATTGGCCGGTGATGCAGCAGGTGGACGCCGATATCGACTTCATCGCCAACGGCTTCCAGATCCAGGGCAAAGGCGATCTGGCTGGGGTGGCGGTGGAGCGTTTCGAGGCCGGAATCGCCGATTTCGGCCAGTCGCGGCTGCAGGTGAAAGCCGCCAGCCACAGCGACAGCAAGTACCTGCTGGCACTGCTGCGGCAGAGCCCGTTGCATGCGCGCTATCGCGACACCCTGGACAACCTGGTGGTCTCCGGACCGGCCGCGGTGACCTTCGACCTGCTCGAGCCGCTGCACGACGATGACGGCAGCGGGCGGCTGACGGGCGAGGTGGAGCTGCGCGGGGCGCAGCTGGCCGACAAACGCTGGGACCTGCAATTCGACAAGGTGCGCGGCAAGGCCCGCTATGGCGATGGCGGCTTCGAGGCGCCGGCGCTGGCGGTGCGTCATCGTGACCAGGATGGGGTGCTGAGCCTGCGCGCCGGTGACTATGTCCGCGATCCGGCCAAGGTGTTCGAAGCCGGGCTGAGCGCGGCGCTGGCGGCCGGCAATCTGCTCGACCATGCGCCGGAGCTGGCCTGGCTCAAGCCGTATGTGCACGGCACGTCGCAGTGGACCGTGGGCGTCACCTTGCCGGTGGTGCCGCAGGGCAGCAAGATCGAGCCGCCAACCACCTTGCAGCTGCACTCGGACCTGGTCGGCACGCAGCTGCGCTTGCCGGCGCCGCTGGACAAGCCGGCTGCCGATGCGTTGCCGACGAGTGTGTCGGCCGCGTTGCCGATGGGCAGTGGCACGGTGGAAGTCGCCTTCGGCCACCTGCTTGCGTTGGCCGCACGCAGCGAGGCCGGGCATACGGGGGTGCAGGTGACGCTGGGCGGCAACCGCGTCGATCGCGCGCCACCGGCCGACGGGCTGGTGGTCACCGGGCGCGCGCCTGCGCTGGATGCCCTGGAGTGGATCGGCCTGGCGCGCGGGCAGAACGCTGACGCGGCCGGCAGCGCGCCGGGGCTGGAGCTCAAGCACGTGGATGTACAGGCGGCCAGGCTGTTGCTGGCCGGCGGCGTGTTCGAACAGACCCGGCTGCAGCTGCGCCCCGCTGCCGACGCGGTGACCGTACAGCTGGATGGCCCGTCGCTTGCCGGGCAATTGCGCGTGCCCGAGGCCGACGGCGGTACGATTGTCGGCAAGCTGGCGCGGGTGCACTGGCAAGGCGTGCCCGCCGCCGCGAACGATGGCGCCGCCGCGGCCGCGGACGATCCGCTCGATCCGGCCAGGCTGCCGCCGTTGTCGCTGGATATCGACGACCTGCAGTTCGGCAAGGTCAAGCTGGGCCAGACCCGTTTGCGCACCCATCCCACGGCCTCCGGCCTGCGCTTGGAGCAGCTGCAGTTCCGCTCCGAGAAGCAGGCGATCGATGTGCAGGGCGACTGGCAGGGCACCGGCGCCCAGGCGCAGACCCGGCTCACCGCCACGGCGCAGAGCGAGGATCTGGGCACCCTGATGCAGAACCTGGGTTACGGCGGGCAGGTGCGAGGCGGCAACGGTCGCCTGCAACTGCAGGCCGGCTGGCCGGGAGGGCCGGCCGAGTTCGCGCTGGGCAACCTGCAGGGCACGCTCTCGGTGAACGCGCGCAATGGCCAGTTGCTGGAAGTGGCGCCGGGCGCCGGTCGCGTGCTGGGGCTGCTCAGCGTGGCCCAGCTGCCGCGCCGGCTGATGCTGGATTTCCGCGATTTCTTCTCCAAGGGCCTGGCGTTCAACGAGATCGACGGCCAGATCCGGTTCGCCGACGGCATGGCAACGACCGGGAAAATATCGATTGAGGGCCCGGCGGCCGATATCGTGATCCGTGGCCAGGCCGACCTGCGCGCGCAGCAGTTCAACCAGACCATCGACGTCAACCCGCGCTCGGGCAACCTGCTGACGATTGTCGGTGCGGTGGCCGGTGGTCCGGTCGGCGCGGCGGTCGGCGCGGCTGCCAACGCGGTGCTGTCCAAGCCGCTGGGCGAAATCGGCGCCAAGACCTACAAGGTCACCGGGCCATGGAAGGATCCCAAGGTGGAGGTGATCGAGCGCGATGTGCCGCGGATGCCGCCGCCGGTTGTGCCGGCCGACGACGCCAGTTCCCCCTGACACCCTGGGGCGCCGCTTGCGATTGGCGGCCGCGCCCCCATCTGGAAGCCCATGACCGACTCCGCACTGATGCTCGCCGAATCCCGCCTGCTGCTGCCTGCAGGCCTGGATGCCACTGGACTGGAACGCACGTTCGGCACCCTGCTGGGGCCGGGCATCGATTTCGGCGACCTGTATTTCCAGCACTCGCGGCGTGAGAGCTGGAGCGTGGAAGACGGCATCGTCAAGGACGGTGCCCACTCCATCGAACAGGGCGTAGGGGTGCGCGCTATTGCCGGGGAGAAGACCGGGTTCGCCTATTCCGACGATATCCACCGCGACGCGCTGCTGACCGCGGCCCGGTCGGCGCGGGCCATTTCCCGCGAGGGCGGGGCGCAGAACGCGCGCTCGCTGGTGCGTGGCAACGCGCGGGCGCTGTATCCGGCAGTGGACCCGGTGGACAGCCTCGGCAACGAGGCCAAGGTGGACGTGCTCAGGCGTCTGGACCGCTACCTGCGTGCGGCCGACCCGCGCGTGCAGCAGGTGATGGTCAGCCTGTCCGGTGCGGTCGATACGGTGCTGATCGCGCGCAGCGACGGTGTGCTGGCGGCCGACGTGCGCCCGCTGGTGCGCCTGAACGTACAGGTGATTGTCGAGCAGAACGGGCGCCGCGAGTCCGGCTATTCCGGCGGTGGCGGTCGCTACGGGTATGCCGAACTGTTTGCCGGCGATCGCCCGGAAGCGTTCGCGCGCGAAGCGTTGCGCCAGGCGCTGGTCAACCTGGAAGCGGTGCCGGCCCCGGCCGGGATGATGCCGGTCGTGCTCGGCCCGGGCTGGCCCGGCGTGCTGCTGCACGAAGCGGTCGGTCACGGCCTGGAAGGCGACTTCAACCGCAAGGGCACCAGCGTCTATGCCGGCCGCATCGGCGAGCGGGTGGCCTCCAAGGGGGTGACCATCGTCGATGACGGCAGCCTGGAAGGGCGCCGCGGTTCGCTCAATATCGATGACGAAGGCCACCCGACCCAGTGCACCACGCTGATCGAGGACGGCATCCTGATCGGCTATATGCAGGATTCGTTGAACGCGCGGCTGATGGGCGTGGCGCCGACCGGCAACGGCCGCCGCGAGACGTTCGCGCACATGACCATGCCGCGCATGACCAACACCTACATGCGCGCCGGCCAGCACGATCCGGAAGAAATGATCCGCTCGGTCAAGAAGGGGCTGTACGCGGTCAACTTCGGCGGCGGCCAGGTCGACATCACCAGTGGCAAATACGTGTTCTCGGCCACCGAGGCCTACCTGATCGAGAACGGCAGGATCACCGCGCCGGTCAAGGGCGCCACCCTGATCGGCAATGGCCCGGAAACCATGCAAAAGGTGCGCATGATCGGCAACGACCTGGCGCTGGACGAAGGCGTGGGCGTCTGCGGCAAGGATGGCCAGAGCGTGCCCGTCGGCGTGGGCCAGCCGTCACTGTTGATCGATGGCATCACCGTGGGCGGTACCCAGGCCTGAGCCGCGCGGTGAGTTCATCGTCTGCGGCCGGATACAGCGATGCCGGCACATGCCGGCATCGGGCTGGGCGAACGGCCGGGGCGGGCGTGCCGCCGGACTCAGGTGTCCTCGTCTTCGCTCTCGGCCGGCTCGCCGGTGGTGTCGCTGTCGCCACCGGCCTGACCGGGCAGCAGCAGCCCGCGCAATACCTGGAAAATTTCGCGGAACGCGCGCGGCGGCTTGTTCCTGGCCTTTTCGGCCTGCGCATTGCGCACCAGCGTGCGCAGCTGCTGGCGGTCGGCATCGGGATGTTCGTCCAGCAGCGCGGTCAGCGCGGCATCGCCTTCGGCCATCAGCCGTTCGCGCCAGTGCTCGACACGATGAAGGATGGCGACCTCGCGGCGCGACGTCTCGCTGTTGGCATCCAGTGCATCGCGGATCGCCTGCAGCGTATCGTCCTCTTCGCGGCGCATCTGCTTGGCCAGGAACGCCAGCTGCCGTTTGCGCGCGCCATGCGCGGTGATGCGCTTGGTGTACTCGATGTGCGGCATCAGGTCTTCCGGGATCGGCAGCCGGCTCAGCTGCGCCGGGGTCAGCTCGACCAGCTTTTCGCCCAGGGCAAGTATCTCCAGCGCCTCGCGCCGGTTCTGGCTGCGGCTTTCGCCAAGGAATTCACCGGTATCTTCGTCGCGTCCGCGCATCGTCTTTCCAAATCAGATCTGTCGCCCCGCGTTGCGCAGGGCCATAACCCCAACAGGATAAAGCATTGAACGCGATCACCACCGATGCCCGTGACACCGACGACAGCCTGCAACGGCTGGAAAACCTGGCTGGCATCTCGCAGCGGCTGCTGGAACGCGCGCGGGCGATGGGCGCCAGCCAGGCCGAAGTGAGCTGCAGCGAGGAGCGCGGACTGGAGGTGAATGTGCGCCTGGGCGAGGTGGAGACGGTTGAATCCACGCATGATCGCGGTATCGCCGTCACGGTCTACTTCGGGCAGCGCAAGGGCAGCGCCAGCACCGCCGACCTGCAGGAGGCAAGCCTGGAGTCGACCGTCGCACAGGCCTGTGCGATTGCCCGGCATACCGAGGACGACCCGGCCGCCGGTCTGGCCGATCCGGCGTTGATGGCGCACGACTTCCCGGATCTGGATGGCTGGCACCCGTGGGCGCTCGGCGCCGACCAGGCGCTGGATCTGGCGCTGGCCTGCGAGGCTGCCGGCCGCAGCGTCGATGGCCGCATCAGCAATTCCGACGGCGCCTCGGCCGCGACCGCGCAGAGCCTGTCGGTCTATGCCAATTCGCATGGTTTCATCGGCCGCGAACGCAGCAGCCATCATTCCATCGGCTGTGCCTTGATCGCCGGCCAGGGCGATGGCATGCAGCGTGATGGCTGGTACAGCAGCGCCATCGCCCGCGAAGACCTGGAGACGCCCGAAGCGATCGGTCGTCGCGCCGCCGAGCGCACCGTTGCCCGGCTGCAGCCGCGTTCATTGCCGACCGGGGAGGCGCAGGTGCTGTTTTCGGCCGAAGTGGCGCGTTCGCTGATCGGCCATCTGCTGGGCGCGGTATCGGGCGGCGCGCTGTACCGGCGTGCGAGCTTCCTGCTCGACAGCGTTGGCACCCGGCTGTTCCCGGACTGGTTCGGCATCGATGAGTTGCCACTGCTGCAACGCGGGCTGCGTTCCTGTGCGTTCGACAGCGAGGGCGTGGCCACCCGCAACTCGGCGCTGGTGGCCGGTGGGATATTGCAGCGCTACCTGCTGGGCAGTTACTCGGCGCGCAGGCTCGGGCTGCAGACCACCGCCAATGCCGGCGGTGTGCACAACCTGCAGGTGGCGGCCAACGCCGGCGACCTGCGCTCGATGGTCAAGGGCATGGGCCGCGGCCTGCTGGTGACCGAGCTGATGGGGCAGGGCGTCAACAGCATCACCGGCGATTACTCGCGCGGCGCCGGCGGGTTCTGGGTGGAGAACGGGGAAATCGCCTATCCGGTCGATGGCGTCACCATTGCCGGCAATCTGAAACAGATGTTCGCCGGCATGGAGGCGGTAGGCAGCGACGTCGATCTGCGCTCGCACGTGCGCACCGGTTCGATATTGATCGGAAAGATGACCGTGGCCGGGGCTGATTGACGTATTCTCCAGTAGGGGCAGCACATTCATGAATGCGTCGCTGCTGGTGCCTTCCACTATCAACAAGGACCTTGGGGACTCGATATGAGTGATTACGAAAACAACACCATCCCGCCACCGCCGCCCGCCAGTGCCAGTGGCGCCGACGACAACACGCTGGCCATGCTGGTGCACCTGTCGGGCATCGTCCTGGGCTTCATCGTCCCGTTGATCGTGTGGCTGGTGAACAAGGACAACCCGCAGAAGGCATACCTGACCGACCAGTCCAAGGAAGCGCTGAACTTCCAGATCACCCTGCTTATGGCGTATGTGGTCGGCACGATCCTCACCGTCATCCTGATCGGCTTTCTGATCAACTTTGCGGCATGGATTGCCTGCATCGTGTTCAGCATCATTGCCGGGTTGGCGGCAAACAAGGGCGAGGCCTATCGGTACCCGTTCGCGATCCGCCTGATCAAGTGATCGCCATGTGCTGGTAAACACAAAGCCCGGGAATCCCGGGCTTTTTTATGGACGCTGATCGGCCGCTTCCGGAGGACGTGGGCCTTCGGGCCCGAAAAAGCCGGCAAGCGCCCGCTGTTTTCGAAGCGGCGCGGCAGAAGTGAGCTGCCACTGGCAGTAGGTTCTTGCAGATGCATCCGCGCATGCAACGTTCGAGCGGAGCCACCAATGCGTGTTTCGCGATGACAGTGCCAACTGTGGCCGGGCATGGCCCGACGCTCACCCAAAGCCGGGTGTCAGTGATTGCGCTCCACCGCCAACTGTCCCAGCGCCCGTAGCGCATCGGCGCGTTCGCTGTAGCCAGCCAAGCTGTCTTGCATCTTTTCGAGCAGCGACTGCAGATGCTTCTTTGCGCCATCCACGCCCAGCAGTGCCGGGAAGGTGGATTTCTCCTGGGTCAGATCCTTGCCGGCGGTCTTGCCCAGCTGCTCGGAACTGGCCTCGATATCGAGGATGTCGTCGCGCACCTGGAAGGCCAGCCCGAGCGCGCTGGCGAACCGGTCCAGTGTCGCCAGTTCGGCCGGCGCGGCGCCGCCGCACAGCGCGCCCATGCGCACCGCGGCGCGGATCAGGGCGCCGGTCTTCAGGGCGTGCATGTGCTCCAGCGCGGCGACCGGTTGCTGCTTGCCGGTGGCGTCGATATCCAGCGCCTGTCCGCCGCACATCCCGGCCGCGCCGGCGGCCTGGGCCAGCGTCTGCAGGCAGGCCACGCGCAGTGCGTCGGAACCGGGCGCGGTGGCCAGCAGTTCGAAGGCGCGCGTCTGCAGCGCGTCGCCGGCGAGGATCGCGGTGGCTTCATCGAAGGCGATGTGGGTGGTAGGGCGGCCGCGCCGCAGGTCGTCGTCGTCCATCGCCGGAAGATCGTCATGCACCAGCGAATAGACGTGGATCAGTTCGACCGCGGTGGCCGGCGCATCCAGAAGGGTTTCGTCGGCATCAAACAGCTGGCCGGCGGCATAGACCAGCAGCGGCCGCATATGTTTGCCGCCACCGAGCGCTGCGTAGCGCATGGCCTGGTGCAGGCCGTGCGGCGGGGTTTGCGGATCGGGCAGGCTGCGGTGCAACTGGCGTTCGGTACGCTCACGCCAGCGGGCGAACACGACGTCAGTCGTCATGGCCGCTGCTGTCGAACGGCACGGACTGTTCCGGTTGCGCCGGGTCGGTGAGCAGGCGCACGCGCAGTTCGGCCTGTTCCAGCGCCTGCTGGCATTGGCGATAGAGGCCGACGCCGCGCTCGTAGGCGCCGAGCGACTGTTCCAGGCTCAGGTCGCCGGCTTCCATTTTTTCGACCAGTTGCTCCAGCTCTTCCAGCGACTGTTCGAAGTGGGCGACCGGGGAGATTTCGTTGGGGGACTTCTTGGGCATGGCGAAAGTGTGAGCGGCGCAGGCGGCGGGGTCAATTCGCGTCGTCGCCGGAACGCCACAGAAGGCGGGCACCCTTCCCGTCCAGCCAGTGCTGCAGGGTCGCCGAGACAAAACTGTCACCGGCGGCAAGCAGTTCATCTCCGGCATACAGCAACGGCAGTCGCGCGCGCCGCCAGGGCGGCAGTTCCGACTCCTGCAGCAGCTGTTTGAGGGAGTGCGAGTGGGTTCGCCCCGGCAGCTGCATACGTTCGCCACCGTTGCGGCCGCGCACGCTCACGGCGGCCGCAAAGGCGGCCGCGCCTAGCAGTTGCAGCTGGCCACCATCGGGCAGCGGCAATGGCGCGCGGCCATCCCAGACCGCCTGCCAATCCGGCGGCCATGCCGGCACCGGAACCATGCCGTGCAGCTGGTCGCGCCAGCGTTTCACCTGCACGCCATGCCAGGCGAAACACGGTTGCAGATCGGCGCGGGCCTTGAGCAATTGCCGCTCAATGGCACGCACGCCATGGGCGGGCAGGGGGGGGAATCCGAGTTGCCCGATCCACCTGCGCAAGACGCGCGCGCGGCGCGGTGCCGGCAAGGCGTTCAACGCCGGAACGGACAGGCTGCCGTCATGCGAACGCGCGCCCTGCAGATCGTGCTGGTCCTGCCCGGCCAGCAGGCTCGCGGCTTCGCCGGCAAGCGCGGCGCTGCGGGCAAACGCGCCGGCGACGTGCGGCCAGCGCCGGGCGAGCAGCGGCATGACCTGCAGGCGCAGGAAGTTGCGGTCGTAGTCGACGCACGCATTGCTGGGGTCCTCGATCCATTGCAGTCGATGGTGGCGGGCGTATTCCAGCAACGCCGCACCTGGCGTGTGCAGCAATGGCCGCCACAACTGGCCGTTGCCAAAGGGGCGCAGCGGCTGCATGGCCGCCAGGCCTTCCACACCGGAGCCGCGCAAGGCCCGCAGCAGGAACGTTTCGGCCTGGTCGTCGAGATGATGGGCCAGCGCCAGCCAGTCGCCGGGCTGCAGTACCGCGGCGAAAGCGGCGTGGCGGGCTTCACGTGCGGCGGCCTCCACGCCGCCGCTGCCGGCACCGCGCGCCACCTCGGCCCGTTCCACCTGCAGTGGCACCTGCAGCTGCTCACATACCTGCTGGCAATGCAGGGTCCAGGCGTCCGCCTCCACCTGCAACCCGTGATGGACATGCAGCGCGCGCAGGCCGCGGTGGCGTTGCCGCGGATCGGATGCCAGCAGGTGCAGCAGCACGGTCGAGTCCAGGCCGCCGCTGAAACCGACCAGGACCGGCGCGGGGGCAGCAGGGAAGGCAGGCAGGGGGATAGGCATCGGGTCCGGCAGGGTCGGTGTGGCCGGCAGTATCGGCGCTGGCGGCCGGCGCCGCCATGCGCGGGGCTACGGCGAGACGGCGTCGGGCGGGCGCTGGCCGTGGCGGCCGAGGCGGAATCTCTGACCTCGAATCAGCGCGATGGGGCCATCGGCAGCCATGGCAGACCTCGGCCATCGATCCGTTCCCAGCCGGATGGCGGTTGCGCGCCGTGTTCTGCGAACAGCACGTTGCAGGCCGGGCCGGTGGCCGATCCCGCACCGGCTGCGAGCAGGCCGGCCAGCGGAACAAGGGGCCGCCCAAGGCGGCCCCTGTCATCGAGGCAACGGGCCTGCAGCACGCTTGCCGTGTTTCCTACCGGGTTTCTCCGGCGCTGCGCTCGAACTTGCGCGGCTGCGGCAGTTCGACCGGCACCCCCTGCGCATCGCAGGTATCCGCCGCGCACAGGCGCTCCCGCAGGCGGGGCGTGGCCTGCACGATCAGGTGATAGATCGTGTTCTGCTCCAGCGTGCCGCGGATCGCGTTGCTGCCCGGGCCACGTGCCCAGATACCGACATCCTCGCCACCATGCGATTCGCTTCTGGCCGGAACCAGTGCTTCCTGCAGATAGTCGGGGTGTTCGGTGTCGACAGCGGTCAGGTCCGGTCGGCCGGTCGCCGCCTCGAACGTGCTCGGGGCATGCGGATGCTTCTTGGGCCCCGCCGGCTGCAGGTTGCTGGCGCCGGTGTAACCGGGGCCATTGGCATAGCTGAGCGTGGTGTAGGGCAGGCCGAGGCCGTCGCGGGCCAGGGCCAGGCCGTTGCCGGTACTGTCTTCGCCACCGTTGTCCATGACCTTGCCCAGGATCGGATTGCCGCGCGCCGGGTAGCCGACGAAGTTCAGCGTGTGCGAGTGGTCGGCGGTGACGATGATCAGGGTGTCCTCGCCCGCGCTCGCCTCGACGGCGGCCTTGACCGCATCGGACAGGGCGATGGTGTCGCCCAGCGCACGGGCGGCATTGCCACTGTGGTTGGCATGGTCGATACGGGCGCCTTCCACCATCAGCACATAGCCCTCCGGGTGCCTGGACAGATTGGCGATGGCGGTACGGGTCAGTTCGGCCAGCGACGGCTCGCCGCCCTTGTCGCCGGCACGGTCCAGCTCGTATTGCATGTGGTCGGGCTCGAACAGGCCCAGCAACGCCGGTGCATCGGCTGCAGCTTGCAACTGCGCCGCGTTCCACACGTAGGCGCCCTGCGGATGGGCCTGCTGCCATTCGCCGACCAGATCGCGCCCGTCCAGTCGCTTGCCGACCTTGTCATCGTATTCCGGGTCGCGCTGTTGGACCGTGGTGAACTCGCGGCGGCCGCCGCCCAGCGCCACCAGCGGGCCGCGCCCGTAACGCGACGTGGACAGCAGCTGCTGGGCGATATCCACGCAACCGGCGGCCTTGGCCGCTGCCGGCAGGGCGGTGTCGTTTTCCCACTCGCGGTTGGGTGAATGCGCGTAGGTGGCGGCCGGGGTGGCGTGGGTCAGGCGTGCGGTGGAGACGATCCCGGTGGCCATGCCGGCGCTGTCGGCCAGCTGCAACCAGGTGAGCAGGTGCTTGTCGATACTGTCGGCACAGTCGTTGCTGTTGCCGGCGCTGACGCCGATCGCGCCCATGTGGGTCTTCACGCCGGTGGTGATGGCGGTCATGGTGCCGGCCGAGTCCGGCGTCTGCGAATCGGTGTTGTAGGTCTTGCTGAAGGCGGTGGCCGGGAACTGTTCCCACGACAGCAGGTTCTCTTCGCCCGGATTGCCGTTGCGCTGGCCCTGCAGGATGCGCGCGGCGGCGACGGTGGTCAGGCTCATGCCATCGCCCAGGAACAGGATCACGTTCTTCGCCTTGCCGGCCATCGCGCCGTTGGCCGCCGCCTTGGCCGCCCCGCTGCGATACCACCATTGCGGGGTTTCACCGGCGGGGCGGGTAATGGCGGGAACCTCCACATTCACCGCGGCGGGAGCGGACGCTGGCGGCAGGCTGGCGCAGGCGCCAAGCAGCAGGGTCGAAAGCGCGCAAAACAAGGGGGTGACACGTGACATGGTGGTGATCTGGCCTCACATGAACAAGCGCCCATTATGACGATTGGGGAAAGTCGTGCAGATGACACGCAGCTTTTCTTCCAGGGGCATCGTCGCCGGCGGCCGCCTGCGCTATCGTGCCACTCCCTGAAACAGCCCCGGATCGACATATGAAGCTGGTCTCTGCCTGGTTGCGGATTCCTTTCTGGCAACGCGTGGTGGCCGGTTTCGCGCTGGGTGTGCTGGCGGGCTCGCTGATGGGGCCGGCGGCGGAGGTCTGGTTCGGGCCACTGGGCGAGCTCTACGTCACCCTGATCAAGATGATCGCCGTGCCGCTGGTGTTCTTCGCGGTGATCAACGCGATCTCCTCGTTGCACGGGCAGAAATCGGTTGCCGCGCTGGGCGGGCGCACATTCCTGTGGTTCCTGATCACCGCCGCACTCGCGGTCGGGGTAGGGCTGGCGGTCGGCACGATCATGCAGCCCGGCACCGGCAACCTCAGTCTCAGCATGGATTCGGCCTACACCCCGCGCGATGTGCCCAGCGCGGTCAAAGTGCTGATGGATGTGGTGCCGTCCAATCCGTTCTACGCATTGAGCGGGATCGGCACCCGGCTCAACGCGGCCGGTGAAACCGTGCTTGCTGCCGGCCGCGGCTCGATCCTGCCGGTGATCTTCTTCGCCGGCCTGCTCGGCTTTGCCATGGTCAAGCTCGGCGAGAAAGTGGGTGAAGCGCGCAAGCTGGTCGGGCAGATGAGCGAGATCATGATCCAGGTCACGCGCTTCGTGCTGGAAATGACCCCGATCGGCACCTTCGGCTTGATCGCCGGGCTGGTCGGCAGCTACGGCTTCGAGAAGCTGTTGCCGCTGGGCAGCTTCGTGCTGGCGCTGTATGTGGCCTGCGCTTTCCACATCCTCGTGGTGTACAGCGGCCTGCTGCTGTCGCACGGCTTGAATCCGCTGAAGTTTTTCCGCGGTGCGGCGCCGGGCATGCAGGTGGCGTTCGTCAGTTCGTCCAGCTTCGCGTCGATGCCGATGGCGATGCGTTCGATCACCGAGAACCTCGGCGTCAACAAGGATTACGCCTCGTTCGCGGTGCCGCTGGGCGCCAGCATCAAGATGGACGGCTGCGGCGCGATCTATCCGGCGTTGTGCGCGGTTTTCATCGCCCAGTACACCGGCGTGCCACTGACCCCGGAGCAGTACGTGGTGGTGCTGATCGCCTCGGTGCTGGGCAGTTTCGGCACCGCCGGCGTGCCCGGCACCGCGGTGGTGATGGCCACGGTGGTGCTCAGTGCCGCCAATCTGCCGCTGGAAGCGATCGGCTACCTGTATGCGATCGACCGGGTGCTCGACATGATGCGCACCATGACCAACGTGACCGGGCAGATGGTGGTGCCGGTGCTGGTGGCCAAGGAAAGCGGACTGCTCGACCAGCAGGTGTACGACGCAGGGAGCAATCCGGTCGGCGCCCGCGATACCGCCAGCGACTGAGAACGCCATTCCCCCGGTCATGCGGGCCAGCGGCATGCACCCATCGGCGACATGCGCCGCCCGGCGTTTTTCGCCATCCTCCCGCGGCGTCCTGCATGCCCCCTGCGCGTGCACCAGGCCGCGCGGCTGCCGGCCGGTTCGACGGGCGTTGACCTCATTCCCGCAGACCGCTTGCCGCTATTCCAGAGCGGCTGGGCTGCGCGCGGATCTCGCCCCACGGTGCCCGGCATAGGCCTGCGCTGAACGCCTGCGGCACACCGGCGCGCGCGCAATCCCTGCGTCGGGACTGCCGACCGCGGTGCGTATCCGCGTCCTGGCGCTGGGCCGTGGGCTTCGATCGGCAGCCGCATGAGTGTTGCCGGTTCTGTTGTTCGCGGCTGAGTTCCGGGTGTAACAGGGTGTTGCATCGGGGTGTATCACAAGCGTTACACCCGGCCAGCGCCACTGGCAGCAGGCCTGTCCGCCGGTGAATACGCGCCAGTTCGATAACCGGCGTTGAACACGTTGTTACATCCGCGTGGGATTTTTGTAATTCAATCTCTCCAAGTGTCTGTTTTAAAACATAAAAAAGTGTTGGCACGATAGCTGCGTTCTCCCGTCCTGAAGACAGGCAATGGATGGGGCAATGAACAGCAAGTACACATCTGCAAACATCGGTCTGATGACTGTCGTGGTTGCGCTGGCCATGTCGTCCTGGACGGCGCAGGCCTCCGGTGCGCGCCAAGGCGTGAAGGCCCAACCTGGCGAGATCGTGTTGCTGCGTGATGTGTCCGCGCGCCCGGCCTATCGTCCGGCCCCTCCCGGCATGGCGCTGATCGTCAATCCCTCACCCAGGCGCGAGCTGGGCCAGTCCCTCGGTGTGGGCACGGGCATGGATGAACTGGGCGATGACGACTACGCCACCCTCGGGTCCAGCCTGGGCGATACCCAGCCGCAAACGCAGACGACGGTCGAGCGGGTGACCGGCAACGCGCTGAACGGTGCACTGGGCCGGGTGACGGGAGAGGGCGGGGCGCTGTCTGGCGGCCAGCTCAGCCAGGCGATCGGTGGGCCCATGGGCGCCGTAACCGGGGCGACCCGCGGAATCGGTGACCAGGTACGCGGGGCGCTGGCGCAGTTCCCGCTGGCCCAGCCCGCTGCCGGCCCGGGCGGCCGGTGAGGGCCCGGCATATGAACCGGTTCCTTCTTGCGCTGCTGGTTGCCGCTTCGACTGCGGGCGCATCTGTCGCCCAGGCGCAGTCGGCCGACGGTTACAGCGGAATGCTTTCCTACCTGACGACAGCCACCCGTATTGACGGGCAGGCCCTGTCCGGCAGCAGCGGCGCGATCGCCGTGAACATGGCTGCGGGCGATCTCAACCTGCAGGCCAACCTGCACAGCATGGCGGTCGGCCATAGCGCTTCGGCCACGGTCAGCGCCCGGCAGCAACAGCAGGACAACATCCACGACATGCCGCTGCATGCCTCCGCCACCCTGGGTGGCCAGGCGCTGGCAGGAGCCAACGGCATCGCGTCAATCAATCAGGTCAGTGGCAGCGGCAACGCGGAACTCAATTCCGTGGTCGCGGTACTGGCCGACCAGGGCATACGCGAAACGACCGAAGAAGCACTGGCTTCCGCAGGTGCGGTCGCGTCGGCAGGGGGGCAGGGCACCGCCGGTGGCGCATCGTCACCGGGGACCCGCAAGGTCGGAGTTGAAGCCTCCGCATTGCGTGGCTTTGACGGTGTGTTGCAACTCAATCAGATCGCGGGATCAGGCAACGCGACGGACAACCAGCTGAGCATCTCCGTGCAACCCGTTCCGTGATGAAACGTTCCATCCACCCGATGTAGAACCAAAAGAAGAGGGCACCATGAAAGCGAATATGAAATGGACGGTACTCGCCATGGCTGTTGCCGGACTGACGGCCAGTACGGCAGCTTTTGCACAGAGCGAGGGTGGCGACCGCCACCGTGGTGACAGGGACCGGCATAACGTTGAGGTGAACCTGAAGAAGGATCTGAGCCTGAGTTCGGATATCGACTTCTACGGCGATCCCGAGGTCGATGGCTATATCTATCTGGATTCGGCCGCGATTGCGATCGTCGACAACCGCCAGTCGGTTTCCGGCAACCACGGAACGAACGACAAACTGACCAACGATGCCTCGATCAGCGAGGATGTCGCCGCGGGCGCGTCTGGCAACCTGGGCTTCAACGTTGCCGCCGGCGACAACAACGCGCAGGACAATGCCGCCTCGCTGTCGGCCGCTGATGCTTCTTTCAGCTTTGGTATGGCCGATGCGGAAGTGTTCGTAAACCAGAGCGGTACGCGGAACACCACCACCAACCATGGTGTGATCAATAACGCCGGCCTCAGCGGCAGCGCGTTTGCGGGTGCCAGCGGCAACATCGGTGTCAACGTGACCTCGGGCAACAACAACGAGCAGAAGAACGCGCTCGCCGCTTCCGTGGCCACCAGTGCGTATGCCCAGTCGAGCATCAGCTCGAACCAGGTGTCCTCGGACAATACCGTCAGCAACAACGGCATGGCTGAGCGCCACGAAAGCACCATCGATGTCGCGATGCACGGCACGGTCAGAGGCTCGACCAGTGGCACCGCTACGGGCACCTATGAAGGTCGGGGCAACTCCTACCAGAAGACCAACTTCTACGTGGACAACTGGTCGTCGGAGACACATCCGGGTGGAAATGGGACCGGCCACAGCGATTGGGACATCGATAGCCAGGGTGCCGTCCGCAATCCGTACAAGTCGGGCGTAGGCGGCATGGCGTGGGATACCGACGAGCATGGCAACCTGTCCTTGCGGGAAATGGGCACGGCTGACCTGACTGCCAGCCTCAGTGGCTCTATCGTCGATGTCGACTGGGTCGTGGTGAATGCCACCAACACCGCTGCGCTGTCCGGCAGTGCCTTCTCCGGCGCCTCCGGCAACATCGGTGTGAACATCTCGGCCGGTACCGGCAACCTGCAAGCCAACAGCCTGGCCTTGGCCGTGGCGCAACCGTCGACTGGCGGTGGCGGTAACCCGGGCGGCGAGTAAGCGTGTCCTGTTGATCAGGCAATACGCGTTCAGAGCAGAAAACCCGGTCATCCGCCAATGACCGGGCTACCCCGGGAGCTCCTGCCCCTCCTCCCCCTTGGGGCAGGGGCTCCTTTCTGACATGGAGAAGGTCCGGGTATGTTGCGCATCGTTGTGGTCCCGCTGTTGGCAATGCTTGCGTATGCCGGCCCGGTGCGTGCAGGTGACGTCGGCTTCAGCGGGGTATTGCCGAACGGCGCCATCTATACGCAGAAGATCGAAAGCATGCAGGAGCGGCGCTTCCGCAACCTGGTGCGGCAGCACACCGACTACAGCTGTGGGGCCGCCGCGCTGGCGACGATCCTTCGTTACGCCTACCACCTGGATGCCGACGAAAACACGGTGATCCAGGGAATGATGGCAGTGGCAGACCCGGCCCTGGTGCAACAGCGCGGTTTTTCGTTGCTGGATATCAAGCGCTATGTCGAATCGATGGGCATGCGTGGCCGCGGCTACCGGATCAATGAGGAACGCCTGCGCTCGTTGCGCGTGCCAGGCCTGGTACTGATGGATGTCCGCGGATTCCGCCATTTTGTCGTCCTCAAGCAGGTCCGCGACGACATGGCCGAAGTGGCCGATCCCATACTGGGGAATCGGGTGATACCGCTCAAGGACTTTCTGGCGGCATGGCCCTCCAGGGCGGTGTTCGTGGTTATCGGCAGCGACTTCGACCGCAATACGGTGCTGTTGCAGCCCAGTGAGAAACCCAGTGCCCGCGCGTTGTATGCGCGGCAGGGGCAAGGACCAATTACCGATGCCGAGCTGGTGGACTTCGGGTTCACCCATGCCGACCTGTTTTGAAGGAGTTCGATCATGAACATCGCAACCCCGGGTTGTATCGCGCTGGCGCTGATGCTCGCGATCCCCGCCCATGCCGCCGAAACCGACGGCAAGCCCGGTAAGGGCCTGCAGGAAATTCCCGATCCGGAGCTCAACCTGATGCGCGGCCGCTACACCGTGGGCGGCAATGCAGTGGCCTGGTTCGGGGTGACCATGATCTCCACCTGGCAGACCGCGACCGGGCAGAACCTGCAGGGCGCGATGACGCTGGGAATGGATTTCACCCAGGGCAGCACGCCCAAGGTCAGCTTCACCCCCAGCGTGAATATCACCGCCGCCAACGCCCCCTTGCCGGATACCGCCGGACGCAGTGTTGATGGCAGCGGGCTGCAGAACGTGGCCGGGCTGGTGCAGAGCGTGCAGGTGGCGGGTGACGACAACCGTGCCAGCAATGCCATGCATTTGAATGTGCGCGACGGCGGGCCGATCCCCGGCGGCAGCGGCACATCCACCGGGCAATCGGAAATGCACCAGGGCAACGCCAGTGCGCAAGTCAGCTTCGATGGCAGTGCCGCGAAGGTGCTGTTGCAGATCGACGGCCAAGGCGCTGTGCAGCAGTGGATGCGCAGTGGCAGCGTGGGCCAGAGCATCCAGTTGATGGCCGACGGGCAGCAGGCGGGCAACCGGCTGCAGATCGATCTGCTGAGGCAATCGCTGGTGGACAACCTGCCGCTGGCGCAAAACGTGGCCCAGGCTATCACGCTGACACGGGGCTTCGGCCCGGGCGTGGGCCAATGATCCAGCCAAACTGAGGCTGGCAACCGGAAAAATCCCTGCGGAGGAGTTCGAAAATGAAGCGACTGGCGATGGCGGCGCTGGTAAGCCTTGCGATGGTTTCGTCAAAAGTGGCGGCGCAAGAGCCAGCCCCGGGTCCGAGTAGTGACGAAGCCGATATGAAGGCGTTGATGGCGCAACTGGAAGCACTCAAGGCCAGCTATGCGCAGGAAGTGCGCCGGTTGCGTGAGCTGGATATGCAGGTGCAGGCGATGCAGTCGCGGATTGGTGGCAAAGCGGGGACGCCGCTGCCCGCCGCGCCGCAGACTGCGGCAACCCCGCCTGCCTCCAGCGAAGGGTATGCCAGCAGCGCTGAAGAAGCGCAGGAAGCCAAAGAGGCGACAAAGCGCAGCGTGAATGACGTCAAGCAACAGCAGTCCGCGCTGTTCAACCAGCGGCTGATCCTGGAGAACAGCGTCACCTACGCGCGCTATGACCGCAAGCAACTGACCCTCAACGGCTTTCTCGCGTTGGATGCGATCTTCCTGGGCAACATCGCGATCGAGAATGTCGAGTCCGATTCGCTGACCTACAACTTCGCCGCGCGCTGGGGGGTCAATCCCAAACTCACGTTGAACCTGGACGTACCGTATCTGGCGCGCAAAACCATCTATCAGAAGGGCGGCGCAGGCGGATCGGCCGCAGCGATCGCGCAGGAGGAAACCAATGGCAATGGCATCGGTGATGTCAGTGTGAGCGCCAACTACCGGTTGTTCCCGGAAGGTCGCCGGCGGCCGGAAACGGTGATGACCGTCGGAGTCACCGCGCCCACCGGGCGCGAGCCGTATGGCCTGGACTGGAAAGTGATCGAACGCGACAACGACGACTTCATCCGCTTTGCGGTTCCGGACCAGCAGCCCACCGGCAATGGTTTGTGGCAGGCGAACGTCGGTCTTTCCGCGGTAAAGACCGCGGATCCTGCGATCCTGTTCGGCAATATCGGCTACATCCGCTCGTTCAAACGCAGCTTCAATGACATCGACGTAAATCCGGACACGAAAAGCCCGGGTGAGGTGGAGCTGGGCAACTCGTACTATTTCGGCGCGGGCGTGGCCTTCGCCTTCAACGAGCGCACCAGCCTGAGCATTTCCTTCAGTGACCGTCTGAGCGCCCGCGCATCCACCCGGTTCAAGGGCGGGCAATGGACCAAAGTGATCGGCAGTGATGCCAATGCAGGCACGCTCAATCTCGGCGTGACCTATGCGCTGACCCCGCATACCACCCTGGTCAGTCTGCTGGGCATCGGCCTGACCCCGGACGCTCCGGATTTCACCCTGGCCTTCAAGGTGCCGTACATGCTGTGAGTCCGCCCGGGTCGGTGTGCATCGCACCGACCCTCTGGCGCTCAGCGCATCGTTTGCAGTTCCAGCTGGTGCTTGCGGCAGAGCCGGTAGACGGTAACGCGCGAGACCTGCATCCGCCGTGCGCAGGCGCTGATGTTGTAACGGCTTTGCTGCAAGCAGGTGAGAAGTGCCTCGCGCTCGGCCTGGATGCGGGCGCTCTCCAGCAGCTTGTCGCCACTCTCGTTGGCCGCTTTCAGTTCCAGGTCGGCAGCGCTGATCAGTTCGCCCTCGGCGGTAATCGCGGCGCGCTGGACGCGATTAAGCAGTTCGCGCACATTGCCCGGCCAGGGGAAGCTGTCCATCATCTGGCGGGCTTCGCTGCTGTAGCCGCGGGCACGGATGGTGTGCCGGGTACGGAAATCCTGCAGGAAGTGATCGGCCAGCAATTCGATATCGCTGCCGCGCTCGCGCAGCGGTGGCATCGGCAGTCGCAGCACATTGAGGCGGTAGTAAAGATCGCGGCGGAAGCGCCCGTGCTCAACAGCCTCTTCAAGGTTGACATGGGTGGCAGCCACGATGCGCACATCCACGTGCACCGGCTGGTTGCTGCCCACCCGCTCGATGGTGCCTTCCTGCAGAACCCGCAACAGGTTGGTCTGTACATCCATCGGCAGGTCGCCGATTTCATCCAGGAACACGGTGCCGGTGTGGGCGGTTTCGAACAGGCCCAGTCGCCGCGCGGACGCGCCGGTGAAGGCGCCCCGTTCATGGCCGAACAACTCCGACTGCACCAGCGTGGAAGGAATGGCGCCGCAATTGATCGCGCTGAACGGCCGGTCGCCGCGACGGGAGAGCCGGTGCAACGCATGGGCGGCTACTTCCTTGCCGGTCCCGGTTTCGCCGGTGATCAGCACGGGAAGCTCGACGGGGGCGAACTTGCGGATTGCCGCGCGCATTGCCAGCATCGGCGGGCTTCGGCCCAGCAGGCTGTCCAGTCCTCCGGTTTCTTCGGAGGGAATGTCACCCCCCAGCTTCTGCAGCCGGAGCACCATCTCGTTGAGGTCGGGTGGGCTGTCGAACTGCTGCACGCAGCGCGCCAACAGCCGGTCTACGCAGGGATCATGCTGGGGGGTCTGCGGGGAGGTGATCGCGATCAGCGCCATGTGGCGGTGCTCGCCGATTATTCTTTCAAGGTATTCCAGACAGCGGGCCGGTTCGCCCCGCAGATCCAGCATGCCCACGATATGGTCATCGCCGCGCATGCCTATCTCGGCCGGTTGGTCGTGATCTACCGACCGTACCTGCCAGCCGGCCGCGGCCAAGGTCATTTTTTCCTGCGTCTTGGGGTGTCCGAACCAGATCACACATCGCTTCGGTGAAACCGGGATAGCGGTCATACACGTGCACCTTCCTTAGGGCTCGGGCGGAGCGCAGTCGCCGAATATGAACCAGTGGACGTGCCGCCCCACGTCTGGTTCCAATCGCTTCCGCCTGCGGCAGAAACGTTGCCAAGGAAGTTTTCCGGAGAATTCTTCTGTGTATACGAAGTCGATACTTTCAATAAGAGGTATGGATGCGAACGCGCCAAGCGCGTTAGACCGGCCAACCTGCGGGTGGCATCGCTGCGATGCCGGCCTCCGGCAACGCGCACACCGGGAAGCCGCGGACACAAAAAAGCCGCGGACAATGCCGCGGCTTCCCGGTGGTGCCGACCGTGCGCTTACAGCGCGACGCGTCGCGCCTGCATGAACTTCTCGCCCCAATAACCGCTGAGCAGGGTGTCGGTGCGGACATCCTTGCCATTGCTGGGGGCATGCAGGAAGCGGCCTTCGCCGACATAGATGCCGACGTGGTCGACCCGGCCCTTGCGGCCGAAGAACACCAGATCACCGGCGGACAGCGAGGAGCGATCGTTGATCAGCTCGGCACTGGCTTCGCGGGCCATTTCGCGGGAGACGCGCGGCAGCTCGACGCCCAGCGCGGTACGGAACACATAACTGACCAGCCCGCTGCAATCAAAGCCCGCATCCGGGGAGGTGCCGCCCCAGCGATAGGGCGTGCCCAGCAGGGTCATTGCCCGGCGCAGCAGCGACTGCACCTTGCCGTCCTCGGCGACCTGGCCGGCCTCGGCGGTGCCTTGGCTGGCATCGTAGTTGGCCAGCAGGCGGCTGAGGTCACCTGCGAACATGGCCGAGCGATCGAGCAGGGGAATGGTGTCGTTGGCTGCCAGGTGGGGCAGAAGCGCGGCCAGGGTGGCGGTGGCGGCCGCGTCGGCCTTGCTGCGCTGGGTTTCGGGTTTGGCGGCGGGCTTGGCCGCCGGCGCAGATACCGCTGGGGTCTGTACGTCCGGGGCGCTTTGCGCCAGAGCCGGAAGGCTGGCCAGGCTCAACGCCACGGCGCAGAGCAGATGGCGGACCTTGCGGAAAGAAGGGTTGGAATTGCCTTGGAAAGACGTTTGATTGGTCGTCACGCGGCGGTCACAAAGAAAATCGATGGGCGATGATGCCTTGCGAACAGGGCGAACGGGTACAAATTCCGTTAAATTTTCGTTTTTATTAATGTGATTTTCATCACAATTACCGCAATACGCGTTTGGCGCCGGTGTAATGATCCCGCCAATACGCCCCGTCCAGATAGTCCAAGCGCACCGTTCCGCCGGTGCTGGGGGCGTGCACAAAGCGGCCTTCACCGACATAGATGCCGACGTGCCACACGTTGCCGCTGGTGCCGAAAAACACCAGATCCCCGGCGGTCAGCTGGCGCGGTTCGATCTTCGGCCCCTGCACCGCGGCCAGTTCCCTGGAGGTGCGAGGCAGATTGAGGGCCAGCATGTCGCGATAGACATAGGCCACCAGGCCGCTGCAGTCGAAGCCGGACTCGGGCGTGTTGCCGCCATAGCGGTAAGGGGTGCCGACCAGGCCCAGTGCCCGCATCAGTACCGCGTTGGACGCGGCCGGATCCCGTGGCGCGACCTGCGACCAGCGATGGCCCGCGGACGCGGGCGGCTTCTTCACTGCCGGGCCATGGCTGCAGGCGGCCAACAGGCCGATCAGCGTGGCGGCGGCCCAGGGCCGGGCGCGGCGGAACGGTGGAACTGGCGTCATGTGCATGGAGCCCGGATAATGCGCGACCTCAGAAGGCCGTCATCATGGCGGCGCACCCGGCGGCCGACAAGCCGTCCCACCGTCTGCCAACGGGCAGCCATCAGCAGAGTTGCGCATGAAGATCGAAAAAGACCGCGTCGTCCGTTTCCATTACACCGTCGCCGAGGCCGGCCAGGAGCCGATCGAGAGCTCCAAGGACCGTGATCCGATGGCGATCCTGATCGGTCACGGCAACATCATCCCGGGACTGGAGAAGGCGATGATGGACAAGGAAGCCGGCGAAAGCTTCGGCGTGGACGTGACCGCCACCGAAGCCTACGGCGAGCGCCGCGAGGGCATGACCCAGCGCGTGCCGAAGAAGCACTTCGGCGAAACCCGCCTGCAGGTCGGCCAGCAGGTGATCCTGCAGACCAACTTCGGCCCGCGTGCGGTGACCGTGCAGAAGGTCGGCATGACCGTGGTCGATGTCGACCTGAACCATCCGATGGCCGGCAAGGACCTGCATTTCGACGTGGAGATCGTCGAGGTGCGTGAGGCCAGCGAAGAGGAAATCCAGCACGGCCACGTGCATGGCGATGGCGGTCACCAGCACTGATCCGTCTTCCGGGTCACCGGAACGATGCAGACGGTCCGCGCAAGCGGGCCGTTGCTGTTTTCGGGCCCCGGTTTTTGGCCCCGTTTCCGGCCCGAGTGAGGCGGCGGCCGGGCGGCGCCAGATGAACCGGGCGCCGCGCGTGTTCTAATCGCGGCCTTCCTGTCCGTCCAGGCGTTCCTGTCGTGTCTTCTCCCGTCCTGCAGCCGGTTGCGCCGGCCGAGCGCATCGTCACCCTGGATGTGCTGCGCGGTTTTGCCCTGTTCGGCATCCTGCTGATGAACATGGAGGCCTTCAGTGGTCCGCTGGATCTGTCCTTCACCGGGATCGATCCGCACTGGCAGGGCCTGGATCGCTGGGCCGACGGGCTGGTCTATATCTTCGTGCAGGGGAAATTTTTCACCCTGTTCTCGCTGCTGTTCGGGGCCGGTTTCGCCTTGATGGCGCAACGCGCGGAGGTCGCCCGGCGCGATTTCACCGCGATATACCTGCGGCGCAGTGGGGCGTTGCTGCTGATCGGCCTGACGCATGCGCTGCTGATCTGGTCGGGCGACATCCTGTTCATCTATGCGTTGCTGTCGTTTCCGCTGCTGGCGTTTCGCGAGGCGCCGCGCAGCTGGCTGCCGGCGTTGGGCGGGCTGTGTTATCTGGCTGCGATCGGGGTGCTGCTCTGGCTCGGGTTGATGATGGCGCTGCTGGCGCAATCGCAGAATCCACCCGCGGAGCTGGGGTCGAGTGCGGCCTCGGCGCTGCAGAAGATCGAGCAGCAACGCCAGATGTATGGCCACGGCGGTTATTGGCAGGCGGTGGCACAACGCGGACGCGATTGGCTGCAGTCGATGCAGGGCCTGCTGCTGGTCGGGCCGGAGGTTTTCGGCATGTTCCTGATTGGCGCCTGGTTCACCCGCAGCGGCGCCATTGCCCATCCCGGGCAGTTCCCGCGGTTGTTTGTGATGCTGCGCTGGCTGGCGCTGCCGCTGGGGCTGGCGCTGATGCTGTTGAGCGCCTGGCAAGTGCCGTGGCTGCAGCCGGGCCGTTTCGACCTGCGATTGGCGGTTGCCTCCGCACTGGCGGCCGCGGCCGGGTTGCTGATGTGTCTGGGCTATCTGGGCTGGGTGGTGCGCTGGCGCGCTGGCCTGGCTTGGCTGGCACCGGCAGGGCGCATGGCGCTGAGCAATTATCTGGGGCAATCGCTGCTGTGTACCGCGATTTTCTACGGCTACGGGCTGGGTGCATTTGAACAGATGGGGCGCGCCTGGCAGCTGCTGTTTGCGGTAGTGCTGTTCGCGCTGCAACTGGGATTGAGCCATTGCTGGCTGCGGTATTTCCGATTCGGTCCGGTGGAATGGCTGTGGCGGGCGGCAACCTATCTGCACTGGCCTCCAATGCGCCGGCAGGCACAGCGCTGAACGTTGGGGTGAATTCCGCCCGCGATGGGCTGCCGGTCACAAAGGGCGTTACGGAGCCAGGCAATGGCGGTGGCATTGTCTGAAACCATGTGCAGCATGCGCTGCAAGCCGGGCGTCTGGTCGGCATCCTCACGCCTGGCTCGCTGCCGGCCATGGCATGCTCGGCAGCCACATGAGCTGTGCACATGGAGCCCCTGATGGCCGACCTCGTCACCGCGCAGATGCCCGCAACCGCGCTTGCCCGCAACGGCCGGGAGGGTTCCCGATGAGCGCCTACGACTACGACCTGATCGTGCTGGGCGGTGGTTCCGGCGGGCTTGCCGGCGCGTTCCGGGCCGCGGCGCATGGCGCACGGGTGGCGCTGCTGGAGCCCGGCGAGCTCGGCGGCACCTGTGTCAACGTCGGCTGCGTGCCAAAGAAGGCGATGTGGCTGGCGGCGGATTTGGCCGGCAAGATCGGGCTGGCCTCGGCGATGGGGTTTGCCGTGCCAGCCACGCCGGCGGTGGAGTGGAAAGAACTGGTCGTGCACCGCCAGCGCTACATCGCCGATATCCACGCGCGCTACCAGCAGCGACTGGATGAAACCGGCGTTGTACGAATTCCGCGCCGGGGTCGTCTGCTCGATGCGCATACCGTGCAATGCGAGGACGGGCTGCGCTTCAGTGCCGGCCATATCCTCATCGCCACCGGTGCCCATCCGCTGCGGCCCACGTTGCCCGGTGCCGGGCTGGGATTGCTGTCGGATGATTTCTTCAATCTGTGCGCGGCACCGGCGACGGTGGCGGTTATCGGCGGGGGCTACATCGCGGTTGAACTGTCCGGGCTGCTGCAGGCGTTGGGCAGCCGGGTCAGCCTGCTGGTCCGCGGTGAGCGGTTGCTGGACCGGTTCGACGCTGAACTGGCCGCGCAGCTGGCCGAAAACCTGCGCCAGCAGGGCGTGCAGCTGCATTTCGACTGTCACGTGCATGCGCTGGAACAGGCCTCAGCGCAGGTGCGGGTGCGCGGCGCGGAGAGCGTCGACTGTGGCGCCTTCGATGCCGTGTTCTTCGCCACTGGACGCCGGCCCAACAGCCAGCGGTTGGGGCTGGAGGCGCTGGGGGTGGAAATCGGCGGCAAGGACGAGATCAAGGTCGATGCCTTCCAGACCACCGCGCTGCCCAGCATCCACGCCGTGGGCGATGTGGCCGGCAAAGTCGGGCTGACCCCGGTGGCCATTGCCGCCGCGCGCAAGCTGATGGACCGCCTGTATGGCGGTGAGGCGCAGGCGCGGCTGGACTACGACAATATTCCCAGTGTGGTGTTCTCGCACCCGCCACTGGGCGCGGTGGGACTGGGCGAGGAAGAAGCGCGCAAGCGCCATGCCAAGGTCAGCGTCTACCACAGCCGGTTCCGGCCGATGCTGCAGGCGCTGGCCGATGGCCCGCAACGCAGCCTGTTCAAGCTGGTGT
Source organism: Stenotrophomonas sp. YIM B06876 (assembly GCF_030711595.1). Lineage (GTDB taxonomy): Bacteria > Pseudomonadota > Gammaproteobacteria > Xanthomonadales > Xanthomonadaceae > Stenotrophomonas. The sequence goes on from NZ_JAUJUJ010000005.1 coordinate 101,097, forward strand.
GTGCTGGCGAGGAGGAACGGGTGGTGGGCATCCATCTGCTGGGCGAGGGGGCCGACGAAATCCTGCAGGGATTCGCGGTGGCCCTGAAACTGGGGGTCACCCGGCGCCAGCTGGAAGAAACCGTGGCCATCCATCCCACCGCGGCCGAAGAAGTGGTGTTGATGCGCTGAGCAGGCCTTCCGGTTTGGCCGCCTGGCGGTTGCCGGCCGATAATGGGCCGGCCATCTCCCCCGGATGTCCCGATTTGTGAGTAGTTCGTCTGTGCGGCCCGCCGATGCGGCGGTGCCGGTTGCCCCGGTGGGCGCAGCCAGCGTTGACGCGGTCCCGCCACAAGCTGATACCGCCTCCCGCCTGCCCACCCGGTCGCGCCGGTTGCTGCTTGGCGGTCTGCTGCTGGCGGCCGTGGGCGCCATTGCCGCATCGGGCAAGGCGGTGATCGTCAAGCTGGCCTACCGCCACGGTGTCGATGCCACCGCGCTGCTGGCCTTGCGCATGCTCATCGCCTTCCCGTTCTTCGTGGTGATGGGCCTGTGGGCGGCACGTCGTGCCCGCACCGCGCTCAGCGCCGGCGACTGGGGGAAGGTGGCCGCGCTCGGCTTCAGCGGCTATTACCTGTCCAGCTATCTCGATTTCCTCGGCCTGAACTACATCACCGCCACGCTGGAACGGCTGATCCTGTATCTGAGCCCGACGCTGGTGATGCTGATCGCGCTGGTGCTGTTGAAGCAGCGCCCGTCGCGGCGGCAGCTGTTCGCGCTGGGGCTGAGTTATCTGGGGGTGCTGCTGGCGTTCGGCCATGACCTCCAGGTGGATGGCCGCCGCACCGTGATCGGCAGCGCGCTGGTGTTCGGCGGGGCACTCAGCTATGCGCTGTATCTGTTCGGCAGCGGCCAGGTGGTGGGCCGGATCGGCGCGGTGCGCCTGACCGCCTATGCCAGCGGCGTGGCCAGTGTGCTGTGCGTGGGCCAGTACCTGCTGTTCCATCCGCTGGCGGCACTGGGCACCTACACGCCGCCGGTGTACGGGTTGTCGCTGCTCAACGGCACCGTCTGCACGGTGCTGCCGGTGCTGGCGATCATGCTCGGGGTCAAACGCATCGGCTCGGCGCTGGCTGCGCAGGTCAGTATGCTGGGGCCGGTTTCCACGATTGTATTGAGCGTATGGCTGCTGGACGAACCGATGGGCCCGTGGCAGACCGCCGGCACCTTGCTGGTGCTGGCAGGCGTGTTGCTGGTGAGCAGCGGCGTGGCAAAGCGGCGGTGACCGCGGGCGATGCGGCGGCCCTGGCGCATGCGCGGATCCTGCAGGTGATCCGGGCCATTCCGCGCGGACAGGTGTTGGGCTATGGCGAAGTCGCCGGTCGCGCCGGGCTGCCGGGGCGGGCGCGCCTGGTCGCGCGCCTGCTGGCAGGCAATGACGATCCGGACCTGCCCTGGCACCGGGTGGTGCGCACGGATGGACGCATCGCCCTGCCGGAAGGCTCACCCGGCTGGTGCGAGCAGAGCCAGCGCTTGCGCGCCGAGGGCGTGGCGGTGGAAAAGGGCCGGGTGAAACGAGCGCCGCGGGTCAATGATCTGGATGTGCAGATCTGGGGGCCGGGCTAGGCACTGCGGCTATCATGGCCGCAGTTCCAATGGATCCGACCATGTTTTCCAGACTGCCTACTGTCACCAAAGCGCTGCTTGTCGGCAACGTCGTGCTGTTCCTGCTGCAGCAGCTGTTCCCTGAAGGCACGTTCGATCCCTTCATGCTGTGGCCGATCAGCGAACACGGCTTCGATCCGTTCTCGCCCGGGCAGAATTTCCAGCCATGGCAATTGCTGACCTACGGCTTCCTGCATGGCAGCTTCGGCCACCTGTTCTTCAACATGTTCGCCCTCTTCATGTTCGGCGCGCCGCTGGAGCAGACCTGGGGCGAGAAGCGCTTCCTCACCTATTACCTGGTGACGGTGGCCGGCGCGGGTCTGTGCCAGCTGCTGGTGGCGGCACTGGTTGGCGGTGGCGCGCCGGTGCTGGGAGCGTCGGGCGGCGTGTTCGGCCTGCTGCTGGCCTTCGGCATGCTGTTTCCCAACCAGCGGGTGATGCTGCTGTTCCCGCCGATCCCGATGAAGGCGCGCACCTTCGTCATCGTGTTCGGCGCGATCGAACTGCTGATGGGATTCACCGGCTGGCAGCCGGGCGTGGCCCATTTCGCCCACCTGGGCGGCATGCTGTTCGGCTGGCTGCTGATCCGCTACTGGCGCGGGCAACCGCCGTTCAACTCGCCGCGTCCACCCGGCGGCCCGCGGCCAAACCATCTGCGCCGGGTGAAATAAGCCCTATATGGAGTGCCGAGCCGTGCTCGGCACGGACGCTTCCGGTAGAGCCCAGCCGAGCATGGCCCGGCTCTGCAGCTGAAGAAAAGGCGCGGAATCCGCGCCTTTTCCGGGAGTCACTTCACGCCGCGATCAACGCCAGATCTGGATCAGCTCGGCGTCGGTGCGTTGCATCGGCTGGCCCGGCTTGCAGCTGAAGCTGGCGCCGAAGGCGGGTACGTTGGACAGCGTGCCATTGGTGCGCCAGCGGCCCGGAGCGCGGATCTCCGAGGTCAGCCGCTGTGCCGCCTCGCTCGGCGATACCTGCTGCGGCCACAGGCTGGCCCAGGCCTTGAAGAATGCCTGCCTGTCGGCCGGCTTGGCCGCGGACTGCACGGCGTTGAAGGCTTCCCAGCTGATTTCCACGCCGGACAGGTCAGCCAGGTTCTCGTCGCGGGTCAGCTCACCGTTGACCTTGGCGTTCTTCACGCCGGGGAAGGCGTAGCCGCTGAACTGGGCCGCCACGCGATTGCCCAGCAGGGTCCATGCGCTCTTGTCGGCCGGGGTCCACCAGCTGCGCAGTTCACCCTTGGCATCGACCAGGGCGCCCTTGGCATCGATGGCGCGGCTGATCTCGTGGGCCACCAGCGAGCCATAGGCGCCGTACTTGGCGGCGGTGCTGGCGGTATCGGTGAAGATCGGCCCTTGCAGGCTGGCGGCGGTCACGATCAGGCGGTTCTGCGCCAGGTCGTAGGCCAGTGCCGGCTGCTGCGGCAGCACGTCCCAGCGGCGGTCGGCATTGCCCTTGCCGATGCGCTTCATCTCCTGGGCATGACGCCAGGTCGAGGCGATCAGCATGTTGCTGCCGAAGCTGCCGCGGCCCATCGGCTGCACGGTGTAGTCCAGATCGCGGATCGGGGCGCCGATCTCGATCTTCATTGCCTGCAGCTTGGCCACGGCCTCGGCCTTGGCTTCCGGGCTGAGCCAGCTGCTGCGCTTGACCGCGGCGACCTGGGTCTCGCGGATCTTGTCGACGATGAGGCCGGCCTGGCGGCGTGCATCGGGGGTCAGATAGGCGGCGGCATATTCGCGGCCGAGCATCGGGCCGGCGGCCACGTTGATGGCATCGAGCACCTGCTCCCAGCGCGGTGCCGGCACGGTCTGCCCGCGCAGCACGCGACCGCGGAATTCGAATTCGGCATCGCGATAGGCCTTGGACAGGTACGGTGCCATGGCATCACCCACGCGCCAGCGCAGATACGCCTTCCACTGCTCCGGCTTGACCCGGGTGATCATGCCGTCAAGCTGCTTGAACAGCGCCGGATCGGACAGCGACACCAGGTCGTCGTTGACGCCCTGGGCCTTCAGGAACGCGTCCAGCTGCAGGTTCTTGTAGCTGGCGGTGAGCTCCCTGGTGGCGATCGGCTCGTAGTTGTTGAACGGATTGTTGATGCCGGCCAACGAGTGTGCGTTCCGCGCCAGCTCGGTTTCCAGCGCGATCACCGCCTGCGAATCGGCTTCCAGCCGGTTGGCCGGGGTGCCGGTCAACGCCAGGATCTGCTTGACGTAAGCGCGGTAGCGGCCCATCAGCGCGACGGTGTCGGCATCGGTGCGGGTGTAGAACGCCGGGTCCGGCAGGCCCATGCCGCCCTGCATGAAGTAGCCGATGTGGCGGTCTAGTGCCTTCAGATCCACGTCGGGAGCGAAATTGAACGCCACCGGAATGCCGACCTGGTGCAGCGCGGCGATCGAGGCCGGGATGTCCTTGGCCTTCTTGATCGCATCGATACGCGTGAGCAGCGGCGCGATCGGCCTGGAACCATCGGTTTCCACCGCGGCTTCGTCCAGACCGCTGGCCCAGAAATCACCCAGCAGCTTCTGCACGTTGCCTTGCGGCGTCTTCATCGCCGTATCCAGCAGCTGGCGCTGCTGCTGGCGGGCACGTTCGGCCAGCTGACCGATCGCGGTGACAGCGCCGGTCTGTGGCACCGGGTGGGCCTTGAGCCAGTCGGCATTGGCCACGTCGTAGAAGTCGGTGCAGGCGGCACTGGCAGCCGCGGCCTTGGCCGGCGCCTTCTTGCTGGCGGCAACGGCGTCCGGCGCTGACAGCAGGGTGGCCAGGCTGAGAGCAAGGGCGATGGAAAGCGGGCGTAGGTTGTGCATGTAAAGCGAATCCGCTGAGGATTGGAGTGCGCGGAGTCTATCAAGCCGCGTCCGGGCAACATACCGGCGTCCGTCACATTGGCGCGGCCCCTTGTGCGGTTTCGTTGCCGGGTTGCGGAAGCCGCGCCGCTTTCCCGTGGTCCAGCGCCTTTGCAGCGGCGGATTGGCCAAAATGCGAGTAGGCAGCCGCGGCCCGCGACGCGGGTCTGCAGGCAAAAAGAAGGCCCGGACAAGCCGGGCCTTCCTGCGTTGCTGGCCGGCAAGCGCCTGGCCGCTTACCAGATCACCACCTGCTTGTCGCCGGCGCGGACCATCGGCGAACCGGCCTTGCACTCGAACGCCGCGGCGAACGTGGGCAGGTTGGACGGTGCGCCCATCGCGCGGAACTGCGCCGGAGCGTGCGGGTCGGTGGCCAGGCGGACCTTGGCGTTCTCCGGGGTGTACTTGGTGCGCCACACTGTGGCCCAGTTGAAGAAGAAGCGCTTGTCGCGGCTGAGCCCGTCGACCAGCGGATCCGGGGTGCCGGCGGTGGCCTTCTGCAGCGCGTCGTAGGCGGTGGCCAGGCCGCCCAGGTCGGCGATGTTCTCGCCCAGGGTCAGCTTGCCGTCCACGTGCTGGTCGCCCACCTTGTACGCGTTGAACTGGTTCACCAGCTTGCCGGTCAGGCCGCTGAAGTTCCTGGTGTCGGCCGGGGACCACCAGTTCTCGAAGTTGCCGGTCGGCCCGAAGCGGCTGCCCTGATCGTCGTAACCGTGGGTCATTTCATGGCCGATCACCGCACCGATGCCGCCATAGTTGAGCGCGTCGTCGGCGTTGGGGTCGAAGAAGGGCGGCTGCAGGATGGCGGCCGGGAACACGATCTCGTTCTGCAACGGGTTGTAGTAGGCGTTGACCATCTGCGGCGTCATGCCCCATTCGGTCTTGTCCACCGGCTTGCCGATCTTGGCCAGGTTCCACTGGTAGTTGAACGCATCGGCGGCCCGCACGTTGCCCAGATAGTCGTCATGGGTGGTCTTCAGCCCGCTCCAGTCGCGCCACTTGTCCGGGTAGCCGATCTTCGGGGTGAAGGTTTCCCACTTGGCGATCGCCTTGGCTTTGGTCTCCGGGCTCATCCACGTCAGGTTCTCGATGCGGTCCTTCAGCGCGGCGGCCAGGTTCTTGACCAGCACTTCCATCTTGGCCTTGGCCTCGGGCGAGAACGCGACCTTGACGTACATCTGGCCGAAGGCTTCGCCGGCTTCGTTTTCAATCGTGCCCAGCACCTGCTTCCAGCGCGGCTTGATTTCCTTCTGGCCGTTGAGTTCCTTGCCGTAGAACGCGTAGTTCTCCTGCACGAAATCCTGGCTCAGGTATGGCGAGGCGCCGTCGACGGTGTGGAAGCGCAGGTAGGCGCGCCACACCGACGGGTCGGTATCGCCCAGCGCCTTGCTGACTTCCTGGTGGAAGGATGGGATGGCCAACGAGAACTTCTCCGGGGCGGCAATGCCCTGGGCTTCGAAGAACTTGTTCCAGCTGAAATTCGGGGTCAGCTTGTCGGCCTCGGCCACGGTCACCGGGTTGTAGAACAGCGACACGTCACGCGACAGCTCGACGCTGGACTTGGACGCCTTGGCCAGCCGGGTTTCAAACTTCACCACCTCGGCCGCCTGCTTGGCGGCATCGGCCGCGGCCACCCCGGACAGCTCCAGCACCTTGGCCACGTGCGCCTGGTAGGCCTTGAGCTTGTCGGCCTTCTTGGCGTCGGTGTAATAGGTGGTGTCCGGCAGGCCCAGTCCGCCCTGGCTGGCGTAGGCCATGTTCATCGACGAATTCTTGAAATCCGCTTCCGGGCCGAAACCGAACAGGACGTTCTCGCCCTTGGCCGCGCTGGTGCGCAGGTAGTCGGCAATGGCGGCACCATCCGTCAGGCCGTCGATCGCCGCCAGGTCGGCCTTCAGCGGGGTGATGCCGAGCGCATCAATCTTGGCCACGTCCATGCCGCTGGCCCAGAAATCGCCGACGATCTTCTCGATCCCGGTCGGGTTCTTCATCGCCGCCGCCTGCTCGGCGAGCTGGTGCTGCACCGCCACCGAACGTTCGTCGAGGATGGAGAAGGCGCCCCAGCTGCTGCGGTCGGCCGGGATTTCATTGGCGGCCAGCCATTTTTCGTTGACGTAGTCGCCGAAGTCGGAACACGCGTCCTTGCTGGTATCCAGGTCGGACAGCTTGAAAGAGTTGTAAGCCGGAAGCTTGCTCTCATCCAGCTTCAGTTCGGCCGGGGCAGTGGCCACCGGCGGCGCCGCGGTCTTGTCGGTCGTCGGGGTTTCATTGTTCTTGCAGCCGGCCAGTGCGGCGGCTACGGCCAGGGTCAGCAGCACGATCTTGGGTTTGCGGACGATCACAGGGTTGGCCTCCTGGCCTGATTCAACCAATGGGATGGCGCCAGGGAGGCGCCGGTGGACAGACGATACGCCTTGGCCGGATCCGTAAAGGGTGTCGAAGGTCATGCCGGTCAGACCGCGCGGGCGCTCGAAGAGGTGATATACAACACCGCATGACACGCACGCCTTCACGCTCGTGGGACGCGATCATCGTCGGCGCCGGCCACAACGGACTGGTCTGCGGTGCTTACCTGGCCGGTGCCGGCAAGCGGGTGTTGATCCTGGAGCGGCGCTCGGTGGTGGGCGGGGCGGCGGTCACCGAGGAGTTCCATCCCGGCTTCCGCAATTCGGTGGCGGCGTACACGGTGTCGTTGCTGCAGCCGAAGGTGATTGCCGATCTGGACCTGCACCGGCATGGCCTGCGGGTGGTGCCGCGGCGGATCAACAATTTCCTGCCGCTGCCCGATGGCGGCTACCTGCTGGCGGGGGCCGGGCGTACCCGCCAGCAGGTGGCCGGATTCTCCGCACGCGACGCCGCGCGCCTGCCCGCCTACGAGCAACGGCTGGAAGTCTTTGCCGATGTGCTGCGCGCGCTGGCGCTGCAGCCGCCGCCCAATGTCACCGAAGGCGGCTGGTGGCAGGCCTTGCCCGAGCTGTGGCGTGCGGGAAAGCTGGGGCGCCAGCTGCACACGCTGGATGCCGGGCTGCGGCAGGAGCTGCTGGACCTGTTCACCATTTCCGCCGCCGAGTATCTGGACCGCTGGTTCGAGAGCGCGCCGATCAAGGCGTTGTTCGGTTTCGATGGCATCGTCGGCAACTACGCCAGTCCTTACGCCCCCGGCACGGCCTACGTGCTGCTGCACCATGTGTTCGGCCAGAGCAATGGCGTCAAAGGGGCGTGGGGCCATGCCGTGGGTGGCATGGGGGCGATCACCCAGGCGATGGCGCGCGCGGCGGAGGCCGCCGGCGCGCAGATACGGGTCGGCAGCGACGTGCGGCAGATCATCGTGGAGCAGGGCCGGGCCACCGGGGTGATGCTCGGCTCCGGCGAGGTGCTCGGCGCCCGCGCGATCGTGGCCAACGTCAACCCGAAACTTCTCTACGAACGCCTGATCGACCCGGTCCACGTACCGGACGCCACGCGCGAGCGCATGGCGCACTGGCGCTGCGGCTCGGGCACTTTCCGGATGAACGTGGCGCTGTCGCGGTTGCCGGATTTCACCGCGCTGCCGGGACCGGGCGACCACCTGACCGCCGGCATCATCATCGCGCCCAGTCTGCAGTACATGGATCGCGCCTGGCGCGATGCGCAGGATTTCGGCTGGTCACGCCAACCGGTGGTGGAGGTGTTGATACCGAGCACGCTGGATGATTCGCTGGCGCCACCGGGGCAGCACGTGGCCAGCCTGTTCTGCCAGCACGTCGCGCCGCAGTTGCCGGATGGACGCAGTTGGGACGATCACCGCGAAGAAGTGGCCGACCTGATGATCGACACCGTGGAGCGCTACGCGCCGGGTTTTTCCGCGTCGGTGCTGGGCCGGCAGATACTGAGTCCGCTGGATCTGGAACGCAGCTTCGGCCTGGTAGGCGGCGACATCTTCCACGGCGCGCTGAGCCTCAACCAGCTGTTCAGCGCCCGGCCGATGCTGGGCCAGGCCGACTACCGCGGCGCGATTCCCGGGCTCTATCTGTGCGGCGCCGGCACCCATCCCGGCGGCGGCGTCACCGGCGCGCCGGGGCACAACGCGGCGCAGGTGCTTGCAAAAGACCTCGGCCGCTGAGGGCGGCCGAGGTCGTTGCCGCATGGCCGGTCAGGGCCTGTTCGAGCGTGATTCCAGCGTTGGCATCGCCTCGTCAGTCTGCGGCTCTTGCGCATCCAGCGCCGGTGCGACCTTGGGAATGCGGGTTTCCATTTCCGGATCTACCTGCTGTTTCACGTCGCCGACCTTCACCGTCGCCACGCGCGGTTTCATCCAGATCGAGTCGTGCCAGGCCTGATATTTGGCCGGGTCCCAATAGCGCTCGTCGTAGAACTTGGAACCATCGATCTCTTCCGGTCCGGCAGGCCCGGGGACGAAAATCCTCAGATTGCCGACAAATCCGGTGCGGCTGCCGGTGACACTTCTTCTTTCGCGCCGGAGTGCCGTTGCAATCCGGGGCTGGGCGGCTTCGTCGCCGTAGCGGGCATATATCTCTTCGCCGAGGCTGATGGCGCGCGCGCGTTTAGTTTCATCCAGCCCGAGCCAATAGTGCTCGCGCAATTGCACGAATCCTTCATAGCCACGCTCCGCGGCCAGGTCCATCCAGGCGTAGGCAAGGGCTTTGTCCTGTCCGGTACCCAGGCCGGTCCACAGCATCTCGGCGACCATCGCCTGGGAGGGCTTGTCGGCATAGAACGCCGCCCGCTGGAAGAATTTGAAGGCGTCTTCCTGCTTGCCTGCCTCGCGTTTTTCCAGCGCGAGCAGGCGGAAGCGCAGGTCTGGATGTCCGCTCAAGAAGCCCGCCGTGATCATCAGCGGATCCTGGGTCGGGTCCGGCGGCGGTGTGTTGGCACGTTTGGCGGCCAGGACCGGTGGTGCGGCCATCGCGGCGCAGAGCAGCAGCGTGGCAAGCTTCCATTTGCGCAGTTTCATTGACACTCCTGATTGACAGTCCCGCCCGGAGAAGTAGGACTTTTCCTGATATATCGCAAGCATGGGCGTTCGCCAGGGAATCTGTAAACGGGCCCGGCAGCGCCGGGTCCGTGCCCGGATCAGTTGCTGCGGCTCGGAGCGCCGACGCTGACGGTGCCCGTGCCGATATGCCGGTTGAAGAAATCCAGCATCTCGGTGTACAGATTGATGCGCGCCTCCTCCCCATAGAATCCGTGCATTTCACCAGGCTGGATGATCATGCCTTCGGGTTTATTGCCTGCGGCAATCAGGGCCTTGTTCATCAGCTCGGTCTGTTCCGGTGGTGTGCGTACGTCGCGGGCGCCGGCGGCCAGATAGACCGGAATACGGACTTCCGCCGCACGCCGCGCCGGCGAGCTGTCCAGCCATGCCTGGCTATCACTGCCATGGGTGCGACGCAGGTACCGTTGGCCGTTGCTGCTTTCTGGAATGTCGCCCTTCTTGAACATCATGTCCACGTCATAGACACCGACGTAGCCAAAGGTGCACTTGAACAGGCCCGGCTCGCGGATAGGGGCCATCAACGAGGAGTAGCCGCCGAAGCTGCCGCCATAGATGCAGATGCGCTCCTGATCGGCGTAGCCGTGGTCGATGGCCCAATGGGTCGCATCCAGGATGTCGTTCTGGATGCCCTGCGCCCACTGCAGATGGCCGGCATCCTGGAACGCCTTGCCATAACCACCGGAGCCGCGGTAGTTCACCTGAAGCGTGGCATACCCCCGGCTGGCGAAAAGCTGTGCTTCGGGGTTGAAGCCCCAGTCATCGCGCGGACCGATCGGGCCGCCGTGCGGGTTGACGATCAGGGGCAGGTTCTTGCCATCCAAGCCGTTGGGCAGGGTGATGAAAGCATGGATGAGGCGTCCATCGCGCGCCCTGAAGGAGAACGGTTTGACGTTGGCCATCTTCTTCTTGTCGATCTGGGCCATGCGCGACATCAGGAAGCGGGCTTTGCCGGCCTTGCGATCGAAAATGTAGAGCTCGCCGGGATTGCTGTCACTGCTCACCGCTACCAGAATCTTGCTGCCATCCTCGGTGTAGCTGGAGAAGTCGACCTTCTCGCCGTCGAATGCGGCGGCCAGCGAGGCATACAGTTCGGCATCGGCGTGGCCTTCATCCAGCAGGGTGACCTTCGGCGCGCCGGCCTCGGTCACCACGCCGATCAGGCTGTTCTGATCGGTGGACCAGATGAACTGGGAGATCTCGGCGACCGGATCGGAGAACAGCGGATTGAATGCGCCGCTGGCCGTATCCAAGGTACCTACGGCGGCCGGCGCCTTGCCGTCGTCCTGCATTGCGTAGACCGTTCCGTTGTCGGTCGTACGCGATACCGAAAGGTGCTTGCCATCGGATTTGGAGGCGTTGACCAGTGTCCAGTTCTGCCCGTCGCGACGGTACAGCTCGGTACGTTCGTCGTACTCGCCGGATTCGTCACGGCTGGAGGAACACACCGCAAACCGCGGCTCTTTTGCCGCATCCAGGGAGATGGAGCAGTTTGATTTGGGAGCGCGACCCAGCGAGGTGCGGCGGCCGGTGAGGGTATCGACGCGGACAACTTCGGTGCCCGCACCTTCGGTGGAGCGCGGATAACGCGCCTGCATGATGACATTGCGGTCATCGCCCTTGAGGGTGTCCAGCAGCGAGAAGCTCTCCGAACCGACGGTTTTGCCGCGCTGGGTCGCATCGCGGGTGCCGCGGAAGATCACCGGTACTGCCTGGCTGCCGTCGGCATTGACCGCATACCACTCGCCCAGGGAGAACGGCTGGGCATAACCGCCCATCTTCTTGACCGCGTTGAACATGATCCGGTCGGGGGATATCCACACGAACTGGCCCACGCTCTTTTTTTCCGGCAGCTGGTTGACCTTCAGTATTTTCAGGTCCGATGTGCGCAGAATCGTCAGCACATCCTGATCGCCGTTTTCGACGGTGATGGCAAGGTAGTCGCCGTTTGGAGAGATGCGGGCAGTGCTGTAGGCCGGGCGTGCGACAAAGTCTTTGATGCTGGGAGGTTGGGCGTGGGCGCTGCCGCCCATGGCCACGACCATGGCCATGACAAGGAATAGAGGCGAAGTGGATTTCATGAGCGTGAATCCTTCTCGGCAAGGATGAAATACGGAATGCCCTCAAAGCAGAGCCCGGCCGAAGCCGGGCTCTGCTTGTGCAGCTGACGGGGACTTAGAACTGGTGGGTCACCGAGATGAAGTAGCGCCGGCCCATGGGGTCTGCGCCGATGTAGCTGTAGAAGTACGGGTAGGACGTATAGGTATCGTCCCAGCGGTACTGGTTGTTGGTCAGGTTGACCACGGTGAAGTCGATCTTGGTGTTCGCTCCCATCTTCTTGCCCACCTGCAGGTTGTAGGTGATGTAAGGCTTCAGACGGTGGGTCTCGGCCCAGTTGAGGTTCTCGCCAAGACGGCTGCCGAACAGGGTGGCCGACCAGTCCTCACGCGACCAGCCGAGTGAGCCACGCACGCGCGAACGGGGATCGTAGTCCCACTCGTCGCGGTAGTCGTGCAGATCGTCTTCCATGAACTGCTTGTACTTGTCGGTAAGCCGCAAGGTCCAGCCCAGATCCAGTGCGAAGCGGCCAAGGCGATCGGTATCCATGCTGTACTTGAAGCTGGCGTCGATGCCGCTGACATCCTGCAGTGCCGAGTTGATGTACGCGGTGTTCATACGGTCCACGCGGCCGTCCAGGGCGGTGCCCGGGGCGGAGTTGCGGTTCAGCAGGCCGTACAGGTTCTGGCAGAACGCCGAGTCGGATGAATGCTCATAGGCCGAGCCGTCGCGCTTCACGCCCAGGCGGCAGTTGGCTTCGTTCTGCAGCAGGTAACTGGCGGTCAGCTGGCGGGCCTGATCCTGCAGCTTGATGCGGTAGTAGTCGACCGACAGGGACATGTTGTCGACGATGTCCCAGACGAATCCGGCGCCCCACGACTTGCCTTCCTCTTCCTTCAGCATCGGATTGCCGGCGATCAGGGACTGCGTGCTGTAAAGGGTGACGTCGCCGGACTTGTTGCACTGCGCGATGGTGCGCGGACCGGTGGTCTGGCCCAGGAAGTTGCCGGAGCGACAGGCATATTCGTCCAGCACGGTGGAATAGGACGCGGCGCCTTCGGCATAGACCATCTGCATGTCAGGTGCGCGGAAACTGGTGGCGTAGGAGCCGCGCAGCAACAGGTTGCTGAACGGACGCCATTCCAGGCCCAGGTTCACCGTCTTGGCATCATCCACGGCGGTGATGTCGTCGTACTTGTCCCAGCGGCCGGCCACGTTCATCGACAGGTTGCTGAAGATCGGCACGCGGAATTCGGCGCCCACCGCGTAGCGGTCGCGGGAGCCGTGGGTTTCGCCCGAGCTGGTCAGGTTGTAGATGGTGTTCTGATCCAGCGGCCGGGTCTGGCTGGTGCGGTAGTCGCTGACCAGGTCCGTGGTCTGGCGGGTGCCTTCGATCACGGCGGCGAAGCCCAGGGGGCCGGCCGGCAGTTCGAACAGGTCGCCGCTGACGTTGAAGTTGACCGTGCTGGACGTGGTCTCGGCCTGGTTCTTCACGCGGGTCGCGAAGGAACGGTAGATATCCGGGGTGATCGGGGTGTTCCAGCGATCCTGGTTCAGCGTGTAGACCTGATAGGAGCCGTTGTAACCCTGCAGCGGACCCAGGAAGTAATCATGCACGGCCTTGGCGAGCAGGCGCGGACGGTCGGCTTCGTATTTGTACTTGCCGTAGTTGGCGCTGGCTTCCCAGTCGAAACGATCGGCCAGGGTGCCAGTGGCGCCGAAGGTCAATTCGTAAGTGGTTTCGTCGTAAACCGTCGAGGCCGCTTCGTTGCCGCCGAGCTCGAACGGATTGAACACGCGCTGCAGCTGGATGATGTCTTTCAGTGCGGCATCGTAGTACACGCCGTTTGCGGTGCCGGCGCTGTTGGTGGTGAAGCGGTCACCAGAGGTTCCCCAGAATTCGGTACCCCCCGACGACTTGGCATCGGTGGTGTAGGCGCTGGCCGAACCAAACAGCTGGATGCTGTCGGTCGCATCGAATGTGCCGGAGACATACCCCGCCCAGGCCGAGTTCTTGTTGAACAGCGAGCGCGAGGCAGCCTGCTTGTAGGAGCCGCAATAGGTGCCACGCGCCGGTGTGGTCACGGTGGTGTAACCAAAGGCGTCACAGGCGTTGGCGTTGTACAACGCGTTTTGGTTTTTGACATGGCCGTTCAGGCCGCCGGCGCTGATGGCGATCAGGGACAACGCGGGGTTGATGGTCAGGCCGTACGGGTTGTTGCGCAGGTCGGCGAAGGTATGGCGCTGGTCCGCAAAAACCGGTTCGTTGGCCGTGTACTGCAGGGAGTACATGGCGCTCCAGCGATCGCCGGTGGTGCCGCCGGTGTATTCGAAGTTCACACTGTCGCCGCCACCTTCTTCGGTGGTGCCGGCGGTCATGCGAAGCTGGTTGCCATCGTAATTTTTGCGGGTCACGATGTTGACCACGCCGGCCACTGCGTCCGAGCCGTAGATGGCCGACGCGCCGCCGGAGAGGACTTCGATGCGCTCGACGATCGCGGTCGGGATGGCCTTGATGTTGACCACGTTGTTGTCGCGGTTGTAAGGCTGCGGGTACTGCGCCGGACGACGGCCGTTGATCAGGGTCAGGGTGTAACCAGGACCCAGGCCACGCAGATTGACCACCTGGGCGTTCGGAGTGAAGCCGGTCACGGCCAGGTCGCCGGTGAAGTTCGCGGTGGACTGCTGGGTCAGCGATTGCAGCATGTCGCCCACGGTCTGGAAGCCCTCGCGATCGATATCGGCGCGGGTGATCACGGTAACCGGGGCCGGCCCTTCAACGTCCACGCGCTTGATGCGCGAGCCGACCACGGAGACGCGGTCGAGGTTGGTGGCGTTGTCCGACTTCGTCTTGGCGGCTTGTTCCGGGTTCTGCTGTCCCTGCGCGAATGCTGCGCCGGGAACCAGGATCGCGGTCAGCAGCGCGGTGGTCAGCGCGCTACGCTTGAAGGATGTGGATTGCTTTACGTGCACGTGTAATCCCCTAAATGACTAATAATGACGACCCGTTCAGCCCCTCCCGCGTGATCGCGGTGCGTACCATCGAGCTGACCGTGGTTTTATGAACCTAACATGACTTTAACGAAAAATGCACACCGTTTCGCCAATTGGTGAAAAGTTTTTCATGAGGATTTGAAGATGAATGCAGGGGCATTGCGGGTTTCCGCGCACCAGGTCCAAAAGGGGCTTTCCCCCCATCCGCGCATCCGCAACGTGATCGCGGTCGGTTCCGGCAAGGGCGGGGTTGGCAAGTCCACCACCTCGGTGAACCTGGCGCTGGCCCTGCACAAGCTGGGCGCGCGGGTCGGGGTGCTGGATGCCGACATCTACGGGCCGAGCGTGCCGGCGATGCTGGGGCTCAGCGGCCGGCCGGAGAGTCCGGACAACAAGTCGATCGAGCCGATGCGGGCGTTCGGGGTGGAGGCGATGTCGATTGGATTTCTGATCGACCCGGACACGCCGATGATCTGGCGTGGGCCGATGGCGACCTCGGCGCTGACCCAGCTGTTCAACGACACGCTGTGGGGCGACCTGGACTACCTGCTGATCGATCTGCCACCGGGAACCGGTGACATCCAGCTGACCCTTTCGCAGAAGATCCCGGTGGCCGGAGCGGTGATCGTGACCACCCCCCAGGAGATCGCCACCTTGGATGCGAAGAAAGCGCTGAAGATGTTCGAGAAGGTCGAGGTGCCGGTGCTGGGCATCGTCGAGAACATGGCCATGCATACCTGTTCCAGCTGCGGCCACGTCGAGCATCTGTTCGGCGAGGGCGGTGGCCAGCGCATGGCACGGGAATACGGGGTGCCGCTGCTGGGCTCGCTGCCGCTGGACATCGCCATCCGCGAACAGGCCGATGCCGGTACGCCGATCGTGGTGGCCGAGCCGGAGTCGACGGCAGCGCTGGCCTATCTGGCGGCAGCGCGGCAACTGGTGGACGAGCTGGCCAAGCGGCCGCGGGCCAGCATTCCCATTTCCGCTTCCCTGATCTGAGTGCGCTTCGACAAGGGTTACGGCGAAGGGCGCCGCTTGCGGTCCCTTTCGCCGGTGCTGGCAGGGTGCGCAGCCGGGGTACGGCTCCGCCGCGGCTCTGGGCTAGAATCGGGCACCCGCGCGCCGCAGAAATGCGACGGCCCACGCAATCAGGATCATTGAATGAGCATCAAGAGCGACCGCTGGATCCGCCGCATGTCCGAGCAGGCCGGCGGCATGATCGAGCCGTACGAGGCCGGGCAGATCAAGCAGGCCAACGGCCAGCGCATCGTCAGTTACGGCACCTCCAGCTATGGCTACGACGTGCGCTGCTCGCGCGAGTTCAAGGTGTTCACCAACATCAACTCGACCATCGTAGATCCCAAGCACTTCGATCCGAAGAGCTTTGTCGATATCGAGGCCGATGAATGCATCATTCCGCCGAACTCGTTCGCGCTGGCACGCACGGTGGAGTATTTCCGCATCCCGCGTGACACGCTGGTGGTGTGCCTGGGCAAGAGCACCTATGCACGCTGCGGCATCATCGTCAACGTGACCCCGCTGGAGCCGGAGTGGGAGGGCCACGTGACGCTGGAGTTTTCCAATACCACGCCGCTGCCGGCGCGCATCTATGCCAACGAAGGCGTGGCGCAGATGCTGTTCTTCCAGGCCGACCGCGACGATGTCTGCGAGACCTCCTACAAGGATCGCGGCGGCAAGTACCAGGGCCAGACCGGCGTGACCCTGCCGCGGACCTGAGTGCCCGCGGCAGCGCTTTACGCAGCCGCATAGCGGCTGGTGGGAGCCACGCACGATGTTGCGACAAGCACCGTTGGATGCGCGGATGGCAGCTCGCCGGCCCGCATGGGCGGCAGTGACGGATACGCAAAAGGGCACGGAGTTCCGTGCCCTTTTGCGTTGACTCATTGCTGGACGCCTACTTGCCGCGGCTGAACAACATGCCGATGCCGACGGCCACCAGGATGGCGGGCCACCAGGTGGCCAGCAAAGTACCGATATTGCCGCTGACCCAGCCGAGGTTTTTGGCCAGGAAAAACAGGCCGACGATGATCAGGATCAGGGCGGCGATCAAATTGGAGCGCATCGGCGTGCGAGGTCCGTTCGGGATGGGGGCTTATCGTAGCCGCTGGCGCCAGATTTCGACACGCTCGGCCAGCACGTCGGCATCGAAACGCTGGGCCGCGCCGCTGCCCCACACCGGGCCCGGCCACGCGGCGTCTTCCGGGTGACGCCCGACCACATGCACATGCAGCTGCGGCACGATATTGCCCAGTGCGCCGATATTGAGCTTGGTCACGCCGGGCTTCTGCTTCAGGTGCTGCGACACCTGGTTGATCTCGGCCAGCAACAGGCGCTGCTGGGCGCCGTCCAGGTCGATCCATTCGCTGGCACCATTGGCCCGCGGGACCAGTACGATCCACGGAAAGCGGGCATCGTTCATCAGGCGGATCTGGGAAAGCGGCCCGTCAGCGATAAACACGCTGTCGGCTGCCAGGCGGGAATCCACTTCGAAATCAATCGTCGCAACTTCGGTCATCGCAGGTTCTCGCTGAAGAAGGCCAAGGTACGTTCGCGTGCCAGGTCGGCACTGTCGGCATGGTACTGGGGACCGCCCTTGCGGTTGAAGGCGTGTCCGGCAGGATAGACGAAGGTCTGCATGCTTGGCAGCCGTTGGCGATGCAGCTGGATCGCTTCGGGCGGAATGCTGGTATCCAGGCTGCCAAAGTGGAACATCACCGGCGCCCACGGCTTTTCGTCCAGATAGCGGGTGTTGCGCGCGCCGTAATAGCTCACCGAGGGCAGGCCCAGCCGCAGCGCCGACAGCAGCGCGATCGAGCCGCCCCAGCAATAGCCCACGGTTCCGACCTTGCCGGCGCCGGCCAGCGCCTTGGCCGCGGCATCGACCACCGCCAGGGCGGCATCCACGCCCAGCGCCTCCACCAGCGCCAGGCCCTTGTCGCGTCCGGCGGCGTCGTAGTCCAGTTCCACGTCCTTTTCGACCAGGTCGAAAAATGCCGGGGCCAGCACCTCGTAGCCGTCGGCGGCATAGCCGTCGGCCACCGCGCGGATATGGGCATTGGCGCCGAAGATCTCCTGGATGACCACCAGCCCGCCTCTGGGCGCGGCGGTGTGCGTGGTGTGCCAGGCGGCAACCGGGCCGCGGGCGGTGTCGAGGGTGATCCAGTTGCCCATGACGGTGATCCTTGTGGGTGGGACATCCCTATTAACGCATGTCCGGGTCAAGGCGGGTGCCCGGCGCTGCGCCGGGCGACCGGTATAATCGGCGGGCTTCCGGCCCCTGGTCATTCCGATCCCCGGCCCCCAGAACCTGCAGACCCCATGTCCCAGCTGAACCCCAAAGTCGGCTTCGTCAGCCTTGGCTGCCCGAAGGCCCTTGTCGATTCCGAACGCATCCTCACCCAGTTGCGGGTAGAGGGCTACGACATCGTTCCTTCCTATGACGCGGCCGACGTGGTGGTGGTCAATACCTGTGGCTTCATCGATTCGGCGGTGGCCGAGTCGCTGGATGCGATCGGCGAGGCGATGAACGAGAACGGCAAGGTCATCGTCACCGGCTGCCTGGGCAAGAAGGGCGACATGATCCGTGAGCATTACCCGGACGTGCTGTCGGTCTCCGGCCCGCAGGACTACACCACGGTGATGGAGGCGGTGCATGCCGCGCTGCCGCCCAGGCACAACCCGTTCGTGGACCTGGTGCCGGACTACGGCATCAAGCTGACCCCGCGCCACTACGCCTATCTGAAGATTTCCGAAGGCTGCAACCACCGCTGCAGCTTCTGCATCATTCCCTCGATGCGCGGCGATCTGGTCTCGCGCCCGGTGGATGAAGTGCTGCGCGAGGCCGAGCAGCTGGTCAAGGGCGGCGTGCGCGAACTGCTGGTGGTGTCGCAGGACACCTCGGCCTACGGCGTGGACCGCAAATACGCGCCGGGCACTTGGCGTGGCAAGGAATACGCCACGCGGATGAAGGCGCTGTGCGAAGGCCTGAGCGAGCTCGATGCGTGGACCCGTCTGCACTACGTCTACCCGTACCCGCACGTGGACGACGTGGTGCCGCTGATGGCAGAAGGCAAGATCCTGCCGTACCTGGATATTCCGTTCCAGCACGCCAGCCCGCGCATCCTCAAGCTGATGAAGCGGCCCGGCGCGGTCGACAAGACCCTGGAGCGGGTGCTGCGCTGGCGCGAGATCGCGCCGGATATCACCGTGCGCTCGACCTTCATCGTCGGCTTCCCGGGCGAGACCGAGGCCGAGTTCGAGCAGCTGCTCGACTTCCTCGATACCGCCCAGCTCGACCGCGTCGGTGCGTTCGCCTATTCGCCGGTGGACGGCGCAACGGCCAACGATCTGCCGGACCCGGTGCCGGAAGAAGTGAAGCAGGAGCGGCTGGCCCGCTTCATGGAAAAGCAGGCGGCTATTTCCGCAGCCAAGCTCGAAGCCAAGATCGGCAGCGTGCAGCAGTGCCTGATCGACGGTATCGAAGATGGCATCGCGGTGGCCCGTTCCAAGGCCGATGCGCCGGAGATCGACGGTCTGGTGCATATCCAGAACGCCGGGGAAGCCGGGCTGCGCGTAGGCCAGTTCGTGGAGGTGGAAATCACCGAGAGCGACGATCACGACCTGTTCGGTGATGCCATTGTCGAGGCCGTTGGCAATCCGCTTGGCAGGCCGCTCGACATCACCATGCTGTGACCCGGTACCGGTCGGCGGTGACGGGCCGGTTGCCGCGGCGGGCGTCGGCCGGCCGGCGGCTGGGGAGGGGTGCATGAGCCGGCGCCGGTTTGTCGCGCCGTTGCGTGGGCAGGTGGATCCGGCGTGTTTCGCGCATCCGCTGTTCGAGGGCTGTGCCGGGTTCGAGGACTGGCTGCGGGCCGCGAACTGGCCTGATATCGACGCGCTCAACGCGCGCCTGCCGCTGCCGGGTCGGCGTTTCGTCGCCCAGGACCAGGCGCTGCTGGACGACGGGCTGCACTATGAAACCCGCATCGCCGAACGCGGGCAGATCGCCACCCGCGCGGAAAACTGGCATGACCTGTTCAATGCCATCGTCTGGGGGCGCTATCCGGCGATCAAGACCGCATTGAACGCGCGCCAGTGCCGGCATATCGCCCGGATGGGGCCGGGCCAGCGCAATCGCGCGCAGTCGGCATTGACCCAGTTCGACGAAACCGGGGTGATCGTACGCGTGCGCGATCCGGCGCTGCTCGCGCTTTGGGACCGTCACGCATGGGCCGGGCTGTTCCAGACCCATGCCCGGTCCTGGCACCAGGGTGATATCGCCATCGTCGCGGTCATCGGTCATGCCTTGCTGGAACAGGGGCTGCTCGCCGGCCGGCGGATGGTCGGCAAGTGTGTGGTGATGCCGGGCGAGGACGACGCGGCCGGCGTGGCCGGCCTTGCCGCCGCGATCACGCAGGGCAGGCTGCTCAACGATCCGCTGGAACTGCGGCCGTTGCCGCTGGCAGGTGTGCCGGGCTGGCACCGGCAGCAGGACGCGGCCTTCTACGCGCAGAGCGACTATTTCCGGCCGCTGCGCGACGGCCGGGTCTATCCGGCGCCGTTGCGGCAATCCGCTGCGCCGCTGGATCCGTTGCAGGGCCGTCTGTAGCGCTGCACAACACCCGGCGGCTTGGCGATGGTCTTTGCCATGCGATAACAGACATGGCATTGCCGGGCGTTGCCCGGCACTACGGGCATACGGCGAATTTGGAGGGCCGGGGCATTGCCGGGCGTTGCCCGGCACCACGGGCATACGGCGAATTTGCAGGGCCGGGGCGCTGTGCCGGGGGCATTGCCGGGCGTTGCCCGGCACCACGGGCATACGCCGAATTTGCAGGGCCGGGGCGCTGTGCGGGGGCATAGCCGGGCGTTGCCCGGCACTACGGGTATACGGCGAATTTGGCGTTGCCCGGCACCACAGGTGGGGAGTGGCGGCTCAACCCTGGTAGTCGACGGCGATGATCGTGAAGCTGTGGCGGCCCGCAGGCAACTCGACCTCGAATTCGTCATCGACGCGCTTTTTCAGCAGTGCCCGCGCCAGTGGCGAGTCGATGCTGATCCAGCCGCTGCCGGCATCGGTTTCATCCGGGCCGACGATGCGATATCGGCGGCTCTCGCCGCTGTCGATATTTTCCAGCTCCACCCAGGCGCCGAAGAACACCGCCTGCGGATCGCCGGGCACGGTATCCACCACCCGCAATGCTTCCAGCCGCTTGCTCAGGTAGCGCACACGGCGGTCGATCTCGCCCAGCTGTTTCTTGCGGTAGGTGTACTCGGCATTCTCCGACCGGTCGCCTTCGGCCGCGGCCGCCGCCAGTGCCTTGACCACGTCCGGGCGCTTGTGTCGCCACAGCTCGTCCAGTTCCGCCTTCAATCTGGCGTGGCCGCCGGCGGTGATCAGCGCGGTGCTCTTTTCTGCGGGGGGACGCCAACGGCTCATTGCCGCCGCTCCCTGTTGACCTTGCCGCGGCGTCCGTCGGGATTGAACCGGACCGGCCCAAATGGGTTGCCATCCCCGCCGGAACGCTCGCCGGGCTGTTCCCGGAGGGGCATCGCCGCGGCCGCTGACGGCACTGCGGCGGGGGGCCGGGCAACCGTCCGCGTGGCAAGGGCGATGTTCCGCTGGCATGCCGCCAGTGCCCGGCCAGGCGGCACGTGGGCCGGCGACAGGAATGTGCGGTTCGTTTCCACTGCCGCCATGCCTCAGCGCTTGCCGCCGAAAATACCGCCCAGCAGGCCACGCACGATCTGGTTGCCCAGCTGGGTGCCCACAGTACGGGTGGTCTGCTTGGCCATGGTTTCAATCATGCCCTGGCGGCGCTTGGTGCCGAAGATCGCGTCCTTGATCGCCTGGCTGAAACCGCCTTCCTGGTTGTCGTCCTGTTCGCGGGTGCGGGCCTTGGGCGCGTCGGCCTGCTCCACCACTTTCTGCGCGCGCTGGGCCAGCCGTTCGGCGGCCGACTCGCGGTTGATGGCGGTGTCATAGCGACCGCCGACCGGGCTGCCGGCGCGCACCTGGGCGCGCTCGGCCTCGGTGATCGCGCCCATCCGGCAGCGCGGTGGCGCGATCAGGGTCTTCTGCACCGGGGCGGGGATGCCCTTGTCCTGCAATGTAGAGACCAGCGCCTCACCGGTGCCCAGCTGCGACAGGGTGGCGGTCACGTCCAGCTTCGGGTTGGGCACGAACGTTTCGGCGGCGGTGCGGACTGCTTTCTGGTCGCGCGGGGTGAAGGCGCGCAACGCATGCTGCACCCGGTTGCCGAGCTGGCCGAGGATGTTGGACGGCACGTCATCGGGGAACTGCGAGCAGAAATACACGCCCACACCCTTGGAGCGGATCAGTCGCACCACCTGTTCGATGCGTTGCACCAGCGCGGCCGGGGCGTCGTCGAACAGCAGGTGCGCCTCGTCGAAGATGAAGACCAGTTTGGGCTTTTCCAGATCTCCGACCTCGGGCAGCGTTTCAAACAGCTCCGACAGCAGCCACAGCAGGAACGTGGAATACAGGCGCGGCTTGAGGATCAGTTTGTCGGCGGCGAGGATACCGATCACACCGCGGCCGTCCTGGTTGACGCGCATCAGGTCGGCCAGTTCCAGCGCCGGCTCGCCGAAGAAGGCTTCGCCGCCGTCCTGCGACAGCCGCAGCAACGAGCGCTGGATCGCCGCCACCGATTGCGCGCTGACCAGCCCGTAGCCGGTGGAGATGTCCTTGCGCTCCTCGGCCACCAGGTTGAGCAGCGCACGCAGGTCGTCCAGATCCAGCAGCAGCAGGCCGCGGTCGTCGGCCAGCTTGAACACGATGTCGAGTACGCCGGACTGGGTGTCGTTGAGTTCCAGGATGCGCGCCAGCAGGGTCGGCCCCATTTCGCTGACGGTGGTGCGCACCGGGTGGCCGAGTTTGCCGTACAGGTCCCAGAATACGGTGGGACTGGTGCCGGGGGCGTAGTCGGCCACGCCGATCGCGGCGGCGCGCTGCAGCAGCTTGTCGCCGCCGTCGCCCGCGACCGCCAGGCCGGCCACGTCGCCCTTCACGTCGGCCAGGAACACCGGCACACCGATATGCGAGAAACCTTCGGCCAGGGTCATCAGGGTCACCGTCTTGCCGGTGCCGGTTGCGCCGGCCACCAGGCCGTGGCGGTTGCCGAAGCGGGGAAGCAGGGTGACCGCGATGTCGTCGGTGACGCCTTTGCCGAGCAGGATGGGGTCCATGGAGGAACTCAGGTTGGGGTGTATGGATTCTAACGAGCGACTGTAGCGCGGCCACCGCCTCCTTGCCGCGGAGCAAGCGCGGCGGCTAACCTGCCTGACCTTTCGCGTGCAGTGCTGCTGATGTCCGTCCCTGTCCTGATTGCCCGCCGCTGGCCGCTGTTGGTGGCGGTTTCCTTGTTGTCCGCGGTGCCCACCGCCCATGCGCAGCGGGTATCGGTGCGGGACAAGGAGAAGATCGAAGTGATCCAGCAGCGCATGGGCGCGGCTGAGAAGCGCTACAACGATGCGCTGGTGCTGGTGAACAACGCCGACCCCAAGGGCGCGACCGAAGGCGATGCCGCGCTGGAGGACATGGAGGATGTGATCACCGCCTGCGTCGCCCAGAAGGGTTGCCAGGTCAGTGGCCTGCTGACCGCCTATAAGCGCCTGCTCAAGCAGCAGGCCGACGGCGCCGGTGATCCGGGCAGCGAGGCCGGCGAGTCGCTGGAGGCCGATCCGGACCATGTCAGCCCGCTGGTGGCCGATGTGCCGGAAGCCGCGCGCGCCGCGGCCCTGCTCAATGACCACCGCCATGCGTTCGACGAGATGGTCGAGTACAACCCGGCGATCCAGGCCGGTATCCGCCGCTGGCTCACGGATATGCGCCCGCAACTGCTGACCAGCTACGAGAACTACCAGAACCTGCGTGCGGTGATGTGGCCCGAATGGGAGAAGCGCGGCCTGCCCGAGGCGCTGCTGTTCGGGATCATGGCCAAGGAATCCAACGGTCGCGTGCACGCCAGCTCGCGCGCCGGTGCGGCCGGGCTGATGCAGTTCATGCCGGCTACCGGTCGCCGCTTCGGTCTGGGCCCGGATGGCACCGGGTTTGATACCCGCTTCGACGCGCGCAGTGCCGCCGAGGCCAGTGCCTCGTACATGAACGAGCGCATGCGCGGATTGAACCGCAATATCGAGCTGGCGCTGGCCGCCTACAACGGCGGCGAAGGCCGCGCGGCGCGGGTGTTCAACCAGGCCGGCGGCCAGGGATTCTGGGTGGATTCGGTCTACAACCAGTTTCCCGGCGAGACCAAGGACTACGTGCCGATGGTGATTGCCGCGGCGTGGATCTTCCTGCACCCGCAGCAGTACGGGGTCGAATTCCCGAAGATCAACGCCCAGCCGGCGACGATCAAGCTGGCCAAGTCCACCACCATCTATGAGCTGACCATCTGCCTGGGCAGCAGTGGCACCCGCGACGGCCACATGCGCGCGCTGCGCAATCTCAACCCGCGCTACGAGGCCGATGGCTGGATTCCCGCCGGAACCACGATCAACGCCACCACCCGCATCGCCGCGCTGTACAACCGCTATTGCGTCAGCGGTCCGCGCGCGGACCTGGCCCGTACCCTGATCACCGCCGATCTCAATGCCGCGATCCTGCGCCCGCAGGCCAACCAGTACACCGGCAGCGTGGCGGTAGGCGATGCGATGCCGATGACCGCGCTGCCAATGCCCGGTGCGGTGACCGCGGCGGCAAAGCCGGCAGCTGCGGCGGTGGTGGCCAAGCCGCGTGCGGCCAAGACCTACAGGGTGGCTAAAGGCGACACCCTGGGCCGCATCGCGCAGCGTTTCGAGTGCGACCTGCCGCGCCTGGCCCGCGCCAACGGCCTGCGTGCGCCCGGGTATGCGCTCAAGCCCGGGCAGAGCCTGAAGCTGGAGGGCTGCGACAAATAGGTGTTGCATACGGGCTTGCGCTGTTGGTGGAAAGCGGCCGCCCAGTCGCCGTTGCCACGCGCCTGTAGGGCCGGGCAACGTCCGGCAGCGGCCATGCCGGTAATGCCGCAGCGGAGCAGGGCGCCGCTCTACATGGCATACGGGCTTGCGCTGTTGGTGGAACGCGGCCGACCAGTCGCCGTTGCCCCGCGCCTGTAGGGCCGGGCAACGTCCGGCAGCGGCCATGCCGGTAATGCCGCAGCGGAGCAGGGCGCCGCTCTACATGGCATACGGGCTTGCGCTGTTGGTGGAACGCGGCCGACCAGTCGCCGTTGCCACGCGCCTGTAGGGCCGGGCAACGTCCGGCAGCGGCCTTGCCGGTAATGCCGCAGCGGAGCAGG
>NZ_JAUJUJ010000050.1 GCF_030711595.1 Stenotrophomonas sp. YIM B06876
GGAAACCGCAGAGCTGACCCGCACCCAGATCCTGCAGCAGGCCGGTACGGCCATGCTGGCCCAGGCCAACCAGGTGCCGCAGAACGTGCTCAGCCTGCTGCGCTGATCCACGGCGGCATCGTCCGCGCCGCTGGCTTAGGTCGGCGGCGCGGGCAACCACAGACCGTGCAATACCCTTGCAGGAACGGGCCATGCCCATGACCCGGAACAGATTCCGGCGTGAACCACTTCCGTGGCCATGGCCCGCCCCTGCGGCAATGTTTTTATCAGCGCTGCTTTTTGACTGAACCTCCCGGGGGGCTTCGTCTCCCCCCGCGTTTCAGTAGCCTGGTTCCCCCCTCTGCGTTGGAGGGGGTTTTTAGACACCCCGGGCCGCTAGGACCCGGAGCAGAGTCCGGCTCGATCCCCGTGTGTGGCCCTGGCTCGCCCCTGCGGCACCCCTTTTATCGGCGCTGCGTTTTGACTGACCCTCCCGGGTGGCTTCGTCTCCCCCCGCTTTTCAGTAGCCTGGTTCCCCCCTCTGCGTTGGAGGGGGTTTTTATACACCCCGGGCCTATATGACCCGGAGCAGATTCCGGCTCGATCCACTTGTGTGGCCCTGGCTCGCCCCTTCGGCACCCCTTTTATCGGCGCTGCGTTTTGACTGAACCTCCCGGGTGGCTTCGTCTCCCCCCGTTTTTCAGTAGCCTGACCCCTTCTCTGCATTGGAGGAGGGTTTTTTTAACAGGTCACCGGCCCAGAACTCCGGTCGACGCCCCTGCTCCAGTGCACATGCAATCTGCATGCCAGAACGTTCACTCCTCCGTCCTGGCACANGTAGCCTGACCCCTTCTCTGCATTGGAGGAGGGTTTTTTTAACAGGTCACCGGCCCAGAACTCCGGTCGACGCCCCTGCTCCAGTGCACATGCAATCTGCATGCCAGAACGTTCACTCCTCCGTCCTGGCACAACTTCTGCATCAACGCGGTGCTAAAGACCCGGCGGCTACGGCCGCTATTTCCGTTGATGGGATAGCCCTGCGGCCTCGCCGCATTGGCATATAAACAGGAGCAACAACGTGGCTGATTTCGGTTTCGGCGGCATCGGTTCAGGGCTGGATATCTCCGGCATGGTCAGCAGTCTGGTTGCAGCTGACCGGCGCCCGGCGGACAACGCGCTGAATCTGCAGCAATCCAAGGCCAAAATGCAGCTTTCAGCAATCGGCACGGTCAAATCCGCGTTCGATACGCTCAGCACCGCGTTGAAGGCACTTAAAGCCGCCACGGCGTTCGATGCCCGTACCTTTACCGCCAGCAAGTCCGGCACCGACGAGATTCTGACGGCGACCGGGACCAATGCCGCCGCCAATGGCAGCCATGTGATCGTGGTGGACGAACTCGCCACCGCGCACAAATGGATCGCCGATACCGCGGTACCCAAGGCACAGACCTTTGGCGCGGGTACGCTGTCGCTGAGCGTGGGCACCGGTGACAAGCAGAAAACCCTCGATATCGAGATTGAGGCCGAGGACACCCTCACCACCATCCGCAGCAAGATCGAAAAGGCCGGCCGCAGTGAAGGCGTGCAGGCCACCCTGATCACTTCAGGCGATAGCCAGTTCCTGTCGATCTCGCAGGAAAAATCCGGTGCCGCCAACGCGATCAAACTTTCCTACAGCGGCGACAATGCCCAGCTGGCCGCACTGGCTGGCAGCCTGTCCGAGCGTACGCCGGCGGCCGACGCCAAACTGACCATCGATGGCGTGTCGGTGACGAGCAGCGAAAACACGGTGACCGACGTGGTGCCGGGCCTGACCCTTACCCTGAAGAAGAAGGGCGAAAGCACCGTCACCATCAGCACCGATGCAGGTGCTGCACGCAAGGTGATGCAGGACTTCGTCACCGCCTACAACGGCGCGTTGGCGGCGATCAACAACGCCACCAAGTATGACGTCGAGAACAAGTCGCCGTCATCGCTGACCGGCGATGCGCAGATGCGCGGCGCTGCCAGCCAGTTGCGCGGGATGATGGGAGGCGTTCTCAAGGAGCTTGCAGAGGCCGGACTGGATCCCAAGACCCTGGGGTTGCAGACCCGAGGTTTTCCGAATGCCGATGGCAGCCTGACCCTGGATACCGCCAAATTCGATGCCGCCCTGGTCAACCAGCCCAATGCCGTCCGCCAGGCGCTGACCGGCGAAGACGGTGCCGCAGCCAAGCTGTTTGCCATGGTCGACGGCTACACCAGCAGCACGGCCGGCAAGGAAGGCGCGTTCGTATCGCGCACGAAGAGCATCAACGCCACGCTCACCGATATCGACAAGCGCCGCAAGGCGCTGGATACACGCATGCAAGGCGTTACCGAACGCTACAAGAAACAGTTCCTGGCGCTGGACATGCTGATGGGCAAGTTGAGCCAGACCAGCTCGGCATTGAGCCAACAGTTGTCGCAACTGGCCCAGCTAAACGGCTGATCCGCCCACCGGCTCAAGTTGCCCACCTGCACTGCCGTTATGGGTACTGACGCATCACACCACCCAGGCTCCACCCAGGTGCCGCAGATTTCGCGAGGCTCGCGGCCCCGCACGAAGGAGACATGATCGATGTACGGCCAGAACCGTCAATTCACCGAGCAGTACCGCAAGGTAGGCGTGTCGACCAGCGTCACCGATGCCGATCCCCACAAGCTGGTGGCCTTGTTGCTCAGCGGCGCGTGCGAGCGTATCCGCCTGGCGGATGCATGTATTTCCCAGGGTGACCAGGCCCGCAAGGGCAAGGCGATTGGCGAGGCATGCGCCATCGTCGGGCATCTGAACGGATCGCTGGACCACGAAGCCGGTGGCGAGATCGCCGGCAACCTCTCGGCGTTGTATGACTACGTCATGCAGCGCCTGACCGAAGCCAATCTGCACAGCGATGCGGCGGCCTTGCGCGAGGCGCTGGAGCTGCTGGGCGAAATCGAATCGGCCTGGAGCGCCATTCCCGCCGAACAGCGGCAGCGCGCGGCGGTGCCCCTTGTCTGAGATGACCGCGACCCACGACCCCGCACTGGATGCGCTCTACGCCGACCTGGAAGCGCTGCGCGTGGCGGTGGAAGAGGAAGAGCACGACCTGGCCGCGCGGATCCTGGACAACCACGACCGTCGCCTGCGCCACTATGTTGACGGCATCAACGGCCAATCGCCGGTCGCCTCCCTGCAAGGCCTGCTCAAACTGCAACAGACGCTGATGGCCGACATGCTCACCCGCCGCGATATCGCCGGCGCGCGCCTGCGCGCCGGGCGCCAGTCGGTACGCGCCGCCAATGCCTATCACCTGGCAGAATCGCTGGCATGAACGATCCCGCCGCCAGTCCCGTGCATCACCCGGCCGAAACCGAGCTGTTCGACGACACGTTGAGCTGCGACGTTTCACTGCCCGCGGAGTTTGCGGTGGGCAGCGCAGCGATCCGCCCCGGTGCGGCGGAGATGCTGCTGCGCAGTGTGGCGCTGGTGGAGGATTCGCGCAGCGGCGATGACGGCGAGGAACGCGGCGATGCCAGTCTGCAACTGCAGCGTCTGGAGGCACGGCTGGACCTGACCCTGGTGCTGCTGGGCCGGCTGCTGCGCCAATCCGTCGACACCCTGCCCCTGCGCCCACTGCGCTGGTCGCGGCGCGGCCTGCGTCTGGAACTGGGCAGCCGCAGCGGCGCCCCGCCCGGCAGCCATGGCGTGGTTCGGCTGCAGCCTTCGGACTGGTTGCCGGACACCATCGAACTGCCGGTCACGGTCATTGCCGAAGCGGCAAGTGGCAATGGCGGCTATTACCTGTGGCTGCGCCTGCAGGCGGCCGGCGACGCACTGGAAATGGCACTGGAACGGCACCTGTTCCGCCTGCACCGGCGCCAGATCGCCGGTTCGCGGCGGCTGCGCTGAATCAGGCGCGCCTCGGGCCAGTTGGCGCGCCCGCGCCGCTCGGCTAAGGTGTTTGCTGTTATTCCACACGAAACACACTCCCGTGCGCGTTCTCATCGTCGATGACCACACCCTGGTCCGCGCCGGCCTCAGCCGGTTGCTGCAGGGCTTCGCCGATATCCAGGTGGTGGCCGAAGCCAGCAATGCCGACCAGGCACTGGAAATGGGCCTGGCCCACCTTCCCGACCTGATCCTGCTGGACCTGTCGTTGCCCGGCCGCAGCGGGCTGGATGCCTTGTCCGATATCCGCGCCCGGGTGCCGAAAACCCGCGTGGTGATGATGTCGATGTACGACGATGCCGTGCATGTACGCGATGCGCTGGATCGCGGCGCGGTCGGATTTGTGGTCAAGGATGCCGCCCCGCAGGAACTGGAGCTGGCGCTGCGCGCGGCCCATGCCGGCCAGGTGTTCCTGAGCCCGCAGATCTCGGCCAAGATGCTGGCCCCGTTGCTGGGCGGTGACAAACCCGTGGGAATTGCCGCCCTGTCGCCCCGTCAGCGCCAGATCCTGCGCCTGATCGGCAATGGCCAGAGCACCAAGGAAATCGCCGCCGACCTGGGTATCAGCGCCAAGACCGTGGAAACGCATCGGGCGCGGATGATGGAGGCGCTGGGGTGCCGGCGCGCCAATGATCTGGTGCTGCTGGCGGCGCGCCATCAGCAGGAACTGGGCTGAACCGGCCCCCGCGACGAATGCCTGACGCGGCAGTGCCTCACAGAACGGCGACGCGCCATTGCGCTGGCGCCAGCAGGCTGCGGGAACGCCTATTTCCTTTGAAAACAGCCTTCAAGGCGCCGGGAGTCTGACGCTGCGTAAGGAAAAACCCTACATCAAGTCGGGAGTTTGACGACAGCCCTAGGGTTCGCCCTGATTCATTCCCCGGCAGCGGACACGCAAGATGCGTTCCACAACGCGCCCGCTGTCTGGCGCTACGGGGAAATGCAATGAAAACCTCCATGTCCGCCCAGCTGGGGCAACAACTGCACCTGACGCCTGCATTGCTGCAGTCGATCCGTTTGCTGCAGCTGGACGGGATGCAGCTGGAACTGGAAATCCGCCAGGCGCTGGAAACCAATCCGCTGCTGGAGCTGGAGCAGGATATCGCCGGCGCCCAGGCCGAAACCCCGGTGGTGGACGCTGCGATCGAGACCGCCGCATTCGACGAACTGCCGGAAAGCTCGATGTGGGAGGTGGCCGGCAGCAGCTGGCGCGACGGCGATGACGACCGTATGGCGCAGATCGCCGCCGACCAGTCGAGCGACCCGCAGCTGCGGGTTCTGCAGTCGCTGGCGCTGGAACTGGACGAGCACGACCTGGCGATCGCCGCGTTCTGGCTGGAGCACTGTGATGACAACGGGTATCTCGATGCGCCGCTGGCGCAGCTGACCCTGCTGGCCAGCGCCCGCTTCGACCGCAGCGGCGCGGATGTGGAAGCCCTGCGCCAGCGCTTGCTGCAAGGTGAGCCGGCGGGCATGGCCGCCTGCGACCTGCGCGAGTGCCTGCTGGCGCAACTGCACTGCCTGCCCGGTCCGGTCGCCGCCCGGCCGCTGGCCGCGCGCCTGCTGCACGGCGATCTGCAGCAGCTGGCCAGCCACGACTATCCGGCCATTGCCCGCGCACTGGACGTGGAAGAAACCGATATCCACGAAGCGTTCCGGCTGATCCTTTCGCTGCAGCCGCGTCCGGGCGAGCAGCTGCTGCCGCAGACCAACGCGGTGGTCACTCCGGACGTGGTCGCCTGGCATGCCGATGGGCAATGGCGGGTGGCCCTGAATCCGTCCACCACCCACCGTGTATCGATCAATCCCACCTATGAAAAAGTGGTGGCTGACACGTCGGGCGATGCCGCGCAGCCGATGCGCGAGATGCTGCAGGAGGCGCGCTGGCTGACCCGTGGCCTGTCCATGCGCTACGACACCCTGCTGCGCACCACCCGGGTGATCGTCGAACGCCAGGCCGCGTTCCTGACCCGTGGCGAGGAAGCCATGGCCCCGTTGACGCTGAAGGAAGTGGCCGACGCCATCGGCATGCACGAGTCCACCATCTCGCGGATCACTTCCGGCAAGTATGTGCAGACCCCGCGCGGCACGCTGGAGCTGAAGCATTTCTTCGCCGTGCGGCTGGAAGGCGCCAGCATCTCCGGACTGGCGGTCAAGGCCATGGTGCGGCGGCTGATCGAGTCCGAACCGGCGGCGCGCCCATTGGCCGATGACGCCATCGCCGCCCTGCTGTCGCGCCAGGGGGTGAATATCGCCCGTCGCACCGTCGCAAAATACCGCGAACAGCTTGATATCGCCCCGGCCCGCGAACGGCGCCGCCAGAACGCCAAGCCCCCGCTGGCCCGCATGGGCTGAGGACACAGGACTCCATGAGCAAACTCACCGTACTGCTGGTCGACGACCATGAAGGCTTCATCAACGCGGCCATGCGCCACTTCCGCAAGATCGACTGGCTGCAGATTGTCGGCAGTGCCGGCAATGGCCTGGAGGCGATTGCCCGCTGCGAAGCGCTGCGCCCGCAGGTGGTGCTGATGGACCTGGCCATGCCCGAAATGGGGGGGCTGCAGGCCACGCGGCTGATCAAGACCCAGGACGAGGCGCCGTACATCGTCATCGCCAGCCATTTCGACGATGTCGAACACCGCGAACATGCGCTGCGCGCCGGTGCCGACAATTTTGTCAGCAAGTTGTCCTACATCCAGGAAGTCATGCCGATCCTGGAAAGCCTCCGACAGGAAAGCCATCATGAGTGAGTCCCGCATCCTTGTTCTCGACAATGATGGCGTGCGTGCCGAACGCACCGTGGCATTGCTCGAATTCATGGACCTCACCCCGCGCTGGGTGACCGATGCCGGCGATATCGATATCGCCCGCCATCGCCCCAACGACTGGATGGCGCTGGTGGTCGGCCATCAGGAGGATCCGGTGCGGGCGGCGGCGTTCTTCACCTGGCTGGCGCGCACCCCGCTGCCGCCGCCGGTGCTGCTGACCGAAGGCGATGCGGCCACCTTCGCGCGGACCTACGGGCTGCACGAGGCCAACGTATGGACACTGGAAGCCCCGCTGCGGCATGCGCAGATGGAGGCGCTGCTGCGCCGCGCCAGCCTCAAGCGGCTGGATGCCGAGCACCAGGCCGGCGCCGCCCAGGACAGCGGCCCCACCGGCTCCAGCCCGGCCGTGGTCGAACTGCGGCAGCTGATCGACCAGGTCTCCGCGTTCGACACCACCGTGCTGGTGCTGGGCGAAAGCGGTACCGGCAAGGAAGTGGTGTCGCGCGCGATCCACCAGCGTTCGCCGCGTCGCGACGGCCCGTTCGTGGCGATCAACTGCGGCGCGATTCCGCCCGACCTGCTGGAAAGCGAGCTGTTCGGCCACGAAAAGGGCGCGTTCACCGGCGCCCTCAACGCCCGCAAGGGCCGCTTCGAGATGGCCGAAGGCGGCACCCTGCTGCTGGATGAGATCGGCGACATGAGCCTGCCGATGCAGGTCAAGCTGCTGCGCGTGCTGCAGGAACGCAGTTTCGAGCGCGTCGGCGGCAACCAGACCATCCGCTGCAACGTGCGCGTGATCGCCGCCACCCACCGTGATCTGGAAGAGCGCATTGGCGAAGGCAAGTTCCGCGAGGACCTGTTCTATCGCCTGAACGTGTTTCCGATCGAGGTGCCGGCCTTGCGCGAGCGCACCAGCGACATTCCCGCGCTGGTGGAAACCATCGCCTTGCAACTGGCGCGCACCGGCCGCGGCGAAGTCCGGTTTGCCGCCGAAGCGTTGCAGGCGCTGTCGCACCACCCGTGGCCGGGCAACGTGCGCGAGCTGACCAACCTGGTGGAACGTCTGGCGGTGCTGCATCCGGGCGGGCTGGTGCGGGTGCAGGATCTGCCGGCGCGCTATCGCGGCGACCCGCCTGCCGCGGTGACACCGGTGGTAGACGAAGCCGATGAGCGCCCGATGCTGCTGGGCCTGATCCCGGCCGCCGGGCCCGTCCCCGCCGCTTCCGCACCGGCCGTGGCGTCCGAAGCCGATTCGGCCGCGCAGTTGCCCAGCGACGGCCTGGACCTGCGCGACCATATCGCCGGCATCGAACTGTCGTTGATCAACGAGGCGCTGGAACGCACCCACGGGGTGGTCGCCCACGCCGCGCAACTGCTGGGCCTGCGTCGCACCACGCTGGTGGAGAAGCTGCGCAAGTACGGCATCGAGCGCGAACCGGTGGAAATGGCCAACTGACCGGTACCGCCTCCGGTGGCATCTGAAGCAGCGCTCCATCCGGAGCGCTGTTTTTTTTCGCCGCTTGCCACTGGCCTTGCCTGCTGGTGCCAACTCACCCAACTCGCGACGACAAACCACCGGCAGCGGCGGCGGCGCAGTCGGAAAACCGTCAGCGGCCTGCGCAACAGCGCAGCCTCTGCCAGGACGCGCCGGGCCTACCGCGAAAAAGCGACCACCAGGGCGTGCATCCCGTGGCCCCGGGACCTCCTTGCATTTGGGCACATGTCTTGCATTTGAATCGGCAGTAGCCCCATTGCTTTGGAAGTTTGCCGATGTCCCACTCCGTCAACTCGATCCTTACCCAGATCCGCAGCTATCAGACCCAGGCCTCCACCGGCCCGATTTCACCCCTGACCGATGTCGCGCGCGGTAACGCCATTGGCGGGCTGACCGGCACCTCGCCGGTGTCGGCGCCGAGCTTCACCGACACCCTGCGCAACGCCATCAACGGCGTCAATGAAACCCAGCAGAAAGCCGGCACGCTGGCCACGGCGTTCGAAATGGGTGACCCCGGCGCCGATCTGGCCAAGGTGATGGTCGCCGCACAGCAATCCCAGATCGCCTTCCGCGCCACCGTGGAAGTCCGCAACCGTCTCGTCCAGGCTTATCAGGACGTGATGAACATGCCGCTGTAAGGATAGAAACGCATGGCTCTCGCGCTTTCCAAAGAATCGATCAACGCAGAAAAGGCCGGGGTCTGGTTCGACCGCCTGCAGAGTCTGCAGATCACGCGCCGGCTCGGTCTGATGGCGATGATCTCCATTGCCGTGGCCGCCGGCCTGTTCGTGTTCTTCTGGTCGCAGAAGCCACAGCTGGTGCCGCTGTATACCGGGCTGGACCCCAAGGCGACCGCCGAGGCCACCGACCTGCTGCGCACCGCGCAGATTCCGTTCCAGATCGACCAGGCCACCGGCGCCATCAGCGTGCCGGAAAAAAGCGTGCACGATGCGCGCCTGAAGCTGGCCGGTTCCGGCCTGACCGAAAGCGGCCGGCTCGGGTTCGAACTGATGGAGCGCGACCCGGGCTTTGGCGTCAGCCAGTTCGTGGAAAACGCCCGCTACCAGCACGCACTGGAAACCGAGCTGGTACGCACCATCACCACGCTGCGCCCGGTGCGTGACGCCCGCGTACACCTGGCCATTCCCAAGCCCAGCGCCTTTACCCGCCAGCGCGACGTGGCCAGCGCCTCGGTGGTGCTGGAACTGCGCGGCGGTGCGGCGCTCGAGCGCAACCAGGTCGATGCGATCGTGCACATGGTCGCCTCCAGCATTCCCGACCTCGCCCCCGAACGCGTCACCGTGGTCGACCAGAGCGGGCGCATGTTGACCCTCTCCGATCCCAACAGCGAAGCGGCCTTGAACGCGGCGCAGTTCGACCAGGTGCGGCGCCAGGAAACCTCGTTCAACCAGCGCATCCGCGAGCTGCTCGAACCGATGACCGGTATGGGCCGGGTCAATCCGGAGGTCAGCGTGGATATGGATTTCTCGGTCACCGAGGAAGCCCGCGAGCTGTACAACGGCGAGCCACAGAAGATCCGCAGCGAACAGATCAGCGAAAACAGCAGCCCGGGCAACGGCCCGCAGGGCATTCCCGGCGCGGCCAGCAACACGCCGCCCGGTGCCGCCGCCGCACCGGTCGCGGCCACGGCGACGGAAACCTCCAGGAACGCCACCCGCAACTACGAGCTGGACCGCACCCTGCAGCACACCCGCCAGCCGCCCGGCCGCATCAAGCGTGTCACCGTCGCGGTGCTGGTCGATCATGTGCCGCGGGCTGGCGCCAATGGCAAGGTCAGCGACCAGCCGTTGAGCGCGGCCGAACTGACCCGGGTGGAAAGCCTGGTCAAGCAGGCGGTGGGTTTCAACCCCGAGCGCGGCGACACCGTGTCGGTGATGAACGCTCCATTCGTGCGCGAAGCGGTCGCCGTCGATGCACCGAACTGGTGGGAAAACCCGCAGATCCGCGACGCGCTGCGCCTGGTGCTGGGCGCGCTGGTGGTGCTGGCGCTGCTGTTCGGCGTGCTGCGGCCGGCGCTGCGCCAGATTTCCGGCCCGCCTAAGGGGTTGCCCGGCCCCGAGGATGATCCGCTCAGCGCCGATGTGCAGCTGCTGGACGGGAACGGGGAAATGCCGGCGCTGGCCGCCGACCGCCTGCAACTGGCGGGGGGCGCGCCCTTGGCGCTGCCGGTGGATGCCTATGAGGAGCGCCTGCAAATGGCCCGTGATGCGGTGAAGACCGATTCCAAGCGCGTGGCCCAGGTGGTCAAGGGCTGGGTGGCCAATGATTGAGGCCATGGAAATGACCGGGGTGCAGCGCGCTGCGGTGCTGCTGCTGTCGCTGGGCGAGCAGGATGCCGCCGAGGTGCTCAGGCACATGGAGCCGAAGGAGGTGCAGAAAATCGGCATCGCCATGGCCACCTTGCGCGATGTCACCCGCGAGCAGGTGCAGAAGGTGATGGACGAATTTGGCGCCGAGCTGGGCAAAAAGACCTCGCTGAGCGTCGGTTCGGACGACTACATCCGCACCATGCGGGTACAGGCGCTGGGCACCGAGAAGGCCGGCAGCCTGATCGACCGTATCCTGCTGGGCCGCAACACCACCGGTCTGGACGCGCTGAAGTGGATGGATCCGCGCGCGGTGGCGGACCTGGTCCGCAACGAGCATCCGCAGATCATCGCCATCGTCATGGCGCATCTGGAAACCGACCAGGCCGCCGATGCGCTGAAGCTGCTGCCCGACCGTACCCGGGTCGACGTGCTGCTGCGCATCGCCACCCTGGACGGCATTCCACCCAACGCGCTCAACGAACTCAACGAGATCATGGAACGCCAGTTCGCCGGCAACCAGAACCTGAAGTCGTCCAACATCGGCGGCGTGCAGTGTGCGGCCAACATCCTCAACTTCATGGATGGTGGCCAGGACCAGGCGATCCTGAGCGAGATCTCGCAGATCGACGCCCCGCTCGGCACCCGCATCCAGGACCTGATGTTCGTGTTCGACGATCTGGTCGACCTGGACGACCGTGAAATGCAGCTGGTGCTGCGCGAGGTCAGCGGCGAGCGCCTGGGCCTGGCCTTGCGCGGCGCCGACATCAAGGTGCGCGACAAGATCACCCGCAACATGTCGCAGCGCGCCGCTGAAATCCTGCTTGAAGACATGGAAGCGCGCGGCCCGGTGCGCCTGTCCGACGTGGAAGTGGCGCAGCGCGAGATCCTGGCCATCGTCAAGCGCATGGCCGATGAGGGCGCGGTCACCATTGGCGGCAACGCGGAGGCGATGCTGTGAACAATGCCGTGCGCTGGCTGGCCCCGGACCTGATGGCGCCTGACGCCGACGCCCCGCCGGCCGAGGCCGGATCGACCGCGCCGGAAGCGCCACCCGAGCCGGCGCCCGAGCCGCTGTTGCAGCCCCCGACCCTGGAGGAAATCCAGGCCATCCAGGATGCCGCGCAGCAGGAAGGGTTTGAGCAGGGGCATATCGACGGCTATGCGCAGGGGCAAAGCGAAGTGCGGCGCCTGATCGCCCAGATCGAAGGCATCCTCGACAATTTCAGCCGGCCGCTGGTGCGGCTGGAGAACGAGGTGGTCGGGGCACTGGGGGATCTGTCGGTACGGATCGCCGGCACCCTGGTCGGGCGCGCCTACGCGGCCGACCCGGCCCTGCTCGGCGAACTGGTGAGCGAGGCCATCGACGCGGTCGGCGGCACCAGCCGCGAGGTCGAGATGCGCCTGCATCCGGACGATATCGCCGCACTGGCGCCGTTGCTGAACCTGCCCACCGGACAGCGGCTGAGCCCTGATCCAGGCCTGAGCCGCGGCGATCTGCGCGTGCATGCCGAAAGCGTACGCATCGACGGCACCCTGGATGCACGGCTGCGTGCGGCGCTTGGCACGGTGATGCGCCGCTCTGGAGCCGTCCAATGAACCCTGCTTCTTCCGCTTTGCCGGCGCCGGCGGCGTGGATTCCCGCACGCAACCTGCGCCTGGCTGCACGCCTGGACAACCTCAGCCTCGATGCCGGCAACGGCCGCGGCCTGATCCGCGAAGGCATCCTGCGTCGCGCCGTCGGCCTGACCCTGGAAGCGGTCGGCTGCGAAGCGCCGCTTGGCGCCAGCTGCAAGGTCGAAGTGATGGACGGCGGCTGGGTCGATGCCGAAGTCGTCGGCTTCGCCGGCGACCGCACCTATCTGATGCCCAGCGCCGAACTGCACGGCCTGTTGCCGAATGCGCGGGTGGTGCCCTCGTACAAGCGGGGCGGGGTCGAAGTGGGCGAAGGCCTGCTCGGCCGCGTCATCGACAGCGACGGCGTGCCGCTGGACGGCAAGGGCCCGATCCGGGCCGAAGGCAGCGTCGGCATGGCCGGCGTGGCGATCAACCCGCTCGCGCGCGAGCCCATCATCCAGCCGCTGGACGTGGGGGTACGCGCGATCAATGCCCTGCTGCCGATCGGCCGCGGCCAGCGCGTGGGCCTGTTCGCCGGCTCGGGCGTGGGTAAATCCACCCTGCTGGGAATGATGACGCGCTATACCGCCGCCGACGTGATCGTGGTCGGCCTGATCGGCGAGCGTGGCCGCGAAGTGCGCGACTTCGTCGAAAGCACCCTGGGCGAGGAAGGCCTGCGCCGCGCCGTGGTCGTCGCCAGCCCGGCCGACCGGCCGCCGCTGGCGCGCCTGCACGGTGCCTACCGCGCCACCGCGATCGCCGAGTGGTTCCGCGACCAGGGCCTGAACGTGCTGCTGCTGATGGATTCGCTGACCCGTTTCGCCCAAGCCCAGCGGGAGATCGGCCTGTCGGTGGGCGAGCCGCCGACCACCCGCGGCTATCCGCCGTCGGTGTTCGCCAAGCTGCCGGCACTGGTGGAACGCGCCGGCAACGGCGCCAAGGGCCGCGGCTCGATCACCGCGTTCTACACCGTGCTCACCGAAGGCGACGATCCGCAGGACCCGATTGCCGATGCCGCCCGCGCCATCCTTGACGGCCACATCCTGCTCTCGCGCCGCGTCGCCGACAGTGGCCTGTACCCGGCCATCGACGTCGAATCCTCGGTCAGCCGCGTGGTCCAGGACATCGCCGACGACCCGTGGCGCCTGCGCATCCGCAAGCTGAAGCGCCTGGTCTCGGCGTACACCTCCAATCGCGACCTGATCGCCATTGGCGCCTACCAGCGCGGCAATGATCCCGCCACCGACGAGGCGCTGGAACGGTGGCCGGAGATCGTCGACTTCCTCGGCCAGGATGTGAACAAGGCGGCCGACCTGCCCCACAGCCAGGCGGCATTGAAACGCCTGGTGGAACCTGAGAACACACCATGAACCAATCCCGTCGTATGGACCCGCTGTTGCGCCGCGCCCAGGACCTGCAGGACGAGGTCGCCCGTGATCTGGCCGAACGCCAGAAGACGCTCGACACCCATGTCTCGCGACTGGCCGAGCTGCGCACCTACGCCGAGGAATACGCCAATGCGCAGATGGCCGCGACCAGCCCGGCACAGCTGATGAACCGGCGGGCGTTCCTCGACCGGCTGGACAGCGCCGTCCAGCAGCAGAGCCAGACCGTGGACCGCAACCGCGAACACGTCGATACCGAACGCGCCAGGC
This sequence comes from Stenotrophomonas sp. YIM B06876, assembly GCF_030711595.1. GTDB lineage: Bacteria > Pseudomonadota > Gammaproteobacteria > Xanthomonadales > Xanthomonadaceae > Stenotrophomonas. The sequence continues at coordinate 13,794 of NZ_JAUJUJ010000050.1, forward strand.
TGTTGCTGGCCAGCCGCGACAAACAGGTGCTGGAACAGCTGGCGGCCAGCTATCGCGCGCAGGAAAAGCAGGTTCTCGACCGCCGCGACCAGCGCGAGATGGATGACCTTGGCGCGCGCCGCGTGCGCCAGGCGCAGACCGGCGCCGGTGACAGCGGGGAGAGCGCATGAACCTGCTGGCGCTCGGCGCCATTTCCCCGACCTCCGGCACCGACAAAGCGGGCCCGCCCCCGGTTTCGCAAAAGAGTCCCGGCAAACCCGGCGCATTCGACCACCTGCTGCGCGCCGGCAACGCCGCCGCGGCTGCCACCGACAGCCCGTCCAGCGGGCCGGCCGCGAAATCCACCGCGCCGGACACACCCGCCGCCGAAGCGACGCCCGACCCGC
>NZ_JAUJUJ010000196.1 GCF_030711595.1 Stenotrophomonas sp. YIM B06876
TGTCAAGACCGCCGACGATGACCACGACCAGCACCGACAGGCCGAACAGGCCCATCGACGAGGAGATGCCGCCGATGGCGCCGACGACGATGCCGGAGACGGCGGCGATCATGGCGGATGCGACCCAGGCGAGCGAGAACACGCGCGGCACGTTGATGCCCATGGAATAGGCCGCGGCCTGGTCCGACGCCGTGGCGCGCAAGGCCACGCCGCCGCGCCAGAAGCGGAACACCAGCAGCACGGCGGCGATGAACAGCAGCGCGATCATGGCGCCCCAGAACACTTTCGGCGCCAGGAACGCCTCGCCGACCATGATGGGCTGCGTGGGCATGAATTCGGGCAGGCGGCGCTGGTCGGCGGTCCAGATCAGCTCGACCAGACCGACCAGCACCGAGCCCAGGCCCACGGTGACCATGAAGACGGAGATCGGCGGCTCGCCCAGCAGCGGCCGGATCATGGTGCGCTCGATCACGGCGCCGAGCAGGCCCGAGCCGAGCACCGCCGCCGGAATCGCCAGCCACAGCGGCAGCGCGAAGGTGGCGGCGAAGCTGAAGAACAGGTAGGCGCCGGCCATCAGCAGCTCGCCGATGGCGATGTTGACCACGCGCGTGGCCTTGTAGACCATCACGAAGGCGAGCGCGGCGAGCGCGTACAGCCCGCCAGCGGACAGGCCGGTGAGGCAGATCTCGAACAGGTAGGCCCAATCCATCACTGCATTCCCGTCAGGGCCTGAAATTTCTGGCGCAGGTCGCCGACATCGCCCGAGCCCAGGTAGGCGCGAATCACTTCAGGGTCGGCCTGCACGGCGGCCGGCTGGCCCTGCGCAATCACCTGGCCGAAGTTGAGCACCACGACATGGTCGGACAGGTCCATCACCATGCCCATGTCGTGCTCGACCATCAGCACTGTCACGCCCCACTCGGCGCGCACGTCGAGGATGAAGCGCGCCATGTCTTCGGTCTCTTCGCGGTTCATGCCGGCGACGGGCTCGTCGAGCATCAGGATTTCGGGCTGCATGGCCAGCGCGCGCGCCATCTCGACGCGCTTTTGCAGGCCGTAGGGCAGGGCCGAAACGGGGGCGTGGCGGATATGGTCGATCTCCAGGAAGTCGATGATGCGTTCCTCGATGTCGGCGCGCAGCTGCGCCTCTTCGCGGCGCGCGCGGCCCATGTACAGCAGCGCGTCGAGCACGTTGGTTTTCAGGTGCGCGTGGCGGCCGAGCTTGATGTTGTCGAGCACCGTCATGCCGCGAAACAGCGCGATGTTCTGGAAACTGCGCCCCAGGCCGAGCTTGGCGCGCTGCGGCGCCGGCACGCGCGTGATGTCCTGGCCCTTGAAACGGATGGAGCCTGCCGTGGGCCGGTAGAAGCCCGAGATGGTGTTGAACAGCGATGTCTTGCCGGCGCCGTTGGGGCCGATGACGGCGGTGATGGAGCCGCGCTGCACATCGA
>NZ_JAUJUJ010000197.1 GCF_030711595.1 Stenotrophomonas sp. YIM B06876
TTGCATTTGAGCCCGTATGACAGCCGTCAGGTCGGGTCAAATTTTTGGTAACCAACACCCTGACTTCTCCCCGCTTTAATTGGGTTTGCACGGTTTGCACGGTTTGCGTAGTGCGGCTGTGATGAATGGAACGAACGAATTGCGGAGACCCACGCCCTCTGCGCACAGAAGCACTCGCCGTTCCTTATCGTGCGTTGAGCCCTTCAGTCCCGTGCCCGAGAGGTCATCGTCGAGAACGGCGTAAGGTTCCCCCGCGTGGTGTTGAGACAGCCAGCGGTCTATCGCCGCCAGACGCGTCATTCCACGGTCCTGAGGCGCCTCCCATGCTGGGTGCAGTGCGTCAACGACCGTAGAGAGCCCAGTCAGTTGGAAAATTGTTTCGAATGTGGGCCGCTCGAGGACGCGAAGCCAGCTCGTCGTGATGACAACTCGCGCACTCGTCTGCTGCAGCACCTCCAGTAGCACCGCTGTGGCGTCCGCAGCAAATAACCGCTCCCACAAATCATCTGGCCGGGGCTGGGTTATGACGTCATACCCTCCGTATGGGGAGTTCAGACAAATGACGTCATCAAAATCGAGAAAGACGGTCGGCTGCATATTCGTCAGGATATCCCGTTTGAAAACCTGGCCGCAACAATCAATACCCTCCCCGGCGACGCGAAACCTGCATTACTACCTCACCGGTGGGCCCCAAGAAGAAACTGTCCCAAACGTCGAGTAGCTCTGTTTGAGTTGGTTCGCTCATGGTAGGTGTATCACTATCCAGAGGGCGTCTTTGAACTGACTTGAGCAGGCTGGGGCCTTGATGCGCTTTTAAGTGAACGTCGGCGGGTCACTTTATCGAACTCAGCGTGAAAAGCGTTCGCAACCTCGTCAGGCAGTTCCAAGCTGACGCGAACGCCCATGCGCTGAAGCAAACCGAGCACCATACCCATCTGTACAGTGTCTTTGCCATTTTCGAGGTCTGTCATGAACTGTTTGCTCACACTTGCGGTGAGCGCAAAGTCGTCGATACGGATTCTGGCACGCTTACGCATCGTGCGAATCGCAACACCGGCGGACTGGACGGAAGTAAGAGGAATTATCAAAATATTCCTTCGATTGCAGGAATTGTGTCCGCGAAATATTGGGCAAAGGCAGAATTCCTAGGTCCTCAGGAATTTTTTGATGCCACTAAACTGGTCTACTCCTGCTGACCAATCGCGGCATGGCAGGCCTACTGTGCGCCCGCAAGTACCAGTGCGACATCGTCAACAGGCACCATGAGGTCAGCCCATCTGTATGGTCGATTCCAGGCGAAAGAGTGGACAGCCCCGCTCAGCAGCACTGTCACACCGCGAATCAATGTGCCGAGCGGGTTGGTCGTCCGAGTTGCCAGCTCTCCCAGCGCCACCATGCCGGCCAAAGGCACATGGTCCTCAAACTTGGCAAGCAACTGCAAGT
>NZ_JAUJUJ010000198.1 GCF_030711595.1 Stenotrophomonas sp. YIM B06876
AAGTGGATGTCGTGTTGCGCCAGCAGCTCGCTGCGCGACCACAGCTCCATGTCGTAGCGGCCCATGGGCGAGCCGCGATAGCCGGAAATGAAGCCGCCGGTCTTCAGGCCGGCAGCCTTGTCGCGCAGCTTCTGCTGGATGGGCAGGCGCGCCAGGACCTGTGTCCCGGTGACATAGATCCAGCCTTCTTGGAGAAGGAACTTGTCGTCAAGCGTGACGGACTGGCGTGGCAGCGGGGCATTCATGGCAATGGGAACTCCGAAAGGCGGGTCTATGGGTGTCAGAAACGTGCAGGCCCAGACCTGATGACCGACGGACCGAAGACTATCGAGCGTTGAAATTCGGAACCGTCAGCCGGATGACGGTTTGCGGGTAAGCCCGAGGGTGCACGGCGATATGCCGATCGTTTTCACGCCACCCAAGGTCAATCCAGAACCTGGAGAGTCGACCGCCGCGGTACGGACTCCGGCGGAAATGGCATCCAGCGCTCTATCGTTCGCCGTGAGAAGTGACACAGTCGCCTGTGTCAGCGTCTGGAATATTGGCGGACATGCGGGTCGGGATGGCCGGCAACGCTCCCCCACGAGGATTCTCGTGGCTGGCTGAAATCTATAATCCCGGCATGTCGCATCAGTCTGAAAGCCTGCGCACCGCGCCGAGTTGGTCCGTCGAGGCAAACGACACGGACTGGATCAAGTCGCTCCCGTCCGATGCGCGGCGCGAAGTGGAAATGGCGCTGCAACGGCGCAGCTACGCCGACGGGCAAGCCATCTACAGCGCTGGGCAGCGCGACGGTTGGAGCTACCGCGTCGTCAGCGGCACTGTGCACATCCGTGAAATCGACAGCACGGGCAAGGAGTTCCTAGTCGTCGGATTCGGGCCAGGCAACTGTTTCGGCGTGATGCAGGTCATTGACGGCGGGCCGTATCCGCAGCACGCGGCGGCGCATGGCGCGGTAACGCTGGACTGCCTGTCTGAGGGCGCGCTCAACAGCTTGCGCGGACGCTGGCCGGAGATTGATCGTGCCCTGGCCGTGTGGGCCGTGCGCCGCCTGCGCGAGGTCATGGGCCTGCTGCGCGATCGCATCTTCCTGGACCTGCGGCGCCAGCTCGCCGGACGGNTAACGCTGGACTGCCTGTCTGAGGGCGCGCTCAACAGCTTGCGCGGACGCTGGCCGGAGATTGATCGTGCCCTGGCCGTGTGGGCCGTGCGCCGCCTGCGCGAGGTCATGGGCCTGCTGCGCGATCGCATCTTCCTGGACCTGCGGCGCCAGCTCGCCGGACGGATTGACCTCTTGCTCGAATTCGTCGACGGCAATGCATCGTCAGGGCAGCCGCTGCGCCTGCAGTTGACGCATGAAATGCTGGCAACCTCCGTGGGCGCCACGCGGCAGGCGATCAGCGCCGTCCTGAAACACTGGGCGCAAGCGGGCATC
>NZ_JAUJUJ010000051.1 GCF_030711595.1 Stenotrophomonas sp. YIM B06876
GCGCTGCGCGCCGCACCGCGCGCGGCCAGCGCCCGCCCTCGCCCAGCGCCTGAGCCACTTCCTGCACGTTGTGCAGCCGCCAGCTCCGCGGCAACGACTGGCTGCCCAGCCGCGACCAGTTCCGCGTACCCCACTCGATCTCGCCGGGCAGCCCGGTGCGGCGCCAAGCCGTGAGCCAGGCATCGAAACGCGGCCAGTCGGCTTCAACCTGGGCCTGGTTCGGCGGCCGCAACGGCACCGGATCGGGGATGGCGGCCGGATCCAGCAACCATTCGCCACGCCGCCGGCGCCACTGCGCCCGCAGCCGGACCAGCGCGTCTTCGGGCAGCAGCATCGACGAAGGCATAGCCATGGCGGCCGATCAGGGGTCGTGCGGTCCGGCGATGGCCGCCCCGCCAGCGCGGGCTCGCTCCGGCAGCTTCAGCCGTCGCGCCTGCTCGTCGTATTCGATCAGCAACACGCCCGAATCGTGGCGGCCACTGATCTCGACAAAACAGGCGCCACCGATGAACGGCTCCAGCGTCATCACCGATTTCAGTGGCGTAGCCACCACCATCTGGAAGCCGAAATTCTCGAAGATATTCATCGCCAGCGCGGTGAACTCGTTGTCGGCCTTGTCGAAGGCTTCATCGAGCACCACCGCGCAATAACGCGGCAACTCGCCGTCCTCGCCGCCCAGCTGGTAGCGCAGCGCGGCCGCCAGGCAGGTGGTGGCCAGCTTCTGCCGCTGGCCACCGGATTTGCCGGCGCCGCTGCGGTAGATCTCCACCTGCTGGCGGGTGGCCGCATCCACCTCCACGCCAATGAACTCCACATGCAGGCGCACATCGAGCACCAGCTCGCACCAGCGGCGATCCTCGCTTTCGGCCGATCCCAGTCGCTGCACCAATGCACGCAGGGTGGCGAACTGCGCTTCGGCCACCTCGCGGTCCTCGGTCTGGTGGTGGCCAAGCACCTCGCGCAGCTGCTGGTGGAATTCCACCACTTCGGGCAGCCGGCGGTCGGTCAGCTCGATGGTCAGCAGCGTGCCGCGATTGAACGGCACCTGCTCCAGGCTGGCGTTGACCTCGTCCAGCCGTTGGGCGATGGACTTGCGCGCCTCGGCGGTATGCCGTTGCAGCGCCAGCAGGTTGTTCTTGCTCTGTCGCTGCAGCAGTTCGAAAAAGCGCGCCTCGTGCTGCGGCAGGCCATCGCGCTCCAACCGTTGCAGGCGGGCAAGGAAATCATCGGCGCCGGCCAGGCTGGCGGTGAAATCGCCGCTGTCTTCGGGCCACAGCCGGCAGTAGCGGCGGAAGCACTCCACCAGCAGCTGTTCCAGCTGCTGTCCCTCGCGGTCGCTGTCGGCCAGCTGCGTGTTGAGTGCACTACCGATCTGGCGGAAGTGGGCTTCAAGGTTACCCAGCCCCAACGGGCCGAGGGCCACCAGGCGCTCACCCAGCCCCTGCAACTGCAGCGGCGTGACCACACGCTGGCCGGCATCGGCACAGGCCAACCGTTCCTTCTCCCAACGCTCGCATTCGCCACGCAGCTTGATCCGCTCCTCGCGCACGTCGGCATAGGTGCGTTCGGCCTGTGTCACGTCGGCGCGCGCGCGGTCGATGGCCTCGCCAAGCTGGCGCAGGTTCGCATCGCCCTCGCGTAGTTGCTGCAATGCCCGGGCAATGTCGTCCAGCCGCTGCAGACGGCTGCCAACATCGATGTCGTCCCAGTCCAGGTTGACCAGGGTGTTGCAGGCCAGCCGCTGCTGGCTTTCGTGTTCACGGCGGGCGCGCAGCTGCGCTACTTCGGCCTCGCAACCGGCAATACGCTGGGCCAGCTGCTGCCCCTCNAGCCGCTGCTGGCTTTCGTGTTCACGGCGGGCGCGCAGCTGCGCTACTTCGGCCTCGCAACCGGCAATACGCTGGGCCAGCTGCTGCCCCTCGCGTTCGAACAGCGCCAACTTGTCGCGGTTGTCGAAGCCCAGCAGCCAGCGCTTGCGGTCGCCGATGGCGTGGCGGTCATCCTTCTCGTAGCGGTCGCCAGGATGCTTGACCTGGCCTTCGCGGGTGATCGCGCGCTCGGCATTGCGCAGCGCGCGGGCGTTGTCCACGCACTCGTAGTCGAAGCGGCGGCCCAGCTCCGGGCGCAGCCAGCCGGCAAATGCGTGTTCGCGCAGTTCCAGCTTGTGCAGCAGCGAGCGTGGTTGCGGCGTGCGTGCCATGGCATCGTCGTTACGGCGCACGCGGTAATAGACCAAACGCATGCCCAGGTGGGTCTGGTTGATCCAGTCGGCAACCTGGGCGTGGTGCTTCTCGTCCACCAGCAGCGACTGCGCGAACCCGTGCAGCACGCGCTCGATCGCGCCGCGCCATGCGGCGTCTTCCTCGCGCACCTGCAGCAGCTCGGCTACGAACGGCAGTGCCGCCTCGGCCAGCCCGGTATCGGCGCACAGCCGCGCACGCAACGCCTGCAACGGTGCCGGGACGTTGGACGGATTGCGGGTGAGCGCTTCGATCTCGGCGCGTACCTCGGCAAAACGCTTTTCATCATCGCGCTTGCCGGCCAACCGCTCGCCAATCCTCTCGTCGCAGTCGGCAGCGGCGCGCTGGCCCTCGTCCAGCCGCTGCCGTGCCTGCTCCAGCTGCGCGGCAAATCCATGCGCGCTGCCGGCCAGGACCTGCTCCAGCTGGCGGCAGGCCTGTTCAGCCTGGCTGCGCCGCGCGGCGCGGCGGTCGCGTTCGGCCGTCATCCGGGCCTGCTCGCGCTCCAATTCGTCGATGCGCTCACCGCCCTGCTCGCTACGTTGCTTTTCCAGGTCGGCCAAGCGTGCCTTGTGGTTATCCAGCACGTTGCGGCGCTGCCCCTCCTCACCGGCCAGACCGCGGTCCCGGGTATCAAGTTCGCGCAGACAGGTGTCGAGCAGGGCCAGCCGCTGCTGTTCACGGAACGGGTCGATGCCCAGACGCAACTCGTCCAGCTCGCTGCGGTGGCGACGCAAGGCCAGCAGCCTGGCATGGTGTTCACGTGCGGGCAGCAATGTCTCCACCTGGCGGCGCGCGGTGACCACAGCCTGGTGGGCGCCGTCGAGTTCGGAAAAATCGGTGATCAGCCGCTCGGCGGCCTCGAACGTTTTCGGCTCGTCCAGCATGAAGCCGCGCAGGAAGGCGTTGAGGTCACCCAGGTTCTTGGCCGACTGGGTCTTGTGCAGCAGCCGCAGCGCCATCTCGTTGCCAATGCCCAGCAGGTGGCGGAAGCGTTCGGCATAACCGGCGAAGCTGTCGAAGTGGTGCACATCGGCCAGCCGTGCCTTGAGTCGGCGCAGGTCCAGGTCGAAGCCCTGCAGGTCGCGGGCGATATCGAACGCGCGCTCGGCCACCATGTAGTGCTTGCGTACGTCGGCGGCACTGGCGCCATTACCGGCGATCCAGAACAGCCGTACCAGGCTGACCACGGCGCCCTCGCCATTGCGGTATTCCAGTACCAGCGCGCTCCAGCTGGCCCCCCGGCGCAGGTACTGGGTGGCGATCTCGCCGGACTCGCGATCCTGCTGGTCGGCCCAGGCCCCGCGCACATAGGACACCAGGTTGCGATCGCGGCCGCTGCGTTCGGCTTCGCGTGCGGCGGCGTTGAAGTCGACGATGTTCGGCGGCGTCAGCAGCGCGCTCATCGCATCGAGCAGGGTCGACTTGCCGGAACCGGAGCGGCCGACAAACAGGAAGCCTTTTTCGGCGATCGGCACTTCGGTCAATCCGGAGAACGTGCCCCAGTTGTGCACCTGCAACCGGCGCATGCGGAACTGCGCCGCGCGCAGGTCAGGCTGACCATCGTTGAACAGGCTGGCACTGGCACTGGAACGGGCGCGTGGCACACGCGGAGTCGGCAAGTTCATCGTCACATCCAGGGCGCGGCATGCAAGGCGCGCGCGCAGTCGTTGAGGCGGGTGGCGTGGCGGCACTGCCGCAGCGGCGCAGGGCAAGGACTGCTCATGCGTCGTCCATGGCCGGCGCGCCACTTTCGCGCAGCTGGCGGTACACCTGGGCCAGCAGCGCCACGTCCTCGGCGGAAAACAGCAGTTTGAGCGCGGGCGACACTTCGTAGCGGTCTTCGGTGCCGCGCAACCGGGTCAACAGGTGGTTGTCCTTCATCTTGCCGATGGCGGCGGCGACGCGGCGGTTGAAGCCGGCACGGTCGGTGGACAGGTTCTTCTCGTATACCGCCAATGCCTCGGCCAGCGACGCATCCTCGACCACGGCGCGGTGGCCGCGCGCATCGGCTTCGGCCAGTTGCTGGCGCAGATGCAGCAGCAGCACCGAGTCGATGAAGGTCAGTGGCGTCGAGCGCAGCAACACCGGGGTTTCCAGCTCGCCGGTATCGGCCTGGCGGGTGAATGCCACACCGCCCTCGCGGTCCAGCACCAGTTCCAGGAACAGTTCGGACAACACCGCGCGGATACCGGCCTCGCTGCGCAGCAGGGCCGGCCACAACTGGCTGTGGCGCTGGGCATCGATGCTGGGCCCGGCCAGCAGCTGGCACAGCGCGCGGCGCGCTTCGAACGGCAGCTGGCCGCTGTCACCCGTGAACAGTGCGCCACTGGCAGTGCCCGCAGGCACCGCACTGGTGCCGTTGCCGTTTGCGGCATCTGTCGAGGCAGGAAGGTCAGACCAGTTCATCGCGTTTTTCCTTCATGAACCACACCAGCGGGATACGTGCCCGCCGCACGGTGCCATCACCTCCCTGCCATTGCGCGGTTTCGGTTTCACCTTCGACTACCACGCCGTGGCGCGTGCCCAGCGACAGGAAGCCAATCACCGATCCCAGCCCCTGCGCGGCCGGGCGCAACCGCAACGCCTGCGCGATCGACAACTGCGGGTATTCGTCCAGCAGTTCATGCAGGTCGGCACGCAGGCTGCGCAGATCGATCTCCGACTGCAGCATCAGCTCGCCAACGCTGTCCAGCGAGATCGCTGCCGCCTCGTTGCGCAGCACCTGGCCGTCCACCCGCTGGCTGCGCGGATCGTGCAGCCGCCACTGGCTGAGCGAACGCAGGCGGCTGGTGCTCAATGCCAGCTCGTGACCAATGGCGCGCTGCGCAGGCACCAGCTCGCGCAGCTGCAGCGCTTCGCCCTGGGCCTGCTTGAGCAGCCGGTTGAGCCGGCGCTGTTCAAGGTAGCCACGGCTCTGCACGAAACCGCGCAGGCTGCGGGCGAAGTGCTGCAAAACGTCGTGCACCTGGCCGCCCCGCTCGAGCATGGTGGCAGTGAAGCCTCGCAGGAAACCGCGCTCGCTGCGCTCCAGCTTGCGGGCAAAGCCGCGGGCCAGCACCGTTTCCAGCGCGGCATCGAGCTGCGCACTCTGCTCGGCATCGTTGAGCAGCGTCCAGAAGGCCTGGAAGCTTCGCCCGGCCTCGCTGTCGCCTATCACATCGACCCCGGCGAACAGCCGCTCCAGCACTTCGCCGCGCTCGCCCTCGTCGTCGATGATGCGCTCGCGGAACTCGCGGTTGAGCCGTTCGAAATCATCGCGGACACGGCGGAAATCCTCGGTCAGCTCATCGGCCAGGGCAATCACCTGGCGGGTGCGCTCCAGCGCACGCTTGCCGTCGATGGCGGCGGTCTTGCCGGCAGACACGCGGGCAATTTCCGCGTCAATGCGGTCGCGCTCGTCGCGCAGCGCCGCCAGCCGTGCATCCGGGTTCGATTCGGTCAGCGCCGCCAGCTGCGACAGCTGCTGGATCACCAGCGCCAGCCGGCTCTCGGTGGCCGCGCTGGAGGCATGCTCCAGCCCGGCGATAAAGCGGATCGCCTGCGTGGCCTGGGTGGACAGCTCGTATTCTTCCTGCTGCGCCCCCTCGGGCAGGCGTCGTTCCAGCCAGCCCTGTGCCAGCCAGTGCGCCACATAAGCCTGCGCGGGACGCGGCAGTTCGTGCAGCAGCTGCCCGGCGTTGAGGTCGTCCAGCTGCTGTTGCAGGCGTTCATGCAGCACCGCCGCCGGCAGCCGCCGCTCCCCTTCCAGCAGCAGGCTCTGCAGCAGCCCGATCACTTCCGGGGCATGGTCGGCTGCCAACAGCTTCCACAGCGGCTGCTCGCGCAGATGGCGATAGCGGGCAACGCGCGGGCGATATTTCATCGGCACACCGCGTCCGGCTTCAGCGCTTGTTCTGACCGACTTCGATGAAGCGCAGGAACTCGGCGCGGGTGCGCGCGTCCTCGCGGAAGCTGCCCAGCATCTTCGAGGTGACCATGCTCACGCCGCGCTTGTGGATGCCGCGGGTGGTCATGCACTCGTGCGCGCCTTCCACCACCACGCCCACGCCCAGCGGCTGCAGCACGTCCTGGATGCACTGGGCGATCTGCGCGGTCATCTTTTCCTGCACCTGGAAGCGGCGGGCATAGGCTTCCACCACGCGCGCCAGCTTGGAGATGCCCACCACCTTTCCGGCCGGCAGGTAGCCCACGTGCACGCGGCCGATGATCGGCGCCATGTGGTGCTCGCAGTGGCTTTCGTATTCGATGTCGCGCAGCACGATCAGCTCGTCGTAGCCGGCCACTTCCTCGAAGGTGCGCTCCATGTAGGCGCGCGGGTCCTCGCGGTAGCCGCTGAACCAGTCGCCATAGGCTTCGGCCACGCGCCGCGGGGTATCGAGCAGGCCTTCACGCGTGGGGTCTTCACCGGCCCACTCCAGCAGGGTGCGCACGGCCGCTTCGGCCTGGGCCTGGGTGACCGGGGATTTGGGGGAATCGGCCATGGAGTCGGCGCCTGTATTACGGGGCCGACATGCTACCAGCCGGGCGGGGGGACGGCATGGTTCCGGGTTAAGCCACGCCTTCTGGCAACGCCTGCGCGCGCAAGGGAAATCCCCCGCCGCGGCTGGCGCTGGCCGGTTGCTATGGGCAGCGGGTTTCCGCGGCAGTCAGGCGCTCGCGCCGTGGACCGCCCGCGGGCGCCGGCAACTGCAGCAGCGCCAGCAGCCAGCAAACTGGCAGCAGGATGCACGAGCCCGGCAGGGCAAGCCGGGTCTTCCTGGCAAACCGGTCTCCTCCTGATCGTGGCGATCGCCGGTACATGCCCACCGGCGGGGAGGAAAAAACGGTTCAGGCCTGGCCTGGAACGACTGTGCGGTGAATTGACCGTCCCTGCCGACCAGAACAGCGGCGCGACCTAGGACAGCTGCGCGCTTCAAGTTCCGCTTGATAGCGATCCGTCAGTGGTCATGCGCTTCGGGCATCAGGATCACCAGCGGCTCGCACGCCGACTGTGAGCAACCCATCAGCTGCGCCCGCTCGCCGCTGCGCAATATGCTGGTGCCGGCCGCGTTGATCTCGAAATCCCAGACCGTTCCCTGTATTTGAGTGCGACCCTTGATCGAGCATGGCAACCAGTCGAACTGGTGCAGTTCCCCTTCCTGCAGTTCCCTGCTCAGGTTCAACAACGACGCCGCCTGCCGTTTGTCCAAGGACCATTCCCTGCACATCGCCACTTCACCCTCGTCACGGCGTGCACCCTGAGCCGGCCGGTACACCGACGACGACACCTCCAGGACTGTCGGTTGGCCGCCATTGCTATCGGCTCTGGCCTGCGGCTGGCATCCCCACAGCATCGGCAGCAGGACCAGGGGCAGCAGGTGCGTAAAGACCGGCGCCTTCGCCAGGTGTCTTGCGGGAGATGGCATCGTGCTCGTACACGTCATGGTCGTTGAGTCCAAAGTTGTGTTGCAGGATGCCGACCAGTTGCCGGATCGACGCGCTCTGTTCAGCGGTTGGAGCGTCCCACGTCCGCGTGGACGGGTCATAGCGTCCCACCACCTCGATGCCGACGCTGTCGGCATTGGTGGGATATCTTTCCGGATAGGGTCGGCTTGCTTCGACCCGGCCTACCGCACGGGCAGCTGGCGCCTTCCACTCGGCCTGTCCAGTACGGGCGGATCGGAGCTCGCGCTGGTCGGCAGGAGTAATCGTGCCTTCGACCTCTCCTCGAGAGCGTATTGCGCCGACATGCCAAGCCTGCTGATCGACGCTGACGGACTGATGGATGGTGCCATCCTTGTCTATCAGGAAGTGGGCGCCGGTGCCGCCTGCCCCGGTACGCCAGGCCTGCAAGGTGCCGGAAGCGGTGCTTGATTCCGTGCGATGCAGGACGATGCCATTCACCTGCTCCATCACACCGTGCTGGATCCTGGAGATCGGCGTGTGGACGACACCCCGATCCATCAGGAATCCATCAGCGCCGATGCTGATATCCCGGCTGTACGATGCAAGCGACTCATGCGCAGGCCGCCACCTCGCTTCAACGGGGACACCAAAGCGCAGCGCGGCGGGATCGGATTCATGGCTGTGATAGCCCGCCCGCGGCACAACGAACACCGACGGCCGGGCGGCATCCGGATCACCGATCAATACCTGCCCGATATCACGCGCCAGCATTTGCGGCTGCCGGCCGCGCAGTTCCGCATACAACGCCGCCGCCAGGTTGGCGGCTTGCTCCGTATTCCAACTCCCCACCGCCTGCATCCCAGTCAAAATGCGCTGATGCATTTCGTGATCCGGATGCAATGGGTCATTGGGAAGCCGTGTCCTCGATGTTTCCTCCATCGCCATCTCCTTTGCCGGGTCTGCGATCCAGGGCTGAGACCATAGCGCCACCACGGCCACAACCGTGAAAAATCTTCGCCTTCTTCTCCTGACGGGACGCCCGCAATGTGACAGGTCCCAAGCGCATTGCGAAAGGAAACCTCACTTTGAGGCCGGTTCCACCATCCGGTTTCCCCATCCTCTAAATGGACATGATCCTAAACAAGTAAACCCTCAGCGCTGTGCCGCAATGCGCTGCAGTCGCTCGATGATGATGTGCACCCGGTCCGGATCGGCAAGCAATCCGGGCAAGCAATTGAGGAAATCGGGGTTGGCCAGCAGATCCGTAAAAAACGCGGCGACCGCCTGCCGCATCGGCATCGACGCCTGGGCAAGTTCATCAGGCAACTCGGGGCGGCCGTCGAGCACGTTGAGCACGTCCTCCAGATCATGGCTGGCCATGAAGTCGCCACCGCCCCGATCCCTGAAGGCCTCCAGCTTGGTGGCGAAGAATGCCGGCGCAGTGACCCGACGGATCTGCACGCCGTTTCCCAATCGATGCAGCTGTGCGGTGGCCACCGCTTCGCCATACCAGCGGTTGCCGAAGCCCAGGATCGACGCGTCCACGGGCATCAGGTCGAACAACAGCTGCGAGCCGCGATGCCGCCACCGGCAGATCACGCCACTTTGCGCATCGCGGACAAAGCCGCGTTGCTCCAGCCGGGTTTCGATGCGGTGATAGTGGGCAAGGCTGTCTGCCTGGACGATGGCGTCCACGTCCAATGTGGGGCGAACGCCTTCAGCCAGCGGGTCGGTCAACAGCAATCCGGCGGTAGCGCCGCCGACAAACACCACCTGCTCGCACAGATCGCCCAAGGCCTCGGCAATGGCCAGCAGCTGCGGCAGATTGGGATCAGGCCGCGCCATCGTCGCCTCGCAGGGATCCGGTCAGCAGCGTGGCCGCCAGCTCGCGCTCGCGCGCGCGGCCGATGCGCAGTGCATCAAGCAGTGCCAGCAGCCGATACAGCGCCGGGTCGGCCAGTGCGGCCTGGGGGGCGGTACGGTAGATCGGCGAGATGGAAGGCCCGCGGGCGGTACCGTGCGGGTGCGCCCAGACCGGCACATCGGCGCTGTTCTGCAACTGGCTGGCCAGCGGTTCCGCGCCGTATGCCGTAGGCACGCCCCGTTTTACCGGGCCGATTTCAGCGGGAAATGCATATCGGGCGCCATGCAGCAGAAATTCCAGCAACGCGGGATGGATGGGCGACCAGTCCCCCCTGCCGCGCAGGTTCACCAGTCCGGCACCCGTGGCGCGTTTCACGCTGGCATGGACCTCGGCCGCGCTCATGGCCAGTTCCTGGGCCAGGCTGGCGAAAGTGAACTTCTGTTGCGGATGGGCACAGACTTTCAGCAGTACCAGAAGCTCTTGAGGTTTGAGGTCCACGGCAATATTCGTTATTCGCGAATAGCGAATATTGCCGATCCGGGCGGGTTCTGCAAGCCTGATCCGTATTGCGGAAACCCCGCCAGGAAAGCAATCGCGCGCTCAACCGTGCCTCCCGCCCCGACCAGCGGCTGGCATGGCGGCGTGATGACTCGGCGCGACCGGCCAGATGCCGGGAAACGGGGGAGAACCGGGGTCAGGTTCACTTGCGGTCCCGGTCCGTCGCGCTTAGAACAACGCGCCTTGCTGGGGCATGTCTGCTGACGCATCGGGAATCCGTTCGGGTAGCGTTTCTTTGCGCTCTCCAGCCAAGCGCCACCCCAGCCCCGAAATCCGTGCCGCATGCCGTGCCAGTGCGGCGTTGATGACCTCGGCGCTGCCGGCCAGGTGCAGTGCGCGCTTGGCGCGGGTGAGGCCGGTGTAGAGCAGTTCGCGCGCGAGTACGCGGCTGTCGTGGCGCGGCAGCTGCAGCCACACCTGCTCGAACTCCGAACCTTGGGCCTTGTGCACGGTCATCGCGAACGCGCTTTCGTGCGCGGGCAGTGCCGCCGGGTGGAACGCGCGGACCTCGCCGGCCTCGTCGCCGGGGAACCAGGCCAGCACCGGGCCGTGGCCGTCGCGCCCGCCTTCGCTTCGCAGGCAGACGCCGACATCGCCATTGAACAGGCGGTGCCGGTAGCTGTTCTCGGTGACCAGCAGCAGCCGGCCGTGGAAGTAACCGGGCGCGCCGCGTTTGCCGCCGCCCAGCAGTTCCTCGATGCGTGCGTTGAGCCCGCGCGCACCTTGCGGACCTTCGCGCAGCGCGGTCAGCAGGCGGAAGCGGCCGGCCAGTGCCAGCGCGGCCGCCGGGCTGTCGGCGGTGGCCAATGCGCGGAAGTGGCCGAGCAGGGTGTCGCGCGCCGGGCCGTCGAGCGGATCGAAGGTGTCTTCGGCAAACTCCACGCCCGCCAGCGTGCCGCCGCGCAGCAGCTGCAACGCGTGCGCCGCGTCGCCGCTGCGCACCGCTTCGGCCAGCGGTGCCAGGGCGAAGCCTTCCACCTGGCGATAGCCGCGGCGCAGATGCACGCGACGACCCGGCGCCGATGACGGTTCGGCCACCGCCTGCGCCGGCAAGGTACCCAGCAGCGGCGCCAATGCCTGCGCGTCCTTGCTGGACACGTTGTCGCCCGCGCCGGCCGCGGCCAGGATCGCGGCCAGCACGTCGCCGGCTTCCACCGACGGCAGCTGGTCGGCGTCGCCCAACAGCAACAGGCGCGCGCCCTCGGCCACGGCATCGACCAGCTTGGCCATCAGCGGCAGGTCCACCATCGAGGCCTCGTCGATCACGACCAGGTCGAACGGCAACGGGTTGTCGGCGTGATGGCGGAACCGTGTGCTGTCGGGGATGGTGCCCAGCAGCCGGTGCACGGTACTGGCGCTGGCCGGCAGCGCGGCCAGCAGCCCGGGATCGACATCGGGCAAAGGTTCGATGGCGGCGACCGCCCGGCGCAGGCTTTCGGCCATGCGTTCGGCGGCGCGGCCGGTGGGCGCGGCCAGCGCGATGCGCGGTGGC
>NZ_JAUJUJ010000199.1 GCF_030711595.1 Stenotrophomonas sp. YIM B06876
GTCTGCTCTGCCAGCGTCTGGGCCTGGAACACCCACCACATCAGCGCGAAGGTGAGGATGTCGAACACCGAGCTGATCGGGCCGAAGAACACCATGAAGCGGCCCAGGTCCTGCGGGTTCCAGCGCAGCGGCAGGCGCACCAGCTCTTCGTCGACGTTGTCGAACGGAATCGCGATCTGCGAGATGTCGTAGAGCAGGTTCTGCACCAGCAGCTGGATCGGCAGCATCGGCAGGAACGGCAAAAAGGCGCTGGCCACCAGCACCGAGAACACGTTGCCGAAGTTCGAGCTGGCCGTCATGCGGATGTACTTGAGCATGTTGCTGAAGGTCTTGCGGCCTTCCACGACGCCCTCTTCGAGCACCATCAGGCTTTTCTCCAGCAGGATGATGTCGGCCGCTTCCTTGGCGATGTCGACCGCGCTGTCGACGCTGATGCCGATGTCGGCGGCGCGCAGCGCGGGCGCGTCGTTGATGCCGTCGCCCATGAAGCCGACGATGTGGCCATTGGCGCGCAGCGCGCGCACGATGCGCTCCTTGTGCAGCGGCGTGAGCTTGGCGAACAGGTTGTGCTGCTCCACCAGTTGGCGCAGGCCGGCCTCGTCCAGGTCTTCGATCTGCGCGCCCAGCACCACGCCGTCGATGGGCAGGCCGACGTCGCGGCAGATCTTGACGGCCACCAGGTCGTTGTCGCCGGTCAGCACCTTCACGGCCACGCCGTGTTCGGCCAGCGCCTTGAGGGCCGGCGCGGTGGACTCCTTGGGCGGGTCGAGAAAGGCGATGTAGCCGATCAGGGTGAGCTCGGCCTCGTCGGCTACGCTGTAGACGGTCTTGCTCGGCGGCACTTCCTTGGCAGCCACGGCGACCACGCGCAGGCCTTCCTGGTTCAGTGCGCCGGTCACGTCCTGCACGCGTTTGAGCAGCGCGGCGTCGAGCGGCAGCACCTGCGTGCCGTCCTGGATGTGGCTGCACGCGGCCAGCACTTCTTCGACCGCGCCCTTGCAGATCAGCTCGTGGTGGTCGTCGCGTTCGGACACCACCACCGACATGCGCCGGCGCTGAAAGTCGAACGGAATCTCATCGACCTTGCGGTAGTCCTGCGACAGGCGCAGTTCGGTGCGCAGCTCCAGGTGGTCGAGCACGGCGCGGTCGAGCAGGTTCTTCAGCCCGGTCTGGTAGNTGGTCGTCGCGTTCGGACACCACCACCGACATGCGCCGGCGCTGAAAGTCGAACGGAATCTCATCGACCTTGCGGTAGTCCTGCGACAGGCGCAGTTCGGTGCGCAGCTCCAGGTGGTCGAGCACGGCGCGGTCGAGCAGGTTCTTCAGCCCGGTCTGGTAGTGGCTGTTGAGGAAGGCGAACTTCAGCACCTCGTCGGAGGTGGCGCCAAACACATTGGTGTGGCGTTCGAGCACGATCTTGTCCTGCGTCAGC
>NZ_JAUJUJ010000200.1 GCF_030711595.1 Stenotrophomonas sp. YIM B06876
GTTGTCGATCAGCAGGCGGTCGCCAAACGACTTGCTGACGTTCTTGAACTCGAACACCTGGTTGCCCAGGCGGTCGGCCACGGGGATGAAGATTTCCTGCGTTTCGTTGCGCCGCTGGTATTCGAAGTCGCTCAGCTCCTCAAAGCGGGCCAGGCGCGACTTGCTCTTGGCCTGGCGTGCCTTGGGGTTCTGGCGCGACCATTCGAGCTCCTTCTTCAAGGCCTTGGCGTGGGCTTCTTCGCTCTTTTGCTCCTGCGCCAGGCGGTCGCCCTTTTGCTCCAGCCAGGTGCTGTAGTTGCCCTTCCATGGAATGCCGCGGCCGCGGTCCATTTCCAGAATCCACTCGGCGGCGTTGTCGAGGAAGTAGCGGTCGTGGGTGATGGCCACCACGGTGCCGGTAAAGCGCTTGAGGAACACTTCCAGCCACTCGACCGACTCGGCGTCCAGGTGGTTGGTCGGCTCATCGAGCAGCAGCATGTCGGGCTTGGACAGCAGCAGGCGGCACAGTGCCACGCGGCGCTTCTCGCCACCGGACAGCAGGCCGATCTTGGCGTCCCACGGCGGCAGGCGCAGCGCGTCGGCGGCGATTTCCAGCTGGTGCTCGGAGTCGGTGCCGGCCGTGGCGATGATGGCTTCGAGCTGGGCCTGCTCGGCCGCCAGCGCGTCAAAGTCGGCGTCTTCATCGCCATAGGCGATGTACACCTCTTCGAGGCGCGCCTTGGCGGCAAACACCGCGCCCATCGACTCTTCGACCGATTCGCGCACCGTGTGCTCGTCGTTGAGCTTGGGCTCCTGCTCCAGGTAGCCGATGGTCAGCCCCGGCATCGGTAGCGCCTCGCCCTCGAATTCCTTGTCGACCCCGGCCATGATCTTGAGCAGGGTGGACTTGCCCGAGCCGTTCAGGCCGAGCACGCCGATCTTGGCGCCAGGAAAAAACGAGAGCGAGATGTCTTTCAAGAGCTGCCGCTTGGGCGGCACGNTGATCTTGAGCAGGGTGGACTTGCCCGAGCCGTTCAGGCCGAGCACGCCGATCTTGGCGCCAGGAAAAAACGAGAGCGAGATGTCTTTCAAGAGCTGCCGCTTGGGCGGCACGGTCTTGCTGACACGGTTCATGGAATAGACGTATTGGGCCATCGATGTAATCAAACCTACAAAAGCAAAAGCGGGCGCAGGGTTGCGCGCGCAAACCCCGATTATCGACTCATGCGACAATATCCTCAGTTGTGCACTCCAGTTGTGCGCAATATCAGCAGTTTGCTGGGGACGACGCAAGCGATTGCCGGCTCCCACCTTTGAACCTCATCAGCCTAACACTGGCTCGGCAGCCACCCAGCTGCCACGACAGGCCGATACCCAGCGCCCGGATGGGCGCGTCTCATTCCATGACATTTGACGATCTGAACCTGGCCCCGGCCATCATGAAAGC
>NZ_JAUJUJ010000052.1 GCF_030711595.1 Stenotrophomonas sp. YIM B06876
TCACGGCCGCCATCATCGCTTCGGCCGCGCTGCGCGGCTTGGGTGCCGGCGGGGGCGCCGGGCGCGCGGCTTCCAGGGCGCGCTGCACCACGGATTCGTCGTAATGGGCGGCGGCGACAATTTCGACGCCTTCCTCGGTACGCCGGTTGGACAGGATGACCGCATCAGGTCCGTGTTCCTTGCGCACCATGTTCATGGCGGTGCGCATATCGGCGGCGACGAAACGTTTGATTTTCATGCTGTGGTACCGGGAAGTTGAATGCTGGGGAGTGGAAGCAGCGCTGGCGTTGGCGACGTCGTACATGTCAGTGCTGGCTCCTGTTTCCTGTTGCGGCGGGTAAACGGTCTAGGTGTCTGTTTTCCGGCACGGGTGGCGGATTCCAGGCTGCCTCAGCTGATCGTGCCGACCAGTTTCAGGCGCTTGTCTTCCGGCACTTCGCTGTAGGCCAGGACCGACAGCGACGGGACGCTGTGGCGGACCAGGCGCGCCAGCGCGGCGCGGACCGGGCCGGGCACCAGCACCACCGCCGGCTCGTTCTTCGCCTCCTGCTTGCCGACACAGTCGGCAAGACTCTGGTGGAGACGTTCCGCGAGACCGGGTTCGAGCGCGGCGCCGTTGCCCTGGGTGGACTCCTGCAAGACGCGTTCCAGTTGCGGGTTGAGGGTGAACACCGGCAGCTCCGGCGACATTCCGGCGATCTCCTGCACGATGAAACGGCCCAGCGCATTGCGCACGGCGGCGGTGAGCACCGCCGGGTCCTGGGTCTGCGCGGCGTTCTCCACCAGCGCCTCGGCGATCTTGCGCAGCTGCCGCACCGGGATGCGTTCGACCAGCAGGTTCTGCAGCACGCGCGCCACCACCGACAGCGGCAACGCCTTGGGCGAGAGATCTTCGACCAGCTTCGGTGCGCTCTTGGCCAGCGTGGCGAGCAGCTGTTGCACTTCCTCGTGGCCCAGCAGTTCCGGCGCGTGTTCGCGGATCAGGTGCGACAGGTGGGTGGCGATGACGGTGGCCGGATCGACCACGGTGTAACCCAGCGACTCGGCATGGGCACGCTGGTGGGGCTGGATCCAGGTGGCGTCCAGGCCGAAGGCGGGGTCCTTGCCGGCGATGCCGTCCAGCGTGCCCAGCGCGCTGCCGGGGTCCAGTGCCAGTTCGCGGTCGGGATGGATGTCGGCCGTGGCCACCGGCACGCCGTGGATCAGCAGGCGGTAAGCGCTGGCCGGCAGTTCCAGGTTGTCGCGGATATGCACCGAGGGAATCAGGAAGCCGATGTCCTGGGTGAGCTTGCGGCGCACGCCCTTGATGCGCGCCATCAACTCGCCGCCCTGGTTCTTGTCGACCAGCGGAATCAACCGGTAGCCGACCTCCAGGCCCAGCGGGTCGACCGGGCGCAGCTCGTCCCAGGTCAGCTCGGCGGTGGGCGAGGGCTGTGCTGCCGGCAAGGCCAGACCGTTGGTGCGCGCGGCGGTACCGTCGGTCGCGGCGGTGGTGGCAGGCCGCAGGCTGCGCTTCCACATTTTCCAGGCGAGGAAGCCGAGGATCGCGGCCAGCGACAGGAACGCGAGGTTGGGCATGCCCGGGACCAGACCGACCAGTCCCAGTACGACCGCCGCGATGGTCAGCGCACGATGCTGGCCGAACACCTGGGTCATCATCGCCTGGCTCATGTCCTGCGCCCGCGAGGCGCGGGTGACCAGCATGGCCACCGCCGAGGACACCAGCAGTGCCGGCAGCTGGGCGACCAGGCCATCGCCGATCGAGAGCAGGGTGTAGGTGGCGGCGGCGTCGCCGAACGGCATGCCATGTTGCAGCACGCCCACCGCCAGACCGCCGAGCAGGTTGATGAACAGGATCAGGATGCCGGCAATGGCATCGCCGCGGATGAACTTGCTGGCGCCATCCATCGCCCCGTAGAAGTCGGCTTCCTCACGCACCTCCTCACGCCGTGCCTTGGCGTCCTCGCGGGTCAACAGGCCGGCGTTGAGGTCGGCGTCGATCGCCATCTGCTTGCCGGGCATGGAGTCGAGGATGAAGCGTGCGGTCACTTCCGACACGCGCCCGGCGCCCTTGGTGATGACCACGAAGTTGATGATGGTCAGGATCGCGAACACCACGATGCCGACCGCGTAGTTGCCGCCGATCACGAACTCGCCGAAGGCGGCGATCACCTTGCCGGCCGCGTCGTGGCCGTTCTGGCCGTTGAGCAGGATCACGCGGGTCGAGGCCACGTTCAGCGCCAGCCGCAACATCGTGGTGACCAGCAGCACGATCGGGAAGATGCTGAAGTCCAGCGGCCGTTTCACGTACACCACCGCCAGCAGCACCATCAGCGAGATGGCGATGTTGAAAGTGAACAGCGCATCGAGCACCGGCGCGGCCAGCGGCACCACCACCATGGCCAGCAACGCCAGCACCACCAGCGGCGCGCCAAGTCCCTGGCGGATCATGTCGAGGATGCGGCGGGCGCCCATCGGCGCAAGTTGCGCGCTCACGGCGTGGCTCCCGGGGCGAATTCAGCGACGTCGATTGCCGGCGCCGGCGGCATCGGGCCGCTGCGCCAGGTTTTCAATTGATAGACATAGGACAGAACCTGGGCGACAGCCGAATACAGTCTCACGGGAATTTCCTTGCCGAGTTGGCCTTCCCGATACAAGGCGCGTGCCAAAGGCGGGGCGGAGACGATGGCGACCTTGTTGCCGTCGGCCACCTTGCGGATATTCAGCGCGGTTTCGTCCACGCCCAGGGCCACCACGGTGGGGGCGTTCATACGCCCGCCTTCGTACTTGAGCGCCACCGCGTAGTGGGTCGGATTGACCACGACCACGTCGGCGGTGGGTACCGCTTCCATCATCCGCCGCTGCGACATCTGCTGCTGCAGCTGGCGGATACGACCCTTGACCTCGGGGCTGCCCTCGCTTTCCTTCATCTCCCGGCGCAGTTCCTCGCGGGTCATTTTCAGCTTCCGCAGCCAGTTCCACTTCTGGTACGGCGCATCGATGGCGGCCAGCAGCGCCAGCGCGCCGCCGGTGGCCAGCATCAGCTTCAGGGTGAAGCCCAGGCCATGGATCAGCGCCGTTTCCNTACGGCGCATCGATGGCGGCCAGCAGCGCCAGCGCGCCGCCGGTGGCCAGCATCAGCTTCAGGGTGAAGCCCAGGCCATGGATCAGCGCCGTTTCCAGCGGCTGGTGCAGCAGGCCACGCAGGGTGGTGATGCCGTGCCACATCGTGATGCCGGCAGCGGTGCCGACAAAACCGACCCGCAGCAGCGATTTGGCCAGCTCGGCCCCGGCCTCCGGGCCATACAGGCGTTTGAGTCCGCTCATCGGGTTGAGCCGCTTGAAATCCGGCGTCATCGATTTGGCGGACCAGCGCAGGCCGCCCATGAGCACCGGGCTGAGGAAGCTGGCGAGCAGGCAGACGACCACCAGCGGGGTGATCGCCAGCAGCAGCTGCAGCAGCAGCTCGCCGAAGTGGCCGAACAGGGCCATCGGCGTGTGCCGCAGCGTGGGGTCGGGCGCCAGCGCCGCGCGCATCCAGCCCAGCGCGTTGCGCGAGATGCTGGCGGAAAAGCCGAGCAGGGCCAGCACGCCGGCGGTGAACACGGCGGCGGTGGCCAGCTCCCGCGAGCGGGGGATGTTGCCTTGCTCGCGCGCCTCGCGCAGGCGTTTTTCGGTGGGCTGTTCGGTCTTTTCGCCAGCCTGTTCGTTCTCGGACATCGCACGCTATCGGGAGGAACTCACCCGGGTCGTGCAAGATCCATTCCGCAACCGGTGACGCCGGCAGGTCTTTCTGCGTGCCCAGCGCGGGGTCTTCAGCGTGGCGCCGTGACCACGGAGTGGGCGGCGGCCTCCGCGCCGACCCCGCGGGCGCGTTCGGCGTGGCCGTGCCGGCTGAAGAATTCCCCGGCACCGACCGCCTGGCCGAACAGGAACCCCTGCAGGTAGTCGCAGCCCAGCCGCTCGACGTAGCTGCGCTGTCCGGGGGTTTCGATGCCTTCGGCCACCACGTCCAGGTCCAGTGCGTGGCCCAGCGCCACAATCGCCGAGACGATCACCACGTCCTCGTCGCTGTCTTCCAGCGAGCGGATGAAAGCGTGGTCGATCTTGATTTCGGTGGCGGGCAGCCGCTTCAGATACAGCAGGCTGGAGTAGCCGGTGCCGAAGTCGTCGATGGAAATGCCCACGCCCAACCCGGCCAGCGAGCGCAGCAGGGCCAGGCTGGCGTCGATATCGCGCATCACCGCGCTTTCGGTCACCTCCAGCACCAGCCGCCGCGGATCGATGCCGTGGCCCAGCAATGCCTGCTGCACCTGGTCCAGCAGCTGCGGCGAGGACAATTGCAGCGTCGACAGGTTCACCGAAATCTTCCAGCTGTGCTGTCCGGCGGCGTCCCAGCACTGCAGCTGGCGGCAGGCTTCATCCAGTGCCCAGGCGCCGAGCTGGGCGATCAGGCCGCTGCGTTCGGCCAGCCGGATCAGCACCTCCGGCGGCATCAGACCGTGCACCGGGTGCTGCCAGCGCATCAGCGCCTCGGCCCCGCAGACGGTGCCGTCGAACACGCGGACCTTCGGCTGGTAGTGCAGGAGCAGCTCGGTGCTGCCGATGGCCTTGCGCAGGTCCGCCAGCAGCCGCAGCTGCTGTTCGGCGTTGTCATTCATCCATTCGGCGAACAGTACCTGCGCGTTGCGGCCGCTTTGCTTGGCGTTGTGCATGGCGATATCGGCACAGGCCATCAGCTGGCGCTCGGAATCGCTGTGGTCGGGATAGATCGCAATACCGATGCTGGCGGTGACGTGCATCTCCCGCCCCCCGATGCGGATGCTGCTGACCGCGGTGATGATCCGCGAGGCCAGCGCGGAGGCATCGGTTTCCGGCGGCAGCGCGACCACCAGGACAAACAGGTCGCCGCCCAGCCGCGCCACCAGATCGCCGGGTTGCACCAGCTGGCGGGTGCGTTCGGCCACGGCGACCAGCAAGGTGTCGCCGGTCTGGTGTCCGAAGCTGTCGTTGACGTGGCGGAACCCGTCCAGATCCATGAACATCACCGCGAACCGCTGTGCCTGCGATTGCGGATCGCCGATCCGGCGTTCAATCCATTCCTGCAGCGAGCGGCGATTGGGCAGCCGGGTCACCGGGTCGTGCAGCGCGGCCTGCTGCAGTTCGTTGCGGGCTTCTTCCAGCGAGCTGGCGAGCATCGCGTTGCGCAGCTGCAGCAGGCGGCCCTGCATGCGCTGCTCCAGCCAGGAAATCACCAGCACGATGGCCAGGATGGCCATGGTCACCACCATGACGAAGGCCGCCATCCAGCCGCTGGAGGGGCCGCCGGCATGGGCAGCGCCGCAGATGCTGCCCAGCGGGAAGCGCGCGGCAGCCATGCCGGTGTAGTGCATGCCGACAATGGCGATGCCCATCACCCCCGCCGCCGCCAGCCGCGTGGTCAACGCCGGGCCGGTATTGCGCAGGCGGAAAGCAATGGCCAGGGCGGTCCACGATGCCACCACCGCAATGACAATCGACAATACAAACCAGCCCGGCCGGTATTGCAGCCCGGGCTGCATGCGCAGCGCGTCCATGCCCAGGTAATGCATCCAGGCGATGCCCAGCCCCATCAACAGCGCGCCGAGCGCCAACCGCAGGTGGGGCAGGGTCGATCTTGAAACCAGCCACAGCGCGAACAGGGAGGCGGTGATGGCGACCAGCAGCGATTGCAGGGTGATCCACGGGTCATAGCCCAGCGGTATCGGCAGTTGCAGGGCGAGCATGCCGATGAAATGCATCGACCAGATCGCAAAGCCCATTGCGCAGCCCCCGGCCAGCAGCCAGCCCCAGGCGCCATGCCCCGGTTCGGCGCGGGTGACGCGCGCGGCCATGTCCAGCGAGGTATACGCGGCCAGCACCGCCACCAGCAGTGACAGCAGCACAAATCCCGGGTTGTAGCTGCCAGTGAGCATCGAAACCCCTGCCTGGATGGCCAGCGCCGCGCCGTTTCCCTTGCGCGGCTTCCCCCATCCATACCCTCCCCGGTATGGACGCGTGCCAACAGCCTACTCCAGTCCGGGGCCTGGCAGGCCAGTCCGCCCATGCCGCCTTTCATCGGACCCGTGGCAACGTCAGTGGGTGGCCTGGCGGGCGGCATCGAACGCCGCATTGAACAGGCGCTGCACGGGAGGGGCCATTTCGCCGGCGAGCAGGGTCAGCAGGAACATTCCCAGCAACAGCGCGACCGGCAGGCCCAACTGGATCGGGTTGAGCGCCGGTGCGGCGCGCGCCAGCACGCCGAACGCCAGGTTGACCGCCAGCATCGCCACCGTCAGCGGCAGGGCCAGGCTCAGCGCGCCACGGAACACCTGCATCACGAACGAGGGGGCAAGGGCGGCCAGCGCCTGCGGATCGGGCAGGGCGATCCCGATCGGCAGCGCCTTGTAGCTTTCCACCAGCAGCGAGATCAGGGCCAGATGGCCGTTGGCAGTGAAGAACAACAGGCCGAACAGCAGGTAGAACCATTGCCCGATGACACCGGAGCTGCCGCCGCGCAGCGGATCGTTCATCTGGGCGAAGGCCAGGCCGGTGCCCTGCGCGACCATTTCACCGGCGATGGCGCCGGCTTCGAACACCAGCCGCAGCACAAACCCGATGGCGATGCCGATCGCCAGCTCGCGGGCGACGCTGAGCACCGTGGCGGCATCGAAGCCGTTCCAGACCGGCACCGGCGGCAGGATCGGGGCCAACGCCACGGCCAGCGCGATCGCCAGCAACGCCCGCACCCGCGCCGGCACCGCGCGGGTGCCGATCAGCGGCATCGCCATCAACATCGCGCCGATGCGCAACATCGTCCACAACGTGGAGCCGATGATGGCGAAGGCCTGTTGGCCGTCAATGGCCATCTGGGTGGCGGAATCCATGGCGCGGCGCTAGCCGATCAGATGCGGTATTCGCTGGAACAACAGCGTGGTGAATTCGACCAGATGGCCGATCAGCAGGCTGCCCAGCGCGAACAGCGCCGCGGTCAGCGCCGCCGCCTTGGCGACGAAGGCGATGGTGGGTTCGTTGAGCTGGGTGGCGGCCTGCACCACGCCCACCAGCACACCGACGACCAGCACGGTGAGCAGCAACGGGCCGGCGATCCAGAGCACGGTGACAAGGCCACCGCGCAGTTCGGTAAGAGCGAGTTCGGGAGTCATGCGGGAAGCCGATGCAAGGCCGGTGCCAATATCCGGCGGAAAACCGTCAGGGGCCGACGCGCAAAATGGCGGATGCCGTGATGCGGGGCGCAAAGTGCGAAGTGCGAAGGTGCGGAAAAGAAAAAGCATCGCGACCTGTGTCGCTGCTGCAATGCCGGCCGATGCAGGAGCGAGGCAAGTCGCAATGGCGGTCAAACTGGGGCCTGGAACGTCCGGCTCACACCGCGTTGAAACTGGCCGCCAGCGTGCCCACCACCAGCACCCAGCCATCGACCAGCACGAACAGCAGGATCTTGAACGGGGCCGAGACCAGCATCGGCGACAGCATCATCATGCCCATCGACATCAGCACGCTGGCCACGACCAGGTCGATGATCACGAACGGGATGAAGATCAGGAAGCCGATCTCGAAGGCGGTCTTCAGTTCGCTGGTGACGAACGAGGCCACCAGGATCGGGAACGGGATCGCATCGGGGCTGGCGTAGGTGCCATGCCCGGCCATGCCGGCAAACGTCATCAGATCGGTTTCGCGCACCTGCGCCAGCATGAACGCGCGCAGCGGGCCGGTGGTCAGGGTCCATGCGGTCTGGAAGTCGATCTTGCCGTCCAGATACGGCGCCATGCCGGTACTCCAGGCCTTGTCCCACACCGGCATCATCACCATCGCGGTGAGGAACAGCGCCAACCCGAGCAGGATCTGGTTGGACGGTGTCTGTCCGGTGCCCAGCGCCTGGCGCAGCAAACCCAGCACGATGATGATGCGGGTGAAAGCGGTCAGCACCAGCAGCATCGACGGCAGCAGGGTGATCGCGGTCATCAGCAGCAGCGTCTGCAGCGGCAGGCTCACCGGCTGGCTGCCGATCTTGCCGACATCCACACTCGGCAGGTCGGGAAGCGGGGGCATGCCCGGCGCGGCCCATGCCAGGGCCGGCAGCGCGATCAGGACCAGCAACAGCAGCAGTTGCGACAGGGTTTTCGGGGCAGGGTTGCGATCACGCACGATCAGGGTTCCTTGCGCAGCTTCTGTGCGAGCAGCTGGGCGAAATTCGGGAGCTGTTTGAGATTCGGCAACGTCGCTGCGGGGATCACAGGCAAGGGTTCGGGCAGGCGGTGCAACGGACTGATGCCGCCGGCGGTCACACCGAGCAGCAGCTGCTCGCCATTGACCTCGACCACCACCACGCGCTCCTTGGCCCCGACGTTGAGGCTGGCCACCACGCGCAGGCCCTCGGCGGGCCGGAAACCGGTACCGGGCAGGCGCTTGAGCAGCCAGCCCAGCCCGACAATCAGCGCCAGCACCGCCAGCAGGGCAAGCACCGCACCGAACATGCCTGGCGCACCGGCGGCGTGCTGGCCGACCGGTGCCGCCTTGGAGGCGGGTACGGCCAGCGCCAGCAGGTGGATCACCGCAGTCTCCGGATGCGTTCGGCGGGACTGACCACATCGGTCAGGCGGACGCCGAAGCGGTCGTTGATCACCACCACCTCACCGTGGGCGATCAGGGTGCCGTTGACGAACACGTCCAGCGATTCACCGGCGCCGCGTTCCAGTTCCACCACCGAGCCCTGGTTGAGCTGCAGCAGGTTGCGGATCGGCAGGCGCGCGCGGCCCACTTCCAGCGACAGCGTCACCGGAACGTCGAGGATCACATCCAGATCCAGGTCGGTGGTGATGGCGTCGTCGGCGCGCAGGCTGGCGAACTGCGCCGGTGCGACCGCTGCTGCAGGAGTGGTTTCGGTTTCGGCTTCGAGGGTGTCGGTGTCGTTCATTGCGGGTCTTCCTGGATCACGGGGGGGCGCGGGCGGGTACCCGGCGGGTGGGTGGCGATGATCTTCACGGCATTGCGGTCGTTGGCGACGCCGAACTGGCCGGTGAACACCGGGATGCCTTCAACGCACAGCGGCACATGCTTGGGCAGCTCGATCGGCAGGATGTCGCCGATCTTCAGGCGGGTGAGTTCGCGCAGGCTCATGGTGCGCCTGGCCAGCACGCTGGACAGCTCGACCTCGGCGCTGTCGAGCTGCTCACGCAACATGATTGCCCAGCTCTCGTCGCGGTCGTTGCGGTCGCTCTGGATGCCGGCGTCGAGCAGCTCGCGGATCGGCTCGAGCATCGAATAGGGCAGGGTGATGTGGATGTCGCCGCCGCCACTGTCCAGTTCGACATGGAAGCGGGTCACCACCACGTACTCGCGCGGGCTGACGATATTGGCGAAATGCGGGTTGATCTCCGAATTGATGTATTCGAAGTCGGCGTTCATCACCGGGCCCCAGGCTTCGCGCAGATCGGCGAAAGTCTGCTTGAGCAGCAGGTGGATGACGCGCATCTCGGTGGCGGTGAATTCGCGGCCTTCGATGCGGGTCGGGTAACGGCCGTCGCCGCCGAAAAAGTTGTCCACGATCGCGAACACCAGGGTCGGCTCGAACACGATCAGCCCGGTACCGCGCAGCGGCTTGAAGCGGATCAGGTTCAGATTGGTCGGCACATACAGCGAGTGCAGGTAGTCGCCGAACTTGATCAGCTCGATCCCACGCACCGACAGCTCGGCCGAGCGCCGGATCAGGTTGAACAGGCCGATGCGCCAGAGCCGGGCGAAGCGCTCGTTGACCATTTCCAGCGTCGGCATGCGACCGCGGATGATGCGGTCCTGGCTGGCGAAATCGTAGGTGCGTGCTTCGCCGGGATGGGCTTCCGGTTCGGGGATGTTGACCGAGCCGGAATCGACGCCGTGCAGCAGCGCGTCGATCTCGTCCTGGGACAGCAGGTCGTTGATGCTCATCGTGGCGCCTTATTGCGTCACGAAACTGGTGAACAGCAATTCGTCGGCGCACTTCTTCGCGGTTTCGGCGGTCATCAGCTTCTGCACTTCGCGCAGCGCATCGGCCTGCAGCTTTTCGCGGCCGGGGCGGTCGGCGATCTGTTCGGGCTGCACCTGCGCGAACAGCATCAGCAGTTTGGCGCGGATGGCCGGGGCGTGGGTCTGCAGCAGCTGCAGCGCGGCCGGGTCGCGGGTCATCAGCTGCACTTCGGCCTGCAGGTAGCGCGGGCCATCGAGCGCCCCGGCGAGGTTGACCACGAACGCCGGTTCCAGCGCGAAGTACTGGGCCGGTGCGGGCGTGCGCGGTGCCGCCGGTTTCGCGGTGGGCGCGGTCTTGGCGCCGGCGAAGTACCACACGCCACCGCCCGCGGCAGTGGCGGCAAGAACGGCGACCAGCGCGGTGACCAGCAGTGGACTGCGCGGCTTGCGGGCCTTGTCCTTGGGATCGGCAGGCTTGCGGGATTTGTCGGCGGCTACGGCCACGGTGGGCTCCTGAAGGGTTGCTGCCCCTGCAGATGCAATCGCCGTGCCGGAATGGAGAGGGTGGGGTGTGGCGGAAAGTTGACGCCGTTGGCGGCCGGGTGCCGCGCGTGCCGGTGCGGTCACATCGGCGCCGAGGTGGGGCTGCGGGTGTGCTTGTGCAGGAGCGACATCAGTCGCGAAAGCGCGCTATCGGCAGGGGCCGGTCGCGACCGGCCCCGCTCCTGCCCGACCCTCAGGCATAGGCGTCGAGCAGGCCGCGCCGGTGCAGCAGGCGCGTGGTCACGCCGACATCGGTTTTGCCGGCAACCCCGCCAGCGTCCTCGCCGACAGCGGCCGTTGCTGGGGTGCCGCCGTCCTTCTGCTCCTGGGAGCTGGACTGCTGGCCGACATCGGCATGGGCCAGCTGCAGCCCCTGTTCGCCGAGCATTTCGCGCAGCCGCGGCAGGCTGTTTTCCAGTGCGTGGCGGACCTCGGCGTGGGCGCTGGTGAAGGTGGCATGCACGCGCTCACCGTCCAGCTGCAGCTTCACGTCCACCTGACCCATTTCATGCGGGGTGATGCGGATATGGGCATGGCCGATCTTCTGGTCGGCCAGCCAGCTCACGCGCGCGCCGATGGCCTCGTCAAACCCGTCGCTGGCGAGATCCGGGGTGGCGGTCGGTGCGCCGGCAAATGGCGCGCTGCCGGCCGCCGTGCCGCGGACGTCTGCGGCGGCGGAAAGTCCCTGCAACAGATTGCTGAAGGGGGAGGGCTCCGGGGTATCGCTGTCATCGTGGGCCAATGCCGCCGCCGGCAGCGCGATGTCAGTGGCGATGGCAGGGGTGTCGGCCAGCGTCGTGGATGTTGTAGCCGGCGCCGGGCCCGCCGCCACCGGGGCGGCAACCGCCGTGGTGGCCGGCGCGGGAACGGGTGGCGGCAGCACCGCC
>NZ_JAUJUJ010000201.1 GCF_030711595.1 Stenotrophomonas sp. YIM B06876
GAACAGGCCAGCATTTTTAACGCCGCTGGCATATCAGGTTTTTCCGCCAATTTCAAGAACAACACCAACCAGGTGATGCGAGTAATTTGGGAGCAATCCTCAATCAGTTACGGCGGGAACTCACACACCTTGTTCATCGCCGGTCAGAGGTACATGGAGGCTTCAAAGCCCATGGCGCCAACGGTTGTGCCGGCATTTGGATCAATGAACAAAGACATTTTCTCTTCAGCTCAGCCGCTGCTTGCCACAGGTGCCCTAGGTGGCTGGCGGATGCGTACCATTCAGGCAGATAAGGTGGAAATTGTCCTGCGTATTGCAGCCGGCGATACGCAAGACTATTTCACTATAAAAATCAAAAAATAAGTTTCCATCGCACCAGCCTAACTGGTTGATCAAGCCGACGCCCACAAGCTCTGCTTGTGGGTGCCCTCCGTGCTACGCACTGCGGCGCGGCTTACCGAGAGCGTTAGCCTTCAGGAGAAGAGCCTTGACGACAACAGACATCCTGATGATTATTGCGACTGCCTTTAGCCCGCTGATCGCGGTGCAAGTTACTCGTTACCTCGACGACAGAAACGAGGAGCGCGGACGAAAGTTCGCCGTTTTCAAGACTCTCATGGCTACACGTGCATACACAATTTCACCTCGGCACGTGGAGGCCTTGAACACCATTGACCTGGAGTTCCTTCCGCACCGGCCAAAGGAGAAGGCCGTTCTCGATGTGTGGCAACAATATTTGGNGAAACGAGGAGCGCGGACGAAAGTTCGCCGTTTTCAAGACTCTCATGGCTACACGTGCATACACAATTTCACCTCGGCACGTGGAGGCCTTGAACACCATTGACCTGGAGTTCCTTCCGCACCGGCCAAAGGAGAAGGCCGTTCTCGATGTGTGGCAACAATATTTGGATCATCTAGGTAATACAGGGATGGAGGGGAACGCGTGGGCATTACGGCGCCTTGATCTCCTCGTTGACCTGCTTCATGCGATGGGAAATGCCCTCGGCTACGACTTCAACAAGACACAGATCAAGAATGGCACCTACGCTCCTGTAGCGCACGGCAAGCTCGAAGAGGAGCAGGGGCGAGTCCGAGAACTGGCGATTGAAGTGCTCGAAGGTCGCAGACCCCTTGGGATGCACGTAGTTAACCTTCCAGATCAGAATGCGCCACAGCGCGTTGAAGGCTAAGAAGTATTGGGGTCGGATTCCAATTTATTTCAAGCATAAGGCTGGCTTTCGTAAAAGTTATCAGCGCATTTCGGTGCAGGGTGAACCCAGCGGGCCATTGAAGTGCTGGTCCATTCCCTTGCAAGGTACGACGGGGATTTTGCTCATAAAAATATAGCCTCTAGCGCTTGATAGACAAGCGCTAGAGGCTGTTTTTGTATGAATCCCGGCAGATC
>NZ_JAUJUJ010000202.1 GCF_030711595.1 Stenotrophomonas sp. YIM B06876
GCGTCCAGGCTCTGCACGGTGGCGATGGCGTTGCCGGCGTAGATCGGGCGCTCGAAGGTGTCGGGCGCATCGACCTTGGTGATCTCGCTGATCTGCGCCACGTCGAGCCTGGCGGCGACGCGCGGGGCGACGTTCTTGCCGCCGGCGGTGGCCGGGAACAGGATGTGGCTGTAGCTGCCAGCGAGCGCCAGCACCTGGGCGGCGACGTTCTCGGCCAGGCCGTCGGCAAAGGCGGCGCTGTCGGCGTGGATGACCTTGGCAACGCCTGCGATCTGCGCTGCAGCAGCTGCGGCGGCGCCCGCGTTGTGGCCGGCCACCAGCACATGCACGTCGCCGCCGCATTGGGCGGCAGCGGTCACGGTATTGAGCGTGGCGCCCTTGATGGAGCCGTTGTCGTGTTCGGCAATAACCAGTGCTGTCATTTAGATCACCTTCGCTACGTTCTTGAGTTTGTCGACCAGCGTGGCCACGTCGGGCACCTTGATGCCGGCGCCGCGCTTGGCCGGCTCGGAGACCTTGAGCGTCTTGAGGCGCGGCGCCACGTCGACGCCGAGGTCTTCGGGGCGGACGACGTCGAGCGGCTTCTTCTTGGCCTTCATGATGTTGGGCAGCGTCACGTAGCGCGGCTCGTTCAGGCGCAGGTCGGTGGTGATGACGGCGGGCAGCGTGAGCGAGACGGTCTCGAGGCCGCCGTCGACCTCGCGCGTGACGCTCACCTTGTCGCCGGCGACTTCGACCTTGCTGGCGAAGGTGCCCTGGGGCAGGTCGGCGAGCGCGGCGAGCATCTGGCCGGTCTGGTTGGCGTCGTCGTCGATGGCCTGCTTGCCCAGGATGATCAGGCCCGGCTGTTCCTTGTCGACCAGGGCCTTCAGGAGCTTGGCGACGGCCAGGGGCTGCAGCTCGAGGTCGGCCGGGGTCTCGACCAGGATGGCGCGGTCGGCGCCGATGGCCATGGCCGTGCGCANCGCCTGCTTGCCCAGGATGATCAGGCCCGGGGCTTCCTTCTCGACCAGGGCCTTGAGCAGCTTGGCGACGGCCAGGGGCTGCAGCTCGACGTCGGTTTCGACCAGGATGGCGCGGTCGGCGCCGATCGCCATGGCGGTGCGCAGGGTCTCCTGGCACTTGGCGTCGCCGCAGGAGACGGCGATGACTTCGCTCACCACGCCTTTTTCCTTCAGGCGCACGGCTTCCTCGACGGCGATCTCGTCGAAGGGGTTCATGCTCATCTTGACGTTGGCTGTGTCCACTCCGCTGCCGTCCGACTTGACTCGGACCTTGACGTTGTAGTCGACCACGCGCTTGACGGGGACAAGGATTTTCATGGGCTGGGTTCCAGAAGCTAGGGTTGGAGAGGTAAAAAACCCCGGAAAGTCGGCGCAATCCGTGGCACTTTGTCGCATCC
>NZ_JAUJUJ010000053.1 GCF_030711595.1 Stenotrophomonas sp. YIM B06876
CTGCCGGAGCGGCCGGCGCTACCGGCGAGGCTCCCACCACCGCCGCGACGGCTTGCTCCGCACGACCGGGATCGTCGGGTACGCCCGCGCGCAACGGCTGCGCTGCCGCATCGGCGGGGCGGTACGCGTGCTGCGCGTCCTTCGCCCGTTCAACGGCCATGGACGACTCCAGCAGGGCAACCCGGCGCTTCAGGCCGAATACCATCACCACCAGCGCGATCAGCAGCACCGGTATCGACAACACCACCAGCACCAGCAGGGTGAGCAATGCTTCCATTCCACCATCCATTGGAGTGCGCAAGGCGGCGGCGCCGTCGCGCGTACCCGCGCGGCCATGCTAATCGACCTGCGCCCTGATCCGGCAAGTCCCCGGCGGGCACGCATAAAAAAACCCCGGTCGCGGACCGGGGTTCTGCGGGCCGGATCAGCCGGCGCTTAGCCGGCCACGACCTTGACCATTTCCAGGCACTTGTTGGAATAGCCCCATTCGTTGTCGTACCAGGCCACCAGCTTGACGAAGGTGGTATCCAGTGCAATGCCGGCGTCGGCGTCGAACACCGAGGTGTGGGTCTCGCCGCGGAAATCGGTGGCCACGACCTTGTCTTCGGTGTAGCCCAGGATGCCCTTCAGCGCACCTTCGCTCTGCGCCTTCACTTCGGCGCAGATCTCGGCGTAGGTGGCTTCCTTCTCCAGTTCGACGGTCAGGTCGACCACCGACACGTCCGAGGTCGGCACGCGGAAGCTCATGCCGGTCAGCTTCTTGTTCAACTCCGGGATCACCACGCCCACGGCCTTGGCCGCGCCGGTGGAGGACGGAATGATGTTTTCCAGGATGCCGCGGCCACCGCGCCAGTCCTTGTTGGACGGGCCATCGACGGTCTTCTGGGTAGCAGTAGCGGCGTGCACGGTGGTCATCAGGCCACGCTTGATGCCCCACTTGTCGTTGATGACCTTGGCCAGCGGCGCCAGGCAGTTGGTGGTGCATGAGGCGTTGGAGACGATCGCCTGGCCGGCGTAGGTCTTGTGGTTGACGCCGTACACGAACATCGGCGTGTCGTCCTTGGACGGCGCCGACAGCAGCACCTTCTTGGCGCCGGCATCGATGTGCTTCTGCGCGCTGGCCTTGTCCAGGAACAGGCCGGTGGACTCGATCACCACATCCACGTCCACTTCGTTCCACTTCAGGTTGGCCGGATCGCGCTCCTGGGTCAGGCGGATCTTCTTGCCGTTGACCAGCAGGTGGCCACCCTCGACGGCGACATCGGCCTTGAAGCGGCCGTGCACCGAGTCGTACTTGAGCATGTAGGCAAGGTAATCCGGCTCGAGCAGATCGTTGATGGCCACGATCTCGATGTCGTTGCCGAAGTTCAACACCGCCGAACGCAACACATTGCGTCCGATGCGACCGAAACCGTTGATGCCGACCTTGATTGCCATTTTTCAGTAGCTCCTGCAGCCGCGTCCGGCGCGGCGGGGATGGGTAAGGGAGGGCCATTCTAGCAGTACCGGCCATGGCCACCGAGGCCGGGGACGGCCGCGGAGGAGTCGCCGCCCGGTGCAAACGCGCGTTTGATTCCGATCAAGGCGGAGATCCCCGCGGCAGCCAAAACTTGCGCCCGATCCCAATCGCAACGAGAGATTCCATGCGCAATACCCCGCTGTTCATGTCCACCCTGGCCGCCATTGTCGGCCTTGCCGCCGCCCCGGCGATGGCCCAGTCCAAGGGCGACTGGACCCTCGCGGCCGGTATCCACCAGGTTGCGCCGACGTCAAACAACGGCCGCCTTGCCGCCGGCACCCTGGCCGTGGACGTGGGCACCGACCTCAAGCCGACCATCGCCGGCGAATATTTCATCGCCGACAACCTGGGCATCGAAGTCCTGGCGGCGCTGCCGTTCAAGCACGACATCGCCATCGCCGGCCTCGGCCGTGTCGGCAGCACCAGGCACCTGCCGCCGGTGGTGTCGCTGCAATACCACTTCAACCGCGGCGGCAAGGTATCGCCGTTCCTCGGCGCCGGGCTGAACTACACCACTTTCTTCAGCGAAAAAACCGGCGGCGCGCTGGCGACCGGCACGCTGAAGCTCGACGACTCCTGGGGCCTGGCCGCCCACGCCGGGCTGGACGTCGCCGTAGGCGCCCGCGGCGCGCTGCGGGTGGATCTGCGCTGGGTCGACATCGACACCGAGGTGAAGCTGAACGGTGCCGATATCGGCACTGTCCATATCGACCCGCTGGTGTACGGCGCGGCCTACGTCTTCAAGTTCTGATCGGCCACCGGCGCCCTGCCTGCCCGGCGGGCGCCGGGCATGTGGTATCGGCCAGATCCGGTTAAGCAGGCGGTATTTGCCAACGGCTAGAATGCGCCGATGAAAATCCTCCGCTCCCTGCTGGTCAGCGCCAGCCTCGCCGTGGTCTGCACAACGCTGCCCACCGATGCCCTTGCCTGGGGCGCACAGGGTCACCGGCTGGTGGCCCGCATCGCCGAAACCGGGCTCACCCCGCAAGTCCAGGCCGAAGTCGACCGCCTGCTCGCCGGCGAACCCGATCCCACCCTGCATGCCATCGCCCCGTGGGCGGACGCGCTGCGGGCCAACGACCCGGACCTGGGCAAGCGTTCGGCCGGCTGGCACTACATCAACATGGGCGAGGACGGTTGCCACTACGTGCCGGACAGGCATTGCAGGAACGGCAATTGCGTGATCGAGGCGCTGAAGGCGCAGAGCGCGATCCTGGCTGACCGCAGCCGCCCCGACGCCGAACGCGCACAGGCACTGAAATTCGTGGTGCATCTGGTCGGCGACATCCACCAGCCGATGCACGCCGGCTACGCCCACGACAAGGGTGGCAACGATTTCCAGGTGCAGTTCAACGGCCGCGGCAGCAACCTGCATTCGTTGTGGGACAGCGGCATGTTCTACCAGCAAGGGCTGGACGATGACGCCTATCTGCAGCGCCTGCTGGCACTGCCGCCGCAGCAGCAAACCACCAGGTTGAGCCTGTCCCGCGATATCACCGCGTGGGCCGAGGACAGCTGCCGTGTCGCCATCGCGCCTGGCACCTATCCGAAAAAGCACACCCTCGATGCCGCCTATAGCGACGTCTACCGGCCGATTGCCGAGGCACGGGTACGACTGGCGGGCGAACATCTGGCTGCGCTGTTGAACACATTGCTCGACGCACCGCAGCGTCCCTGATCCCACTCTACGGGCCACGGCAACCGCCACGGCCCGTCCACTGTACCGNGTTGAACACATTGCTCGACGCACCGCAGCGTCCCTGATCCCACTCTACGGGCCACGGCAACCGCCACGGCCCGTCCACTGTACCGGTCACAAGCAGGCGGACCGGGAGCTTGGGCACTGCCTCCCAGCTTCATCAGGGCGCAGCAGGTCGCCGCCTCAGCGCGGCGCCTCACCCAGACGCACCTTCGCCTGCCCCTTCACGATCTCGAAGGTGAACGCATAGGGAAGCGTCACCGGCACCGCTTCCACTCTCACCGCACCGGTACAGTCGTCGGCCGCCACGGGCAGCATCACCGCGGCCAGCGCCACCGGCACCGCCAGCCACAGCAGATAGGTCGCACTGGCGCCCAGCCAATGCCGCACCGGACCACGCAGTACCAGCACCACCATGGCCGCGCTGCTGGCCAGCGTGGTCGCCCGCAGCGTCAAGCCTCGCCCCTGCTCCCGCTGCCTGAACACGCGTCCCGGTAAACTGCAGCCATGACCGCATATCTGGATGATCTCGACTCCGCGGTGGACTGGCTGCTGCAGCGCGTCGACGGTCCGCTGCGCATTGCCGCCCCGCTGGCACTGGGCAAACCCCACCGCCTGCTCAATGCGCTCTATACCCGCGTCGCACCTGATCCGTCGCGACCGCTGCAGCTCTACACCGCGCTGTCATTGAATCCGCCCGCCGCATCCGGCAACGGCCTGGAAGCCCGCTTCCTGCGCCCTTTCAACGAGCGCCACTTCGGCGCCGGCTTTCCCCGTCTGGCCTATGCCGACGCGATGCAGCATGACCAGCTGCCTGCGCATGTCCAGGTGGAAGAGTTCTACATGCAGTCCGGCGCGCTGTTGGGTTCATCGCAGGCGCAGCGCTGGTACACCAGCCTCAATTACACCCACGCCGCCGATGCGGTCGCCCAGCGTGCGCCACAGGTGATCGTGCAGAAGGTGGCCGCGCGCGAAGGCGACACGCAGCTGTCGCTGTCGTGCAACAACGACATCACCCAGGACACGCTCGATGCGATCCAGGCCCGCGGCCTGCCACGGCCACTGCTGATTGCCGAAGTCGACCCGCAGCTGCCCTGGCTGGGCGGCAGCGCAGCGGTGGAGCCGGATTTCTTCGACCTGGTCGTCACCCCGCCGGGGCCGTATCCGCCGCTGTTCGGGCTGCCCCGCCAGCCGGTCAGCGATGCCGACTACGCCATCGGCCTGTATGCCAGCACGCTGGTACGCGATGGCGGCACTTTGCAGATCGGCATCGGCACGCTGGCCGATGCGCTCAGCCATGCGCTGGTGCTGCGCCATACCGACAACGCCCGTTACCGGCAGATCCTGCACGCGCTGGACCCGGAACTTGCCGACCACCCGCTGGTGCGCGAGGCCGGCGGGCTGGGGCCATTCGAGATCGGCCTGTACGGCTGCAGCGAAATGCTCAACGAAGGCTTCCGCAAGCTGGTGCAGACCGGCGTCATCTGGCGCAAGGTGCACGATGACCCCGGCCTGATGCAGCGGCTGGCCGATGGCAGCGCCAGCAATGGCGACCACGCGCGGCTGGCGCGCGAGGGCGAGTACCTGCACGGCGCGTTCTATCTGGGCTCGAGCGAGTTCTACGACTGGCTGCGGCATCTGCCCGAGGCCGAATGCCGTGCCATCGGCATGCGCCGCATCAGCGAGATCAACCAGCTGTATGGCGGCAATGAGGTACTGGAACGGCTGCAGCGGCGCGATGCGCGTTTCTTCAACTCCTGCATGCTCGCCACCGCGCTGGGGGCCGCCACTTCCGATGCGCTGGATGACGGCCGTGTGGTCTCCGGCGTCGGCGGCCAGTACAACTTCGTGGCGATGGCGCATGCACTGCCCGACGCGCGCAGCGTGCTGATGTTCCGGGCGGTACGCGAAGATGCCGGCAAGCTGCAATCCAACGTGCGCTGGAACTACGCCCACACCACCATTCCACGCCACCTGCGCGATATCTTCATCAACGAATACGGCATCGCCGACCTGCGCAACCTCACCGACGAAGACTGCGTCATCGGCATGGTCGCCATCACCGATGCCGCCTTCCAACGGCCGCTGCTGCAACAGGCCAAGTCTGCGAAGAAGCTGGCGACCGGTTTCACCCCGCCCGCACAGTGGCAGCACAACCGCGCGGCCACCCTCGCCACCCGGCTGGCGCCGTTCCGCCGCGACGGCAGCCTGCCCGACTACCCGCTGGGCAGCGATTTCACACCCATCGAGCAGGATCTGCTGCGCGCCCTGACCTGGTTGAAGAGCCACACCGGCAGCGGCGCAGGCAAACTGCGTACCGTATTGGCCGCCCTGCGCCAATCCTCCGGGGTCCATGACGCGAGCTACCTGCAACGGATGCAGCTGGCTCACCCCAAGGGCCTTGGCGAACGGTTCAACGCCCGCCTGTTGCGACTGGCGTTGGCGCGAACGCGGCGGAACTGAACTTCGCCCCGCCCAAACGCAAAGATCAGGCCGGCAGTTCCAGTTAAAACGCCAGCCAGGTGATTCCGGCTGGCTGGCTCGCCCCAGTCCCGTCGGCCCTTGCAGGCCTCACGCTCAGCGCGCGCCGGGTGAGGCGCAACGAAGGCATGACGTGCTCCGTTATCGGTGGAACGCCGGCACCCAGCGCTTGGCTCGCCGCCAGCTCAGATTGACTCATCGACCACACGCACCAGTTGCCAACAGGGGCGCTGGACGAAGTAATAACTCTGCTGGTCGCTGGTATCCGGCGTGCGGATCAGCAGCTTCATGCTGCCATCGTCCTGGCGGGTGACGTCCATCTCCCGGCCCTGTCGCGGCAGCGCGGCCGGATCCGGCATCACCGGCCAGGTCACCTCGCGCAACGCGATCTTCTGGCTGACCAGTTGCGGCTCCGGTTCAGCGGCGGCGTCGATGTACTCACTGACCAGTGGATCGGCCACGGATTTCTCCTGCAGCGCGATCTCGTTGCCGAAGTGCGGCAGGAACGCCTCGAACGCCGGATACGGGCAGGATGCGCCGGCGCCAGCGGCGGGCGGGCCGGAGGTATCACCGGTTGCCGCCGCGGGCGCAGCGTGAACCGGTTCAGCGGCCGTAGACGCAGGCGTCGCGGTGGGCTGGCATGCGGCCAACAGGATGCCGAGCGAAACGGCGAGCATTGTCATTGAACGATGGGGAGACAACGGATCCTCCTGAGTCGTGTCGCGGCACATCGGGCCGATGGCCGTGAGACGGCAGGATAAGCCGCGCGCCAAAGCGATGACGCTCACAACGCCCGCACGCCGCAGAGTGAGTACAACAGGCACGATGCAGCACACGCATCCGGCGTGACCGCACAAGCGCACTTCATGTTTCCCGCAGGCACGTCGGACGCCCGCGATGGTGGCATGCCGCGCGTCGGCTTCTACAGCGCAAACGCCGCGCATTACAGGCGTGCTGCCGGCCCTGTTTCGCGCAGACGCGATATCGCGTCACCAAAGAAAAGGCCGGGTTTCCCCGGCCTTTTCCATTCAACCTATCTGCTGATCAACGCTTGACCTGCGCCCTGGCGGCGGCCACCACCGCTTCGACGGTAATGCCGAAGTGCTGGTACAGCTTGTCGGCCGGGGCCGAGGCACCGAAGGTATCAAGGCCGACCACCGCACCGTCCAGGCCGACGTAGGCCCGCCAGAAACCGGTGACACCGGCTTCCACCGCAACGCGGTTGCGCACGGCGTTGGGCAGCACGGATTCGCGGTAGGCCGCATCCTGGCGGTCGAACACGTCGGTCGACGGCATCGACACCACTCGGGTCCTGATGCCGGCCGCATCCAGCTCGGCCTTGGCGGCCATCGCCAGACCGACTTCCGAACCGGTGCCGATCAGGATCAGGTCCGGGTTGCCGCCCTGCGCATCGGCCAGCACGTAACCGCCGCGTTCGATCAGCTTGACCTGTTCGGCGCTGCGGACGTTGTGGGCCAGATTCTGGCGGCTGAAGACCAGGCAGCTCGGGCCGTCCTGACGGGTGATGGCCGCCTTCCAGCTGACCGCCGATTCGACCGCATCACACGGGCGCCACACATCGTTGTTGGGGATGTAGCGCAAGCTGGCCAGATGCTCCACCGGCTGGTGGGTCGGGCCGTCTTCGCCCAGGCCGATGGAGTCGTGGGTGTAGACATGGATGGCATGGGCCGGCACCAGCGCGCTCATGCGCACGGCGTTGCGGGCGTAGTCGCTGAACACCAGGAAAGTGGCGTCGAACGGAATGAAACCGCCGTGCAAGGCCAGGCCGTTGGCGATGGCGGTCATGCCGAATTCGCGCACGCCGTAATACACGTAGTTGGCGTTGGGGTCATCGCTGGCGACCGACCTGCTCGCCTTCCACAGCGTCAGGTTGGAGCCGGCCAGATCGGCCGAGCCGCCGACCATTTCCGGCAGCAGCGGCGCGAACGCCTCAATCGCATTCTGCGAGGCCTTGCGCGAGGCGATGCTCTGGCCATCGGCCTGCACCTGGGCGATATAGGCATCAGCCTTGGCAATGAAGTCTTCCGGCAGTTCACCATGCGAACGGCGGGTCAGCTCTTCGGCTTCGCGCGGGAACTGCGCGGCGTACTTGTCGAACAGCTGTTCCCACTCGGCCTGGCGCAGGGTGCCGGTGCCGCCGGCGCACCAGCCGGCGTAGATGTCGTCCGGAATCTCGAACGGGCCATGCGCCCAGCCCAGCTGCTTGCGGGTGGCTTCCAGCTCGTCCTTGCCCAGCGGCGCACCGTGGCTGGATTCCTTGCCGGCCTTGTTCGGCGAACCGAAACCGATCGT
Source organism: Stenotrophomonas sp. YIM B06876 (assembly GCF_030711595.1). Classification (GTDB taxonomy): domain Bacteria; phylum Pseudomonadota; class Gammaproteobacteria; order Xanthomonadales; family Xanthomonadaceae; genus Stenotrophomonas. The sequence goes on from NZ_JAUJUJ010000053.1 coordinate 8,013, forward strand.
GGTGCGGCAGCAGATCAGGGTCGGCTTGTCGAACTGCGACAGTGCGCCATCGATGGCGGCCCTGATGCTGTCCGGGTCGTGACCATCGACGCCGCGCACCACGTTCCAGCCATAGGCCTCGAAACGGGCGGGGGTGTCGTCGGTGAACCAGCCGGCGGTGTCGCCATCGATGGAGATGTGGTTGTCATCCCAGAAGCACACCAGCTTGCCCAGGCCCCAGGTGCCGGCCAGCGAGGCAGCTTCGTGCGACACGCCTTCCATCAGGCAACCGTCGCCGAGGAACACCCAGGTGCGGTGGTCGACGATTTCAAATTCAGGGCGATTGAAGCGCTGTGCCAGCAGTTTCTCGGCCAGGGCGAAACCCACCGCATTGGCCAGCCCCTGGCCGAGCGGACCGGTGGTGGTCTCCACGCCGGGGGTTTCGTGCCGCTCGGGATGGCCGGCGGTCTTGCTGCCAAGCTGGCGGAACGCCTTGAGCTGTCCGATCGGCAGGTCGTAGCCGCTCAGGTGCAGCAGCGCGTACTGCAGCATCGAGCCGTGGCCGTTGGACAGCACGAAACGGTCGCGATTGAACCACTGCGGATTGTTCGGGTTGTGCCGGAGGTAATCGTTCCAGAGCACTTCGGCGATATCGGCCATGCCCATCGGCATGCCGGGATGGCCGGACTTGGCGGTTTCAACCGCATCGGCGGCAAGGAAGCGGATGGCGTTGGCCAACTGGCGGCGGGTAGGCTGCGTCATGATTCTGTCGGGATCGGGAGGCTCCCGCGGAGCTGCGGGCCGCACATTGTCCCACAGACCACCGGAGCGGTCAGACCGCGGCGGCGACCTTCACACTTCAGCAAGCGCTTTTTCCAGGCGCTGCGACGACAACGGCCGCGCGGTTGCGCGGCCGTGCAATGCGCGGCCTGGCGCCGCCTCATTCCTGTGCCAGGGCCACCGGAAGTGCGTCGCTGTCTTCCTTCTCCTCCACCTCGCCCTTGGCCACCAGCGTGGCCAGCGCCAGATCACCGGTGACGTTGAGCGCGGTACGGCACATGTCCAGGAAGTGGTTCACCCCGAGGATCAGGCCGATGCCGACCGGGTTGACCCCGACCATGGCGCAGATCAGCGCCACCACCGGCAGCGAACCGGACGGCACGCCCGCGGTGCCGATGCCGCCGAGGATGCACACCACCATGACCATGAACTGCTGGCCCACACTCAGGTCCACATTGAAGAACTGCGCCAGGAAGATCACGGTGACGCCTTCGAACAGCGCGGTGCCGTTCTGGTTGGCGGTGGCGCCGACGGTGAGCACAAAGCGCGACACTTTTTTCGGCAGGCCCAGCTTGTCGGCCACGCGCAACGCGGTCGGCAGCGTGGCATTGGACGAGGCGGTGGAGAACGCCATCACCGTGGCTTCCTGGGTGTCACGGAAGAACCGCAACGGCGACTTGCCGGCAAACTTCACCGCCAGGCCGTAGGTGACCACCATGTGCAGCGCCAGCGCCAGCACCACCACGCCCACATAGGCGCCCAGACGCACCAGCAGCTCGAAGCCGAAGATCGCCGCCAGGTTGAACATGAAGCAGGCCACCGCGTAGGGCGCCAGACGGATCACCAGCCCGATCAGGGTCATCGAGATTTCGAAGATGCCCTCGATGACGTGGCGCAGCGGCGCGATCTTCTCCTCCGGCGACATCACCATGCCCACGCCGAACATCAACGCGAAGAACATCAGCGACAGGATGGCGCCATTGTCCGAGGCCGCCGCGATGACGTTGCTGGGCACGATCGACAGCAGCATGTCCACGCCCTTGGGATGGTTGCCGATGCCGGCGACGATCTCGCGGCTGCGGTCGGCGTTCTCCTGCAGCAGCTGCGCCGCCATTGCCGGATCGACACCGGCGCCGGGCTGGAACAGATTGACCAGCACCAGCCCCAGCACCACCGCGATGCCGGACAGCAGCACGGTGTAGGCCAGCGTTTTCCAGCCTACCCGGCCCAATGCGCGGATATCGCCCATCTCCGAGATGCCCATGATCAGCGCGGAGAAAATCAGCGGCACGATCAGCATGAAGATCAGATTGAGGAACAGCGAAGACAGCGGGGTGGTGACGTAGCTGACGATGAACTGGCTGGCCGCCGGCAGCTGCGCCACATGCGGCCCCAGCGAATGGGCGAGCAGCCCCAACAGCAGGCCCAAGCCGAAGCCGATGCCCATTTTCCAGTGCAGCGGCATCTTGGCGGCGGGCGTTGCGGTGTTCTGCATAAGCGGAGTTCCTCGAAATAATGCAGCAGATTAGCAGACGGCCTTCACCGGCCGTCCCTACTTGCGTGCGGGATAGAGAGGGTCCAGCTCGGTTTTTTCCGCCACTGCCGGCTTGCGCCAACGCGGGCCATCATGGAATGCGGCGCGCAGTGCCAAGCGGACCTGCGCGATATCGCCCTCTCCGCCCCAGCGCCCCCGCTGCAAGCGCATTACCGCTGCGCGTTGCGGCGCATCCTGCAGCCGGGCGATGACGCCATCCACCTCGGCCACGCCGCCCATGTCGCACAGGATCCGCGCCACCTCGTCCAAGCCGCCGCTGTCGATGGCGCGACGCAGATCGGCAAGACCGTGGCGCGAAACCCCGTGTGCCGATGCGCTGGCGGGTGCGGGCAGGGGTGCCGGATGGCGCTGGCGCAACAGCGCCCACAACAGCGTCAGCAGCCACAGCAATGCAAACCCGGCGGCCAACCAGCGCCACGCTCCTGAACTGGCCGGCTCGCCGGCCAGCGGTGCCAACGCATCGCCGGCAGCGGCCGCCACCGCCGTTTGCGACGCAGCGGCGGTC
>NZ_JAUJUJ010000203.1 GCF_030711595.1 Stenotrophomonas sp. YIM B06876
TGCAGGCCGGGCGAATTCGGGCGCTGGACCCGAGACCACGATTTTTCACACACGGGTGACATGCCACTCAACACCCACGGAGGTCAACTCGGTGCCGGACAAGCCGGGTATGCCGGTGGCATGAGCCACGTGATCGAGGCGGTTCGCCAACTGCGCGGCGAGGCCGGGGCGCGCCAGATCGCCAACCCCAAGGCGGCCATGATCACCGGCAATGGTGCGACCCTCAGCGAAGCGGTCGCCCTGGTTTTGGGGAGTTCAACATGACACACGCGGCCACCAGCTTTCCCGCCATTGATCTGGCAACCCTGTCCGTGCCGCCACCGACGCCGACAGCCTTATCTTCACCCTTCTGGGTGGCAGCGGCCGAAGGCCGGTTGCTGTTCCATCGCTGTACCGATTGCCGCCGCTTTACTGCCTATCCCCGTGAAATCTGCCCACACTGCTGGTCGCAGAACCAAGCTTGGGAAGAGGTCAGCGGCCGAGCAGAAGTCCAAACCTTCACGCGCGTTCATCAGGCAGGGAATGCCGGATGGCAGCTTGCAGCTCCTTATGTCATCGCCCTGGTCCGATTGATCGAAGGGCCAGTGATATTGACCCAATTGATAGAAGCAGGAAGACCCGTGCGTGCCGGCGCCGCCTGCTGCGTGGCCTTTACGAAGGTGGGCGACTGGACCCTGCCGTTCTTCAGACTGAGCGCGGATGCCACCGCCGTCACTACAGTAGAAGAAATTTCATGAGCAACCGTCACGCTTACCTTCTCGCAGGGACAAGAACGCCTTTTGGCCGACTCCATGGTCGATTGTCGGAATTTTCCGCGCTCGATCTGGGCACGATGGCTCTCAGAGAACTGCAACGTCGTCACCCTGTCACGTCGGAGTCTGACGGCGCCATCCTGGCCATGGTCATGCAGGCCGGCCAAAGCACCAACCCGGCGCGCACGATGATGTATCGAGCCGAAATCGGACACCATATTCCGGCCAGCACACTCAACGCAGCTTGTCCTGCCGGCATTGATTGCGTGGTGGATGCGACCCGTCGGATAGAGCGCGGCGAAGGCGCGCTCTATCTTGTCGGAGGAATCGACTCATCCAGTCGGACCCCTGCGCTGCAGATCGATGGCGCAGAGCCGATCAGCAACTTGACCCACTCGCTGACTTGCGTCATCAGTGATTTGACCTTTGCCGGGCTCTCGGATCGCATGAGCACTGAGCTGGGAATATCGCGGGAAGCACAGGATGAATGGGCGCTGCTGTCGCAGCAGCGCGCGGCCGCGGCCGACTTTATGACTACCGGTGAACTCTTCGCGGTCCAGAGCCAAGGCTCGGCTTTCAGTCGCGACGAGGGGATTCGTCCGTCCACCACCATCGAGAAGCTGTCCGCACTAACACCCGTTGCCAA
>NZ_JAUJUJ010000204.1 GCF_030711595.1 Stenotrophomonas sp. YIM B06876
GGACTGGTCATGACCGCAGGATTTTTGCCTGGGTGCTACAAAAACTTCCCGCAGGAGACGGGTGAATCACTGCCGGGCTACTTGTTGCGCCTGTCTCACGCGAACGGGTACGACGGCATTGCCGACCTCTTGCGGGCATGCACTGGGGCAAGAAAAGCAGGTGCAGCCCAAATGGTTCACGCCTTGCGACTGTCAGAAAACGACCTCAAAACGATGTCCCGGGTGGCCGTGGGCGACGACCGCCACCTCCTGCACCACCTGGGTTTCTCCATCATTGACGGAGCTATCGGCTTGCACAACACACGTGTAGATGACGACGCCTGGCTGGCAAGCCGTGCCCAAGTTTGCCCTCGTTGTCTGGCGGCGCGAGGCGTCCTCTTGGAAGAATGGGATTTCGCCCTGGTGACGGTATGCACGGAGCACGGCAGTCTGTTGCTTGACGAGTGTCAAGAGTGCGGCGGCGCCATCACCTGGAATCGTTCCCACCCCAGCCATTGCGAGCATTGCGGCGCCGACTTCCGGCACGCCAACACCAACGCCGCACAGAGCGCAGAGGTCGACGTCGCGGGCGACTTTGCCGCCATGGCACCGTTTCGTTTTCTGAGTCATGGCGCAGAAGGCCTGACGCAGCAGTGGGACGCAGGATTCCGGATATTCAAAGGACTGGCGCTGGCTCGCAGGCACTGGGCAGTGGTCGAAGTCCCACCAAAGTACTTGCGGGACATGCATTTGGCCGAGCGCCACCGCGTTACCCAACTGCTGGCCCAAGTTCGGCACCAAGGCAGCTACCACCTGCCTGCCCTGGCCGGCCACACCGAAACCATCCTTGAGCCGTTACGTTCCATCCCAAAACCAACCACCCTCCGAAAGCACGCGATGCGCATATGGCAGAGTGAATTGGGTATTCCGCGGCCGTTGGCCGAGGCGTTGTCGTCATCAATGCCATTCAGCGATGAGCCACCGGGGCATGAAGTTTTCCAAGGACGGCCACCGTCGTTCTATTCGAACGACGCCATCGCGGATTTTCTGNCCAAAACCAACCACCCTCCGAAAGCACGCGATGCGCATATGGCAGAGTGAATTGGGTATTCCGCGGCCGTTGGCCGAGGCGTTGTCGTCATCAATGCCATTCAGCGATGAGCCACCGGGGCATGAAGTTTTCCAAGGACGGCCACCGTCGTTCTATTCGAACGACGCCATCGCGGATTTTCTGGGCGTCAGTGGACCGACCGTGTACGCACTCATCAAAGCCGGAAAAATTGCCATTCCAGCGACGGGTGAGGCCTTCGACATTGATGACCTTCTCGGGGCCCAGCGTTTTTTGAACGATGGTCTGCTAACCCTGGCTGAGTTGGCGATGTTGCTCGGCATCCCGCTATCCGGCGCTGATGATGTCC
>NZ_JAUJUJ010000205.1 GCF_030711595.1 Stenotrophomonas sp. YIM B06876
CGGCCGATCACCTTCTTGTCCGGCCCGCGGCCATAGCTGACGGCGCGCAGCTTGTGCTTGACCGCCAGGTCCAGCAGTTGCTGCGCGTTGGGCTGGAACATGTGGAAATTCAGACCAAAGGGCTTGTCGCCGGTCAGCTCGCGGATGCGGACGATCTCACCCTCGATGCGGTCGGCGGCAATCGTGGCGCCGGCCAGAAAGCCAAAGCCGCCGGCATTGGTGGTGGCCGCCACCAGCGAAGAGCCGGCCACCCAGCCCATGGCCGTCTGCACGATGGGGTAGCGGCAGCCCAGCAGATCGCACAAGGGCGTGCGCAGGTCATGGGGCTGGCTCATGCGCTTCCCTCCTTCTTGTTGGCCTGCACCATGGATTTGGCGTCGTGGCCGCCCAGCTGGCCGGCGCCCAGCACCTGGCTGTGCGCATGGGCAAAGTGGTGGTAGCCAAAGGCCAGGTCCATGGTGGTGCGCAGGCCCTGCAGTTCTTCGACGCGGTTGATGACGGTCTTGGTCAGTGCCAGGCCCAGGCGCGGCTGACTGGCGATGCGGGCGGCGATGTCGTAGGTCTGCGCTTCGAGCTCGCCGCGCGGCACGACGCGGTTGACCATGCCCATCATGTAGGCGCGTTCGGCCTTCATGCGCTCGCCCAGGAACAGGAATTCCTTGGCAATGCGCGGGTTCAGTTCGTGCGCGTGGGCAAAGTATTCGACGCCCGGGATNTGTCGTAGGTCTGCGCTTCGAGCTCGCCGCGCGGCACGACGCGGTTGACCATGCCCATCATGTAGGCGCGTTCGGCCTTCATGCGCTCGCCCAGGAACAGGAATTCCTTGGCAATGCGCGGGTTCAGTTCGTGCGCGTGGGCAAAGTATTCGACGCCCGGGATGCCCATGCGCACCACCGGGTCCTGGAAGAAGGCGTCGTCGCTGGCCACGATCAGGTCGCAGACCCAGGCCAGCATCAGGCCGCCGGCCACGCAGGCGCCCTGCACCATGGCAATCGTCGGCTTGGGGATGTCGTGCCAGCGCCGGCACATGCCCAGGTACACCTCCTGCTCGCGCGCGAACAGCTGCTCGGCGCCGGGCTTGTTGGTGTGGTCCCACCACAGCGCCTGGCGCTCGAAGGGCTTGTTGATGTCGCGCCCGGGGGTGCCGATGTCGTGCCCCGCGCTGAAATGCTTGCCGGCACCGCGCAGCACGATCACCTTGACGCCGTCGTCATCGACCGCGCGGCGAAAGCACGCATCGAGCGCGTAGGTCATCTGCGAGTTCTGCGCGTTGTTGAAGTCGGGACGGTTCATCGTCAGGGTGGCGATGCCGTCCGCAGCCTGGTACAGCACCGGCGCATCGGTCTCGTAGACCGACTGGTCCTCGCGCTGGACGAAGTTGTCGCCCGGGTCGG
>NZ_JAUJUJ010000206.1 GCF_030711595.1 Stenotrophomonas sp. YIM B06876
AGATTCCGGTCACGCTGACCCTCGAAGTGGGCTCGGCCGACATCGCGCTCGACCAACTGATGGCCCTGGAGCACGACAGCGTGGTGGAACTCGACGCCGTGGCCGGCGCGCCGCTGGTGATCAAGGTCAACGGCACGGTCATCGGCCGTGCCGAGGTGGTGGTGTCGGGCGAGAACTACGGGTTGAAGGTGGTCGAGCTGGCCGACCTCGACTTGCTGTCGCTCGACGCGGCGAACTGAGCCGTCGCATCATGACGCTACGACGAATGGGGGGCCATGCCGCCCTGGGCCTGGCTGTGCTCGTCCTGATGCTGGCGGTGAGCGAGCCGGCACTCGCGGCCAACACCATTTCGCTGCTGGGCACCAACGCCAACGGCGCGCCGGCTGAATTCACGGTGAAGACCCAGATCCTGGTCATCATGACCCTGCTCGGGCTGCTGCCCGTGCTGATGCTCATGATGACCAGCTTCGTGCGCTTCGTGATCATCCTGTCTCTGCTGCGCCAGGCGCTGGGCCTGCAGCAGGGCCTGCCCAACCGCATTGTGACCGGGGTGGCGCTGATCCTCACGCTGCTGATCATGCGCCCGGTGGGCGAGGAGATCTGGCACAAGGCCTTCGTGCCCTACGACCAGGACAAGATCGGCCTGGAGGTGGCGCTGCAGACGGCCGAGGTGCCGCTGTCGCGCTTCATGCTGTCACAGACCAGCAAGAGCGCCTTGCAGCAGATCTCCTCCCTGGCCGGCGAGGCGCCGGTGAGCGAGCCGAGCCAGCACGCGTTCACCGTGAAGCTGGCGGCTTTCGTGCTCAGCGAGCTCAAGACCGCCTTCCAGGTCGGCTGCATGCTGTTCATCCCCTTCATGGTGGTCGATCTGGTCGTGGCGTCGGTGCTCATGGCCATGGGCATGATGATGCTGTCGCCGCTGGTCATCTCGCTGCCGCTCAAGCTGTTGCTGTTCGTGCTGGTCGACGGCTGGACGCTGACCGTGAACACCCTCATCACCAGCATCCGGGCCTACTGAGATGGCGCGCGCCTCCTTTTGCCTGATGAGATACCTGCCTCAGACCCCCGCCGTTCGGGCTGAGCTTGTCGAAGCCAGCGTCGTGTTGTGCGCACCCTTCGACAGGCTCAGGGCGAACGGACTCTGGCTGAGGTATGTCGCTCATCAGGCCTTATGCCTTCACCGGGTTGCGGAGCAGCCATGCTGACGCCCGACATCGCCGTTGATCTGGTCAGCGAAAGCCTGCGCCTGGTCATGCTGCTGGTGGTGGTGCTGATCCTGCCGGGCCTGCTGGTGGGCCTGGTGGTGGGCATCTTCCAGGCGGCGACGCAGATCAACGAGCAGACCATGAGCTTTCTGCCGCGCCTGCTGGTGACGCTACTGGCCGT
>NZ_JAUJUJ010000054.1 GCF_030711595.1 Stenotrophomonas sp. YIM B06876
CTAGTATGTCAGGCTTTTTGTTTCCGTCAACCGCTTCTTTCGAAGTGGGTTGCCGTCGTTCCGTTGCGCGTGCCACCGAGGTGGCTATTGCGTTGAAGCGAGGGGGCGAATTCTAGACGCATTACAGAATTCGTCAACAACTATTTCACCGCGATGACAGCGCGTTTCGGCTGAAGCCGCAGTGCGGTGCCGCGCCCCGTCGCCTAACGCCGACGTCGTGCGCTGGCACGGCAGCGGCGCTGGGTGACAATGCCTGCCCGCCCCTTTGATCCCCACTGATGCCGACCCCTGTCTCGCGCTCCCTGTTACGGGACCTGTCACTGCCGGCAGTGGTTGCCGGCGTCATCACCATCCTGGTCAGTTTTGCCAGTTCGGCCGTGATCGTGTTCCAGGCCGCACAGACGCTGGGCGCGGGCCGGGCCGAGATCGCGTCGTGGATGTGGGCGCTGGGCGTGGGGATGGGCGTTACCTGTATCGGCCTGTCCTTGCGTTACCGCATCCCGGTGGTCACCGCCTGGTCCACCCCGGGCGCGGCGATGCTGGTGGTGGCTGCCGGTGGATTGCCGTTGTCCGATGCCATCGGCGGCTTCGTGCTGGCGGCAGTGCTGGGAATGGTGGCCGGCTTCTCGGGGGTGTTCGAGAAGGTGATGCGGCGGATCCCGGTGCCACTGGCCGCTGCCATGCTGGCAGGGGTGCTGCTGCGCTTCGGGCTGGAGGTCTTCGTTTCAATGCAGACCCAGCTGGGCATGGCGTTGGCGATGTTCCTGACCTATCTGGTGGGACGCCGGCTGTTGCCGCGCTATGCGGTGATCGCCACCGTGCTGGTGGGCGTTGCGGTGGCGGCCGGCAACGGGCTGCTGCTGTGGGACCAGGTGCAGGTCCAGCTGGCCCGGCCCGTGTTCACCCTGCCGACGTTGTCGTGGGCGGCGGTGTTCGGCATCGCGCTGCCGCTGTTCGTGGTGACGATGGCCTCCCAGAACGTGCCGGGCGTGGCGGTGCTGCAGGCTTCAGGCTATGCGCCGCCGGTATCGTCACTGATCGGCTGGATCGGGGCAGTCAATACCGCGCTCGCGCCGTTCGGTGCGTTCGCGATCAATCTGGCGGCGATCACCGCGGCCCTCTGCATGGGTCGCGACGTGGATGCGGATCCGGCGCGGCGCTATACCGCCGCGGTCAGCGCGGGTGTGCTGTATCTGCTCATCGGCCTGTTCGGTGCGACGGTGGCGGCCGTGTTCGCCGCTTTCCCTGCCGAGCTGGTGGCCACGCTGGCCGGGATCGCGCTGCTGGGGACCATCGGCAACGGCCTGGCCGCTGCGCTGAAGGAGGAGCGCGAGCGCGAACCGGCGCTGATCACCTTTCTGGTCACCGCATCGGGACTGACCCTGGCCGGTATCGGCTCGGCGTTCTGGGGACTGCTCGCCGGCATGCTTGCGCTGCTGGTGCTGCGCAAGCGGCGGACCTGAGCCCGCCGCCGCGCTCAAAGCGGTGACACCGCCAGCACCTGCATCAACACATGGCGGCCACCGGGGGCCAGCTCGATGACATCGGGGCCGACGTTGGCCGCCTCCACGCAGACATAGTTGCGCCAGCCGGCGCCCACGTCATCCATCTTCTGCGCGGCGGCCTCCCCCGGATTCCACACCACCACCGAGCGGCTGCCCGTGGTGGTGATCTCGATCCGGCGCCCCAGCCCCGGATCGGTGAGCACGTAGCGGCCGCCCGCGCGGGTGTAGATGCGGTCGCTGCGACCGGGGTCACGCGGATCATGCAGGCTCCAGTCGCCCTGCTGCACATGCGCGTTGCCCTGGTCGAGCTTGTCCAGATAGGTCAGCCCGTCCAGGCCCTGCAGCTGCACCGCGCGGGCATCGGCGACGTTGAAGTAGTTGTGCAGCGCCTGGGTGAAATTCACCGGCTGGCTGCCGGTGTTGTCGGTGATCAGCTCCTGCTGCAGCGTCTTGCCGATACGCAGCACCATCGTCAGCCGCAGCGACAGGTTGTCCATTACCGGCGGCGCCAGGGTCAGCACCATGCTGCCATCGGCCTCGCGGCGGGCCTGCTGCAATGTCCACGGCACGGTGCGCACGAAACCGTGCGAGGGCACGTCGTTGCCCTGCCCCTGGCGGCTGAAGTACGGCCAGCACACGGGGGTACCGCCGCGGATCGGAGTCGGTGGCGCCTTGGCGCTGGGCGACAGCCACATCACCTCGGCCCCGCCCGTGGGCACGAATGACAGCAGCTGGCCGCCAAATACGCTGATGGCCGCGCTGGAGAACGGCGTTTCCACCTTCCATGCGCTGAAGCCGTGGAAATCGCCTGTACTCAGGCCTTGTACATCGGTCATTGGAATCTCGCTCCGCACGATCGGGGACTGGACAAACCGGGGGTACGCGGGCGGCAGCGTGAAGGCGGTCGGCGCTGCGGGCAGTGGCGTGCCTTCCAGCGCCGCCAGGATCCGGCGCCCGGGCCGGCCGTCAGCCGTGGTCCACCCCAGCCGCTGCTGCTCGATCTGGATGGCGCGGCGGCTGGCGCTGCCGATCATGCCGTCGGCCATGCCGATAGCGTGCCCGCGCGCCAGCAGCAGCGCCTGCAGCTGGCGGCGCTCGGCGCGACCGATCCCCGGGTCATCGGTGGGCCACGCTGCCGTCAGACCGCCACCGCCGCGCAGCCGGTCGGCCAGGGTGGCGATGGCCAAGCCGTAGCTTTCGGCCGCGTTGTAGGAATAGATGGCGTCGTAGTTGCGGAACACCAGCAGCGCCGGGCCACTGCTGCCGGCCGGCAACAGCAGCGCCGCATTGGCGTCGGCGGTGATGCCCGCGGGCGCCACCTCACGCCCATCCATCGCGGTGATTCCCAGCGCACGCCAGGCCGCCAGCGGCTGGCGCCGGGTGCGCCCGGCCAGCGCGGAATTGAAGCCGGGCGGAATCCGCACTTCCACGCCCCACGGCTGACCGCTGCGCCAACCGGCCTGTTTCAGATAGTTGGCGGTGGAGGCCAACGCATCGGGCACGCTGGCGACCAGGTCGCGGCGGCCGTCGCCATCGCCATCGACCGCGATACGGGCATAGGTGGACGGCATGAACTGGGTATGGCCGAAGGCGCCGGCCCATGAGCCGGTCAGGCCTTCGCCATCCAGGTCGCCGTGGTCGAGCAGTCTCAGCAATGCCAGCAGCTCGCCGCGGAAAAACGGCTGGCGGCGGCCGTTGCAGGCCAGCGTGGCCAGCGACTGCAGCAGCGGACGGTTGCCGGACACGCGGCCGTAATCGCTTTCCACCCCCCACACCGCGACGATGGTGGCCGCATCCACGCCGTACTGCGCCGACACCGTGTCCAGCAGCGCGCGATGTTGGACCAGCTGCGCGCGGCCATCGGCAATCCGCTGCGTATCCACCAGCGCCGCCAGGTAATCCCAGATCGGAGTGGTGAATTCGGGCTGCGCGTCGAGCAGCGGCAACACGCTCAGGTCCGGCTCGATTCCGGCCATCAGATGCTCGAAACGCTGCGCCGGAATGCCTTGGGCCTGCGCGGCGGCTTGCAGCCCGCTGCCGCACGCACCGAATGCCGCCGAGCCGACCGGGGCGGCCAGCAGCCCGGACGCGGTGCCCAGCGCGGCCAGTCCCAGCAGCGCGGCGGTGATCGGCTTCATCGGCGACTCCTGACAGATGCGACGCGGACTGCGCATCATAAGCGGCATTGCCGGTTGCTCATTGCCAGCGCAGCAGCCGCAGCCCGAACGCCGGTGCCGGGGAATCCCAGGCGGCACACACCCGCAGCCCCGCCGTCGCCACCAGCGCGGCAAAGCCGGCCTCGGTGTACTTGTGGCTGTACTCGACCTGCATCGCCTCCCCGGCCTGGAACTCGAATCCATGGCCGGCCACCTGCACGCGCTGGGCGCACTGGCTGACCAGCGAAGTTTCAATGCGCAGGCGCTCGCGGTCGTAGCGCGCGCGATGGCGGAACCGGGCCAGATCGAAATCGCTGCCGATCTCGCGGTTCAACCGGGCCAGCAGGTTGAGGGTGAATGCCGCGGTGACGCCCGCGGCATCGTTGTAGGCGGCCTCGATCAGCGCCGGTTCCTTGTCCAGGTCGATGCCGATCAAGGCCAGGCCGTCAGCGCCCATGCTCTGGTGCATGCCCTGCAGGATCCGCACCGCGTCGGCGTCGGTGAAGTTGCCCAGGGTGGAACCCGGGAAAAACAGCAGGGTGCGCTGCGCCTGGCGCCGGGGCAGCGGCAGCGCGACCGGACCGGTGAAGTCGGCGCACACCGGCAGCATTTCCACCGTGGGGAAATCCGCCGCCAGCGCGCTGACGCTGGCCAGCAAGGCCGCGCGCGAGATTTCAATCGGGGTGTAGGCCACGGCATCGTCCAGCACCTGCAGCAGCAGGCGCGTCTTGCGGCCGCTGCCACTGCCATATTCGACCACCCGCGCCCGCGGCCCGACCCGGGCGGCGATCTGCGGCAACACCTGCTGCAACAACTGCAGCTCCATCCGCGTCAGGTAGTACTCCGGTTGCCGGGTGATCTGTTCAAACAGCGCCGAGCCGTGGGCGTCATAGAAGTATTTGGACGGCAGCGTCTTGGGCTGCAGCGCCAGGCCGGCCAGCACCTCGGCGGTGATGGCCGCGCGCCCGGGGGTCAGATCGGTGAGCGCGGCCAGCGCCTCGACCGCGGTACTCACGAGGCATCCCGCGCCAGCCGCAGGCCGGTGAACTGCCAGCGCGCCGGTGGCGCGAAGAAATTGCGGTAACTGGCGCGCATATGGCCGCGGGCGGTGGCACAGCTGCCACCGCGCAGGACGTACTGCCCGCACATGAACTTGCCGTTGTATTCACCCAGGCTGCCGGGCAGCGGGCGGAAGCCCGGATAGCCGCCATAGGCGCTGCTGGTCCATTCCCAGACATCGCCGAACAGCTNCATATGGCCGCGGGCGGTGGCACAGCTGCCACCGCGCAGGACGTACTGCCCGCACATGAACTTGCCGTTGTATTCACCCAGGCTGCCGGGCAGCGGGCGGAAGCCCGGATAGCCGCCATAGGCGCTGCTGGTCCATTCCCAGACATCGCCGAACAGCTGGGCCAAGCCCGGGCCGGCGCCACCCGGTGCGGCCGGATGCAGCGGGCCCTCGTCGGCGAAGTTGCCTTCCATCGGCAACTCGGCGGCGGCCGCTTCCCATTCGAACTCGGTTGGCAAGCGCGCGCCGGCCCAGCGCGCATAGGCATCGGCTTCGAAATAGCTCAGGTGGCAGACCGGGGCCTGCGGGTCCAGCGGGGCCCAGCCGGCCAGGGTGAATTCGCGCTGCAGCGCCGTGTCCCAGTACAGCGGGTGCTGCCAGTCCTGCGCCTCGCGCAGCTCCCAGCCCTGGCTCATCCACCAGCGCGGCTCACGGTAGCCGCCGGCGTCGATGAAGCGGCGGAATTCGTGGTTGTTGACCGGGCGATTGGCCAGCCGGTGCGCGGGCAGCAGGACCCGGTGGCGGGGCGATTCGTTGTCATAGGCGAACAAGGCGTGCTGCGGCCACGCGGCCGCCCCGATTTCAACCATGCGCTCGCTGCTGTCGATCCAGTCCAGTGGCATCACCGCGCGCGGCGCGGGCGCTGCCGCCCCCTCGCGGTACGCCGGCTGCAGCGGATTGCTCCAGAACGCGTGCTTGATGTCGGTCAGCAGCAACTCCTGGTGTTGCTGCTCGTGCTGCATTCCCAGAATCAGATGGCGCCGCGCCACGGTGTCCATGTCACCGGCATGGAAGCGGGCCGCAATGCGCTCGTCCACCGCGGCGCGGTATTGCAGCACCTGTGCCAGGGTCGGCCGGGACAGCCAGCCGCGCATCGGCCGCGCCAGCGCCGGGCCGATGCTCTGGTAATAGCTGTTGAACAGTTCCCTCCAGTCCGCCTGCAGCCAGTGGTAATCCGGCTGCGCCGCCAGTACGAAGTGTTCAAAAAACCAGGTGGTGTGTGCCAGATGCCATTTGGCCGGGCTGGCATCGGCCATGCTCTGCACCATCGCGTCTTCGGCCGACAGTGGCGCCGCCAGGGCTACGCTGCGTTCGCGCACCGCCTTGAAACGCTGCGCCAGGGTGGCCGGTGCGGTGCGGGCGGTGGTGTTGCGCAGCAATGCGGCGGTGGAAATCTGCATCCGCACGAGGATACGGATGCACGGTCAGTACAGCGTCACGGGCCGTGCACGGCGATGAACGATCGCGCCCTCAGGGGTGTTCGAGCGCGTCCAGGTAATACCAGCGTCCCTGCAGGCGCACAAAGCGGCTGTGCTCGCTCATTTTCACCGCACTGCCGCCGCCCACCCGGTAGCGCGCCACGAACTGCACCTGCGCGGTGTCTTCACCGGTGAGTTGCGACTGCTTCACGCTCAGCCCCAGCCATTGCGTGCGCTGCCCTGGCGCCTCCTGCAGCGACAGTTGCGAGGGCCGTGTGTCGGGGTGCCAGCTGGCCAACAGGTAATCCACGTCCTTGAGCACATAGGCGCTGTAGCGCGAGCGCATCAGCGCCTCGGCGTCGGGCGCCGGCTCCCCGGCCAGCAGGCGGCCGCAACACTGGTGGAAGGCGCGGTCGTGGCCGCACGGACAGGGCGAGGTGGGCGAGATCTGCATCGGCCTATTGTCGTCCTTCGCCGGGCCGGCTCCAACCGTCATGGCCAGCCCGCCCGCGCTACCCGTCGCCGTGCACTGCGATGCTCACCCGGCGGCGAATGCGCGCCGCCAGCGGCGTATGCTTGCGCGCCCTTACCGCGTTCATTGCCGTGCTCGAACTGATTCCTGCCGAACTGCCCTGGTTGATCGTCATCGCCTTCGTCGCCGGGCTGGTCGACGCCGCGGTCGGCGGCGGCGGCCTGATCCAGCTGCCGGGGCTGTTCACCGCCCTGCCGCAGCAGCCGGCCGGGGTGCTGTTCGGCACCAACAAGTTCAGCTCGGTATTCGGCACCGGGGTCTCGGCGTGGCGCTATACCCGCGCGGTGCGACTTCCCTGGCGGCCGGTGCTGTTGGCCGCGGCCGCCGCGTTCGCGTTCGCGTTCCTGGGTGCCAACGCGGTCAGCCTGTTGCCCAGACACGCGGTACGGCCGCTGGTGCTGGTGTTGCTGGTGCTGATGCTGGGCTACACGTTGATGAAAAAGGATTTCGGCGCCCTGCACCGCCCGCGCGAGGTCGGCCGGCGCGAACTGTGGATCGCACTGGCGATGGGCGGCGGCATCGGCTTCTACGACGGCTTCTTCGGCCCGGGCACCGGCAGCTTCCTGATTTTCCTGTTCGTGCGGTTCTTCGGGCTGGACTTCCTGCGCGCCTCGGCCGCGTCCAAAGTCGTCAATCTGGCAACCAACGTGGCGGCTTTGTCCTTCTTCATCCCCAGCGGCAACATCCTGCTGGCAATCGCGATGCCGATGGCGGCGGCCAATATCAGCGGCGCGGTGGTCGGCACCCGGCTGGCCCTGCGCGGCGGCACGCCGTTTATCCGCAAACTGTTCGTGGCACTGGTGGTGGTGCTGATCGCGCGCATGGCCTGGGATACCTTCGGCGGCCGCTGACCCGCGGCCCCATACCGGTCTGCACGCCGGTGGCATATAAAGGGCATCAGCTCATCCGGAACCGTGAGCCGGTTCCTCCAGCGCCAAGGAATGCGTGTGCACAGAAGCCGCAACCGCTTGGTCTTCGCCCTGCTGCTGGTCGGCGCCGCACTGGCCGCAGCGCCGGTGCTGTTGTCGCTGCACCTGGCGCGCAAACACGCCATGAGCGAGAAGTTCGAACAGCTCGATGCCGCCGCCGAAGGCGTGGTGTTGCAGATCCGTGATGCCCGGCAGATGCTCACCCTGCTGGTGCAAAAAGAGCGCGACAGCCACGACCCGCCGTGCAGCAAGGCCAGCATTTCCCGCCTGCAGCAGTTCGGCATGCGCTCGCGGGCGGTCAAGAGCACGCTGCGTATCGAAAACGGCCAGGTCATGTGTTCTTCCAGCGGCGAGTTGATGCGCCATCTGCAGCTGGGCCGGGCCGACATGCACCAGGGCGATGGCACCACCGTCTATATCGACGTGCGGGTGCCCGGCGTGCCCGGCCAGCGTTTTGTGGTGATCGAACGCGATGGTTACGGGCTGCTGCTGCTGACCGAGACGCTGACCGCTCCGTTCGCGCAGAACAATGTTTCGCTGGGCATCTTCGGCGTCAACTCCGGCCGTTTCTCCGCCCGCCAAGGGCGGGTGGAGCAGCGCTGGACGCAAGGGCTCAGGCCCGGTGCCGGCAGCGACCATTTCGTCGATGAGCAGGCGCAGTTCCTGGTGGTACGCAAGCTGGTGTCCGCGGATTCCTCGGCGGTCCTGGCCGCCGCGCCGCTGCGCACCATCGACGACCGCGTCACCCAGTTCGGGCGCTGGTTCATTCCGCTGGGCATCCTGCTGGGCGCCGGGGTGTTGGCGCTGACCGTCCTGATTACCAGGATGCAGTTCTCGCCGCGCTCGGAACTGATGCATGCGTTGCGCCGGAACCAGCTGTTCCTGCTCTATCAACCGGTGTTCGACCTGCAGACCAATTGCTGCATCGGCGCCGAGGCGCTGCTGCGCTGGCGCCAGGAAGACGGCACCATCCTCGCGCCGGACCGTTTCATCCCGTTCGCCGAGGACGCCGGGATGATCCACCTGTTGACGCAGCGGATGCTGCAACTGGTGCGCCAGGACCTGACCGGGTTCCTGCGCGAGCATCGCCAGTTCCATCTGGCGGTCAACCTTGCGCCCAGCGACCTGCAGTGCCAGCGCACGCCGCTGCAGCTGGCGCAGCTGATCGAAGCGATCGGACCGGGTTGTGGACAACTCGTGGTCGAGGTCACCGAGCGCGCCTTGCTCGAAGAGAGCAGCGCCCTGGGCGTGCTCAAGACCCTCCGCGGCCTGGGCATCCAGATCGCCATCGACGATTTCGGCACCGGCTACTCCAGCCTTGCCTACCTCACCACCTACCCGTTCGACATCCTCAAGATCGACAAGGCCTTCGTCACCACCGCCTGCACCGATGCGGTCACCAGCCAGGTGGCGCTGCACATCGTCGAACTGGGCCGCACCCTGGGCATGCGCACCCTTACCGAAGGCATCGAAACCCGGCAACAGGCGGAGTTCTTCCGCGAGCAGGGGGTGATGTATGCGCAGGGCTATCTGTTTGCCAAGCCGATGCCGGTGGCCGAACTGATCCCGTTCGTCGGCCGCCACGCCCGCGCGCCGACGCCGCCCGCCCCGTGACGGCCGGCGGCGACCCGCATCCCGCCGTTACCGCTCAGCGCAGCACCGCGCCGGCCAACGCCATCGCCAACAGAACCAGCGTGGGCAGCATCGACAGCGCGAAGCCGAGCCCACGGGTAGCCGGCGCAGCCACATAGGCGCGCCAGTACAGCAGGCGCCCGAGCAGGTACACCGCGCCCAGCCCCGCCACCCACGGCGCCGGCCAGAAGCCCGCCGCCACCAGCAGCGCCGGCAGGAAGGCGACCAGCAGCTCCAGCGTGTTCATCTGCACCCGGTAGATGCGCTCAAAACCCTCATCGCCGCTCACCGCCGGCGCCTTGAGGCCGGAACGGCCGCGTGCGCGCCCGACCAGCGCGCCGAAAAACAGGTACTGGACCACGGCCAGCATGGCCACCACTTCCACGTAATGCATCGATTCCTCCAGGAATTTCCAGTGCGTGCGCGGCCGCGGAAGTGCGGCGTGGCAGACCCTGCTCCGGCATCAGCGCAGGACTTCAGTCAGCAGCCGCCGACCCCAATGCGGCGGCGATTCGCGCCCACGCATGATTCCACGCGATGCGTTCCTGCTCCAGCCGCGGGGCCGGGCCGAAATCGCCGCGGCGCAGCGCGTCGTAGAACGCATGTTCGACGGGAGTGAGCCGGTCCAGCCGCTGCGCCATCTGCGGCTGCTCCTCATGGCCCCACAGCTCGCGGGGGGTGGCCCGCAGGGTCTCGGCATCCATCAGCAAGGCCACCGTCTGCGGGGCGTAATGACGCAGCCGGTGCAGGATTGCCAGACCGTGGGTGTCGATGTCCCCCCAGTAGAACAACGGCAGCGGGCGCAACCATTCAATCCGTTCCAGGAACGACACCGCATAGCCGCGCGCCATCAGCACCAGGGTGCCCGGCAGGTCGCCGCTGGCCAACCCGGTCTCCCGGTTCTCCACGATCAGCACCTGCCGCACCGGCAGCTTCATCCTCGCCAGTTGCGCCACCGGCACGGTCAGGTCCTCCAGCCCGCCCATCAGCGCACGCAGGGCCGGATCGAGCAGGCGCAGGCGCACCCGGTCCGGCGCGGTGCGCAGGCCAGCCAGCGCGTCGAGGCTGTCGCGGCCATCGCGCTTGCGTACACCGGCAAGCAGATCGGCCACCACCGCGCGCCGCGACTCGACCCACTTGCTGTCGATGCCGGCGATCGGCAACTGCCGCAGGTAGAGATCGCTGTCCGGGTGTTGCTGCAGCCAATCGACCACCTCCAGCAATCGGGTAATGTCGGCATCCACCCAATCGGCCAGCAACGGGTACTGGCGGCGCAGGCGCGCGCCGGGCTCGCCCAGCTGCGGCCAGCGTTGCAGGATCTGCGCTGCGCGCCGCACC
>NZ_JAUJUJ010000207.1 GCF_030711595.1 Stenotrophomonas sp. YIM B06876
AGGACTACCACCGCAGCCTGGGCGACCTCGCGGGCCTCGAAGCGGACGAGCCGCCGCAAGCCGCGAGCAAGACCTGGCTCCGGCTCACGCAGGGCAACGACGACGAGCATTCGCTGCTCACCCTGTTCCTGTGCCTGGCCGCCGGCGCGCCCAAGAAAACGTTGCTGACCGAAAAAACCGCCGCCAGCCTGGTGCGCAAGATTCGCAAGAGCGGTCTTCAGCCTGCGCTGGCCACCGAGTTCATCACAGCCCACGCACCCGGTCTCTACCAGGACGACTACCGTCAGATGTGGAGCAGCTTCGTGCAGGAGTCGCAAAAAACGCTGTGCAGCGACATGGACTACCAGCAACACGATGCGCTGGCGCTGCTGCGCCGGGAATGCAACGTGGTGGGGTGAAGAAAGCGGCGCCGCCGCGCGCTTTACAGCTTGGCTGGCTCCTGCGCCGGGGTGGGCAGATAGCGCTCGCTCCACATCGCAATCAGATTCGCCGCATAGATGGCATCGCTCTTGCGGCTGAGCAAATGGTCGGCATCGTCGAGCGACACAAAGCTTTTCGGGTGCTTGGCCGCGCTGAAGATATGCGTGGCATTCACGATGCCGACGGTGCTGTCGCGCGGTGAATGCATCACCAGCAATGCCCGGCGCAGGTGCGCGATCTTGTCGGTCAGTGGGTGCTCTGCGGCATCTTCCAGAAACTGGCGCTTGATCCGGAACGTGCGCCCGGCAAGCTGCACCTGTGCTTCGCCCTGCGCCGAGATGGTTTCAAGCTGCTCCCGAAAGAGCCCGGTGACATGCGATGGATCACTGGGCGCGCCAATCGTCACGACGGCGCGCACCTCGGGAATGTCGGCGGCGGCGGCAAGCACCGCGGCGCCGCCCAGGCTGTGGCCAATCAGCAGCGAGGGTGCGTGCTGGTATTGGCGGCGCAAATGGTTCGCTGCGCCGATCAGATCGGCCAGGTTGGAGGAGAAGTTGGTGTTGGCGAATTCGCCCTCGCTCGCGCCCAGGCCCGTGAAATCAAAGCGCAAGACGGCAATGCCATGCTCTGTCAGTGCCTGGGCGATCCGGCTGGCGGAAAAAATATCCTTGCCGCAGGTGAAGCAGTGCGCAAACAAGGCAAAGGCACGCGCGGGGCCTTCCGGCAAATCCAGGCGTGCTGCCAATTTTTGCCCATCGGATCCGATGAACTCAGTGCGTTCAATTTTCATGTCAGCCGCCTTGATAAAAATAGGCCATCCAGGCGGAAAATTATGAACGCCCGCAGGGTGTTCCGGTTGCCGGCCGCGCCGCAGACGCTTTTTTCGGCTCGCCGAGGCTTCGCATCCGTACACCAGAGATGCTATTTAAAAGTGAGCTATTGGCGCTTTGTGCATAAGC
>NZ_JAUJUJ010000208.1 GCF_030711595.1 Stenotrophomonas sp. YIM B06876
CCCGGCTGCCGACCGCGTCGAAGCCCCGGCGACCCCAGGGCAAAAGCAGCAGCTCGCGGCGCTGTCGCCAGCCCGGATCACGGCAACCGAACTGGCTGGAGAAAAGATCGATGCGGTCTTGAGCCAAGCACCGGGCAATGGCGCGCCGATCGGCGGCATCAAGGTCTGCGCCCCCAGTGGCTGGTATGCCGCCCGCCCGTCAGGCACCGAAGACATCTACAAGATCTACGCCGAGAGCTTCAAAGGTGCAGAGCATTTGCAACAGATCCTGCACGAGGCGCAAGCCACCGTCGATGCGGCGCTGGCACAGGCAGCGAAGGCGCCGCCATGAATGCGGCATGGCCCGAGCCGGCGTCAGCCCCGACGCCTGACGACGATGCGATGCTTGACCGCCTGCAGCGCCATGCGTTCGACTATTTCGTTCAGCACGCCAACCCGGTCAACGGCCTCGTGGCCGACACCTCGCGCCCCGACTCGCCTTCGAGCATCGCCACGGTCGGCTTCGCGCTGTCGGCCTACCCGGTGGCGGTCGAGCGCGGCTGGATCACGCGCGACGCTGCCGTGCAACGCTGCCTGGCGGCGCTGCGCTTCTTCTGGCACAGCGACCAAAGCGGCACCCCCGAATCGACCGGCTGCCACGGCTTCTACTACCACTTCCTCCACATGGACAGCGGCACCCGGACCTGGTCCTGCGAGGTGTCGCTGATCGACAGCGCCCTGCTGCTGGCGGGCATGCTCACCGCAGCAGCCTATTTCACCGGCCCTGACCCAACCGAGAGCGAGCTGCGCGAGCTCGCGCACGCCCTCTACCACCGGGTCGACTGGCGCTGGGCGCAGCGCGACGGCGCGGCCGTGGTGCACGGCTGGAAGCCCGAGGGTGGCTTTCTGAACTACGGCTGGGAAGGCTACAGCGAGGCCATTCTTCTTTATGTGCTGGGCCTGGGTTCACCGACCCATCCTCTGACCGACGCGGCATTCCAGGCCTGGACCGTCACCTACCAATGGGAAAACCTGTATGGGCACGACTTCCTCTATGCGGGCCCGCTTTTCATCCACCAGTTCTCGCACGCATGGCTGGATTTTCGCGGCATCCGCGACCGCTTCATGCGCCAGGTGCGCTCGGACTACTTCCACAATTCGGTCAACGCCGTGCAGATCCAGCGCGAGTACGCACGCCGCAATCCGTACGAGTTTGCCGGCTACAACCAGCACTGCTGGGGACTGTCGGCATGCGATGGCCCCAGTGACGCGCAGCCGTCGCGGCCGCAGGTGCCGCGACGCCGGTTCGGCTATGCCGCGCGCGGGGTGCCGTATGGACCGGACGACGGCACCCTGTCCGCCCCTTCGATGCTGGCCTCGCTGCCGTTCGCGCCCGA
>NZ_JAUJUJ010000209.1 GCF_030711595.1 Stenotrophomonas sp. YIM B06876
GGCTCGGCCGCGCTCGACACCTCGGCCGTCGAAGCCATGCTGCCGCGCATCCGCGAGCATGTGCACATCCCCGTCGGCGTGGGCTTTGGCATCCGCGATGCGGCCACTGCCCAGGCCGTGGGCCGCGTGGCCGACGCCGTGGTCATCGGCAGCCGCATCATCCAGCTGCTCGACGACCAGCCGCACGAAAAGATCGTGCCCCTGGCGGTGAGCTTTCTGCGCGGTGTGCGCAAGGCGCTCGACGCATAATCCCGCGCTGGCGCCCCACCCAGGTGCGCGCCAGCGCCGTTGAAGAGGAAAACCCATGTCCTGGCTTGAAAAACTCCTGCCCTCCAAAATCCAGCCCACCGACCCCTCCGTGCGCCGCCAGATGCCCGAGGGCCTCTGGGTCAAATGCCCGAGCTGCGACAGCGTGCTCTACAAGGCCGACCTGGAGCACAACCAGTGCGTCTGCCCCACCTGTAGCCACCACCACCGCATCGGCGCGCGCGCGCGGCTCGACGCCTTTCTCGACCCCGAAGGCCGCTATGAACTGGGCCAGGAGGTGCTGCCGGTGGACGCGCTCAAGTTCAAGGACAGCCGCAAATACCCCGAGCGCCTGAAAGAAGCGCTGGAGAACACCGGCGAGACCGATGCCCTGATCGTCTTCGGCGGCGCCGTCAAGAGCATCAACGTGGTCGTCGCCTGCTTCGAGTTCGACTTCATGGGCGGCAGCATGGGCTCGGTGGTCGGCGAGCGCTTCGCGCGCGGCGTCGAGACCGCCATCGAGCAGAAAGTGCCCTTCATCTGCTTCACCGCCACCGGCGGCGCGCGCATGCAGGAGGGCCTGCTCTCGCTCATGCAGATGGCCAAGACCAATGCCGCGCTGACGCGCCTGGCGAAAAAGGGCCTGCCCTACATCAGTGTGCTGACCGACCCGACCATGGGCGGCGTGAGCGCCGGCTTCGCCTTTGTCGGCGACATCGTGATCGCCGAACCCAAGGCGCTGATCGGCTTTGCCGGCCCGCGCGTGATCGAATCGACCGTGCGCGTGAAGCTGCCCGAAGGCTTCCAGCGCGCCGAGTTCCTNCGCCTTTGTCGGCGACATCGTGATCGCCGAACCCAAGGCGCTGATCGGCTTTGCCGGCCCGCGCGTGATCGAATCGACCGTGCGCGTGAAGCTGCCCGAAGGCTTCCAGCGCGCCGAGTTCCTGCAGACCAAGGGCGCCGTGGACTTCATCTGCGACCGCCGCGAACTGCGCGACACCATCGCCCAAAGCCTGGCCATGCTGCAGCGCCTGCCGGCCGACGCGGTGGCGTAAGCCGCCCGGACTGCGCGGCCCGCAAACTACTCAATTGATAGCTGTCAACGCTTGCTGGGCAAG
>NZ_JAUJUJ010000210.1 GCF_030711595.1 Stenotrophomonas sp. YIM B06876
CACGCTGGCGGCGACGCCCGCCTGCGCCTGGACGCGCACCGTGTGCCCTTGGGCCTTGAGTTTCTTGACCGTCTCGGGGGTCGCGGCGACCCGGGTCTCCCCCGCCAGTGTTTCAGCGGGCACGCCAATCAGCATGTATGTCTCCTCATTGTGTTGGTCAGCTCTACAGACTGACCGCAAGCTTACATGAAGAAACTTTTATGGCTGGCGCTTATTGCTGATGCAAAAAGAACTTTTCCGCGCGAACACGACAGAGTTGCCGCAAAAAAAAGGCCGGGCCACGCGGATACGCGCGGCCCGGCGATCGTCGCCGTGCGGTGTCAGTGGATCACTTGTGCCAGGGCGCCCGATGCGTACTGCGCGGCCACCACCTGCAGGCTGTGGCCCTTGATTTTTGCGCCCTGGCCTTCGCAGCCGAACTCGAGGTAGCGCTGCTTGCAGATGGCCTTGGCGGCCTCGCGCGCAGGCTTGAGCCATTCGCGGGCGTCGAACTTGTCGGGGTTTTCGAACAGGAACTTGCGCACCGCGCCGGTCATGGCCAGGCGGATATCGGTGTCGATGTTGATCTTGCGCACGCCAAACTGGATGGCCTTCTGGATCTCCTCGACGGGCACGCCGTAGGTTTCCTTCATCTTGCCGCCGTACTGGTTGATGATGGCCAGCAATTCCTGCGGCACCGACGAGGAGCCATGCATCACCAGATGGGTGTTGGGGATGCGCTGGTGGATGGCCTGCACGCGGTCGATGGCCAGAATGTCTCCGGTGGGCTTGCGCGAGAACTTGTAGGCGCCGTGGCTGGTGCCGATGGCAATGGCCAGGGCGTCGAGCTGGGTGCGTTTGACGAAGTCGGCGGCCTGTTCGGGGTCGGTCAGGAGCTGCTCGCGCGTCATGACGGCGTCGGTGCCGTGGCCGTCTTCCTTGTCGCCCTGCATGGTTTCGAGCGAGCCGAGGCAGCCCAGCTCGCCTTCGACGGTGACGCCCAGCTGGTGCGCCATGTCCACGACCTTGCGGGTCACCTCGACGTTGTACTCATAGCTGGCAATGGTCTTGCCATCGGCCTCCAGCGAGCCGTCCATCATCACCGAGCTGAAGCCCAGGGCGATGGCGCCCCGGCATACGTCGGGGCTTTGTCCATGGTCCTGGTGCATCACCAGCGGGATGTGGGGATAGGCTTCGACGGCCGCCTGGATCAGGTGCTTGATGAACGCCTCGCCCGCATACTTGCGCGCGCCGGCACTGGCCTGCAGGATGACGGGCGCACCCGTTTCATCTGCGGCAGCCATCACGGCCTGCACCTGTTCGAGGTTGTTGACGTTGAAAGCCGGAATGCCGTAGCGGTTTTCAGCAGCGTGGTCGAGCAGT
>NZ_JAUJUJ010000055.1 GCF_030711595.1 Stenotrophomonas sp. YIM B06876
GCCAGCGCCACGGTCGCCGCGCCCAGCCCGGCCGCGCCGCGGGCGCAGATTGATACCTGGGCGCCATCGCGCAGCAGCGCCCGGGCGATCGCCAGACCGATGCCGCGGCTGCCCCCGGCGATCAGGACACGCTGGCCGGAAGGGGAAGAGATCGGTTCCATCGGCGACTACCGGAAGCAGGGGAGGCCGCCATTATCCGGGGCCGGGCCGCGACGGGGGCATTGCCGGTGGTCGGGGAGCCGCGCCCTTCCCGGGTGCTTCATGCGCATCCCCGTGGAAGCGGTGACCGCTGGACCCCTCCACCGCCCACCAGCGTCTGACGCCACCGATGGGTTGCCCCCGCCGCTTCCAGCCGGTCGGCTGCGGTATCGACTAAGCCGGCTCCGCCCCCCGGGGTGCGGCGATTGCGGCTTGCCGGCGTTCGCCGGAGGGTCAGCTGCTTTCCGGTAGCTGGTGGCGGAAAAGTGGCGATGGGGCGCTCGGGTCTACGCCCGGATTGCGGTCGAAAAAAAGCCCGCCTTGCGGCGGGCCTTGGCGACACTCCGGCGGGGCTCAGTGGGCCCGGGCCAGATCGTCGATCATCGCGCGCAGGAAGCGCGCCGCTTCGCCGCCGGTGGCCGCGCGGTGGTCGAAGGTCACCGACAGCGGGATCACCTTGTGCGTTTCCACGCCGCCCATCACCGGGGTCAGCTGGAAGCGGGCACGGCCGGCGGCGACGATCGCCACGCACGGCGGCACCACCACCGGGGTGGCGTAGCGGCCGGCGAACATGCCGAAGTTGGACAGCGAGATGGTGTAGCCGCTCAGCTCGCTCGGCGCGATGGAACGGTCCTCGACCTGCTGGCGCAGACGGTTGATGCCTTCGCGCACGCCGCGGGCGTCGAGCATGTCGGCATTGCGCAGCGCCGGCACAAACAGGCCGTCGTCGGTGTCCACGGCGATGCCGATATCGACCTGCGCATGCAGGGTGCGGGTCAGCGCGTCGCCGTCAAACCAGGCGTTCATCGCCGGCACCGCCTGGCAGGCAGCCACGATCGCGCGCACCAGGCGCGAGGTCATGTCGTTGCCCGGCGCCCAGGCATGGATGTCGGCATCGTCGTTGAGCGTGGTCGGCACCACCTTGCTGTGCGCATCGGCCATGACCCGGGCCATGTTGCGGCGCACGCCCTTGAGCGGCTCCGGCTGGCCCTTGGCGATCACGCCCGGCGGGGCGGTGCGCATCGGCTTGCCGGCGGCCGACAGCGGGGTACGGGCTGCAGTTGCGCGAAGAGCGCCCTCACCCGGCGCGCTGTGCGCGCCGACCTCTCCCGCTTGCGGGAGAGGTGAATGGGTATGCATCGCTGCGGCAGGCGCTGAGCCCACGCGCGCAGTGCCATCGGCTGCAGCCTGCTTCACATCATTCATCGTCACCGCGCCATCGGCGCCGGTGGCGCGCACCCGGGTCAGGTCCACGCCCAGCTTGCGCGCCACCGCACGCACTGCCGGCATCGCCTTGACGCCACCGACGGCCACGGCCTGTTCGGTATGCACCGCGTTGGAGCTTTGCATCGCCCCGACCACGGTGCCTTCGTCCTCACGCTCGGCCGCTGCGGCTGCCGGGGCCGGTGTGGCCACGGGCGCGGGCGCAGGCGCTTCGGCCGGGGCGCCATGGCTGTGACCGGTGTCCTGGCCGTCGGCGCGCTGCGGCAGATTCGGGTCCAGCTCGACCTGCGCCAGCAGGTGCCCGGTGATCACGATGTCGCCGGCCGCGCCGGCCAGCTTCAGCACCTTGCCGGAGAACGGCGAGGGCACTTCGACCACCGCCTTGGCGGTCTCCATCGACACCAGCGGCTCATCCAGGCGGATCACGTCGCCTTCCTTGACGAACCATTCGACGATGGTCGCGTCCGGCAGGCCTTCGCCCAGGTCGGGCAGGTTGAAATTCTTGCTCTGGCTCATGTGCAGTTCTCTTCCAGCAATTCAAGGTCGTGGGCGGGCAGCCAGCCCTGCGTGCCGTTGGCACGCTCGGACCACCACCAGCCCCCATGTTCGTGATGCAGTTCCACCAGTTCGCCACTGTCCACGTCGAGCTCGCGCGCGGTGTAGTCGCGCAGCGCCTCGGCGCGGCCATTGTCCAGTACCCGCAACCAGGCCACCGGCGCCCAGCCGGCGCTGCCGTCGGCGGTGCGCACCCAGGCGAACGCGGGCCATTCCTCGTCGCGCACGCCCAGCTCGACCACCTGGCCGGCGTGGAAGTGGAGCGGGTGGCGGTACTGGCTGCGGTAGTTGCTCAGCAGTCGGGCCCGCATGTCAGCCCGCCGCCACCGCACGCCTGGCCGCCGTCACGATCCGCTCCACGCTCGGCAGGTACTTCATTTCCAGACGGAACAGCGGGATGTGGGTGTCGTAGCCGGTGACGCGTTCGACCGGCGCGAGCAGGTCGTAGATCGACTCCTCGGCCAGGCGCGCGGCGATCTCGGCACCGAAACCGGCGGTCTTGGGCGCCTCCTGCACGATCACGCAGCGGCCGGTCTTGGCCACCGATTCGGCGATGGTGGCGAAATCCAGCGGGCGCAGCGTGGCCACGTCGATCACTTCGGCGCTGATGCCTTCACCGGCCAGCTTGTCGGCCGCTTCCAGCGCTTCTTTCACCTGCGCACCCCAGGTCACCAGGGTCACGTCGGTGCCGTCACGCAGCACGAAGCACACGTCCAGTGGCAGCGCCTCGCCGTCGTTGGCGACCACTTCCTTGTACTGGCGATAGATGCGCTTGGGCTCCATGTAGATCACCGGATCCGGCTCGCGGATCGCGGCCAGCAGCAGGCCGTAGGCGCGCTGCGGGCTGGACGGCAGCACCACGCGCAGGCCCGGCACGTTGGTGAAGATCGCCTCGTTGGCTTCGCTGTGGTGTTCCGGCGCGCGGATGCCGCCACCCCACGGCACGCGCAGCACCATCGGGCAGTGCAGGCGGCCACGGGTGCGGTAACGCAGGCGTGCGGCGTGGCAGATGAGGTGGTCCACCATCGGGTAGACGAAGCCGTCGAACTGGGCTTCGGCCACCGGCTTCATGCCCTGCGCGGCCAGGCCGATGGTCAGCCCGGCGATGGTGGTTTCATCCAGCGGGGTGTCCAGCACGCGCTGTGCACCGAAGCGCTGCTGCAGGCCGGCGGTGGCGCGGAACACGCCGCCGTTGACACCGACGTCCTCACCCAGCACCAGTACCGAGGGGTCGTGTTCCATTTCCCACGCCAGCGCCTGGGTCACGGCTTCGATCAGGGTGATGGGCGTTGCGGTCATGGGGTTTTCTCCGCGCGCGGTGGCTGCGCTGTGCGCCGTGCCATGGTCATGGCCGGCCGGGGATTCGGGAAGGTCACGCTGGATCTCATCCATGGCGCTGCTCCAGGGCGATCGCTTCAGCGCGCTGGGCCAGCAGGTCCGGCGGCGGATCGGCATACAGGAAGTCGAACATCGCCTCCACCGGCTGCACCGGGGTGTTGAGGTAGCTGTTGACCTCCTCGTCCACGCGCACGCCGCATTCGGCGATCCAGTTCTTCTCTTCTTCTTCGCTCCACACGCCCTGCGCGGTGAGGTACTTGCGCAGGCGGAGCATCGGCTCGTTCTGCCACGCCGCCTTGACCTCGGCCTCGTCGCGGTAGCGGCGCGCGTCATCGGCGGTGGTGTGGTCGGACAGGCGATAGGTCAGCAGTTCCAGTACGGTGCCGCCGTCGCCGGCCAGTGCCCGCTCACGGGCCTGCAGCATCGCCGCCATCACCGCGATCAGGTCGTTGCCATCCACCTGCAGGCAGAACAGGCCACCGGCGATGCCCTTCTGCGCCAGCGTTTCGGCACCGGTCTGGGCCGAGCGCGGGACCGAAATCGCCCAGCCATTGTTGACCACGCACAGGATCAGCGGCAGCTTGTAGGCGCCGGCCGAATTGAGCGCGGCGTAGAAATCGGTCTTGGAGCTGCCCCCGTCGCCGCATACCGACACCGCCACCTGGTCGATGCCGCGCAGCTTGAACGACAGCGCCGCACCGGCCGCATGCAGGCACTGGGTGGAGATCGGCACGCAGATCGGGAAATCGCGCGCGGCGTCGCTGCTGCGGTCGTAATCGCTGCCGCGCTCGTCGCCGCCCCAGTACATCAGCACATCGCGCGGGCGCACGCCGCGCATGAACATCGCGCCGTACTCGCGGTAGCTGGGGGCGAACACGTCGCCGCTCTTCATGGCCGCGCCGATGCCGACGTGGGCCGCTTCGTGGCCCAGGCAGGAGGCGAACGTACCCAGCTTGCCGGTGCGTTGCAGGGCCACGGCCTTGGTGTCGAACACACGCACGGCCAGCATCTGCTTGAACATCGGCAGCAACGCGCGCGGGTCGCGCAGGGCTTCGGGAAGATCATTGCGGACCAAGGTGCCGTCGGCACCCAGGTACTGCAGGTAATGGATTTCAAACTGGGCGGAAACCGTCATTGCAGCGACATCCTCGACAGATGGTTTCAAATGATAAGAATTGCCATGGTAAGGAACCCGGATGAAAAAGCCGTCCTGCGCCGCAGCACGATTTGTGGCCGATGCAGGCGGTGACCGCCCTTGCCGCCGTGGCAGCCCGATCAAAGCAAACGTATTCAGCCGCGGCCGCGCGGTTCTGGACGACATCGCTGCCGGCCAGTGCGGTGTGCCGCAGCGGTGCATCATCTGCGCGCAGTGCGCAGGCGTTTGCCACAGCGGCCGGGGCAGGCGCTGCGTTACCCTTTGCGACCCCTGAACCTGGCAAAGCCCATGACCGTAGAAAAGAACCAGCGCGAGCTGGAGGCCGGCATCCACACCGATCTGGAAGGCCGCCTCACCTACGGCGGCTACCTGCGGCTGGACCAGCTGCTGTCGGCGCAGCAGCCGCTGTCCAGCCCGCCGCATCACGACGAGATGCTGTTCATCATCCAGCACCAGACCTCCGAGCTGTGGCTGAAGCTGCTGGCGCACGAGCTGCGCGCGGCGATCGGCTTCCTGCAGCGCGACGAGGTCGGGCAGTGCCGCAAGGTGCTGGCGCGCAGCAAGCAGGTGCTGCGGCAGCTGACCGAACAGTGGTCGGTGCTGGAGACGCTGACCCCGTCCGAATACATGGGTTTCCGTGATGTGCTGGGCCCGTCCTCGGGTTTCCAGTCGCTGCAGTACCGCTACATCGAGTTCCTGCTGGGCAACAAGAACGCGGACATGCTGCGGGTGTTCGGCCATGATCCGGCCGGACAGGCGACGCTGCAGTCCGCCTTGGAAGCGCCGAGCCTGTACGAGGAATTTCTGCGCTACCTGGCGCGCTTCGGCCATGCCATCCCGGCGGCGTACGAGGGCCACGACTGGAGCCAGCCGCACACCAGCGATGCGACGTTGCGCCCGGTGTTCGAGCGCATCTACGAAAACACCGACCGCTACTGGCGCGAATACTCGCTGTGCGAGGACCTGGTGGATCTGGAAACGCAGTTCCAGCTGTGGCGTTTCCGGCACATGCGCACGGTGATGCGGATCATCGGCTTCAAGCGCGGCACCGGCGGCTCCAGTGGTGTCGGGTTCCTCAAGCAGGCGCTGGAGCTGACCTTCTTCCCGGAACTGTTCGAAGTGCGCACCAGCATCGGCATCGCCAAGCCGCAGTGAGTGCCGCATCGGCATCGGGCAACAGGAGCAGGACTTCCCGGCCGCCGCTGGGTCTGAACGGAGCCGAGCGATTCCTGCGCGGCCTCGCCAGCGTCATGGCCATGCCGGCCATTGCCCGCGGCACAGGGGGGCGGATCCCCTCCGGCCAGCGCACCGGGCGGGCCCGCAGGGCGGTGCGCCATGTTGCAGGGCAGCATCGCGGCCATGGCGGGGTGCTCCGCCTTTGTTGCGGCAGGCCCGGGCATCCGCGGCGCGCCCGTGACCGCTGCCCAAGGCCGCGTTTCCAGCCACATGCGGCCTGCGTGGACCCGCAATTCCGCCCCGGCGCCGGGGCGACGTGCGACCCTTCGCAATATGTCCTGCGGCATTGACGCCGGGCCGGGCGGTCGGTAATCCTCCCCCGGCCCCGGCACCTGCCGGGGATTCGTCTTTCATCGATCCGTTTCCAGGGGAATCCCGCATGAGCGCTGCCGCGCCCCATTCCGCAACAACCCCGGCGCCCTTGCCGGAGTTCAACAACCTTCTCGGCCATCCGCGTCCGCTGTGGATGCTGTTCATGACCGAGTTCTGGGAACGCTTCGCGTTCTACGGCATGCGCTGGGCGCTGGCGCTGTACATCGTGGCGCAGTTCTTCAACGGGGACGCCGCCGGTGAGGGTTCGGCCAGCAAGCTGTACGGCGCCTACCTGGCGCTGGTGTATGCGGCGGCGCTGTTCGGCGGCTACGTTGCCGACCGGGTGATCGGCTACCAGCGTTCGATCCTGCTGGGGGCGGTGGTGATGGCGGCCGGCCTGTTCATGGTGGTGGTGCCCGATGAAACGGTGTTCAAGATCGGCCTGGCCACGATCGTGGCCGGCAATGGCCTGTTCAAGCCCAACATCTCGACCATGGTCGGCCAGCTGTATGCCACCGGCGACGAGCGCCGCGACTCCGGCTTCACCCTGTTCTACATGGGGATCAATGCNTGGTCGGCCAGCTGTATGCCACCGGCGACGAGCGCCGCGACTCCGGCTTCACCCTGTTCTACATGGGGATCAATGCCGGCGCGCTGATCGCGCCGATCCTGACCGGTTGGCTGGCCGAGAACATGTTTGGCGGCTCCTCGCAGATGCCGGCCTACAAGGCGGTGTTCATCGCCTCGGGCGTGGGCATGCTGATCAGCCTGGTGTGGTTCTGGATCGGCCGTGGCCAGCTCAAGGGCATCGGCCGTCCGCTCACCGGTGGCGAAGGCATGGGCCGCGTGGTGCTGGTGGTGCTGGGCGTGCTGCTGGCGATCCCGGCGATCTATTTCCTGCTGACCATCGACGCCAACACCCTGCAGGTGCTGCTGACCATCCTGTTCGTGGCGCTGTGCGTGCTGATCCTGCGCGAAGGTTTCGCCAACGGGGCGGTGGCGCGTGACAAGGCGATCGCGATGCTGATCATCTTCGCCTTCAACGTGCTGTTCTGGATGTTCTTCGAACAGGCCGGCAGCTCGTTCAACTTCCTGGCGCAGAACATCGTCCAGCGCGATTTCGGCGGCTGGACGTTCCCGGTCGGCTGGTTCCAGTCGGTCAACTCGCTGGCCATCATCACCCTGGCGCCGGTCGTCGCCTGGATCTGGATCCGGCTGGGCCGGGCCAATCCGTCGATCCCGCGCAAGTTCGGCCTGGGCATCATCTTCAACGGCCTGGCGTTCCTGCTGCTGATGTTCGCGCTGTCCAGCCTGGTGGACCCGCAGAGCCTGAAGATCCCGTTCTGGACGCTGTTCATGGTGTACGTGATCCAGTCGGTGGGCGAGCTGTGCCTGTCGCCGATCGGGCTGTCGATGGTGACCAAGCTGGCGCCGATCCGCCTGATCGGCTTCGGCATGGGCGGCTGGTTCCTGTCCACGGCGATCGGCAACAACCTGTCGGGCATTTTCGCCAGCAGTGTCAGTGGCGAAGGCGGCATGACCGTGGCCTCGGCGCAGGCCGGCTACACCTTCGGGTTCTGGGTGCTGATCGGCGCCGGCGTGCTGCTGTTCCTGATCGCGCCGCTGATCCAGAAGCTGATGCACGGTGTGAAGTAAGGAGCCGGCGATGAAGCTTCTGTCCGGAATGGTTCCGCTGCTGCTGACCGCGGCCCTGGCCGGCTGCAATCCACCGCCGCCGGCGGCGCCGGAAAAGGCGCAGCCGCTGGACACGTCCGAGCAGAAGACCGCGGTGGCCGATGTCCGCGAGCCGGTGGTCTCCGGCAATACCCCGGCGGCGGCCGATATCGCCGCCATCGCCGCGCTCAACGCGCAGTTCGATCCGGCGCGTGATCCGGCCGCGGACCTGGAAATGGCCAAGGTCGAGGCGCAGCGCGGCGGCAAGCGCATCGTGCTCGATGTCGGCGGCGAATGGTGTTCGTGGTGCCACCTGCTCGATGCGTTCATGGAAGGTGATGCGGAGATCCGCCGGTTCCGCGACGCCAACTACGTGTGGATGAAGGTGAACTACTCCGAGGACAACGAGAACACCGCGTTCCTGTCCCGCTTTCCGGAGATCACCGGCTATCCACACCTGTTCGTGCTCGACGCCGATGGCCAGCTGTTGCACTCGCAGTTCACCGGCGAGCTGGAGAAGGGCAAGGGCTACGATCGTGGCAAGTTGTTCGCCTTCCTCAAGGCGTGGGCGCCGGGCTCCCCCTGAGCGGCTGCAACGCTTGAAAACGACGGCGCCGCAAGGCGCCGTTTTTCATGGGCGGCTTCATTTCGCGCTGCCCCGGCCGCTAACACCCCGGTAGGGCTGCGCGGCCGGTTGCGGTGGCGTGCCCCGACTCTCCGCCTGCCCGCCTGCGATGCCCATGACCGCCCAGGAAACCCCGTCTTCCGTCGTCGCCGAGCCGGCCGCGATCAGCCTGCCCACGGTCGAAGCGCTGCTCGATGAGAGCGCCGCGACCGCAGACCAGGCGCCGCCGCCGTACCGGTTGCCGCTGGCGGCGATGCCGGGCAACGTGCTGCTGCAATCGGCGGTGATGCGGCTGGTGGAGCAGAAGGAACGGCTCGACCAGCTGGCCCGCGACAGTGCCCTGGCCGCGTTGCTGCCGCCCGAATGGAGGGGCGCGCACGGTAGCGACCTGAAGGCGTTCGTGCGGTCGGTGGTGCCGTTCGTGCCGGAGGTGCTCAAGGCCGAAAGTGCCAGTGCGCGGGTACCGCTGAAGTTCCTGCTCGGCCAGTCGCAGCGCTGGGGCGTGGCCGATGTGCCCGAGCCGAAGTCGCTGAGCGTGTATCTGGCCAGCGACGAGCGCGGCAGCAGCGGCAACAAGGACCCGGCCGAGGTGATGCTGCTGGCACCACTGGGCGTGTGCTGGGCCCAGGAAGGCCGCAGCCGGGTCGGTTTCCTGCGCGCGATGGGCGTTGAATCGATGGCCGCCCGGGTCACCGCGCTGCCGTATCCGGCGCCGGCCCAGCTGGCGCTGTACCACGCCGCCAGCGCCGGTGTGGCGCAGATCTGGTGCGTGCTGGACCGGCGCAAGGTACGGCCACTGGTGGCGCCATGGCTGAGCGTGCCGCTGCTGACCGCCTACGGCGTCGCGGTGCCGCAGGCGTGGCCGGCGCAATGGCCGGCCATCGAGACGGTGGCCAGCGCGCTG
>NZ_JAUJUJ010000211.1 GCF_030711595.1 Stenotrophomonas sp. YIM B06876
CTTGCTGTGATCGTCGTGGTGGCCGTGCGGATCGGGCTCTTCGTCTGCCGCATGGCTGTGCGCATCGGGGTTCTGGTCGTAGCGCTCCTTGCCGTGGAAGACCAGGAAGTACATGCGGAACGAATAGAACGCCGTGACGAACACCCCGGCCAGCACCGCGAACGAGGCGAATCCGGCTGCGGGCAGATGGCTGGCGTGCACCGCCTCGATGATGCTGTCCTTGGAATAGAAGCCCGAGAACAGCGGCGTGCCGATCAGGGCCAGCGAGCCCACCAGCGAGGTGATCCAGGTGATGGGCATGTACTTGCGCACGGCGCCCATCCAGCGGATGTCCTGGTTGTGGTGCATGCCGATGATGACCGAGCCGGCCGCGAGGAACAGCAGCGCCTTGAAGAACGCGTGCGTCATCAGGTGGAACACCGCCACGGAATAGGCCGAGGCGCCCAGGGCCACCGTCATGTAGCCCAGCTGCGACAGCGTGGAGTACGCCACGACGCGCTTGATGTCGTTCTGGATGATGCCCAGGAAGCCCATGAACAAGGCGGTGATGGCACCGATGATCAGGATCAGGTTCAGGGCCGTGTCGCTCAGCTCGAACAGCGGCGACATGCGCGCCACCATGAAGATGCCGGCAGTCACCATGGTGGCGGCGTGGATCAGCGCGGAAATCGGCGTGGGGCCTTCCATCGAGTCGGGCAGCCACACATGCAGCGGGAACTGCGCGCTCTTGCCCATGGCGCCGATGAACAGGCAGATGCAGATCACGGTGACCAGCATCCAGTCGGTGCCCGGGAAGCCCAGCGCGCCGAGTTCGCCGGCCTTGCCGAAGATCTCGGAGTAGTTGAGCGTGCCCGTGTAGGCGGCGATCAGGCCAATGCCCAGGATGAAGCCGAAGTCGCCGATGCGGTTGACCATGAAGGCCTTCAAGTTGGCGAACGTGGCCGAAGGCTTGTTGTACCAGAAGCCGATCAGCAGGTAGGACACCAGGCCCACCGCCTCCCAGCCGAAGAACAGCTGCAGCAGGTTGTTGCTCATCACCAGCATGAGCATGGAGAAGGTGAACAGCGAGATGTAGGAGAAGAAGCGGTTGTAGCCTTCGTCTTCTTCCATGTAGCCGATGGTGTAGATGTGCACCATCAGCGAGACGAAGCTCACCACGCACATCATCATGGCCGTGAGGTTGTCGATGAGGAAACCGACTTCCATCTTGAGGCCGCCGACCACCATCCAGGTGTAGAGCGTCTCATTGAAGCGCGCGCCGTCCAGCGCCACGCTCTTGAGCGTCATGGCGGACAGGACGAAGGCGACGAACACGCCCAGGATCGTCAGCGTGTGCGACAGG
>NZ_JAUJUJ010000212.1 GCF_030711595.1 Stenotrophomonas sp. YIM B06876
GGCTCGCCGCGGCGCAGCGGCGCCGGCAGCGCGGTGGCGATCACTTCGCCCAGCGGCGCATGGCAGTAGCGCGCCAGCCAGCGCAGCGAATCGGCCAGTTCCCCGTACAGCAGCGGGGTCGGGTCCAGCCACGCCGCGGCCTGGCGCAATTGCGCCGGATCTTCGCTGGTACCGATCGCGGCAACCACTCCCACCAGCGCGCGCGGGCCGAAAGGGACCTGCAGCCGGCGGCCGATGTCCGCGGGCGCGGCCACGCCGCCGGCCGGGGCGAGGTAGTCGAACAGCTGCGGCAGCGGCACCGGCAGCGCGACCCGCAAGGTGGGGCAAGGGAGAAGCATGGGCGCAGTTTAACGGCTGCGACAAAGCTGAATGGTTTCATCACTTAGATGAAGGTGTTGGCCCTACAGTGATAAATGGGGCGTAAACACCCGCCCCCATTGGGGATTTGGGCTTATCCACATTTTCTGTGGATAACTCTGTGCATGACCGCGTTGCTCCACGCGCTCAGGATGGTCCATCAAGCTTCTCCCTCGACTTGGACAAAAAATAGCCACAACTTTTAATTGTTCAAAATCAATGGCTTGTCTGTGAAACAAAAGAGAAATAAATCATCGGCGGAATTCTTCACGGCACGCGATCACACACTATTGACGCTGTGCACAACTTGCGGGTAGGGCGTTGCAAAGCGGCATCGGAAGTGGCGCCAGTCCGCTCATGAGTGGGGTGGCTCGTTATTATTTGCGCCATGACGGAGTTCACATGATGGCTGTTCCCGCCCCACCGCCGGCCACCGCCGGCACCGCGATTTCCGCGTTCCTGCGGGGTGTCGAACGGCGCGCACTGGTCGTGGCCGAGCTGCAGAGTGGTGATCCGACGGTGGCCGACCATGCGGTCGCCGCCGCCCTGCATGCCTTTTCCGGCCAGGCCGACGGCTGG
Source organism: Stenotrophomonas sp. YIM B06876 (assembly GCF_030711595.1). Taxonomy (GTDB): domain Bacteria; phylum Pseudomonadota; class Gammaproteobacteria; order Xanthomonadales; family Xanthomonadaceae; genus Stenotrophomonas. Next base: position 937 of record NZ_JAUJUJ010000212.1, read on the forward strand.
GCCATGGCCGACTGGCCGGGGCGCTTCTGGGCCCTGCTGTGCAGCACGCCCCAATTGCGCAGCGCCGCGGCGGGCGGGCACTGGCCGCCCGCGCTGGGGCATCTGTCGCAGATGGCCGTCGGCAACCGCCTGGCGCTGTTGCTGCGCATCGGCGCGGGACTCGATGAAGGCCCCGCGGCCGCAGTACTGGGCGTGGGCGAGGACGCTTATCGCCAGGCACTGGCTGCGGCGTGTCCGCTGGATCCGCAGGGCCAACCGGATGCAAGCGCTTGGCGCGCCCTGGCCGAGCAGGTGCAGTTGCAGGTGCGCGAATTGGCGCCAGCGCGGTTGCTGCGACTGGCGCAACTGCGCGAGGCGGCATTGCCCGGTGAACGCCCGGCGCCTGCGCCAGGGCCGGCATCGCC
>NZ_JAUJUJ010000213.1 GCF_030711595.1 Stenotrophomonas sp. YIM B06876
ACCGGCGAGGCCGTGACCAGCGTGGCCAAGGACGAGACCATCGTCGTCTCGATGTGCGTCGGCGTGGCGCTGGCCTTCGTGCTCTCGATGCTCAACAAGCTCACCGGCCTGGGCCTGCTCTCGCGCATGGCCGAACGCGTGACCTTCGTGCTGATCCCGCCGCTGCTGCTGATCTTCCTGGTGCTGGGCACCATCTTCCTGGGCGTGGCCACGCCCACCGAGGGCGGCGCCATGGGCGCGCTCGGCGCCTTTGCCATGGCCATGCTGCGCGGGCGCCTGAGCATGTCGCTGCTCAAGCAGGCGCTCAACACCACCACCAAGCTGTCTTGTTTCGTGGTCTTCATCCTGATCGGCTCGACCATCTTCAGCCTGGTGTTCCAGGGCGTGGACGGCCCGCGCTGGGTCGAGCACCTGCTCAGCGGCCTGCCCGGCGGCCAGGTCGGCTTCCTGATCGTGGTGAACATCATGATCTTCTTCCTGGCCTTCTTCCTCGACTTCTTCGAGCTGTCGTTCATCGTCGTGCCGCTGCTCGCGCCAGTGGCCGACAAGCTGGGCATCGACCTGATCTGGTTCGGCGTGCTGCTGGCCGTGAACATGCAGACCTCGTTCATGCACCCGCCGTTCGGCTTCGCGCTGTTCTACCTGCGCAGCGTAGCGCCCGTCGTGGCCTACACCGACAAGGTCACGAAGAAGCTGATCCAGCCGGTGACGACGATGCAGATCTACTGGGGCGCCGTGCCCTTCGTGCTGATCCAGATCGTCATGGTCGGGATGATCATCACCTTCCCGGGCATCGTCTCCAGCGGCCTGGACAAGCCCGAGGTCTACGACATGGACAAGATCCGCCTGCAGATGGAGACCGAGATGCAGAACTCCGACCTGCCCGAGCTGCACATGCCGGAAGAGGGCACGGCGCCCGAGCCGGGCGCAGCCAGCCCCGACGCGCACGACCCGCTCAAGGACATGCAGGACGCCGTGGAAGGCGAGAAGAAAAAATAAGCGCGGCGCCCGCCGCCCCCAGCCCCGCTCCGGCGGGGCTTTTTTNGCCTGCAGATGGAGACCGAGATGCAGAACTCCGACCTGCCCGAGCTGCACATGCCGGAAGAGGGCACGGCGCCCGAGCCGGGCGCAGCCAGCCCCGACGCGCACGACCCGCTCAAGGACATGCAGGACGCCGTGGAAGGCGAGAAGAAAAAATAAGCGCGGCGCCCGCCGCCCCCAGCCCCGCTCCGGCGGGGCTTTTTTATGTCTTTCAGGGCCTCTAGCCCTTGCCCAGCAGGCGCTTGAAGCCATCAAAACAAAAGCAGCCATGGGCCACGGCGCGCCGGCT
>NZ_JAUJUJ010000214.1 GCF_030711595.1 Stenotrophomonas sp. YIM B06876
CCCTGCACAAGGCCTGCCCCATCAGAATCAACAAGGTTTTGACGGACAACGGCAAGGAATTCACGGATCGGCTGTTTGCCAGCCGCGAGCGCGAACCCAGTGGCAACCATGAGTTTGACCGGCTGTGCCAGGCGCTGGGCATAGAGCACCGGTTGACCAAGCCCAGGACGCCCAGAACCAACGGCATGGTGGAGCGGTTCAATGGCCGCATTGCCGATGTGCTCAAGACGCACAGGTTCAACAGCCGTGAGAACCTGGAGCAGACCTTGCTGCGCTATGTGGCCTTGTACAACCACCAGCTGTCGCAGTCAGCGCTCAAGAGCAAAACGCCGATGCAGGAGATGAAGGAGTGGTACGGATCTCATCCGCATTTGTTCCACAAGCGACCATATGATCGTCCGGGATGCGACAGTTATGTACCATCCACAGGTTCTACCGCGCCAATTTCCTCTAGCTTCCTATTTTCTGACCGTTCACGACAATCTGATCCAATATCACCTTTGCGGAATTACCGATAGTATCGGCCACTGGGCAATGTAACTTTGCATAGGCGATAAGCCGGTCGATGTTAGCTTGGTGGGAGGGACTGACAATATGAAGCTTATATTGGATTTCCGAATAACCGGGACGAAAACCATCGACCCCCATCGCACCACGTAGGTCGTAATCACCTTCTGTTTTCACCCAAAGCTCATCCAGTTGTACATCGAATTTCTTGGAAAAAAACTTGATCGTCGCAGACATGCACGCGGCCAGTGCGGCAAGCAGTACTTCGGCGCCGTGCATGCCCTCATTGGTTCCACCAATATTTTTTGGCTCATCAAAAGTGTAGGAGAATTCGCGTACCTTGACATCGGTTTTAAATCCCTCCTTTAGATACCCGCTCGCCTTTAATCGCTCTGTTGTCATGAAGAACTCCTGATTTTTCTAAAGAATCGGCTAAGTTGATGCCTACGCCGTTAGGAAATTGCTGAAGAATACCCAATGAACTTCGCCACCCATAACTTCAGTTTGCATATTTCCATCATATGGTTGGAATTGTTCGTTTGAGGTCGTTTCGGCTGCTGTTGCCCNTTTTCTAAAGAATCGGCTAAGTTGATGCCTACGCCGTTAGGAAATTGCTGAAGAATACCCAATGAACTTCGCCACCCATAACTTCAGTTTGCATATTTCCATCATATGGTTGGAATTGTTCGTTTGAGGTCGTTTCGGCTGCTGTTGCCCTTTTCTCTCCGCCAGGAGCCGTACGCGGTAGGTTCGGCACGTACGGATCTGCGGAGGGGACGCTGGGTGACTGGCATTCCTACTCAGACTGAGTCGTTCTGGCGAA
>NZ_JAUJUJ010000215.1 GCF_030711595.1 Stenotrophomonas sp. YIM B06876
TCCTCCAGGCGTGCTGGGCATATTCGGGCCATGCCATTTTGGACGGCGATGCACTGTGCGCAGTGCGGTCGATTCGCGCAGTTTGGGCACTGTGCCGCGTGGGTGCCAGAATAGGACTTTCGCCCCACTCAGGAGTTCGCCATGGCTACGTCGTCCAAGCCCACCCGCCACGCGTTTGCGTCCACGCTGAAGAGTTTCAAGACCGCGTCCGGCAAGGTGGGCAAGTTCTATTCCTTGCCCGCGCTGGCCAAGCAGTTCCCGCAGATCAGCCGCCTGCCGGTGTCGATCCGCATCGTGCTCGAATCGGTGGTGCGCAATTGCGATGGCCGCAAGGTGGCGACGGAGCATGTAGCGCAGCTGGCCCATTGGCAGCCCCGGGCGGTGCGCAAGGACGAGATCCCGTTCGTCGTCTCGCGCGTCGTGCTGCAGGACTTCACCGGCGTGCCCCTGCTGGCCGACCTGGCCGCGATGCGNTGGTGCGCAATTGCGATGGCCGCAAGGTGGCGACGGAGCATGTAGCGCAGCTGGCCCATTGGCAGCCCCGGGCGGTGCGCAAGGACGAGATCCCGTTCGTCGTCTCGCGCGTCGTGCTGCAGGACTTCACCGGCGTGCCCCTGCTGGCCGACCTGGCCGCGATGCGCAGCACGGCCGCGCGCCTGGGCCAGGACCCGAAGAAGATCGAGCCCCTGGTGCCGGTGGACCTGGTGGTCGACCACTCCATCATGGTCGACTCCTACGGCCAGAAGAATTCGCTCGACCTGAACATGAAGCTCGAATTCCAGCGCAACCGGGAGCGCTACGAATTCATGAAATGGGGCATGCAGGCCTTCGACACCTTCGGCGTCGTGCCGCCGGGCTTTGGCATCGTGCACCAGGTCAACCTCGAATACCTGGCGCGCGGCGTGCACAAGACGAAGGGCGATGTGTACTACCCCGACACCCTGGTCGGCACCGACAGCCACACCACCATGATCAACGGCATCGGCGTGGTCGGCTGGGGCGTGGGCGGCATCGAGGCCGAGGCCGCCATGCTGGGCCAGCCGGTGTATTTCCTCACGCCCGACGTGGTCGGCATGGAACTGACCGGCCAACTGCGCGAAGGCGTCACCGCCACCGACCTGGTGCTCACCGTGACCGAACTGCTGCGCCGGCACAAGGTGGTGGGCAAGTTCGTCGAGTTCTTTGGCGAAGGCACGCGCACGCTGGCGGTGCCCGACCGCGCCACCATCGGCAACATGGCGCCCGAATACGGCGCCACCATGGGCTTCTTCCCGGTCGACGAGAAGACCATTGACTACTTCAAAGGCACGGGCCGCACCAAGGGCG
>NZ_JAUJUJ010000216.1 GCF_030711595.1 Stenotrophomonas sp. YIM B06876
CGACGAGGACCCGGGCGTGCGCTTCGTGCGCGGCGTGTATGCCGAATTCAAGCGCCGCGGCGTGCCGACCGTGGTGATGGGCGCCTCGTTCCGCTCCACCGCCCAAGTCGAAGCGCTGGCCGGCTGCGACCGCCTGACCATCTCGCCGGAGCTGCTGGAAAAGCTGGAGGCCGATTGCGGCGAACTGCCGCGCCAGCTGGCGCCGGTCGCGGCTGAAGCGGTGAGCGTCAGCGCGGTCGACGCCGACCGCTTCGAACGGGATCTGGCTGCCGATGCGATGGCCAGTGAAAAACTTTCCAGCGGCATCGATGCGTTCGTTGCCGATCTCAACGCGCTGCGGCAGATGATCGCCCAGCGCCTTGCCTGNAGCGGTGAGCGTCAGCGCGGTCGACGCCGACCGCTTCGAACGGGATCTGGCTGCCGATGCGATGGCCAGTGAAAAACTTTCCAGCGGCATCGATGCGTTCGTTGCCGATCTCAACGCGCTGCGGCAGATGATCGCCCAGCGCCTTGCCTGAGGCCGTTGCCATGCCCATGCGTTCCCGTCTTCCGCTTTCCCGCCTTCTCGCCGTCAGCCTGTGCGTACTGGCCAGCGCCTGCGCCACCCACGCCGCGTCCCGCTCCAGCGTGCCGGAGATCCGCCCCGGCGTGGCCCAGGGCTATCTGGAAACGGCGCAGCTGCCGGACAGCATCGCGCTGCTGCCGCCGCCCCCGGCACCCGGCTCGGCCGCGTTCGCCCTGGACGAGCAGGTCAACCTGGCGCGCAACCTGCGCGGTACGCCGCGCTGGGAGCAGGCCATCGCCGATGCCAACCTGCAGTTCCCCGCCGCCGCCTCGATCTTCGCCTGCGCCATCGGCACCGACATCAACGAACACAATGCGCCGCGCCTGTACGGCCTGCTGCGGCGTACCCGCACCGATGCCGCCGTGGTCAGCGATGCCGCCAAGCACCGGTACAACCGCACCCGCCCGTTCGTGGCCAACGGTGAATCCACCTGCACACCCGACAAGGAGGCCGGTCTGGCCGAAAACGGCTCGTATCCGTCCGGACACACCTCCATCGGCTGGGCCTGGGCGCTGATCCTGGCCGAGCTGGCGCCGGACCGCAGCGATGCGATCCTGGCGCGTGGCCGCAGTTATGGCGAAAGCCGGCTGGTGTGCAACGTGCACTGGCACAGCGATGTGCTGTCGGGCCGCTTCATGGGCGCAGCGGTGGTCGCCCGCCTGCACGGCGATGCGGTTTTCCGTGCCGACATGGAGGCGGCCCGCGCCGAGCTGGCCGCACTGCGCGCCGCACCTGCGGCCGCCCCGGCG
>NZ_JAUJUJ010000217.1 GCF_030711595.1 Stenotrophomonas sp. YIM B06876
GGAGGTTGTTAACAATCATCGTCATAATGACCGCCGAGCCTACCAAACGAGAAGAGGGATCCGTGGACATCACCCAATTGCTGGCCTTCAGCGTCAAGAACAAAGCCTCCGATTTGCACCTGTCCGCGGGGCTGCCGCCGATGATCCGGGTCCACGGCGACGTGCGCCGCATCAATGTCGATGCGCTCGACCACAAGACCGTGCACGCCATGGTCTACGACATCATGAGCGATTCGCAGCGCAAGGCCTTCGAGGAATTCCTGGAGGTCGACTTCTCGTTCGAGATCGAGGGCCTGGCGCGCTTTCGCGTCAACGCCTTCAACCAGAACCGCGGCGCGGCCGCCGTGTTCCGCACCANGATTCGCAGCGCAAGGCCTTCGAGGAATTCCTGGAGGTCGACTTCTCGTTCGAGATCGAGGGCCTGGCGCGCTTTCGCGTCAACGCCTTCAACCAGAACCGCGGCGCGGCCGCCGTGTTCCGCACCATTCCGAGCAAGATCCTGACGCTGGAGCAGCTCAACGCGCCGAAGATCTTCGGCGAACTGGCGCTGAAACCGCGCGGCCTGGTGCTGGTCACCGGCCCCACGGGCTCGGGCAAGTCGACCACGCTCGCCGCCATGGTCAACTACCTCAACGAGACCGAGTACGGCCACATCCTCACGGTGGAAGACCCGATCGAGTTCGTGCACGAATCGAAGAAATGCCTGATCAACCAGCGCGAGGTCGGGCCGATGACGCTCTCCTTCGCGGCCGCGCTCAAGTCGGCGCTGCGCGAGGACCCGGACGCCATTCTGGTCGGCGAAATGCGCGACCTCGAAACCATCCGCCTGGCTATGACGGCCGCTGAGACCGGCCACCTGGTGTTCGGCACGCTGCACACCTCGAGCGCGGCCAAGACCATAGACCGCATCATCGACGTGTTCCCGGCCGAAGAAAAGGAGATGGTGCGCGCCATGCTGTCGGAGTCGCTGCAGGCCGTGGTCTCGCAAACCCTGTGCAAGCTCAAGGACGGCTCGGGCCGCGTCGCGGCGCACGAGATCATGCTCGGCACCAGCGCCATCCGCAACCTGATCCGCGAGGCCAAGGTGGCGCAGATGTATTCGACCATCCAGACCAGCAGCAGCCAGGGCATGCAGACGCTGGACCAGAACCTGACCGACCTGGTGCGCCGCAATATCATCAGCCCCGCCGAGGCCCGCAGCAAGGCCAAGATTCCCGACAACTTCCCGGGTTGATTCACACACCCCCCTGACACCGGCCGCCGCCCGGCGGCCCACTGGAGCTCCCCATGAAAGGCATCCTTGGTCTTCTG
>NZ_JAUJUJ010000218.1 GCF_030711595.1 Stenotrophomonas sp. YIM B06876
GATCACACGGGCGTGGACCTGGCTGCGGCGGTGGAGCACAAGCTGCGCAAGAACGCCATCAAACACCCCGCCAAGCGCGCACTGGCGGCTGCCAGCGCGGCGGCTCCTGTGGCCATGCTGCCCACACCCAAGCCCGCGGAGTCCGGCGGTCCCAAGGTACACCTGCTCGTTGATTGGGAAAATGTGCAGCCGCGCGGCGAGCAACTGCAGGCGTTGGCGCCACGCGGCACGGATGTCTGGCTGTTCCACAACCCGCAGCAGCGGATCGACAAGACATGGCATGCCGACTACGGCGAGCGTGTGACGCCGGTGCCCATTGCCCGGCCTGGCAAGAATGCGCTGGACTTTCACCTGTCGTATTACATGGGCTACATCTCGGCGCGCCAGCCCGATGCGACTTTTATGGTGATCTCGAACGACAAGGGTTACGACCCTATGCTCGAGCATGCGCGCAACCTGGGGTTTCTTGCGACGCGGCGTGAGTTTTGCAAGACCGTTGCTGCTGCACCGCCCGTGCAGGCGGAAAAAATCCCCGAGAAGATGCTTTCGGAAATGGCGAACGAACAACAGGCGATGCCGGCCCAAAAGAAGCCGCCGAATATGCTGCCAGCGAAGTCCGCACCCGCAGCGAAAAAGACAGCACCAAAGAAGAAGACTGCAGCGGCCGCAACGCGAGCGGCCCAGCCGTCCCCGGCGGCGAAGAAAACACCAGCGCCCCCGAAGAAGCCGGCAGCGAAAGCGTCTGCTGCATTGGCGCAGAAGGCCGCGCCTTCCTTGACTGCGGCGGAGGTTGCCCGGCGCGTGCTGGCCAGTCTGGCCAAAATGCCGAGCAACAAGCCGGCGCGCAAGCCCGCATTGCTGTCGATGATCCGCTCCCACGCCGGCGTGGTCGACGGGGATGACTCGATGGCGACGCTGGTGCTGTCGCTGCTGCAGGCACAGGGCGCCGTGGCCGAGGCAGGTGCCGGCAAGGCGCTGACCTATCCCAAATTGAAGGCAAGGGCGCAGCTGAATTCCGCATGACTTTGCGGTAGGCGCTGCCGCTGCGCTCTATCAAAACAGAAGCTGCTTGCGCTTGTCAGTTCTATGTTTCAGGTGGAAAACAGTCTTAAACCAATGTGGTGCAAGCGCAAGATGCTCCTGAATAAGGAGCGTCAGTGCGCGCTCACCCCCCGCCCAGCACCTTGTACAGCGTGATGCGGTTGGCCTGCTCGGCCAGCTGCAGGCCGATCAGGGTTTGCTGTGCCTGGTAGAGCGAGCGCTGGGCGTCGAGCACCGTGAGGTAGTTGTCCACCCCGGCGCGA
>NZ_JAUJUJ010000219.1 GCF_030711595.1 Stenotrophomonas sp. YIM B06876
TGGGGTAAGCGCTGGCAGCTCTTGTTTCGATAGTTGGCTGGCAGCGCCAGCCCGGCCTGTCAGCCCAGCACCCGCCCCGGGTTCAGCAGGTTCTGCGGGTCCAGCGCCTGCTTGACGGCGCGCATCATCGACAGCGCCACGGGCGATTGGTACTTCTGCAGCGTCTCCACCTTGAGCGCGCCCACGCCGTGCTCGGCCGAGAACGAGCCGCCGAACTCGGCTACCGCGCCGTAGACCAGCGCATTCACCCGCGCTTCTTCGTCGCGCAGGAAGGCCTTGGCGTCGCCATCGGCGGGCGCCTGCACGTTGTAGTGCAGGTTGCCGTCGCCCAGGTGGCCGAAGTTGACCAGGCGCACGCCGGCGATCTCGCGCGCCAGCAGCGCGTCGGTGTGTTCGACGAACGCCGGGATGCGCGACACCGCGATCGAGATGTCGTGCTTGATGTTCAGGCCTTCCTCGGCCTGTGCCAGCGGAATGCTTTCGCGGATATGCCAGAGCTGCTGTGCCTGCGTGAGGTTCTCGGCCACCACGGCGTCACTCACGCAGCCGGCCTCGAAGGCGGTCTCCAGCAGCGATTCGAAGCGCTCACGGGCGTGCTGCTCGGACTCGCTGTCGGAGTTCTCCAGCAGCACGCAGTAGGGCACGTCCGCCTGGTCGATGAAGGGCACGCGCAGCTGCGACATGTGCTTGTGCACCAAGCCCAGGGCAAAGCGGCCCATGACCTCGAAACCCGTCAGCCCAGCACCCAGGTGGCGCTGCGCCAAGCCGAGCAGGGCCACGGCCTGCTCCATCGAGGCCACGGCAGCCCAGGCGGTGAGGCGCGCGGCGGGCTGCGGAAAGAGTTTCAGCGTGGCGGCGGTGATGATGCCCAAGGTGCCCTCGCTGCCGATCATCAGGTTGCGCAGGTCGTAGCCGGTGTTGTCCTTGCGCAGGCCGCGCAGGCCGTTCCAGATCTCGCCCTGCGGCGTGACCACTTCGAGGCCCAGGCACAGCTCGCGCGTGTTGCCGTAGCGCAGCACCTGGGTGCCGCCGGCGTTGGTCGCCAGGTTGCCGCCGATGGTGCNCGGCGGTGATGATGCCCAAGGTGCCCTCGCTGCCGATCATCAGGTTGCGCAGGTCGTAGCCGGTGTTGTCCTTGCGCAGGCCGCGCAGGCCGTTCCAGATCTCGCCCTGCGGCGTGACCACTTCGAGGCCCAGGCACAGCTCGCGCGTGTTGCCGTAGCGCAGCACCTGGGTGCCGCCGGCGTTGGTCGCCAGGTTGCCGCCGATGGTGCAGCTGCCCTCGGCAGCAAGGCTGA
>NZ_JAUJUJ010000220.1 GCF_030711595.1 Stenotrophomonas sp. YIM B06876
GCCCCACTTGATCAGCGATGCGCGGCAGCATCACCAGCGGCGCTGCAGCGCCATCGAGCTGCCGGCCACCGTGGTTGGAGACAATGATGCCGTCTGCGCCGATTTCCACGGCTCGGCGCGCATCGTGTTCGTTCAACACACCTTTGATCACCAGATTCCCCGGCCAGCGGCGGCGAATGGCTTCCAGATGCTGCCAGTTCAGGTGGTCCCGGCCCGTCGTGTCGCGGATCGCGGAGTTCGACAGCATCGGAGCGCCCCGCGTGGCAAACGAGTTCTCGAAGTGCGGCATGCCATGGGACAGCAGCGTGCGCAGGAAGGTGCCCAACAGCCAGCGCGGCCGAATCATGCCGTCCCAGGCGAGGCGGACCGAGGGGCGCAACGGCATGGAGAAACNCGTGCGCAGGAAGGTGCCCAACAGCCAGCGCGGCCGAATCATGCCGTCCCAGGCGAGGCGGACCGAGGGGCGCAACGGCATGGAGAAACCCGTGCGGACATTGTTCTCGCGGTTGGCCCACACCGGGATGTCCACCGTGACCACCAAGGTCTTGAATCCCGCAGCCTTGACCCGATCAATGAGTCCGTCAATCCTGGAGGTGTCACCTGGCAGGTAGGCCTGAAACCAGGTGGATGGCGCCGCTTGATGGACATCTTCCATCCGGATGAGCGACGTCCCGCTCATGATGGCCGGGATGCCTGCGTTGGCCGCGGCCTGTGCCAGAACCAGGTCGCCGCGATAGGCGCAGATGGCGCTGATGCCGACCGGTGCCACACCGAAAGGTGATGCATAGGTGTCGCCAAAGAGCGTGGTTTTCTGGTTTCTGCGGGCCACATCCACCATCACCCGGGTAAGGAAGCTGTAGTCGCAGAATGCATCCCGGTTGGCCCTGAGCGACTTGTTGTCCTCTGCGGCACCCGCGATGTAGCCGAACAGCGGACGTGGCAGATGGCGTCGCGCTGCAGCCTCGAAGTCGTCCAGCGACAAGATGCGTTGCAGGCGACGCGGCAGGCCCACTCGCTTGCCATAGGCAGCCTGCGCGGCGCCAGGCGCACGAGAAGCGGCGGGCGAAAGGTTGGAATCAGAGCGCATTGGAGAGGGCACCAATCAAGAAGAGCTGGCAAAGCGGCAAATGCCCGACCTGGTTTGCACGCAAGTCGGGCATCGCGCGGTTGTGTGCCGAATATTAGCGGGCGAAAGTGCCGCGCTGGCGCACCAGTTCCCGGTGCAGATGCTCGTTCTTTTCGAACGGTGCATGGCCATGCACATAGAAGCAGTTGTTCAGCACAACCAGGTCAG
>NZ_JAUJUJ010000221.1 GCF_030711595.1 Stenotrophomonas sp. YIM B06876
CGAGAGCACCTGGTTGAGGCTGTTGAAGCGCTGGGCCAGGGCCTCGGCAGAGCTGATGACCTGCTGGCGCAGCGGGCTGGACGTGGGCTCCACGCTGGCCGCGTTCAGGGCGCTGAAGAAGGCGTCCAGGCCGCTGTTGATGGAGGCGCTGTCGTCGCCCATGACCTGTTCGAGCTGGGTCAGATAGGGCTGGGTGGTGGCGTGCTGGCCGAGATTCGAGGCCGCGTTCCACATCTGCAGGTTCTTGTAGTCGTCGCTGAAGCGGAACAGCGACGGAATGCTGACGCCGTCGCCGGCCGCGAACGGGCCCGAGCGCGAAGGCTGGGCCGAGGTCAGCAGGATGCCCTGGCGGGTGTAGCCCGGCGTCATGAGGTTGGCGACGTTCTGGCTGGCGACGGTCAGGGCCGCTTGCGCCGCCAGCGTGCCGGACAGGGCGTTGTTGATGATGCTCATGGAATGGGGCGCTTTCTGAAAGAGGGGGCACGCGTGGCCGGGGGGCTGGGCGCAGGCGCGGAGGCCTTAGAGCTTCAAGGCGGCCGTGGGCTGCGAAAACTTAAGCGGCCCGTCCGTGGCCGGCGCTGCCGGTGCGAGCAGCTGCTGCAGGATGGCGTCGGCAATGCCGAATGCCCGCTGCCCGGCCATGGCGTCGGCCACCATGGTGTCGGCCAATTCCAGCAGGCTGCCGTGGGTCTGGCTTTGGAACATGCCGTCCTCGCCGGCGATCTCGCGGGCGCTGCGGCGCATCTGCTTGAGCATTTCGCTGATGAACAGGCCTTCGAACTTGACGGCGGCCTGCTCGGCCTCGGCCGCTTCGCGAATAGCGGGCTCGGCCGTGCTGGCGGCCGGTGCCAGTGAGAAGGGTTGGGGGTGGAGTTCGTTCATGGAGGGCCTCAGATCACGACCAGTTCGCCGTCGATGGCGCCGGCCTGGTCCAACGCCTGCAGGATGGCCATGATGTCGTCGGGCGTGGCGCCGGTGCTGTTGATGGTGTCGATGATGGTTTGCAGCTTGGTGCTGGCGGGCCAGTTGAACATGCGCCCGTTGCCTTGCTCCACGCTCACGCGCGACTGTGGCGTGATCGCGGTCTGGCCCCGGCCGAACGGCGCGGGCTGGCTGACCTGGGGTTGCTCGTTGATCACCACCTTGAGCGCGCCGTGCGACACCGCGGCCGGCCGCACCGTCACGCCCTGAGCGATGACCACGGTGCCGGTCTTGGAGTTGAAGATGACCTTGGGCGTTTCGACGCCGACATTGACGCTCAGCGCCTGCAGCTGGGCCACGAAGGCGA
>NZ_JAUJUJ010000222.1 GCF_030711595.1 Stenotrophomonas sp. YIM B06876
CCGGTGGCCAAGGGCCTGACCATCGGCCACGAGCCGGTCGGCGTGATCGAAAAACTCGGCAGCGCCGTGACGGGCTATTCCGAAGGCCAGCGCGTCATTGCCGGCGCCATCTGCCCGAATTTCAATTCGTATGCCGCGCAGGACGGCGCAGCGTCGCAGGACGGCAGCTACCTCATTCCCAGCGGCCGCTGCGGCTGCCACGGCTACAAAGCCACCGCCGGCTGGCGCTTTGGCAACCTGATCGACGGCACGCAGGCCGAATATGTGCTGGTGCCCGACGCTCAGGCCAACCTCGCGCCCATCCCCGACGGCCTGACCGATGAGCAGGTGCTGATGTGCCCCGACATCATGTCCACCGGCTTCAAGGGCGCCGAAAACGCCAACATCCGCATCGGCGACACCGTGGTGGTGTTTGCCCAGGGCCCGATCGGCCTGTGCGCCACGGCAGGCGCGCGCCTGCTGGGGGCCACGACCATCATCGGCGTCGATGGCAACGACCACCGCCTGGGCATTGCCAAGAAGATGGGGGCCGATGTGACGCTCAACTTCAAGAACTGCGACGTGGTCGATGAGGTCATGAAGCTTACCGGCGGCCGGGGCGCGGACTCGGCCATCGAGGCGCTGGGCACGCAGGGGACGTTCGAGTCGGCGCTGCGCGTTCTCAAGCCGGGCGGCACGCTGTCGAGCCTGGGCGTGTATTCGTCGGATCTGACGATTCCGCTGTCGGCGCTTGCGGCCGGCCTGGGCGACCACAGGATCAACACGGCCCTGTGCCCCGGCGGCAAGGAGCGCATGCGCCGCCTGATGAACGTGGTGGCATCGAGTCGCCTTGATCTGGGCCTGCTGGTGACGCACCACTACAAGCTCGACGACATCGTGGCGGCCTACGATTTGTTCTCGCACCAGCGCGACGGCGTGCTGAAGGTGGCCATCAAGCCGCACTGATCGGTGCCAGCGCCGAATTCAAGCGAAATTGGCCGCTAACGCTTGCTGTGTAAGCGATGATAGCTATCAAAATTTAAGCGAAGCAACACCGTGACCGCTGCGAGCGCAAGCCGGTATCAAAACCCGCGCAGAGCGGCCCATTCCTCCAGCGGCGCGCGGCTGGCTTGCAGGGTGTTGATGGGCGCGGCCTTGTCTTCGTAGCCCAGCGCCACGCCGAACGCCACGCGGTACGGCTCGGGCAGCTGCAGGTGCACCGCCAGGCTGCTGTCGTAGCGGCGCCAGAAACCCTGGGCGCAGGTGGCCAGGCCATGTTCCACGGCCAGCAGCATCAGCGACTGCAG